>NZ_JABMJI010000006.1:0-442482 GCF_013376065.1 Mucilaginibacter sp. SG538B
CTCTTCTTTAACTGTTTCATGCATACGATCTTATACACCTTGCTGTGAGATATATGGCGCATAAGATTTCTCTTTCGCTCGGGCGCTCATTCCTTCCGGTGCTCTGTCGAAATGACATTTTTTTGATTACTACAATCAAGGCAATAAACCTTTCGCCTTTAACCTTTTCCCTTTCGTCTCAAATCAATCACCCTGGCAAAAAACTATCCCCGCATTTTGTCCAATAAATCGCTTAGGGTTGCGGCTTCATCTTCGGTGAGGTTATTGCTCAGGATCTCTTTTGTTTTAAACTCGGCGTCCATTTTTGAAAGTGTTGCAAGGCCTTCTTCGCTAATGCGGATATCTACGGCGCGCCTGTCTTTATTATTGGTGCAGCGTGATACCAGTCCTTTTTGAACAAGGCGGTCAACAATGCGCGATGCATCCGACATTTTATCGATCATCCTTTCCTTCAATAAATTTATAGTAGCCGGTTTGGGGTATTGGCCGCGCAGGATCCGCAGGATATTGAACTGCTGCTGGGTAATATTATGTTTTTCAAAATGACAACGAAAATAGTTAGCCAGCCAACCTTGCGTGTATGCCACGTTAATGGCCACTTTGTGGTAGTTGTCTTCAAAATTGGTACTTTGTATTTCGTCTTCTATTCGCATAGTAATAGTAATGAATGGGATGCAAATATGTTTAATTATTTTTAATTTAACATTGATTTATTTAACGCTATCGCTTGATTCAGTGTCATTTCCAAACAATTTTACCTTGCCATAACCCCAGGGGCAATGCAGGCACTTGTTTTTACAGCAATAGCCCCGCTTTAAATGGTAGGCTTCGGTAAAAACGAAATTGCCGTCTTCGTTGATATAATAATCAATGCCTTCCTGCAACATCAGTTCAGAATTTTTACAAAGATATCATCTTTAAAGTAAGCTTTCAGATGTTCGCCCTTACCGTGAAGTGTCCACACCTGTTTGGGTTTGGTGTTGGCGATGGTTTGCAGGATATCGTTCCAGTCCACATGGTCGGATATAAAAAGGGTATCCTGGTTATTAACCTGCAGGTTTTTCCATCCCGAAGCAAAGAGGCGTTTCACACCTGTAGCGCGGATATAACTGTCGAAAGTAAATGGCGGCACAATGTAAACAAACTCATCCTGCACCTTCATCAGCTTGCGCCCGTAAATCTGGTATTTGCCGGGAGGGAAGCCCATCTTTTCATAAATAGCATTGATGGGCATTATTTTATGATGTACCAGGATCTTTTTTTGCGGCGCATGTTCGGTAATGAGGTTGATCAGCCGCTGACTTTTACCGAGCGCGTACGCACCAAGTAAAATATTGCTTTTAATATCGTTGATCTTACGGATCTCGCTCACCGGATCCGGGTGAATAACAGCCGGATTGGCGAAGGTGCTTTCGGTGATCAGCACATCGGTTGTCACCCATTCAATAGGTTCGCAGGTGGCATCGGGCTGTAGCTTGTAGTCGCCGGTGTATAAATACCTTGCGCCTTCATACTCCATCAGTATTTGTGCCGAACCAAGCATATGCCCTGCCGGGATTAGTATTACCGTAACCCTGCCTACTTCAAATGGCTGGTTAAAGGCAGCTATGTTAAAAACTTTGGCGGCGGTACGGTCATACCGCAGCTGCATAATGCTTGCTGTGGCGCGGGTGCAGTAAACGTTGTTGTTACCACTTATGGCATGATCGGCATGGGCATGGGATATTACAGCCGTTTTTACCGGCTGTTGGGGGTCTATATAAAAGTCGCCGTATTTGCAGTACAGCCCTTTTTCGTCAAAAGAAACAAAATCGTCAAGTATCATTAATGCTGAGCGAGCGATAAATACAGTTCATGCAGGGCTATTACCTGTGGTATAACCAATTGTTTACCATCGTTAATAATTACATCATTGGCCAGTTTCAGTTTTTCCTCCTGCGATAGCTGGCGGGCCTCGCGGCTTTCAACGTCGGCCCGGCTAATGCCGTCGCGTTCCATAACACGGGCAATGCGGGTTTCAAGCGGAGCGGTGATCATGATGGCCCTGTCGCACATTTTGTATGAGCCGCTTTCAAATAAAATGGCCGCTTCGCGAATTACATAAAGAGCATCCTTGTGCAGTTGGTCAAAACTATCAAAAGCCCTGAACACGGCAGGATGTACCAGGGCGTTAAGCTTTTCAAGTTCGGCTTTATTGTTAAAAACTATCCCCGATATATACTTGCGGTTCAGGCTGCCATCATCAAAATAGGCCTGCCGACCAAATGTTTGTTTAATACCTTCAATAAGAAGCCGGTCGGTAACCATTACTTTTTTGGCTTCGTCATCGGCATAAAAAACAGGGATGCCAAGCAATTCAAATACCTGGGCTACGGTAGTTTTGCCGCTGCCTATGTTACCGGTTAAACCTATTTTAAGCATTATTTTTTTATGTAGAAGTCAATATTGGCAGGGGCAATCTTTACTATTTTACAAAAGGGGGGCATATGGATAAGTTTTACCGGCAGGGCCGTATAACCCTTATCGCGCCAAAGATTAAGATCGGCAACAGCCTCAAACAGGTCTTCATCAATATCAGCATACCGGCTTAACGACGTAGTAAAAGTTACTTTAATTTTTTGCGGAAATACTTTTACGGTGTAATAGTTGTTGTTATTGATCAACTTCACGGGGATCTCCAGCGTTTTTTCGGTAAATTCATCAACAGGAATGATGGCCTGTACCGAGCGCGGATAAACATTCAGGTTGCCTTCATTGCTGGGCTTTAAGTTAACCCGGGTATTAATGGTTTCATTAACATTACTGAATTTAAGCGAGTCTGTTTTCCACGAGGTGATTTGCTTCAGGCGTTCAATAGGGCCGCTCACGGTAACATAAGCAGGCCTCACCGTTATGTTACCCGATACGGCAAATTGCTTTTGATAGCTAACGCCCATGGTAAGCTGAACGGGGACCTTTTTGATAAGGCGGTTACTGAAATCAAAATAAAGCGTATCCGGGTCAATAGATGAAACGCGGTTAGCCGGATCTTTCCCCATATTCATCTGCTTAAGCTGCGTGCTGTCGATAACCACATAATTGCGGGTTTCGAGCGAGCGGAGGTCAACAGTTAGTGGCTTATTATCACTGTTGAGCCTGGAGAACAGCATTTGCCAGCCGGTACCCTGTATGGTAGCATCAACAGTATCGGGCTGCAGCGAATGAAAAGCCCGCCTTTGCGGAGCGTTTTTAAAAGTTAAAACTTTTTTTACCTTATACGGAAGCGGATCAGAAAGGGTAGTAAAAATCCAGGCAATGATAGCCAGCGACAAACAGGTAAAAAATACCGAGAGCCGCCTGCGTTCTGTTGCCGATAATTTTACTATTGCCATCTTTTAGGTTAAAGGCGAAAGGTTAAAGGTGAAAGGTCAAGCACTTTCATGCATTCCTTTTCCTTTAACCTTTCGTCATTGTTTATTTTATCTGAGTAAAAGTTTTCTGGTTTCGCGTTAAGGCTTCTACCTTTCGCCTTTAACCTTTATCCTTTCGCCTCAATTACGCTTTCTTTTCAACCACCGGTGTATTCAATGCTTTTGATGCATCAAGCGATATGGCCGATTTATCAAAGCGGATCTTGCCGTTTTCAACCTCAACCAAAAATGTGGTTTCGTTTAAATCAACGATACGGCCGTGGATACCGGCTGTAGTTATAACCCTGTCGCCTTTTTTAAGTTCTTCAACGTATTTTTTTTGGTCTTTTTGCTTTTTAACCTGCGGGCGGATCATAAAGAAGTAAAACACCACGATGATCAGTACCATTGGTACTAATGAACCGTAGCTGCCTAAGCCGCCGCTTGAAGCCTGTAATAAAATAGTAGCTATCATTTGTTTAAATTAATTGTTATTTTTTTAAAACCTCGCCAATTAAATGTACCATGGTTTCGGCGGGCTGGGTGTTTGCTGTAACGGTGATTTGTTTATCCTGTAAACCGCTTTTACCGGCGCTGTTAAAAGTAACACTGATCACGCCGCTTTCGCCGGGTTTAACTGGTGCTTTTGGCCAGGTAGGGGTAGTACAGCCACAGGTAGCACGAGCGTCGGTAATAATTAATGGCGATTTACCGGTATTGGTAAACTTGAAATCGTACGATACTTTGTCGCCTTCTTTGATCTTGCCGAAATCGTGGCTTTCCTTTTCAAATTTAGCTACCGGCGCGTTAGCCGCGGTTGCGGCGCTATCGGCATTAGCTTTTGAAGCGTTATCGGCTGTGCTGCCGTTGCTGCTGTTGCAGGCCGATAATAACATGCCCGCTGCTACTAAGCTTAAAAATAGTTTTTTCATTTTTAATATTATTCTATTAAGCCGCGGCCTATCTTTTTGATTTTGTTTTCGGCTTTAAGCTCTATTAAAATCTTGTCCAAGATACCGTTTATAAATGAATTACTCTTAGGCGTGCTAAACTCTTTTGATATTTCAAGATACTCGTTTATAGTAACCTTAACCGGGATAGAATTGAAGTTAATAAACTCGGTTATAGCCATTTTCATTAACAGGGTATCCATCATGGCAATACGCTCGGGCTCCCAGTTTTGGGTTTTGGCGGCTATCAGCTCATGGTAGGCTTCATTGTACCTGATGCTTTGCTGAAACAGGTTTACCACAAACTCACGGTCCTCAACCCAGTTGCCGGTAATTTCGGCAAGCTGGTTAAGCTTGTAATCATCGTGCGAAAAGTTTTTGAACGTTTTGGCGATAAGCGCCTGGAGCACGTCTTTATCAACAGGCCAAAAAATAAACCTGTCTTCAAAAACCTGCTCGGCTAATGACGATTTAAGGATAACCTTTTTGAAAATGAATTTGATGATATCCTTGTCCGTTTGCAGCGTATCGCCTGTTTTGGCAAGATATTCGGCATACTCAGGCGAGTTTTTAAGGATAATAAAAAGGGATTTTGCAAGTTCGGGCTCAAAGGTCCAGTCAACTTTGTACTTTTTCCAGGCTGTAATGTATTCCTTATTATCGTTCAGGCTCAGGATAAACCTGTTAGTGAGTATTTTAAGGTTAGCATTTAAGTCATCGGCGGTAGGGAGGTGTTTGTTGGCGCGTTCCTGCGCGTCATTCGCGGCAAAACTTACTACTTCATTAATTAATGATAGCATCCAGATATACATTTCGTAAACCTGGTCAATGCTGCTTAGCATGTTTTTCTCGAATAGCTTAACATCTTTCGTGTCTGATTGATGATACGCATACAGTGCCTGTAATACCTTTACCCGGAGGTGCCTTCTGTTTAACATTTTTGTAAGAACGATTTGGTTTGCTTATGCAAACGGTTTATATAAAAATTAATTGTTTTAATAGGATGATTTTACTTTTCTGATGTCTTCAATGCGTTTTTCGGCTATTTTATTGGCCGCGCTAATGGTTGGAATGTTTTCGGCCTTTGACAGCTTTAACACATTGCGCGTAGCCTCATAAATATTTTCTGTAAGCTGTAAGGTACGCTTTTTATTGAAATTCATCAACTCCGAGTAACCGGTAATAATACCACCCGCGTTGATCACATAATCGGGCGCAAACAGCACACCTTTATCAAGCAGCATTTGCCCGTGCACACTCTCGTCAAGCAGTTGGTTATTGGCCGAACCTGCTATAATGCCGCATTTTAATTTGGCAATGGTTTGATCATTTACGGTACCGCCCATAGCGCAGGGGGCGTAAATATCCGCATCGATATCAAAAATATTATTGTTTGATACCGGCTGCGCGCCATATTTTTTAGAGATCTGACTTACGCGTTCCTCATTAATATCGCTGGCGTAAACTTTTACATTTTCGTCTCTAAGCAGGCGTACCAGGTTTTCGCCCACATGGCCAATACCCTGTACAATAACCGATTTGCCTGTTAAGCTGTCGCTGCCATACATTTCCCTTACGCAAGCCTTAATGCCCATCAAAACGCCCAGCGCTGTTATTGGCGAAGGGTCGCCGCTGCCGCCAATGTTTTCAGGAGCGCCGGTAACATGGTTGGTTTCCATTTTAATGTACTCCATATCCCGCGGGCTGGTGCCTACGTCTTCGGCAGCGATAAATTCGCCGTTAAGGTTTTTAATGAACCGGCCAAATTTACGCAGTAAAGCTTCGTTCTTGTCCTGGCGCGAATCGCCGATGATCACCGAATAGCCGCCGCCAAGGTTAAGGCCGGCTATCGCTGCCTTGTAGGTCATGCTTTTTGCTAATCGCAATACATCATTAAGGGCATCACCTTCGGTTTTATAGGCCCACATACGCACGCCGCCAAAAGCAGGGCCAAGCGTTGTATTATGGATTGCGATAATAGCTTTCAGATGGGTATCAGGATCGGTACAAAAAACAACTTTCTTATGCCCGAAAGCGTCAAGCTGGTTAAATATGGATTCCGGTGGATGTTGTTCAGGCATTAGTACTATAAGTAAATGTCTTTAAGCGCACAAAAGTAGAGGTTTTTTTTAATACTGACAAAGATATTAAGTTGCAGTATGTATGAAAACGCTATTAAATATGTATCAACAACCTTTAGTTCGATATTAAAGGCTTGATGATTATAATTGGATTATGAAAACAAATTTGATTTTGAGGAATTTTCGGGTTTAAATTTCTGGCTTATTATAAATGAGCGCATTACCGCAAAGTATGGCCTTGCAGTAACGGACATATATCATATTCATATTATTTAGCATCAGATATAGTTTTAGCAAGATCCATAGCTTTTTGCATATCAGCAAGGCCATAACCGTAAGGCATAACCGGGTTATTATATTTGTTAGCTGATTTTCTGAGCACCACAAGCAGATCTCTATTAGTTAGTTTGGGATAAGCCTGCCATAAACAGGCAGCCAGGCCGCACATAATAGGGCTGGAATAGGATGTGCCCATTCGTTCTTCCGACCCCCCCATCGGGTTAATCACACCGGCTCCTATGCCCACCGCTACAATATCGGGTTTAACACGGCCATCAACCGTTATTCCAAACGACGAGATAGGGACAATAATACCTTTATAGTTAACTGCACCTACCGTTAGCACATCAGGCGAATCGGCAGGAGTACCTACCCATTGCTGTTCGTTACCTGCACAGCATACAATAAAAATGCCTTTGTTAAACGCAACATTAGCTGCCCTGGTAGCCATTGCTGTTTTTCCGTCCATATCCTCAAATTTATAACGGGCCTCGGTCAGGTAATAACCATTTGTATAAGTAAGCGACGAATTAACGATATCTACCCCAACGCTATCGGCGTACTCAATGGCGTTAACCCAATAATCTTCTTCAATAGGGTATTCTGTCAATGCATCCTCAGTATGGAATAACCAGTAATTTGCCTCGGGCGCGGTGCCCACATAGGTTCCAGGTTTGTTAACCGCCATGCATGATGTAACCCATATACCATGGTTATCAATGGCGTATGGATCCGGACTTTCATAAACAAATGATTTTGCGCCCTTGATGCTGACGTTGTTAAAAGCCGGGTTAGTTTTCAGGTTGATAAAGCCTTCGTCAATAACGGCAATATCAATCCCGGCGCCTTTAAAGCCCTTGTTGTGCAGGGCCTGCCCATTGGATGTGCTGATATTTGCTGTTGCCGCGCCATAATCAAGCGGCGCATTGGCGGTTTGGTTTGAACCGGGCTGCGGTATGTCGGTGTATTTAGCTGGTGTTGTGCTAAGTCTTGGTCCTTCCCATACCAATACCACATCTTTTACAAACGGTAATGCTTTGTATTTATCTACCAAAAACTCGTCGGATGTATTTACGCTAACTGTATTAAGCCATTTACTTTTCGCTACTATCACACCGCCTATCTGTTTTATCGCTTTAATATAATCGGGGGATATAGGCAGATCTGTTTCATCAATCGGGATATTGCGTTTCCGGCGGCGCGCAATTGCCCGCGCCGATAAAAATTCGGAGGGTTTACTTATTGAATAAGCAGATGTGCCTTTGTCTTTAAGTATGAGCCTGTATTTGTAATCATTATTATCGGTAACGGTTACTTTGCATTTTGCCGAAGCTTTTCCATCTGCAAGCGTTGCAACAATATTGGTTTGCCCCGCAGCTAAGCACGAAACCAGGCCATCGGCAGTAACTGTTGCTATTCTCGTGTTCTCGGAGCTCCAGGTAATTTGTGCAGCCCCGGAACCATTGCTAACCGTAGCTAATAAGCGATAAGAATAAGCCGGATTTTTAACTATGTTTAACGATGATGGATTAATAGTTATTGTGGTAACTGCCTTCGGGGGATTGTCAGTCTTTTTACATCCGGTTGAAAAAAAGCATATTATAACAAAGTATATGGGTAGGGTAAAAAGTTTGGAAGTCATCAGGAATGAGAGCGGTGTTTTGATCAAAGGTTAAAGGTTTGATGATAAATTATTAAAGCAGATCATTGCTATCTGCTTTTTTTAACGCCGCAAAGATATCGTTATCGCCGGGAATACCAAAGTGCTGTTTTGGCTTGGTTATGAGGTTTAATATGAATAGTGTTGCCATCCTGCCAAAAACAAAAAAAGCCGCCCCGGTAAACACCGGAGGCGGCCTCTGCTAACCCAATTAATGCTGAATTATTTATCCCACCAAACGCGGGCTTTAGCATTAAAATTATTAGTGCCGCCGTAATTGGCTAAAGCCGCGGTTACGTTGGCATTATTTAAATTAAACTCTGATTGAGGATAAGGTATTTTGCGCGGGATAACACCGCTTGTACCTGGGGTTGGGGTTAACACAGGGTATCCGGTGCGCCTCCAGTTGGCCCACACCTCATCGGCATCAAAAACAAAACCAGCCACCCAAAATTCGGTGTTTATTTTAGCTATTTGTGCTTCTGATGTTGCCGGCAACGGGTTTTTTGCCAGGTATGCGCTTATCTGGGCATCGGTAATAACCGGATTGCCCGATAATTTTGATAACGACTGCATGTGCGCCCTGATACCTGCCTGGTAATGATCATTGGCGCTGCCGGTAATATAGCCGCGCACAATAGCTTCTGCTGTTAAAAACTCAACCTCTGCATAGGCAAAATCAAAAAACGGGGTATCTTTTTGACCAAACGCGTCGTAATTAACGCGGGTATTTGGTGCCGGGTCGCTCGCTTTAACGCTGTAGCCATTAAATTGAGTAGTATCAACCGGGGTGGCTTTTGTGCCGCCATTAGCAATAAATGTGTTGTAAACACCGCCATATATAAATAAACGCGGATCACCTGCAACCTTCATTTCGGTTACGAGGGTTTTATGCAGGAAGAAATCATTCTGCCCGTCGTTAAGGGTAAAGTTAAACCCGTTGGGGGCGGCGGCATTGTGTAATAAAACGGGCATATCGGCATTACTGCTCATTACACCATCGGCAATCGCTTCTTTGGCTAAAGTTGATGCCTGGGTTGGATCAACCTTAATTAAACGCATGCCTATCCTTAGCAGCATGGATGAAGCCAGCTTTTTCCACTGCGCTGCATTGCCACCATAAAACTGGTCGCCGCTTACTTTCTGATTTGCGTTATTTGTTAAAATTGTAATAGACTCCCTAAGCTCCTTCACAAAATCGGTATAGATCTGTTGCTGCGGATCATACGCAGGAGTGAATACTTTATCGCTTAAAGCTTTACCAGCCTGGCTGTAAGGGATGTCGCCATAATAATCAGTTAATTTTTGATAAACAAATACCCTCCATATCCTGGCGGCAGCATAAGTTGACTGCAAATCAGTACGGGCTTTTAATACTGGTACTACGTACTCAAGATCATTTAGCGCCGGCCGGTAAAAGTTGTTCCAGTAACGTTGCGATACATCATCAGTTGCAACATAAGCGTTGCCTGGCCAGTCATTCGCATAACCGTACTGCATAAAAGCGTGGCAATAAGCCGTACGCGGAAACATATCCACAGTTGATGTATTAACCATCGCGTCAGAAAGCAAAGCTCCCGGATCAATAGTAGTTATGGCATCGGGGTTTAAGTTGTATTTCGGAAAGTTTTTTGTGCAACCCGAAAGCGCAGCTGTTACAACAAAGAATAATATGCTTTTTAATGAGTTTTTCATGATTTTCTCCTTTCTGTATAATTAAAAGGTAACATTTAAATTAAAGCCAAAAGTGCGGCTGGTTGGCAGCGCGCCGCTGTCATAACCATATCCCTGGGCAATACTGTCTGATGCTTCAGGATCAAAAGTTGGCAGGTTTTTCTTAATATAGAAAAGGTTACGGGCAATAAGTGAAAGGGTAACCGAGCGGATATGGCTACCGTTCAACAGGCTTTGGGGCAGCGAATAGCCCAGGGAAATTTGCCTGAATTTGACAAAAGTGCGGCTAAACACATGTGCCTCATCAGCGCTTTTATCGGCATTACCGCCATCATTATATTGGATATAAGGACTAAACGGCAGGGTGTTTTTTTGGTATACAGGTGCCGATGCAGTACCGGTGTTGATAACGCCGTTTGGTATATAGTTACCGTCGCGGCCAACAAGTGAGGCTTGTGAATTACCGAAATAGTTGGTCCACCGGGCACCTGCTTCATAAATTTGGCCGCCAAACTGGCCGTCGATAAGGAAGCTGAACGAAAAGTTTTTATAGTTGAAGGTGTTGGTGATACCGCCAGCCCAATTTGGGTTTGGTGAGCCAAGATAACTTTCATTATTGTTAACATCTTTGATAACGGCGTCATTTGGCTGTGAGGCATCAGATGTGCCATATCTCGAATTTACCGGTATATATACATCCTGGCCCTGGGCATTCTTTAAAAATGTAGTGCCGAAAATAGAACCCAGCGGGTAGCCTACTTTTGATTTAATGTTGTAATAATGCGAGATACCATTAGCCCCGATGGCAGGGTCGAGCGCGGTTACCATGTTTTTGTTTCTGGCTGCATTAAAGCCAACGTTCCAGGTAAAGTTTTGAGATTTAACAGGGCTGCCGCTAATAGCTAATTCTACACCGCGGTTATACATGGAACCAGCGTTAAAGTACAATGAATTATAAGTGGTTGCATTACTGATTGTTGATTGCAGTAAAAAGTTATCAGACTTTTTGTAGTAGTAAGCAAAATCAACCGATAACCTGTTTTGGAAAAATTTAAGTTCGGTACCGAGTTCTGTTTCTGTTGTAGTTTCAGGTTTTAAACTTGGCGGCGGTACGGTTGCACCGGTAATTTCAGCATTGGTAATGCCATTTACAGGCGGTTTAAGCGTAAAGGTGAGGTCGGTAAGCTGCGGGGTGGGGTTACTGCCCGTTTGGCCTATAGATGCCCTTATTTTACCAAATGATAACACTGACTGATCTAATTTCAACGCATCGGTAAATACAAAGCTTAAGTTAGCCGATGGGTAAAATAAGTTTGGTTTAAAATTAGGGCGGGTAGATGCAAGTGCCGAATACCAGTCATTACGGCCGGTTAGTTCCAGAAACAGGTATTCTTTATAGCCAAATTGCACATCGGCAAAAACCGAATTGGTTTTATACCTCGGCGTATGCGATTCTGTAGGCGGGTGCACATTGCTTGCATTGCTAAAGTTTAACAGGTTAGGGTCGGCCAGTCCTTCAGCATACAGGTCTAATGAATATTGTTGTGAATTTTGTAATTCGGCACCGGCAAAGGCATTCACCGTAAGATCTGAAAATTTATGATCGTATGATAACATCGCCCTAACATCAGATTTTTGCTGCTCAATGGTAGTAGTACGGTAAACGCCGTTGGTATTAATTACGTTATTTGGGCGTACCACAAATAAGGCGGGTGTGTTTATATAGTCGTAACCGGCAACTAAATTGGCATGCAGGTGGCTTGTAATATCATAAGTGATATTGCCCGATGACAGGATGCGGTTTTGCGTTTGGTTGTTTGTTACCTGTTCTATCTGCACATAAGAGTTGGCGTTATAAGTTGACAGGTATTTGCCGTCAGGGGTTTTATCATCCAGCAAAGTGATATCTGTCGAGCTTGCAATACGCGGATAAGCAAGGCCAAATGAACCGCGGCCATCCCCGCGTAAAAGCGGCGCGTTCTTGCGTAGGGTTCTTGAAAGGTCTATCTTAAAATCGGTATGTAACCTGCTGCCATAATCCTGGGTGGCACGTATTACGGCGTTATAGCGCTCGTATTTTTCGCCGGGGGTAGGCAGGTTGTCTTGTGTTTGCGATAACGAAACCCTGTATGAGCCGTTTTCGGTACCTTTTGTAAAGGCCAGGCTGTTGGTAGTAGTTACACCGGTTTTAAAAAAGCGATCGAAGTTTTTTGCTGCCGATTGAGACACATAGGGTTTTGTTTTTCCGTCGATATCTATAAATGGCCTGCCATCCAGCTTACCACCCCATGACCATCCCGGCGCATCGCCGGAATTATCCGCAAGCTGCCCATAAAATATAGGGTCGCTATAATCGGCGGCGGTATACGGGCGGCCCAGGTAGCCACGGCCATACTGGGTTTGCAAATCATCATAAGGCACCATTTTTTCAAGCACCGTATTGCTGTTAAAGCTGATACCGAGGCCCTGGCCTTTTTTGCCTTTTTTGGTGGTGATTAAAATAACACCAGCTTGCGCGCCACCTCCATAAAGGGCTGCAGCCGACGCTCCTTTTAAAACGCTGATACTTTCAATATCATCGGGGTTGATAGACGATAAACCATCACCCGGGTCAGACCCGCCATAAACTTTGCCGCCATCGTCGCTGTTTTCGCGGGTGCTGCTGTTGATAGGCACGCCGTCAACAACATATAATGGCTGGTTTGATCCCGAAAATGACGAGTTTCCCCGCAGTATAACCCTTGATGAGCCGCCCGGGCCGTTTGGCGGGCTTTGCACTACTAACCCCGCCACTTTACCTTCCAGCGCGTTTATAAAAGTAGGCTCGCGGGTTAACGATACCTCTTCGCCGCCAACCTGGCTTATGGAGTAACCTAATTGTTTTTCGGCTTTTTTGATGCCCAGAGCTGTTACTACAACTTCGCTTAATTTGCCTGATTCACTAAGGCTAACTGTTAAAAACGTATTGTTGGCAACCGCGACTTCTTTTGGTGTGAAGCCAACAAAGCTTACAATTAAAATGCTTTTATCATCAGGTACGTTAATGCTAAAGGCGCCATTTGCATCGGCAGTTACGCCAAGTGTTGTGCCCTTAAGCTTTATGCTTGCGCCGGGTAAAGGTGCACCTTTTTCATCAACTACCTTGCCTTTAATATTAAGTGGCACAACGCTGGTTACGGCATTGTCCTTTTCCTGCAAAAAAACGGTGTTGTTTACAATTTTGTAAGTTAAGGGCAGGTTTTTTAAGCAAGCGTTTAAAGCTTCGTCAACCGAAGCATCTTTTACTTTTATGGTAATGTTTTTATTACGCACATCTTTGGTATCGTAAAAAAACAGGTACCCATTTTGCTTATTGATTTCCTTTAGCACCTGTTTTAAAGGTACGTTTGTAACGTCGAGGTTAATCTTTTGACTAAACGCGCTCGCGCTGCATTGCATAAAGGCTATGACCATAAATAGGGTAGTCAATTTCATAACCAATAGAATTTTTTTGGGCAGCCACGGCTTATAAATGGCTGTTGAAAAAGCATTTAATTTCATACTTTTGGAAAGTTTGGGTTAATACATGGTTAGGGACACTAAGCTTGTTTTTCCGGTTTACCGGAAGGGTTAACTCAAATATTTACCGTACCCTGATGCCAGTCGGGGTGCGGTTATTTAAAATAACCTTGGTTTTGGGGGAGTACCGCCTAAGGGGTTTTTTGTATGTTTTTTTTCATCCGGTTGGGTTTAGTTAGTAGTTTAATATTTGTTTAAGGCCTTACGGTAATTGTTTTTCCTTCAATTGTGTAATGGATCTTTTTGAAACGCATAGCATCCAATATTTGTGAAGCATTAACGTTCATCGATATTTCGCCGGAGAACGTGCGTTCTTTTATTTTTCCTTCATATTTTACGTCCACATCATACCAGCGGCTAATTTGTTTCATAACTGATTCAATGCCGGCATCATTAAAATGGAAAACGCCATTTTTCCAGGCTAACGCCTCGTCCATATCTGCCTGGGTAATATTTACATCTCCATTTTTTAAGTGCGATTGTTCGCCGGGTTTAAGCAGGTAGTTTTTATTGCCCGCTTTTATCCTTACGCTGCCTTGAAGCAGGGTTGTTTTAATTTCATTTTCGTCGGCATAGGCATTAATGTTAAAATGCGTACCTAATACCTCAACAGTTTGCCCATCGCTCTCAACCCGGAACGGTTTGGTTTTATCATGCGCTACTTCAAAATATGCCTCGCCGGTAATTTGTACTTTGCGCTCGTTTCCGTTAAATACAACAGGAAATTTGATGGATGACGCGGCGTTAAGCCACACATTAGTGCCGTCGGCCAGTATCAGGTGGTATTGCCCGCCGCGCGGGGTGCTCATTGTATTATAAGCAACAGCGGCAGGCTGTGCAGCTATCGAATTATTTTTATTGTAGGCAACCACTCCGTTGCTTAGTTTTTTAATTGTGGTGTTGCCCTGGCTGGCTATATTGCCATTGCCGGCACTGTTTAAAACAACCTTGCTGCCATTGGCTAATGTGAGGATGGCTTTGTTGCCGCCCGGAGCAATTTCATGGTTCTTTTTTATAATTGCCACAGTTTGTTGCGGCAAACGGTTTAAATAAACAGGTATACCGATGGCCATGCATAAAATAATGGCGGCCGCTGCTGCCAGTAACCAGTTAGGGAGTCTAAAGTGTTTAACAACAGTTGGCTGCAGCCTGGCTTTAACGTGGGCCAAAGCATGTTCGGTATTAAATGAGCGGTATTCGGCATAGCGGTTTTCGAGTTCGTTTTCGTTAAGGATCGTATCAAATAAAGCGCTGTTTTCATGGCTGGCTTCAACCCATGAAAATAACTCGGCATGTTCTGCCCCGCTTAAATTGCCATTTAAATACTTGCTGATGAGATCAGAAATCCTTAATCGGCTGTCTGTTTTTGAATTATCCATGCGTCTATAACCGGTATTTGATGATAGAACAGGGAAGGGTGGGGTTTTATCTAAAGGAAATTGAAATAAATTTTATGTTTTATTAACGCCTACTTTACATGGTCCATAATACCGGGTAATATCAGGAGCATTCCGAGTGCAAGTCCTTCGTCAGACAGGCGGTTTTTTAACAAACTGAGGCCACGCATTTTTTGGTTGTTTACCGTACTTATGGTAATGCCGAGTTCGCAGGCAATTTCTTTGGCTTTTTTACCATCTTCAAAAGTCATCCGGATAATTTTGCGGCACTGCTCGGGCAAAGTATCCACTGCTGCAAAAACCTGCCTTAATACTTCGGCGTGTATAATGTTATTTAAAATGGTAGCCTCCTCTATATCGGTATTTACAAGGGTTTGCCGGTGGGCTATCTTAACGCTGTTTTTTTCAAGATAATTGAAACAGGTGTTCTTTACGCCCACATATAAGTAAGATCTGATAGCATCCGCAGTGCAGGGCATGTTCTCTTTTTGCCAAAATTTAACAAAAACATCCTGTACCAGGTCTTGCGCGTCAACGGTGTCATGAATAATGCGGGAGGCGAAAAAGCACAATGGCCGGTAAAATTTTTCAAAAATCTGATCGAACGCGGCTATATCTTTGCCCTTAAGTAAGGTAAGTAGCTCATGTTCTGTCAAATCGACCCGGTTGTTCATATAAATAACGAATATAAGTATTATTTAACATTAACATCATCATGCTGCCCATAGTTACAGGAAAATCACTGTAAAAATGATGAGACCTGTTTTACTAAATCTCATCTGAAAAATTTCTACACGAATGCTTTTCAAACGATCCACAATTAATCGAATTACACGAATCTTAAATCAATTGGAAATTCGTGAAATTCGATTAATAAGTGAAAATTAGTGTGAGAATTTTTCATTTATGACTTCTCGATGTGCATGTGGTTAAAAGCGATTTCCCTGCTGATAGTTGCAGGAAAATTGCCTTTTGTATATGGATACATAATATTGATAATACTGACAGGATCCTGTCAGTGTTCAATTTTTAAAAAACAGGTGTTCAGCGTTTTATTTTGTAATTTCATAACTGTCTGATTATTAGTACATGTGTGTTCATTTTAAGTTTTAACGCACTTTGGCTTATTTGTAATGTATTGATTATCAATGGTGTTTATTTTAGAGAAATATGCAAGTGTTCACACTTTTAAAAATTGAACACTACCAGGATTGTTACGAGTGTATCAATGTAACATTCTTACATCCTCCCGACTTTTCCATCCAATCACTCTCCTCAAATTTTAATACTTTTGATTATTATGTCAGGGCTTTCCGACTTTCGGACATTCCCGACTTCCGGACTATAATAATAAATGAAAGACCTCGCATACCTTAATAAGTTTTTTTACAAATACCGCTGGCGGCTTATCCCGGGTGTGTTGTTTGTAATTATATCCAATGTTTTTGGTGTGTTGCCGGCACAGGTTATCCGCGTAGCTTTTGACCTGGTTACCGAAAACATAGGGGCCTACCAGCTTTTTTCGGGTTTCGACAGGCAGAGTTTTATTTATGATATTTTCGGTACCAGCTTATTCCTGTTTGGTACACTGGTATTGGTGCTGGCCTTGCTGCGGGGCCTGTTCCTGTTTTTTATGAGGCAAACCATCATCCTCATGTCGCGCCATATCGAGTACGATTTAAAAAACGAGATCTACAACCACTACCAGGAACTGTCGCTCGCCTTTTATCGCCGCCACAACACCGGAGATTTAATGAACCGGGTAACCGAGGATGTTAGCCGTGTGCGCATGTACCTTGGGCCGGGTATTATGTACTCCATCAATACCGTAGTATTGTTTGTTATGGTAATATATGCCATGCTCACAGTAAACGTACAACTGGCCATTTTTTCGGTATTGCCATTGCCTATTTTGGCTGGTGTTATTTACTATGTAAACAATATTATCAATCACCGCAGCGAGATGATCCAGGAGCGCCTGTCTGGTTTATCCAGCTTTGTGCAGGAAAACTTTTCGGGTATCAGGGTGATCAAATCGTACGTGCGCGAAGGCTTTGTGCGCGAAAACTTTGCCAAGGAGAGCGAAGACTATAAAGTGCACTCCATGGAACTGGCTAAAGTACAGGCCCTGTTTTTCCCCATTATGTTGTTACTGGTAGGGCTGAGTAACGTAATAACCATGTATGTTGGCGGGGTAGAAGTAATAAAAGGTAACATTACTCCCGGTAATATCGCCGAGTTTATTGTGTACCTCAATATGCTGTCGTTCCCGGTTATTTCGCTGGGTTGGGTAACCTCACTAGTGCAACGCGCCGCCGCCTCGCAAAAACGCATTAATGAATTTTTGCATGAAAAGCCGGAGATCATTTCACCGGTTGCAGACAACCACCACGTTGAGGGATTGATTAAGTTTGATGATGTATCATTCATTTATCCCGATACCGGAATCCAGGCTTTAAAGAATGTTTCCTTTACGGTTGAGCCGGGACAGATGCTGGCAATTATAGGTCGTACGGGCTCAGGTAAATCAACCATTGCCAACCTGGTAATGCGTATGTATGATACTACAGGGGGGGAGATCACCATTGACGGTCGGCCGATAAAATCACTTGGCCTCGAAAACTATCGCTCGCAGATAGGTTTTGTACCGCAGGAGGTTTTCCTGTTTTCGGATACCATAGCCAATAACATTGCTTTTAGTGCCGATGTACTGGATATGCCGGTTGTTGAGCAGGCTGCCAAAGATGCCGCGGTGTACAATAATATTATTGAGCTGGAAGAAGGTTTTACAACCCTTATAGGCGAACGCGGCGTTACCTTATCGGGCGGGCAAAAACAGCGTGTATCCATTGCACGGGCCATATTTAAGCACCCGCAGGTTTTGATCTTTGACGATTGTCTTTCGGCAGTTGATACCCGCACGGAAGAGGAGATTCTGAATAACCTTGGCCGGGTAATGCAGGATAAAACAAGCATCATTATAGCCCATCGCATTTCCACCATAAAAAATGCGGACAAGATCCTGGTAATGGATAACGGCCAAATTGTTGAGCAGGGTAACCATGCGTACCTCATGCAGCTTAAAGGCACCTACTTTGAGCTTTACGAAAAACAATTACTGGAAGAAGAGGAAAACGCATAACGAATGGGCTCAAGTGAGCATGCCCGCAACCTCCGCACAACACTTGCGCCGGTGGGAGATGAATTTGTGTGTGCCTTGTCCTGAAATAGGTTTACCTGTCACGTCCCAAAAAGGTTTACAGTTTATAAAATAATTTTTGTTATACATTTACCCCGCATTGTAACAGGTGGCCCAAGTTAGCCTCCGCACAGCCAAACCCGCAAAACTTGCGCCAGTGAAGACTTATGTGCGTTCTCTTTTCACAACTCACCTGTAATCGGTCATCCACACAAAAAAATGACGCTTTTGTTTCAAAAAACTCAATAATAACGAATAAAATACTTGCACTTTGAAAATTTATTTATATTTATGCCAACCAAAACTAATTACAGGTAAATATATATGGGAGATTTTGACAATAGAGAGCGTGAAGAGGTTTATTCAAAGAAGGTGAGAGCCGGGAAGCGGACCTATTTTTTTGATGTAAAAGCAACCCGTTCAAACGATTATTATGTTACTATTACTGAAAGCAAAAAGCGTTTGGAAGATGGGGTGTTTGTAAAACACAAGATCTTTTTATATAAAGAAGACTTTGAAAAATTTGCCGAAGGTTTGAAAGATACCATCGACTACATCAAATCAAACCAGGAGGTAGTTGAAAAACGCTATGAGTACAGCGAAAACCCTGAAATTGCCAGGGCATCTGCCGATGAAGATTTTTCGTTTGAGATCTAATTATTACAGAACAATACTAAACTAAAATAATTAAAGCCCTGCTTCTTATTCAGAAACAGGGCTTTTTTCGTGTGTTATATTTGAAAACGAGGATTACAATAATATACCCCGCATAAATATTACGGCTATAGTAAAGTAAATGATCAACCCGGTAACATCTACCAGGGTGGCTACAAACGGAGCTGACGAGGTAGCAGGGTCGGCGCCAAGTTTTTTAAGCAAAAGTGGCAGCATCGAACCTGATAATGATCCCCATAAAACAATACCGATAAGGGACGCGCCTACGGTAAAGCCTACCAGCATCCAGTGCGGGCCGTAAATATTGCTGAACATGCTCCAGGCCGCTATGCGTAAAAAGCCTATTAAACCTAAACAAACACCAAGCATTAAACCCGAAAGAATTTCCCTGCGCATAACCCGCCACCAGTCGGCAACGGTAACTTCACCAAGGGCCATGGCCTGGATAATGAGGGTTGAAGCCTGCGAACCACTGTTACCACCGCTCGAAATAATTAATGGAATAAAATAAGCCAGTACAACTACTTTGGAGATCTCATCGCCAAAATAACCCATAGCGGTAGCGGTAAGCATCTCTCCTAAAAATAAAATGATGAGCCAGCCTACGCGTTTTTTTACAAGTTTAAAAAGGTTGATATCAAGATATGGTTCATCCAGCGCTTCCGTACCACCTATTTTTTGGATATCTTCGGTATATTCTTCGTTAGCTATCCAAAGGATGTCGTCAACTGTTACAATGCCAAGCAATACGTCATTATTATCAACAACAGGTAGGGCGGTGCGGTTATTCATCCTGAAAACGTTGATTGCTTCTTCCTGCGGATCACTGGCACTAAGCGAAATCAAACGACCATCCATTAGCTCACTCACCTTGGTTTCGGGCTTTACCAATAAGATCTCACGGATCCGGATGTCATCAAGTAAAACACCGTGCTCATCAATTACATAAATAACATCGATGGTCTCTGAGTTTTTACCATACCGGCGAATGTGCGAAAGCACACGGCTTACGTCCCAGGTGCGTTTAACGGCAATATAGTCGGGTGTCATTAAGCGGCCAACGCTTTCTTCTTCGTAACCTAAAAGTTTTAAAGCCTCCTCGCGGTTTTCGCGTGAAAGTTTTTGGATAAGTTTTTGAACGGCGTCACCATGCAATTCGCTGAAAAGTGACGTACGGTCGTCAGGAGGGAGTTCGTTGATCAGATCTTCAAGCTTTTGACCCGAAAGTTTTTTGATGATCCGCTCTTGCACAGGGAATTCAAGGATGCGGAACACGTTAACCGCGCGGTTAAGCGAAAGGGTTTCGATGAATTTTGGGCCATGTTCAGGAAGTTCACCAATCAGTTCTTCAACATCCGATATGTTAAGGTTGTTCAAATATTCCTGTAATTGGGTATCGTCTTGTTTTTCCAGCAACAATTCTATTTGCTCAACCATTTCTTCCATATATAGGCCCTCCTCTTTTACATCGGTGTATTAATATTTAGCTTCTTTTTTCCGAGCGCAAAAGTCGTTTATTTTTTCAAATTATAAGGCAAAATTTTCTGTTATCTTTGCGCTTTTTAAAGTGAGTGGTTTATTAGGTTAAATGGTTGAGTAGTTTACCGAAATCAAAACTTAATCAACCCAATCAACCATTCACCCAATCAACTAAAAACACAAAAATGGGTTTACAATGTGGTATAGTAGGTTTGCCGAATGTGGGCAAATCGACACTTTTTAATTGCTTATCAAACGCTAAGGCACAAGCGGCTAACTTTCCGTTTTGTACTATTGAGCCAAACGTGGGTGTAATTACAGTGCCGGACGAGCGCTTAACAAAGCTTACCGAAATAGTACAGCCAAAATCAATTGTACCAAACGTTATAGAGATAGTTGATATTGCCGGCCTGGTTAAAGGGGCCAGCAAAGGCGAAGGTTTAGGTAACCAGTTTTTGGCCAATATTCGCGCTACCAATGCTATCATCCACGTATTACGTTGCTTTGATAACGATAATGTGATCCATGTTGATGGCTCGGTTGACCCAATCCGCGATAAAGAGATCATTGATACTGAACTGCAGCTAAAGGACCTTGAATCTATAGAGAAAAAGATTCAGAAGGTTGAAAAGATGGCTAAAACCGGCGGCGACAAAGAGGCTAAAAAAACCTTCGATGTTTTAACCGTTTATAAAAATCACCTGCTGGAAGGTAAGTCGGCCCGTACTGCACCTGTTGAGGAAGAAGATAAAGAATATGTAGCCGACCTTTGGCTGCTTACCGCCAAACCGGTATTATATGTTTGTAATGTTGATGAAGGCTCGGTAAGTACCGGTAATGCTTATGTTGAAAAAGTAAAAGCAGCCGTTAAAGATGAAAATGCCGAAGTGCTGATCATTTCAGCTCAGATTGAATCTGAAATTTCACAACTGGAAACCTATGAAGAGCGCCAGATGTTTTTGGATGATCTGGGTCTTGCCGAATCAGGTGTTAACAAACTGATTAAAGCGGCATACAGGCTATTAAACCTGGCTACCTACTTTACTGCCGGTGTGCAGGAAGTTCGTGCCTGGACTATTACTCAGGGTTTCACCGCGCCACAGGCGGCGGGTGTGATCCATACCGATTTTGAAAAAGGCTTTATCCGTGCCGAAGTAATTAAATACGAAGATTTTGTGAAATTCAACGGCTCTGAAGCTGTCATCAAAGAGAACGGCAAGCTGGGCGTTGAAGGTAAAACCTATATTGTGCAGGACGGAGATATTATGCACTTCAGGTTTAACGTTTAGGGAATAGACCCAAGACGGCAAGAGTCAGGAATTAAGAATTTAGAGTCAAGACAATAAGATACAAGAGCCAGGAATGAGATCTAATCCATTTCTGGCTCTTTTTATGTCTTAACTCTTGACTCATGATTTCTTGACTCTATTTCTCGTCCTGATTCTTAAGTCTTGACTTCTCGCTTCTTTTTTTTCTTGTATCTTGACTCTTGCTGTCTTGACTCTATTTTCTTGATTTCTTGACTCTCCCCCAGCGGCTACACCGCCGACGGCGCTACCCCATAAGCTTTTTTAAAGGCGAAGGAAAAGTGGGAGAGATCTTTAAAGCCCACATCCATGTACACGTCCGATACTTTGTGCTTCTTTTCTTTGATCAGGAAGTAGGCATCCTTTAATCGTTGCTGCTGGATCCACCGGTTGGGTGATATATTAAAGATCCGTTCAAAATCACGCTTAAAGGTAGCCAGGCTGCGGCCGGTTAAGTAAGCAAAGCGGTTCAAGTCTACATTAAAACGATAGTTTTGAGTCATGAAAGCCTCCAGGTCTATTTTGCCGGGTTCACTGAAATCAAAGAGGATATTTTTGAGTTCGGGGTTTGTTTCCAGCAAAATCATTACAGCTTCCTTAACCTTGTGCAGGGTAAGTGCCGGGCTAATTTCGTCGCCGGTTTTATCCATATAAGGACTTAACGATGTAATGTAATTGTTGAAAAGCTCGTTTGGTCTCAGAAACAAAGCGCTTTCGCCTGAATACTGGCCATCTGCATGCAAATCAAGTTCGGCACTCATACTTTGCAGGGTAGTCTGATCCATACCAATAGTGATGGTTTTAAATTCGCCGCCTGCGGGTGGATGCTTTACAAATTTAGCCAGTTCGTTCCGCTTCAGAAAACGGTAATCGCCTTGTTTAAAATAATAGTTTTTACCGTTGACATAAAGCTCCGAATCGCCGGAGAGGATATAGCCGAATACGTGGTCGGCAATAAATTGCTCGCCAGCTCGGCTTACTTGCGAGTAACAGGAATAAAGGATCCGCGGCGACGTTTTTGGATTTGGCACAGGCATGTTGTTCAAATTTAATAATAAAGAAAGACTTACGAAGTTTCAAAAGCTTCGTAAGTCTGATATATCCCGGGGAACATGTCCCCACAACCGAAATTATATTATGCTTTTTGAGCGGTTATTGATTTCCCAAATTCTGTATTCAGAAAATCTTCAGCTTCGGCATGATCAGTTGAAGTTGTAACGGGGAGCCATTTTTCAAATTCGGCTTTGCGTGCTTCGTCGGCAGCTTTTAACAAGCCGGCGGCTTCACTGCCCAATATAAGGTGCACAGGAGGCTCCGGATGTTCAACAAGATCAACCATTACCTTCGCTGCTTTTTCGGGGTCACCTACAGGAATAAATTTGCCACTCGATAAATAATCGGCACGCACGTCAACCGTTTGTTCATAGCCTTCAACCTTAGGGGCGTAACTCATGGAATCGCCTGCCCAATCGGTACGGAAACCCCCAGGCTCAACGCTGGTAACCAGTATGTCAAGTGGCTTTACTTCTTTAGCTAAAGCTTCGGCGAAGCCGCTAAGACCAAACTTAGCTGCCTGGTACATGCTTAAACCTGCATTACCAACGCGACCACCAACCGAGCTGATCTGTAAAATACGGCCCGAACGTTGTTTGCGCATATAAGGCAATACCGCGCGGGTGATCTCGATGGGGGCATATAAATTCGTTTCCAGTTGACTGCGTACCTGCTCATCAGTAAAGGCTTCGGCTGCACCAATGATCCCGAAACCGGCATTGTTTACCAATACATCAATTTTGCCAAAGTGGGCTACCGCGTCGGCAACGGCTTTATATACTGCCGGGTAATCGGTAACATCTAATTTTATCGGATATACCTGACCGGGATATTGATCAGCCAGATCTTTCAATTGTTCGGGGTTACGTGCTGTTGCTGCAACATTATCGCCTGCTGCTAAAACTGCTTCTGTAAGGCTGCGGCCTAATCCGCGGGCGCTGCCTGTTATAAACCATACTTTTTTCATAGTGTTATCTTTCTTTTTGATAACACAAAGTTAGGTTGAAAGGCGGCGCGGCGTTTTGTTAAAAAGCTCAAGTTGCTTTGTTGAAAAGGTCGAGCTGCAGGTTTTGGTCGTCAGGTATCGGATAAAGAAGTTATATTAGTAGATAGAGAAAGAATAATAAATGATATGGTATCTAAACAGTTAGAATATATTGATAACGGTCGTGAAGGGTACGTTATTTATAGGGATGGAGATATTAAGTTGCAGTTTCTGTACGAGTTAGCTGCCGGCAGGCACGTTGCATTGGTATATATTCCGACAACGGAAAGTTGGTTTGAAGAAACAGGGATACCTACTAATAACCGGCATCAGGTAATTGAATTTATAGCCCGCCAGGTAATAAAAGATCGGGCACCCGATGCGACTTATGAATTATATGATGATTGTATAAGTCTGTTACAAGAAACCGATTAGTAAACTATAAGCTCTTAATGTTGATAATAATAATTGCCCCAATATGCGAGCGGGTTCATTAGCTCGTTTTATCAGGGCAATCCCAAAATCCTACAAATCACGGTTAAAAGAAGCTGCTCATCTTATCCATATATTCCTCAATAGGCATCGAGCTGCGCATGTTCATTAGCATGTTGCCCATATCACCTATCACCGTACGGAACTTGTTGTTTTTGCCGGTGGCAAGATCATCAATAGCATTAACAATCAACATCGGATCATCCAGCTGCGATTCATCACGTGAGCCCATCAGGTTTTGCAGTTTGTTGGTAAGTTCATCGTACGCAGTTATATCCGGGTTTTGGTTCCAAACTACGCTTTCAACAAAGTTGTTTCCTTTTGATCCGCCTTGCTCTATCAGTCTTAAATGAATATTAAGCGGTTTTAGTTCGTAATATAGTCCTTCTGTAAGGCCTTCTAATGCAAATTTCGACATGTTGTACAGTGAGCCAAGTGGTACGGCCGAAGTGATACCCATAAAAGAGCTGATGTTGATGAACATACCTCCTTCGTTTTCCCTGAAATGAGGCAGGAAGGCACGGATGATATTAATAGGACCGCGGGCATTTACCGCAAACTGCCAGTCGATATCTTCTTCTTTGGCAAGTTCCAGTGCACCGTAAGTACCCATACCTGCATTGTTCACCACAACATCAATTTTACCGAAAGCGGCTATCGCTTGTTCTGTTGCTGTTTTTACCTGTTCAAGGTTGGTTACATCCAGTTTAAATATTTTGATATTAGGATATTGTGTTAGTTCGGTTTCCTTTTCGGGTGTACGCATGGTGGCGGCTACATTCCAGCCTTGTTGTGCAAAATGTTTAGCGGTTAATTTGCCCAGTCCGCTGCTTGTTCCGGTTATAAAAACTGTTTTTGACATGGTATTTTATTTTTTGATGCAAAAGTATGTTATAATTGGTATAATTTTGTAACCAGTTACACAGAGTATACCAGTATGGAAGAGGGAATAACGTCATACCAGCGTAATCATGCCGATGAGCGGCAGGCTTTACAAGACACCATGTATGTTATTGGCGGTAAATGGACGCTGCCAATCATTAATTCTATTTGCAACGGAAACAAACGTTTCAGAGAAATTGAGCGGAGCATCCCCGGCATCACCACGCGCATGTTATCGCGCGAGCTGAAAACCATGGAGATGAACAAACTTGTTAAACGTACGGTGACCCCAACTTCGCCGGTTTTAATTGAGTACGAATCGACAGAGTACTGCCGGAGTTTTGGCGGCATCATTTTGGAGATGATAAAATGGGGCGAGGAGCATAGGGAAATGTTGAGGAAGGCTGGTAAGCAGTAGTTGTTAATCCCCATTGTAAAAGTTAAGATATCTTTAACGGTCATCCGCTATAAAAAACTATTTTCACCCGGTAATGAAACATTATACCCAATTAACCTGCAAAGGCCTTTTCCTTTTGGTTTTTATATTTTTAATTGCACCGGCTTTGGCACAGAAAAAGCAATTGCCCAATATTATTTTTGTACTGGCCGATGATATGGGGTACTCTGATTTGAGTTGTTATGGTAACCCGGTGATCCGCACGCCATTTTTAGATAAGATGGCGCAAAAAGGGGTGAGGGCAACCAATTATGTAGTGAGCAGCCCAACCTGTACGCCATCAAGGGCTTCATTACTTACGGGGCGTTATGCTTCAAGGATGAACCTGCCGGCACCGATAGGCCCCGGTTCAAAGCTTGGTATCCCCGATCAGGAAATTACCATTGCCGAAATGCTGAAACAAATTGGCTATAAAACTGCCATGATTGGTAAATGGCACCTTGGCGATCATGCGGCTTATAACCACCCTATGGCGCAGGGTTTTGATTCGTATTATGGCTTGCTGTATAGTCACGATTATCGGTCGCCTTATGTGAAAACGGATACCACAATTAAAGTATTCCGAAACCATAAGCCCGAGATCTTAAAACCTGCCGATTCATCGCTGATAGAGTTGTATCAACGGGAAGCCATCCATTTTATTAAGGAACAAAAAAAGAATGATAAACCCTTCTTTTTGTACCTGGCTCATAATATGCCGCATTTACCGGTAGCCTTTGCATCATCGGCGAAAAATAAAAACAGAAGCGATGGCGGTCATTTAGGTGATGTAGTTGAACAGCTTGATGAAAGCCTTGGCCAGGTTTGGGCAGAGCTTGAAAAGCAGGGACTGGCTGATAATACAATATTCATGTTTTCGAGCGATAATGGTCCATGGGTAGATTTTCCTGACCGGATGCTTGGCGATAGTGCCACTAAACATTGGGATGCAGGTACCGCCGGTGTATTTCGCGGCAGCAAGGGATTAACATATGAAGGCGGGGTACGTGAGCCATTCATTGTTTACTGGAAAAATCATACTCCGGTTGGCGCAAGCATCACCAGCATGATGAGTAACCTGGATGTGTTGCCTACACTTGCCAATTGGACTGGCGCCCCGCTGCCGAAAGGCCGTACACTGGATGGACAATCTATAGCTGATGTATTAACCGGAAAGGCGCCTAAACACCCGGAGCATAGGCCTATTTACTATTACAATAATAGCGTTTGCGAAGCTGTTCGGCTGGGTGACTGGAAATATCGCGAAGTAAAGGCTAATAACAATGTTGGCGGTGTAGCAGGTTCGCCGCTATCTGCAAAAACCGAACTGTTTAACCTGGCCTATGATCCCAGCGAACGTACTAACGTAATCAAAGAATACCCAGAAATGGCCCAAAAGCTAAAAGCTCTTTTTGACCAATATCCGGGTATGAAGGAGAATTAGGAATTAGGCAAAATAAAAAAAGCGTCATTGCGAGGCACGAAGCAATCCCCAATCAGAAGATCAACCATACAAGTTTCTCTGTAAAGTTTGGGATTGCTTCGTGCCTCGCAATGACGTTTTTTACTTCTTAACTCTCCCTTATCGTCGTCTTATCCTCCAAAGCCATTTTAGCGATTTCATCTTTGCGTTTAAAGCTTACGCCTTTGTGTTGTTGTATGTATTTGATCAACTCATTGGAGGCCTTAACCATTTGCGGGGTGCCGCCAATACGGTCGTGGAAACTGATTGACATTTGGCGGCGTTTAAATTCAGCCTCGGCATAAAGCTGGTCGAATTCCATTTTTACCTGTGTGAGGAATTGATCTGCCGAGAAGTTTTTGCCTTCAATCAGCACAATATCGTTGTTGCGGATGGTGTAAGGCACCACTACAAAATCCTTTTGATTAACCGGGATGATAAAAGGCTCATCACGGCTTAGGTCGTCAATATGATATACGAAACCGAGCTCCTGTAATATTTTCAGCGTGTTTTCACCACGGCGTAGCCAGTTGGCATTGTAGCCTGCCGGAGTAAATCCGGTTACTTTTTTAATGGCATCGGCACCATCCTTTATAAACTGCTTTTCCTGTTCATAAGGCATAGTGTACTGCGTTGCCCAGTTCATACCATGAGCTGCTGCCTCGTGCCCGCGGTCTACAATTTCTTTAGCTAAAGCAGGATTTTTGAGCACTGCCGAACCAACCATGTGCGATGTTACTTTAATGCCCAGTTTATCCCAGTTATCCAGCATACGGGGAATCCCTTCTTTATAACCGTATTGAAACCAGGTTGCACCGGGCAGATCGATATAACCTTTTTGCATATTCTGCGGAAACGGGCTCTCGGCATTATCCGGCTGACCGCCGGCCTCAAACTGCATGGATACAGAAACCACCAGCCTTGAACCATCGGCCCATTTTGAGGTATTAAAGTTATTTGCCGATGTGTTTTGTTTAGCCGATGCCAAATTACTGCCCACAAGGCCGGCCAACCCTAAAAGTCCGCCTTGTTTTACAAAATCTCTTCTTGAGCTCATGATCTTATTTATTAAAGAAAAGGTTATCTAATGAATAGGTATTGTTAGCCGAAAACTGAAGCAGTACGGCGAAGAAAGCAGCATGGATCAGCTGTGAAGGAAGGATCTCCCAATTCTCGATCAAACAGCTGCCTAATATTAATATGATCATTACCAGGCCACCGCCAATTAAAGCAGGTTTAGTAAATAAGCCCGATAAAAGCAATATACCTATAATAAATTCGGCAATTGGTAACAGGTAACTAAAGGGTGTTACCATAGCTTTGGGCAGCATTGACTTTTCAAAAGTGCCAACCATCCATTGGCTGAAACCATTTAGTTTAGGTAAGCGGACCAGGCCGTGACCAAACATACTGGCTCCGACGGCCAGTCTTAGTATTACAAATGTTAAATCGTTCATGATGTGTTTGTTTTGATAAGTCAAAGTTCTGTATAATCAGTACCTGCGCCTTGTACATTCAGGGGGATGATCTGTAACTTTACGGGTATGGAAACCAAGAACCTGTACAGGCCTTATGAACTGGAGTTGCTCGAAACAAACCAGTACACAGCCAAACCGCATCGTAATACTTTTTTTGAAATGGTATTTACGCTGGAAGGTAAGGGGATCCAGATCATTAACGGGCATGAACTGCCCTATGCTTCGGACAAGTTCTTTTTGATTTTTCCGGAAGACCATCATGGCTTCGAGGTACATGAGCTAACACGGTTTTACTTCATCCGTTTTACGGATAGTTACCTGAAAACCCAAAGCGACCAATGGGTGAAAAAAATGGAGTACATTTTTCATAACCATAACCACTTGCCAGGCTGCATCCTCAAAACAGTTACGGACAAACCGTTGGTAAGGGCCCTGATAGAGGCCTTACAACGGGAAACATCCCATGAATTTCCGCAGCATAATGAAGTGGTTGAGCAATTGATGAATACCATTATTACCATTGCCGCCCGCAACATCACCCTGCAGCAGCATGCCAATATTATAAAGCAGCCTTCAACAACTACACTGCCGTTGCTTAACTATATCCACGAATATATTTACCAGCCCGACCGCCTGAAGGCCGAGTGTATAGCCTCGTCATTTAATTTTTCACCAAACTACATCAGCGAATACTTTAAGAAAACTACGGGCGAGAGCTTGCAGCAGTACATTACCAGCTATAAGCTGAAACTGATTGAAACCCGCCTGCAATACACCGATAAACGCATGAGCGAAATAGCCTATGAGTTTGGTTTTACAGATGAAAGTCACCTGAACCGCATTTTTAAAAAGTATAAAGGAGAGAACCCAACGGCGTTTAGGAAGAGATATGCTCAAGTGAATAGGTAAAACAAAAAGAGACTTGCAACTTGCAAGTCTCTTTTGTGCTCCCGACGAGATTCGAACTCATATCGATGGTACCGGAAACCATAATTCTATCCATTGAACTACGGGAGCAGTCGGGGGCAAAGATATAAAATTGATTTAAACCAAAAGCATTGTTTGATATATTAACGCGTATGAAATAATCCCCGGTTTAATAACGATTGTTATCGATACCGGCGCTACGTAAACGTTTACGTAAATAAAAAGTACACCGCCATCGCCAATTAAATTGAAAGTTTAATAGTTTAGGTGTTTAATGTACAATTAAACGCTTCATTGTTCGTAAACTCAATAAGCGATAAACCTGCTTAAATTTTTCTTTTAATAATAACTGATAATGAAAATCTTTCATTTTTTAACGTTGCTTATAACGCCATTTGCGGGTTATGCTCAGCAAAAAGTATTTAACATTACCGATTATGGCGCTAAAGCCGATGGTATTACCAATAACACTGTCAGCATTCAAAAAGCTATTGATAATGCAAGCGAGCAGGGAGGCGGTATGGTATATGTTCCTGCCGGAAAGTTTCTAACGGCTGCTATCAGCCTAAAATCAAATGTCACCCTTAACCTTGCCAAAAATGCTGTATTGCTGGGCAGCGCAAAAAGAATTGATTACGGCGAAGGCCATGCAGCACCATTGATAGCCGCCAATAACCTGCAGCATATTGCCATAACGGGCAAGGGAACCATTGATGGAAATGGAGAAGAATTGCTGAAAGACCTTTTTGCGATGCTGAAAGCGGGTAAATTAAGGGATTCGTTATGGCAAAAACAAAACCCCTGGGGGCAAACCCAACCCGAGGAACCTAACCGGCCTAAATTGATCCATTTTTCAAACTGTACCGATGTACTAATAAAAGGTGTAACCATGAAAAACGGCCTGGTGTGGGTGCAGGATTATACCAAATGCCGCGACCTGGTTATCGATAGCATAAAAGTAGAAAGCAACACGTATTGGAACAACGATGGTATTGATTTGGTTGATTGCCAAAATGTAAAGCTTACCAATAGCTTTTTTAATGCCGATGATGATGGCATCTGCCTGAAATCAAGCGACAGGAACAGTAGCTGTGAAAACATTTATGTAGCAAACTGTACCACCAGGTCAAGCGCAAGCGGTATCAAGCTTGGCACGGCCTCGCGTGGCGGCTTTAAAAAGATAACGATAAAGAATGTGAAAATTTACGATACCTACCGGTCGGCCATTGCGTTGGAATGTGTCGATGGTGGCGTGATGGAAGATATTGATATCAGTAACATCAGTGCCACTAATACAGGCAATGCCATTTTTATTCGCCTTGGTCATCGTAATAAAGATACCGTGGTAAGCCGCATCAATGGCATCCGTATCAGTAACGTAACGGTTGATGTGCCTAAAGGTAAACCCGATAAAGGTTACCCGATGGAAGGGCCTTTAGTTAAAGGGGACCATAATATCTTTCCTTCGTCAATTGCGGGCTTGCCGGGGCATCCCGTTAAAAATGTGATCCTCGAAAATATTAAGATAGTGTACCATGGAGATGCCAGCAAAGCTGTGGCAAGTGTTAGCCTCGATTCATTGGCGAAGATCCCCGAGAATCCGCATGATTATCCCGAATTTTCAATGTTTGGTGAATTGCCAGCCTGGGGCTTTTACACGCGCCATGCAGAAGGGGTAACGTTTAAAAATGTAACCCTTAGTTGCCTGGGATATGATTTCAGGGCTGCCGGCGTGTTTGATAATGTGGATGGGTTGACTATTAATGGCCTCAAAATACCACAGGTTAAATCACTGCCGGTGATTGTGTTTAACGGGGTAAGCAAATCTTCGGTTAAAGGCATTCAGATTCCCGGAACAAGTAAAAATAAGATCCTTAAGAGGTAATTCCATTTCACAGTAGGAATCAGCCTTGCTAAATCAATTTAAGGGCTTTTAACGTTGTGCGTGCAGCTTTTAACGTTAGTGTAACTTAATCGTTTACGTAAATAAATATTGCAGTTAATATAAAAGGACCGTTTTTTTTATCAAAATTTAATCATTATAAAACTAAACGGAGCATTGAATTGCAGCTCCAGTAAAACTTAAAGCCGCAATAATTAATTGGATTTTTCTGTGGTATTTGGTTTGGAGCGCAATAAATATCAAGGTGCTTAATATTTAATAAAAGGTTTACAATATGGAAAAGTTAACTGAAAAAGAGATATCGCCATTGCCGAGTCTTGACGTATGGGAAGATGATGTATTGAGCAGGTACCCGGAACCAGGTACCGAAAAGGCCAAAGAGGAGTTTAGGGTTTATAACGACGATGAAAATAACCCGGTGCGGGAGTTTTACAGGCTTAACCATACTTATCAAACCTATGGTAACGTATTGGCCAAAAAGGCCAACTTTTTACAGTTTGATAAAAAAGAGATGCCATGGTGGTCGGCAATGGAATACCTGAACACACTGGTTGATGAATCAGATCCGGATATTTCGCTTGATCAGCTACAGCATTTATTGCAAACATCTGAGGCTATCCGTGCTGATGGCCATCCGGATTGGTTTGTATTAACAGGCTTTATACATGATTTAGGCAAGGTACTTTGCCTTTTTGGCGAACCGCAATGGAATGTAGTGGGCGATACGTTCCCGGTAGGCTGCAAGTTTTCGGATAAGATAGTTTACCCGGAATTTTTTGCCGCAAATCCTGATAGCTACGATGAGCGTTACAATACCAAGTATGGCGTTTATACTCATCAATGCGGGCTCGAAAATGTGCATATGTCATGGGGACATGATGAGTACCTGTACCATATCACCAAAGATTACCTGCCCGAAGAAGCTTTGTACATGATCCGCTATCACTCATTTTACTCACAGCACCGCGAAAAAGCGTATGACCATTTGTTGAATGCGCATGACCAGGAAATGTTTAAATGGGTTGATAAATTTAATCCGTACGATCTGTATTCGAAAAGCCCGAAACCGCCGGTAGTATCGGAGTTAAAACCTTATTATGAGGATTTAATTGCCAAATATCTGCCCGCAACAGTTAAATTGTAATTTAATGGGCGGTAGTTAAGCCCGTTTTTATATATTGGTCATTCCAGTTACCTGTTTAGCCCAGGCTATAAAAAATAAGTTTATAGTCTGGGTCAAGCTTTACAAAAGGCGATAAGCCTCCTACCTGTTACTGAATAAATAATTAATGGCGCTGCTATGGCGTGGCTTCGTTGATTGAAAAATAGTTGTACTTTTAACAATAATTCCTGCCTGTTGATTAAAGAATAAATAAATAATTATCAGTTTTTTATGGATTCAAATGGAGATAAAGATTTAGTGTTTCGCTTACACGATGATGACATCGGTGCATTTGATATGCTTTATCAAAAGTATCATCAGGCTATTTATCGTAACATATTCAAACTCACTAAAGACGATGATATCGCCCGGGATATTTTGCAGGATATTTTTGTTGCCCTATGGGAAAAACGGGCTGATATTAACCCCGATCAATCGGTAAGCGGCTGGTTATTTGTATTGAGCTTCAATAAATCCATCTCCTATCTCCGCAAAAAAGTACGCGAAACGGCTGTTGTTAACACCATGCCTTTTGCTGAAATGGAAACCGATAACGGCGACGTACAGTTAATGGATGAGCAATATTATTTATTACAACAGGCTATTAACCAATTATCGCCGCAGCGAAAAAAGGTATTTACCCTTTGCAAATTGGAAGGGAAAACCTATGAAGAGGCTGCCGAGAAATTGAACCTTTCTAAACATACTGTTAAGGAATACCTCGGACATGCGGTTGTAGCAGTTAAAAACCACATAAAAGAACACCAGGCTGAATGGAAAACCGCAGGGGTTATAATGGTTTGTTATTGGATAGGAACAAATTAATGATGGGATTTATTTTAAGCAATTGCTCCAACTAATTTCTTTCTTCCTACAAACCTGATAACCGAGCCTTGTCCGCTGTGATAAGGCCCTTCATTTAAATGGATCTCCGTTTCCAGAAGTTCTAAAATCTCGTAATTATTAAAATCTGTCTTAATTTCCTCTAAAGAAAATAGTGATTCGATATCTCTGGGACCGCCCATTTTTTCATCTTTTGCAAGGTAGTCAAGGTGACTTTTACTAAAAGCCTCAAAAATGATAAGACCTCCGACGTTTAAATATTTATTAACACTTTGATGTACAAGTGATTTGATGTTGGGAGGAAAGTGCGCATAAATGAGGGCGATCACATCAAATTGATCCGCTGTATAGTTGAGCTCCTGCAACTCTCCAACCTGATAATCAATAGTTACCTGTTTTTTTTCTGCAAGTTTCAGGGCTTTCTTTTACCCCTCAATGCTAATGTCGAATGCAGAAACTGCCCAGCCAAGCCCGGCGGCAAAAACAGCATTGCGCCCTTCGCCTTCTGCAGGGAAAAGAATTTTGCCGGGTTTTAAAAGTGACAGTTGTTGTTGTAGAAAATTATTAGGCTGTTCACCATAGGCAAATTCTTCTTCGGCATATCGTTGGTCCCATTTTTCTGTCCAGGCATTTTTCATACAGAGGTAATTATTTAGCTATTTATTAATGATAAAGGTAGTATTTAAGTAAGTTAACACAAGGGCTGCAGTACATTGATGACAATAATGTGGCTGTGAAAAAAATTAAATGCAGCTTGCTTTTATGAGTTTTTATTTTTCTTAAAAATAATTGTAAACCCATCCCCCCGTTTTAAAGCTCCCGGCGTATTTATATAAAAATAGCTTGTGGAAACTATAGTCAAACGCTTAGAAAGGCTTTATAATACCGAGAATTTAACTCCTGAGGACAGGCGCTGGCTTGCTGAATACCTGAAGGGCGATGTTTCGGAATTATATCTTGTTGCGCTTGAAGGTTTCAGTAAAGATGCACTTGAAAAAAAACTGTCCCTTAGCCAACAGGAATCAGATCAGATACTTAATAATATCCATCAGCGTATAATAAAGCCTCCACCTGCACGTAAGGTATTCCCAATTTGGCGGTTGCTGGTGAAAATAGCTGTAGCCGCATCTGTAACAGCCGTTTTCAGTGCAGCATATATATTCAGAAAACAATTGGACAACTGGTTAAACCCGGTTCACTACCAGGAAACGGTGGCACTAAACGGCGAAATTAAACTGATCACTTTACCTGATGGTACGAGCATTTGCCTTAATGCCGGCAGTAGTTTAAAGTACCCGGATAAGTTTAAAGATAAAACGAGAGAGGTTACACTTACAGGCGAGGCTTTCTTTAAAGTAGCGCACGATAGCAGCAAACCGTTTGTTATTCACTCGGGTAAAATTAAAACCACTGTTTTAGGTACCAGCTTTAATGTTAAAGCTTATACCGAAGATAAATCGGTTAAGATCACCGTGGTAAGCGGAAAAGTAGGAGTTGTTCCAACGATCTCAAAACATGTAGCTGTATTACTCACAGCGAATATGCAAATGGTATATAATAAAACCAGCCAAAAACTGATTACCGAAAAAATTGGAGATGCTTCGTCTGTAATCAGCTGGCAGCAGGGCAAGCTGCAATACCATAACACCCCTTTATTTGATGTTTTGGCCGATGTGCAGCGAAAATATAATGTAACAATCAGGGCCGACAAAAATTTACTGAACTGCACGTTATACGCCGATTTTAACAATATGCCGTTAGAAAAAGTATTGAAGCTGACGGAGGCCCTTATAAATGCCCATTTTAAAAAGGCAGGCGATGCTTATACTTTAAAGGGCAAAGGCTGTAATTAATGTACCCGATATACCAATTATAAAAACAAATAAATGTTTGACAACCTAAAAAAATGAAATTGCTATGAGTTAAAACAAGGAAAGAGAAAATGATCCTCCAAAATGGCCGGGCCAGTTTTGGAGGAATAAAATGTAAAGATTTTTTAATGGACCATGCACAGGGCCTCTCACAACCGCAGCACGTTCCAGCTTGACCTATAACACTTTAATATAGCAAAAATATGAAAATAAACATACCCGAAAGAGTCTTTCGAGCCATAACATTTGTTATGAAAATTAATGCGATCATTTTATTAGTAGTCTGTTCCCTGTCAACCATTGCCATGGCTGATAACTCATACGGACAAAGCGTGCTGGAAAAGCCAGTTACCGTTAAATTAAAAAATACCCCTCTTGCTGATGCACTGGAGCGGATTTCGGCCAGTACCGGCGTACGGATCATGTACACCGGGAATAACATTGAAAGCGATGTTAAAGTAACCCTTACAGCTCATAACGAAAAGCTGGAGGCTGTTTTGAAAAAAGTTTTATTAGATAACCAGTTTACTTATACCGAAGTTGAAGGAAGTTTGCTGGTTAAACCCGCCCCAAAGCCACCGGTTGAGAAGAAGATCGAGCTCCCGCCGCCTGTTATTGTTACCGGATCTGTAGTAGATGATAAAGGCCAGCCCTTAATAGGTGTTTCTGTTAAAATAGAAGGCCTTGCAACAGGTGCGGTAACCGATATAGATGGTAAATTCAGGGTGCAGGTTGCCAACGAAAAAGCTGTACTGGTGTTTTCTTACATAGGCTTTGAAACTCAAAAAATAGCCGTAGGCAAACAAACATCTATAAAAGTAATTTTACTGCCTTCGGCAAACTCGTTATCTACCGTTGTAGTAATTGGTTACGGTACTACTACCAAAAAGGAATTGACCAGCGCTATTGCGACTGTAAAAGCCGAGCAATTTAATGCCGGTGTTGTTGCAACTCCTGCCGATTTATTGGAAGGTAAAGTAGCCGGTTTAAATATCACCAACGATGGTAACCCTAATGGTAAAGCTTCGGTAACACTGCGCGGTCCATCTTCAATAAGGGCTGGCGCAGCGTCTGTGCCTTTTTATGTAATTGACGGCGTGCCCGGCGCCGATTTTAACCTATTGGCTCCATCAGATATTGCTTCGATAGATGTGTTGAAGGATGCTTCGGCAGCGGCAATTTACGGAACCAGGGCTACCAATGGTGTAATTATCGTTACTACCAAAAGGGCAAAAGCAGGTCAGTTAAGGATGACTTATAACGGATACGGATCATTTGAGAAAGTATCTAACCAGTTTAAAGTTGCCAGCGCCGACCAGTTAAGGGCCTATGTAAAAGCTAACGGACAAAGTTTTACCCCTGCGAATGACAACGGTGGCAATACCGACTGGCAAAAAGCTGTTGAACGTGGTACAGGTTTCTCTCAAAACCATAACCTGTCTTTTGGCGGCGGTACCGATAAAACTACTTATAACGGAAGCATAAACTACCTGCAAAATCAGGGTATAGTTAAAAGCAGCGATATGAAGCGTGTTATAGGCAGGCTTAATATCACCCAAAAAGCGTTGAATGATAAACTGAAACTGGACTTTTCATTAAGCAATTCGGTAACTAACGCCAATTTGTTAGTTAATGATATCCCGCTGTCATCTGCAAACGGACAAAGCCCCGGCTTGTTTAAATCAATAGTTCAATATTTACCAACACGTACTATTTATAATCCTGATGGTACTTTTTACAACGATCCTACTTTAAAATTAGGTTATAACCCGGTAGGGCTTATTACTAACGATAGCTACAAACAAAAAGTTAACTTGTTGCTGGGTAATATACGCGGTGAGTTGATACTGCCTGCCGGCCTGCTTTACAATTTTAACTTAGCTTACCAGGAAACAAATACCGACAATAATACTTATTACAACTCTGCATCAGAGCTGGCACCTGGCCTCAACGGCAAAGCCATCCGTTCAACTTATGAGGATAACAAAAAGTTGTTTGAAAACTATTTGACCTATGCTCATAAATGGGGCGATAAACATGATTTTAAAGCCCTGTTTGGCTATTCAATAGATCAAACTACCACCGGGAATGGCTTTCAATCAACCAATCAAGGATTTATTTCGGATGCTACGGGTTCAGACAATCTTAGTTTAGGTACGCCTTCCGGGAACTACCGGGTTGATTATGGTAACGTTAACGTCGAAACTTTACGTTTGATATCCTTTTACTCTCGTCTTAATTATAGCTACAGGGGTAAATACCTTTTACAGGCATCTTTACGACGTGACGGTTCAAACGCCTTTGGTACTAATAAACGCTGGGGGTATTTCCCGGCTGCTTCGGCCGCATGGCGGGTTATCGACGAGGGCTTTATGAAATCTCAATCCTTATTTGATGATTTGAAATTGCGCGTTGGCTATGGTAAAACCGGTAACTCATTAGGCTTCTCGCCTTATACGCCCCTCACGCTTTATGGCACTACCGGTAGCTTTTATTACAATAACGCTTATATTGGTGCAATTGGTGTAACTCAAAACCCAAACCCTGATTTGAAATGGGAAAGTACGGCTACGTTAAACGGCGGCGTTGATTTTTCCTTATTTAAAGGACGTTTGGGCGGCTCGGTTGATATCTACAATAAAAAAACAACCGATATGATCACCACGGTACCGGTGTCGCTTATTAACAACTTTGTAAATACAAAAGTTGAAAACGTAGGTAGTATGACCAATAAAGGTGTTGAGATAGCCCTTAACGGAACACCAATAAAAACAAAAGATTTTACCTGGAGCAGCTATGGCAATATCTCATTTAATAAAAATAAGATCACTGCACTGGCGCCAAACCTTTCAAAAATATATGCAGGCGACCCGGAAGGTCCCGGACAAAGCGGTATCAAAACATCAATCATTGAGGCCGGTTATCCGCTTGGCGAATTTTACACCCTGAAATACCTTGGCCGCACCAATGGTGTATCTACCTTCATGGGTGCTAATGGCCAGCCAACAACAACACCTCAAAGTACCGATCAGACTTATGCAGGCAATGCCCAACCTACATACACATTTGGTTTTGGTAATGATCTTACCTATAAAAACTTCAGCCTTAACTTCTTTTTCAGGGGACAGGGTGGGAACAAGATCATGAATGCATCATTGGCCAGCTTTAACCAGCCTACCCAGGCTTCGGTACATGGCGTACCTGCTTTAACATTAAGCGAGCCGGGTACCGATGTTAATGCCTATTATTATTCAACACGTTATCTTGAAAGTGGAGCCTTTATCAGGTTAAGTAATGCTACACTGTCTTATAAAATAAACGTTCCGGGTAATTATGTACATGGTATCCGGTTGTATGTTACCGGTACTAATTTATTTATCATCACCAAATACAAAGGCGTTGATCCTGAATTGAACCTGAACATCGATAACCAATTAAGCGGCCAGTTTATCGGGGTAGACAGCAATAATTTTTATCCAAAAACAAGGAGCTTCCTTGCCGGCGTACAAGTTGATTTATAATAGATTTTAACCTAACAGACATGAATAATTTAAAAAGATATATAAAACCTGGCCTCATTGCCATGTTTATAGGAGCAATTTACCTTTCAGGTTGTACTAAATTGGATATCACGCCAAAATCGGCGCTTACGACGGCTAACTTTCCTACTACACCAGCGCAGTATGTAGCTGCTACCGGGCCTATCTATACCTCGTTTCGCGGGGCACCGGGCAGGCAATACTGGTTGTTGCAAAATTTAAGTACCGATGAATGCGTACTTGTAGCACGTGGTGGTAACTGGCTTGACGGCGGTACCTATTCAACCGTAAACCTGCACACTGTTACGCCTGATAACGGCATGACCGAAACTTGCTGGTCGGGAGGTTACGGAACCATCAGTTTATGTAACCAGGTATTGTCGTTATTGGCACCTACGCCCGAAAGCGATTCAAAAAAACAAACCATTGCCGAAATTAAAACCATGCGCGCCCTGTCATATTTTTACCTGATGGACCTGTTTGGTAACGTGCCTATCAGCAAAACCTTTGGCGATACCACCAACCTGGGCACCCAGCCAAGGGCGGCAGTGTTTGCATTTATTGAAAGTGAATTGCTTGCCCAGATTCCTGATCTGAGCGGGACAGCAGGGGTAACTACTTATGGTAGGCCGACCAAAGGTTTGGCGTATGCCATACTTGCCAAAATGTATTTGAACGCGCAGTACTATATCGGCACTCCAAGATATCAGGATGCTGTTACTATGTGCGATAACGTTATAAAAAGCGGTCAATATGGTTTAGATGCAGATTATTTAGGCATGTTTAAGCCTAATAACGGCCCGGGTGTTAAAGACTTTATTTTTGCCATACCTTATGACGGCATTTTGGCGCAGGGACAGTACTACGCACGCTGGACGCTGAACCCTAACCTGAAAAGTAAGTATAAAATGCCGTACACGCCAGATGGGCCGGTGTACACCTACAAGGAGTATTATGCCTTGTTTAATGATGCAAATGATATTCGCAAAAAGCAATTTTTAGTTGGCAAGCAGTACAACAATGATGGCTCTCCAATATTAATCACAACAACTAATATCGGACTGGATGCAAGTTATTCCGGCCCTAAGCCAAATGATATAGTGATCCACCAGTTAGAGTTTACGCCTGATATTGTGTGGAAAAACCCGGCAACTTTTGACATCGGTAATGATGAGCTTGCTAACGAAGAAGGTTACAGGAACAATAAGTTTTATCCGGATAGCTTAAGTAATGACCGTAACCAGGGCAATGATGTGCCTATGTTCAGGTATGCTGATATTTTGCTTGAAAAAGCCGAGGCTATTTTACGCGGCGCATCAGCAACCAATGGCGATTCGCCTTTATCATTGGTTAACCAGGTGAGAGCGCGTGCAAAAGCTTCGCCTTTAACTTCGGTAACACTGTCTGATATATTAGATGAACGGGGCCGCGAATTTTCTATGGAAACGTGGCGTCGTAATGACCTGATCCGCTTTGGTCAGTTTGAGAAAAAATGGGGTATAAAAACAGATGCCGATCCTAATAAACGTATTTTCCCGATCCCAAGACCGGAAATGCAGTTGAACCCGAAACTGGTACAAAATCCGGGTTATTAATTTAGTTCTATTATTTATTTAACAAACGCAGGCCCTAAAAAGCCTGCATTTGTTTTTTTAGAAGGGCTTTAATGATCCTAAAACTCCCTGAATTTTCTCCGGTATTCCATTGGTGTGCTCCCGGTAACTAATTTAAAATACCTGTTAAAGTTTGAAAGGTTGTTAAACCCCGAATCGCGGCTGATTGAATTTATATTTTCATTGGTCTCTCTGATTAGTTTACACGAGTTTTCTATTCTTACGGTCAGTAAAAAATCAAAGTAGGTTTGGCCGGTACGCAATTTAAAATAATGGCAAAATGCCTTCGGCACCATGTGTATGATGTTAGCTATTTCCTTAAGCTTAATGTCTTTGTAAAAATTGTCCATGGTATACAGATAGATCTTTGTTAGCCGCACTTCATCTATCCTGTTAAAGATCTTCTTCTCCGTTTCACCGGCCAGGTTTGAGAGCTGTTCGCCCTCAGCAATTTTATTTAACAGTTGCAGCAATAACGGAAGTTGTTCATACTTCGCCGAACCTTCTATTTGCCGGATAAAGTCAATCGCCAGGGCCTTTGAATTACTATTGATCAGCAAGCCATTCTTAGCACTGTTTAAAAGGTTGTTCAGGAGGCTGTTTTCGGGCAGCATCATGAAGGTGCTCCCTAATTTATTCGGATCAAAATGAAGGGTAAGCAGTTGCAGCGGTTTGGGAGTTTTACCGCTTTTCATGGAGTAATCATAATAACGGTTAGTTTCAAATTTGAACATGTGGGGCACGTTGCAGCCTATCATGATCATGGTATCCCCTGAAATTCTTTTTGAAGTATTTCCTATCGAAAAAGTGCCTTCGCCACTTATAATATAAATAAGTTCCAGTTCAGGATGGTTGTGAAAATTATTGATAGCATGGTAGGTTTTTGCTTCGGCTATTGTAAAAGCTGAATTGTCGACTTTCAGAATTTGCTCGAAAAACTCTCTCATTTTATACTATAGTGATGATAAAAAATAAAAATAGCCATTATATTGTGAATATAGTATTACTTATGATGAATATTTAAGCATTGGGCAATTTGCTAAGCGGCTAACTTCGTTTTATAAAATTTTAGCCATGAAGGAAAAGAAGTTTACTATGAAACTTATTGAAGCTTCGATAAGTGACATTGAGTTAGTAGGAGGTAAAAATGCATCGCTTGGAGAAATGATGCAGAACATCTCTCAATTTGGCATTGATATTCCTGATGGGTTTATCATTACAAGTAAAGCCTATTACCAATTCATCGCAGATAACCAGCTTGATAAGCAGATCAGGGACATTATTGAAGATAAAGATGTTACCGATTTGCAGGTTCTTTTATCCTGTGGCAGTAAAATAAGAACACTTATAAAAAATGGCCGGTTTTCCACTGCTATGGAAAATGAGATTGCCGAAGCTTATAAAGAGCTATCAATTCAATATAAAGATCATTTTGTCGATGTTGCAGTCCGCTCATCGGCTACTGCTGAAGACCTGCCCGATGCATCATTTGCAGGCCAGCAAGACACTTATTTAAATATCAGGGGAGAAGAAAACCTATTAACAGCGATAAAGAATTGTTTTGCCTCATTATTTACCGACAGGGCAATCAGCTACCGGGAATCATTTAATTATGATCATTTCAATGTCGGCCTATCTGTTTGCGTTCAAAAAATGGTACGCTCTGATATTGGCGTTTCGGGGGTTGCGTTTTCGTTAGATACAGAAAGTGGTTTCAAAGATGCCGTAATCATTAACGGATCGTACGGCTTAGGCGAAATGCTGGTACAGGGATCGGTTAATCCCGACGAATTTATCGTTTATAAGCCGCTGCTTAAAAGCGGTTTCAGGCCCATCCTCGAAAAAAAATTGGGCAAAAAGCATCAAAAAATGATTTACGGAAACGCCGGGGAAGCTGCCGTAAAAATCATTGACACCCCAGTTGAGGATAGTTCAAGGTTTTGCCTGTTGGATGATCAGATCATCCAATTGAGTAATTGGGTAATTATCATTGAAGCCTATTACACCAAATTAAAAGGCAAATGGTGCCCTATGGATATTGAATGGGCGGTTGACGGGATCACCGGCAGATTGTTTATAGTACAGGCAAGGCCCGAAACTATTCACTCCCGCAAGCAGGTAAACCTGCTTACCGAATTTCGTATCAATGACCCGGACAGAGCGGACAGGATCTTGCTGAAAGGTATCGCTGTTGGCGATAAAATAGCGACAGGCAGGGTACATAATCTCTCCGGTATTGGTAAGCAAAATATCCACGAAATCAACTTTTTGCCCGGCGATATCATGGTTACTGATATGACCGACCCTGACTGGGAACCGGTAATGAAAAAAGCATCGGCCATCATCACCAATAAAGGTGGCCGAACCTGCCATGCCGCCATTGTTGCCCGCGAGTTAGGCGTTCCGGCAATAGTTGGCTGCGAATGCGCTACCACTATCCTAAAAACCGGTGATGAAATAACCGCTTCATGCGCCGAAGGAGATGCAGGAATTATTTACAGCGGCATAGTAGCATTTAGTAAGCGGGAACATGATCTTAATGACCTGCCTGAAATTGAAACCCCGCTGATGATGAATATCGGATCGCCTGAAATAGCATTTAATTATGCGCATTATCCCGGAAAAGGCGTAGGGCTTGCCAGGGAAGAATTTATCATCAATAACTACATAAAAATTCACCCGTTGGCCCTCCTCGAGCACAGGGGCCTGAATGATGCCTCATTAACAGCCCATATTGAGGAGGCTATGCTGGGTTATAATAGCGAAGAGGAATTTTTCATTGAAAAATTATCGTATGGGGTAGCTAAGATAGCCGCTGCATTTTATCCTAATAAAGTAATTGTACGTTTCTCGGATTTTAAAACCAATGAATACTATAATATGCCCGGCGGCAAGTATTTCGAACCGAATGAGGAAAATCCAATGATCGGTTGGAGGGGAGCATCCAGGTACTATTCTAAAGTATATAAAGATGCTTTTGGGATGGAATGTAAAGCTATTAAGAAGGTACGCGAAATGATGGGCCTTGATAATGTTGTGGTGATGATCCCTTTTTGCCGCACAGTGAATGAACTTTCATTGGTATACGAAACCATGAACGAGTATGGCCTGAAACGCGGGGAAAACGGGCTTGAAGTTTATCTGATGGCCGAAGTTCCGTCGAACGTGATCCTGGCCGAACAATTTGCCGATCATGTAGATGGTTTTTCAATTGGCTCTAACGACCTCACCCAGCTTGTACTGGGGCTCGACCGTGATTCGTCTTTAGTGGCGGGCTTATACAACGAGCGTAATGATGCGGTAAAGTTCATGATCTCATCGTTAATAAAAACTGCAAAGAAAAAAGGCGTGAAAGTGGGAATCTGCGGGCAGGGGCCATCAGATTATCCTGATTTTGCCCAGTTCCTGGTAGAAGAAGGGATTGACAGCATCTCCGTTACTCCCGACTCATTTTTTAAAACCGTAATGGCTATCAGGAAAATAGAGGATGAGATTGAAGCGGCTAAACGGCTCTGCCTATCTGCCTGACACGAACGATTTATTAACTAATGCTAAAGCCGCTACTCAATCCGGGTAGCGGTACTAATATTAAAATTTTATTTATATGAAAGCGGTAAAAACTTTAGGCCAGTTTATCATTGAAAAACAAGCAGAATTTCCATACGCCAAAGGCGAACTTTCAAGGCTGCTGAGAGATATAGGTATTGCGGCAAAGATTGTTAACAGGGAAGTTAACAGGGCTGGATTAGCTGACCTGACCCATGATAACGGTTCGGTAAACGTACAGGGAGAAAGCCAGAAAAAACTGGATATTTTTGCCAATGAACAGTTTATTTCGGCCTTACAGCACGGCGGCGAATGTTGTATTGTAGTATCGGAAGAAAGCGATGAATATATTGACATTGACAGCGAGATCTCCAAACACGCTAAATATATTGTAGCGATAGATCCCCTGGATGGCTCCTCTAACATAGATGTAAATGTAAGCGTGGGTTCCATTTTTTCTATCTACCGCAGAAAAACAACAGATGGGCGGGCGTCTATTAAGGATGTTTTGCAAAGGGGATCGGAGCAGGTGGCAGCAGGGTACGTAATTTATGGTTCATCAACCATGTTGGTTTACACTACAGGGAAAGGGGTGAATGGTTTCACCTTAGACCCCTCACTCGGTGAGTTTTGCCTCTCGCATCCCAAAATGCAAATCCCTGATGATGGGGTAATTTACTCTATAAATGAAGGCTATTATTCTCATTTCCCTGACGGTGTAAAAAAATATATCAAATATTGCCAGGTTGAAGATGTTTCAACAAACAGGCCGTTTAAGGCAAGATACATCGGATCCATGGTGGCCGACCTGCATAGGAATATGATTAAAGGCGGAATCTTTATTTACCCGGCAAATGCAAGCGATCCGAAAGGGAAACTGCGTTTAATTTACGAGTGCAACCCTATGGCTTTCATCATTGAACAGGCCGGGGGAAGAGCCAGTAACGGGTACCAACGCATTTTAGATCTTGATGTTACCGAACTGCACCAGCGTACTGGCATCTTCATTGGCTCAAAAAAGATGGTGGCTAAAGCTGAAGAAATGATGAGGCGCTTTTCGCCAATTACAACTAATGTTGACTATAGTTATATGGAATTAATATAAGAAAGCTAAAAGCAGAAAGCACAATGCTAAAAGCTGTAAATTGATTTAAAGACAAACCGGGGGAGCGGGGGCGCTATTTAAGTTTACCCGGATTTTTAATTAAAACACTGTGGGCTATTATTTTACATGTATTACATGTGAATAATAGCCCAACAGTTGTATTCATAAATGACATTAGGTGTAGAGGGCCTGTCATCCTGAGCCTGTCGAAGGACTGGCGCAGAGGCCCTACCCGCTATGCTTCGACTGGCTCAGCATGACACCCATTTTTTTTCAACACTGTATTTGTTTACAGCGTTGACGTTGATATTAAGCCAGATCAAACCTGTCAAGGTTCATTACCTTGGTCCAGGCAGCTACAAAATCTTTTACAAATTTGTCTTGTCCGTCGGCGCTTCCGTATACTTCGGCAATAGCTCTTAGTTCGGCATTGGAGCCAAACACAAGGTCGGCGCGGGTTGCTGTCCATTTTATTGCACCAGTAGCACGGTCGCTGCCTTCGTAAAGTTCTCTATCGGCAGCTGTGGCTTTCCAGGCAGTGCCCATATCAAGCAGGTTTACAAAAAAATCGTTGCTAAGCACACCTTCGCGCGCGGTGAATACGCCGTGTTTCGATCCGTCAAAATTAATGTTCAATACACGCAGACCGCCTAACAATACGGTTAACTCAGGAGCGGTCAGGGTGAGTAGGTGCGCTTTATCAATCAGCAATTCTTCGGTAGAAACAGGATGTTTTGTTTTACGATAATTGCGGAATCCATCGGCTGCCGGCTCAAGGTAACCGAATGACTCTACATCAGTTTCCTCCTGCGAAGCATCGGTACGGCCCGGAGTGAACGGAACGGCGATAGCATGCCCGCCATCTTTAGCAGCTTTTTCAATAGCGGCGCTTCCTGCCAGCGCAATCAAATCGGCCAGTGAAACTTTTTTGCCGTCGGTTTGAGCATTATTGAAATCTTTTTGGATCCCTTCAAGCACGTTCAACACTTTTTGTAATTGTGTAGGATTATTTACCTGCCAGTACCTTTGCGGGGCCAGGCGAATGCGGCCGCCATTTATACCACCGCGTTTATCGGTCCCGCGGAAAGTAGAGGCAGCAGCCCATGTTGTTGAAACCAATTCAGATATGCTTAAGCCAGATGCCAATATTTTCGCCTTTAAAGCAGCAACGTCGCTTTCAACTATCGTTGCGTAATCGGCAGCCGGGATAGGATCTTGCCAAAGCAGTACTTCTTCAGGCACATCGGCACCCAGGTAACGGACCCTTGGCCCCATATCGCGGTGTGTTAATTTATACCATGCGCGTGCAAAGGCATCCGCAAACTGATCAGGGTTTTCCAGGAATCGCCTTGATATCTTTTCATATGCAGGATCAAACCTTAAAGAAAGATCGGTGGTGAGCATGGTTGGTAAATGCTTTTTCGAAGCATCATAAGCATCGGGGATGATAGCTTCCGCGTTTTTAGCTACCCATTGGTGCGCGCCGGCCGGACTTTTGGTTAATTCCCATTCAAAGCCAAACAGGTTTTCGAAAAAGTTATTGCTCCATTTGGTAGGGGTTGTAGTCCAGGTTACTTCCAGGCCGCTGGTAATAGTATCAGCACCTTTGCCTGAGCCATAACCGTTATGCCAGCCAAAGCCCTGTGCGCCAATGTCAGAAGCTTCGGGCTCTTTCCCCACATTATCTGCAGATGCAGCACCGTGGGTTTTGCCAAAAGTGTGGCCGCCTGCAATTAACGCAACGGTTTCTTCATCATTCATCGCCATCCGGCCGAAGGTATCCCGGATATCTTTAGCTGCCATGATAGGATCAGGATTGCCATCGGGGCCTTCAGGGTTTACATAAATCAGGCCCATTTGTACGGCTGCAAGCGGTTTTTCGAGGTTTCGTGTATGAATATCGCCATCGGCATCATCATCTGATACCAGTACACCATGACCTTCCTGCACACCCGGCGAACCATGTGCGTAACGGATATCGCCGCCCAGCCAGGTAGTTTCTGAACCCCAGTATACCGATTCATCTGCTTCCCAGGCATCCTCGCGGCCGCCGGCAAAGCCAAAGGTTTTAAAACCCATTGATTCAAGTGCTATGTTTCCTGTAAGGATCATCAGATCGGCCCATGAAATTTTGCGGCCATATTTTTGTTTAATAGGCCAAAGCAGCCTGCGGGCTTTATCAAGGCTTACGTTATCGGGCCAACTGTTAAGCGGCGCAAAACGTTGCAAGCCTGCTCCGGCACCTCCGCGACCATCACCTACACGATAGGTGCCGGCACTGTGCCAGGCCATGCGGATAAACAAGCCGCCATAGTGGCCAAAATCTGCCGGCCACCAATCCTGTGAATCGGTCATAAGCGCGTGCAGATCTTTTTTTACAGCTTCAAGGTCGAGGCTTTTAAAGGCTTCAGCATAATTAAAATCTTCATCCATAGGGTTTGATAGTGAAGAGTTCTGCCGAAGGATATTAAGCTTTAGCTGGTTAGGCCACCAATTGTGGTTGCGTGTACCGCCGCCGCCAACATTGTGCTTCATTGTACCGTTGTGAAACGGGCATTTACTGATGTCATTTGATCCGTTTTCCATAATTATAGTTATAAATTGAATAGACTGCTTAAACCGTCGTTAGGTATTAAGTTTTATAAAAGTAGGATGTTAATAGCAACAATCACAATCAATTAATTCTATAAGCGGATAGCTAAAAGCTATAACATAGTTCAGATGGCCGGGCTTTTAAAATGGTAAAAAGATGTGTTATATCCGCCAAATTGTATGTGCCGGGAATTGTAGTTTTAATCTTTTGTTAATTAGCATGTAAAAAAAAATACCTTTTTAACATGCTAATTAATCTTTTTATTAACGAAATGTTTAGTTTTGCATCAACCCTAAACTTATCAGTATTGAAAAAAATATCCTATCCTGTAACAATAACCCTATCAAGGTCGTCTTCTTGAAATATGAAGATGTTAACGGCTGTGTCCGGTTGATTGGATTAACGATGTGTTTTTGCTGAAAAATTTACGGTATAATTTAAACATACCAGGCAGCGTTTAATACTGCCTAACGATATTCCCGATAGTTCTTTAATGAGTATTTTCATTGTAAAATACAGTTTTAGTTAAAAAAACAATGTGTTAGCCAGGGATAGCACATTGTTTATTCGCCTTCCGGGCCAGCTCATTTTATCCAGGCACTTTCTCCCATTATTCTTCGAAACTTATAAATGCAAATTCCTTACTGACCATTGATATGCTGCATTCGTTAGCCTTACAGAAATGAATTGTTTATTAAATGTTGCCAGGACGTTTTTTAATTTGTCGGTTACACTTAACTTAGGGCCAGTCAATTCGTCAATAATTACCGTATTAAACCTAAATTAATGAACCTTAAAAAGTGTTTATCCATACTAATCGGAAGTGTATTGCTTAATGCCGGTGCATTTGCCAAAGTGATCATGCCGGGTGTTTTTAGCGATAACATGGTTTTACAGCAAAAAACCATGGCTCGGGTTTGGGGCAAGGCGAATGCGGGTAAAACAGTAACCATTACCTCTTCATGGAACAATAAAACCTATACAACCATTGCCGATGCTGATGGTAACTGGAAAACGAAGATCAAGACGCCATCGTACGGAGGGCCTTACCAGGTAACTATAACCGACGGCAGCGACCCGGTGGTTTTAAATAATGTACTGATAGGAGAGGTATGGATTTGCTCGGGCCAGTCGAACATGGAAATGCCCGTGGCCGGTTGGGGCCAGGTAAATAACTATAAAGAAGAAATAGCCAACGCAAATTATCCGGAGATCCGTTTGTTACAGGTATCGCAGGCAACGAGCCTTACCCCGCAAACCAATATTAAAGTTGCCAATAACGGCTGGATGGTATGCTCACCTCAAACTATCGGCGAATTTTCGTCGGTAGCTTATTTTTTTGCCAGGGAGATCAATAAACAGGTTAAAATTCCTATCGGCCTCATCAGTTCAAACTGGGGGGGTACTATGATCGAAGCCTGGAGCGATGAAAACACGCTTACTAATAACCCGGTTTTCAGCGCACAGATCAAACAGCAGCAGGAATCTGCTAAAACAGAAACGCCATTAACCTTTGCACAAAAAATGGATGCTTGGAACAAACTTGCCGCCGCTGCTGATTGGGGGTATACCAATAATAACGCGTTTAATCCTGATACTGCCGGCTGGCGGAGCATGTTGCTGCCCCAGTTTTTTGAAAAAGGCGCTTTAGGAGATTTCGATGGCGTTGTTTGGTTCCGTAAAAAGATCATCATTCCTGCAGCCTGGGCCGGGCAGGATGTAAAGATTAGCCTGGGTAAGATAGATGATAATGAAATAACATTTTTTAACGGTGAAAAGATAGGCGCTACGGATGGTTACACACAGTCGCGTAATTACATTATTCCTACTGCAAAGGTAAAGGCCGGGGAGTCGGTGATCACCGTGCGGGTTTTTGACAGCGGTGGCGGTGGCGGTCTGTACGGCGCCGATGAAATGCAATTGGTATCAGCATCGGGTGAAAAGATCTCCTTAGCCGGTACCTGGGATTATAAAGTTGGTTTTAATATAAAAAGCCTGCCGCCAATGCCTGTTGCCAATAACCCGAACCGGTTGGCTGTGTTGTATAATGCGATGATCAATCCGCTTACACCTATGGCTATCCGTGGTGCTATCTGGTACCAGGGCGAAGCCAATACAGGCAGGTCGGGCCAGTATAAAGAATTATTTGAGGGCATGATAAACGGCTGGCGCACCATTTGGAACGAGGGCAATTTTCCGTTTTATTTTGTACAGTTAGCTAACTGGCAAAAACGTGAAGCCGACCCCGTTGCATCAGGATGGGCAGAGTTGCGGGAGGCTCAAACCCAAACACTTGAACTGCCTAACACTGGCATGGCCGTAGCTGCCGATCTGGGCGAAGCTGATAATATCCACCCAAAAAATAAACAGGAAGTTGGCCGGAGGCTGGCATTGGTCGCGCTTGATAAAACCTATCATAAAAAACAGCCCTATTCCGGGCCGATGTACAAATCACAAAAAATCGAGGGTGATAAAATTGAATTAAGCTTTAATTATACCGATGGCGGTTTAAAAGCACAGGGAGGCGACAATATGCAGGGTTTTGCCATAGCCGGTGAAGATATGAAGTTTCATTGGGCTACCGCTGTTATAAAAGGCGATAAGGTTATAGTGAGCAGCCCGGATGTTACAAACCCGGTTGCCGTAAGGTACGCCTGGGCCAATAACCCGGTAAGTTCGTTGTACAATGGCGTCGGATTACCGGCTTCGCCTTTCCGCACGGATAATTGGGCAGGGAAGTAAATAACAGAGTATAACGTAACCATCTTCTAAAATCCAGACTTACGAAGTTTCTAAAATTTCGTAAGTCTTCAACTGTTCTATTACTTACAACAATGGTCTCGGATCAAATATTACCCTGATGGAGTTTATCTTACCATCAACCACATGATACCACCCGCAGCTGAATATGGTGGCGCGGTCCATATCAATATCATAAAAGATACATACATCATCGCCATCGCTAAACACACGTTTAATATCATATTTTAGCTTCATGTGCTGCATATCAGTAAAATAGGCATCGGCACCGTCGCGCTGGCCAAGTACGCCTACAAATTTCAAGTCGTCTGCCACGCAATTGCGGGCCTCTGCAAAATTTTCTTCGTTTAATGCTTTTATGAAGGAAAGCACCACGTCATTGGCGCTGCCAACTGTTGCACCTGCTTCTGTTGTCATAGGAATGGTTATTTAAGGTTACAAAATGATTTAATATAACCATCAATAATTATTCCCTTACTTATCCATTCAGTAATAATTCTTAAATTTATTAGGATGAAAAAGCATTTCGTAATTAAACTCACCGGCAACCGCCCAACGTTTCCTAACGATATGACCGATGACGAACGCGTTATTATGCAAGCTCATTCCGAATATCTGAAAGGGAAAATGAAAGAAGGCTTGGTGCTTATTTTTGGCCCGGTTTTCGATCCGAAAGGTGTTTATGGCCTTGGTATCCTGGCTGTTGATGAGGAAGCTCAGGTGCACGAAATTATCGCCAATGACCCCGCTAATGTTTTAGGTACCTATGAAGTGGCGTTGATGATGGCCTGGATATCGGCTTAGTTTTAAGTTAACAAGAAAGCCGCCCGGTAATACAGGCGGCTTAAAATCAAAACAACAAAATTAAAAAGGATTAATCGAGCGGCGGCTGAAGATGGGTAGTTACACCAATACGGTTCCAGGCATTGATGGTGATGATAGCCATGATCACTTGCGATAAATACTTTTCGTCAAATAATTCTGCGGCTTTTTTATAAGTTTCGTCAGATACTCGGCCGGTGATCAGGGTTACTTCTTCAGTAAGGGCTAATATTGCACGTTCCTGCTCATCAAAAAGAGGTGATTCGTGCCATACGCTGATGTTATAAATACGACGCTCTGTTTCGCCGGCTTTGCGGGCATCGGCAGTGTGCATATCCACGCAGTAGGCACACCCATTAATTTGTGAAGCGCGGATCTTGATCAGGTCTTTATGACGGGTGGTTAACTCAGTGCTTTCAATGTATTTTTCAAGGGCAAACATGGCCCTGTATGCAGCCGGTTCGGCGATGTTGATTTTTAAGCGATTCATGTTTTTTTCTTTTTTGTTAATACAAAATTGGGGATAAACATGGCCTCAAAAAATGAACTGAGTTTAAGAAAATCAGATTTTTTTAGCCCTGAGCCGGCTCAAAAACTGCGGGGTAAAGCCTAAATAGGATGCCAGCATGTATTGGGGCACCCGCTGAACAAAAGCTGGAAACAAACCGGTGAAATGGCGATAACGCTCCTCATCGTTTTGATTAAAGATATAACCTATGCGGCGCTGTGATGCAATGAAAGCTTTTTGCATCATGATCCGGAAATAACCTTCCATCTGCGGAACCGCTTCAAATAATGCTATACGGTTCTTTTCGGTAAGCAACAGCATTTCTGAAGCTTCGATGGTTTGAATGTAAGTAGTAGCCGGCTGATGGTTGAGCAAACTATCCTGATCGGCAATCCACCAATTTTCCAAGCCAAACTGGATGATCTGCTCATTAAGTTTATTGTTAACAAAGTACTGCCTTACAAGCCCTTTGAGTACAAAATAATTACCTGCACAATGTTTGCCCGGTTCTAAAATGAGCTCTTTCTTTTTAAACTTCTTTAATTCAAAATGCCGGCAAATAGTTTCCTCGTCGGCCAGTGACAACTGAACATATCGTTTAACATGGCTGATTAGTTCGGGATACATAGATCAGGTATGAATTAGCAGGAGCAAATTTGTCAAATTAGGTTGAATTGCGCGAATTAAACTTATATCTCATAAAAAATAAATGCTATTTATATAAAAGCCCCCATTATTTATGCGCTGATATGTTTCCATATCGTCCAATGTTCATTGGCTAAATTTCTAATCTGATGCTGAACTATAGACAGCTTTAGTTCTTGATAGTTTTTGTGGTAATAGGTTGATAGTTTCGCTACCTTTTCATCGCCTGCAATCAGGTATAGATATTCGTTCGCATTTTTCTTGCCAGATATCGAATAGGTCAAAAAACCTTCTATATCGCTTATTTTATAAACTTTTTTTAAGCCAAATCCAAACCAGCGAACCCTGATTACTGTGTCACCATCAATAACTATTTTATGGGCTTTATGATTTAGTTGATACCCTATCAAACTACAGATAGTCCAAATAAATATCATATAAGGAAATATTAGGAAATGAAGGGGCTTACCATGAGCAAAAAAATATCGAAATTAATGAAAATAAAAAAAACTATCAGGCAGTTCAAAAACAGGCACATCAGTATAAGGAATTTAGGCCAAAATTTGAACTTGGATCTCATTTGTCTAATACATCATCAATAAACTTTACCTGTACCATCAAGTTCTGCCTTTTCCTCATACCCTAAATTTAAATCATCTTCAATTTTTTGCTTTGTCGGGCGCAAATAAATAAAGTATGCTATGATAGCCCCGGATATACCCAAAAAGATCAAATTACCGGTTAGCATGAAGCTCACAATAGCAAAAAGGGAAGGCCCCTCTAATAAAGCAAACCTCACGATCAAGGCAGATTGATAAGCAGCGAGTTTAGTCTTCAATGGACTTTGGCCGTCAATTTTATTCACCAATGTTTTAAATAATATGTTGCTTACGGCAAGACCAGTAAAGGCCATTATGGGTGCAACATAAATGAACACGTTATCACGCTGCCCAGTAGTTGTTTTGTTAGTTATCATGAAAGTTACTGCGGCAAACATAATTTGTCCGGCTATCAGAGCCAGGTGGATTATCGATATAGTTTTCAGGAAGGTATTGGGGCTTTGAACTACCGGCTGTTTATTGATCATGTTAAGGTTGGTTATCTTGAGGCAATATAAATAATAGAAATGATTTGAAGGTTATTTGTGATGGAATAATATCAATTGAAGAATTGTACTTTTTGAATCATATAAGTCATATAGCACCCCGATAATGGCATTTTTACCCCCTCTTGCCCGGCCGCATTAGGCCTAGCTTTATCTTAAACAAAATCAAACTATCATGACAACTAAAGAAATTGTACAGCAGGTTATCGACGCTTTTGATAATAATGACGTTGAAAAGATCTTAAGTTTTTTTGCCGACGACGTAAAATGGACTATGAAAGGCTCATCTGTAACTATTATGAACGAGAAGAATGAAGTGGAGCAATTTTTAGGCGGAATGGAAGACGTGAAAATGGTGTCATCAACCAAGGAGCATATTATTGTGGACGGCAACACTGCGGCTGTCGATGGCCTTGTTCGGTGCAAAGACAAAGATGGCAAAGACATGGCTATGTACTATGCGGATATATATGAACTTGAAAATGACAAGGTAAAAAAAATTACCTCGTACATAGTTGACAAAAAGGAATAGATTGTTTTTGAGGTGAAAGGAAAAAGGTTAAAGGTGAAAGGTTTTGACTTCTGCGACCTAAACTTCTTCGAGCGTTAGCAGGTTATCGATACCCGACTTATCTGCTAACGACTTAAGGTGTTTTTTGCCGTTTTCGGGTTTTACTATAGTAAGATAGGTTTTGCCCCGCTCGGTGCTTACATAAAAAGCCTGGCTGTTGACTTCGATACGGGCTATGGCTTCGGCAACGGAGATCACTACTCTTGGCCTGTCTAACGATTCATAATAACCGATGTGGGTTATTTGGTCATGTGTGCTTGATGCTTTGGGTTTATCAATACAGTTTACCTGGTAGCTTGCCATAAAATATTAGTGTGGTAATTGTAAAGATATGGTTTAATAAGTAATAAGAAGGTTAGAAGAAAGTCATTAAAAGCGTTATGCTTGGGGTGTCAGCGTGCGTCTTTCGAAGGTCACACGCGAAAAGATTAAAATTGGGTGTCATGCTGAGCCTGTCGAAGCATGGTGGGCAAGGCCTCTGCGCACGAGTCTTCGACAGGCTCAGACTGACAGCTCTTCCTTTGTTATATCGCCTTCAACGTTCACCCTGTTTCAAACTCAGGATGGCGGTTTATTTTAAAAACCTTACTTTTGCCCCTCATCAATCCCGGTAAATTGTACTCAAAAGAGCAGGCAACTCAACTAAAACAGGCGTTCTGGACAGCGTTTGGGCAATACCTCAAACCCCAGCTTTCGGCCGATGGCTTGCGCACTAACTGGGTTAACTATAAAACGGGCATTAAGCACCTGTACTTTAAAATGGAGGCCGATAAAAGATCTGCTTTTATCGCTATTGAAATGAGTCATCCCGATGCTGATATCCAACAATTGATGTTTGATCAGTTTGTTGAGCTAAAGAATGTCCTAAACAGCCAGCTTGAGGAAGAATGGGACTGGGAGTTGCATACTACCGATGAGTATGGTAAAACAGTGAGCCGCATTATTAAAACCCTACCCGGCGTAAGTGTATTTAACCAGCAGGACTGGCCCGCGCTGATCTCTTTCTTTAAACCAAGAATTATCGCGCTTGATGAGTTTTGGAGCATAGCGCAGTATAGTTTTGATTTGTTCAGGTAGATCGAATAAATTTCCTGAACGGATATGGTGAAAAACTTACGAAGTTTTTAAAACTTCGTAAGTTTAAGAGTGCAATAAGAAAAATCTTTAAACCATGTGTGCCACATCATCACCGGCTGCCAAAAAGCAATGGTTAACTGTGTCGATAACATCGCTCAAATTAAAAGGCTTGGCAATAAAAGCATCGGAACCATAGCTGCCTAATGATTCCAGCACACGCGGGTAGGCCGATACCATCACCACCGGGATATGCGCCGTGGCCGGGTTTGTTTTTAGCATGTGGCAAAGTTCGCCACCGTTTATACCGAACAAAATGTAATCCAAAATTACAAGGTCGGCGTTAGCTGATAGGGCCGCCTTGCATATGTCATCAGTATAGTTCAGTACCTCAACTTCATAGTGCTCCATTTCCAGAGCTTCTTTCATCACTTCCAAAATATCCTCGCTATCATCGAGGATCAAGATCTTTTTTGACATAATTAATAATTGGTAAAGAAGATAACAGGGGGAGTGTTTCTTTTGTTTTCAAAGTTATATCCAATTATTGTAACAATCAAGTAACAACCTGTAGCTCTAAGATATTGTTATTATTTACAGCTTCAGGTTATCTACGAGGTTATGAACAGATGCCAAAACGATATCCAAATTTGCAGGAGAATCTGTCACTTTCGAGATCATGATGCCGCCCTCAATAAGCGCTATCATGCTTAAGGCAGTTTCTGTAATGTTAATGTCGGCCTTGAGTTCACCGGCCTCTATACCTGCTTTGATGAGGTTTTCGATGCCCGTTTTCCAACGGATCACCGCCCTGGCGGCTTTATCTTTCAGCAATGGGTTGGTGTCGTCGGCATCAACAGCAGTATTCAGAATAGGGCATCCGCCGGGAATAAAATCACCCCGCGTAAAACTGTGGTATACCTGGGCATAAACCAATAATTTGTCATGGTAGCTGGTGGCCCGCTGAATCCGCTCCTGGATCTGTTTGCGCACCTTGCCCGAGTTATATTCAAATACTTCGGCAGCTACTTCTTCCTTATTTTTAAAGTTACCGTAAATACTGCCCTTGGTGAGCCCAGTAGCCTCGGTAAGATCGGAAAGAGATGTACCGGCATACCCCTTTTTATTGAACACGGGTGAGGTACGCTCAATAATGAATTGACGTGTACGTTCGGCTTTTGACAATTCGTTTTCCATATTACAAATATACCAATTGGTATTTAATTAGTGGTCATTTATGATAACAACAGGGCGGGCTTGTTTTTTACGGTTGATAACAAGGAACAAGAGCGGCATAGCCAGAAAAAATATCAAACCCGAAAACAGGTAGGCATCCAGATAGCTTAATAAAAATGATTGTCTGTTAATGGTGCTGTCAATAACTGCTATAGCTTTATTATGCGCGTCAAATGATGAAAAACCCCGGCTGCTGAAATAATTGCTAAGCTTGGCTATCCGTGCCGTAGTTTGATCGTTGAAAATATTAATATTCGATAATAGGTCATTGCGGTGTAATCCGAAACGTTGGGCTACATAGGTATTGATTACGGCGATGCCAAATGAGCCACCTAACTGCCGCATCATGTTATTTAAAGCAGTCCCCTGTGGAATGTCTTTAGGTTCGAGCCCCGATACAGCCAAAGCGGTAAGGGGTACGGTCAATAAGGCAATACCCATGGCACGGTAAATAAGCGGACCAACCAAATCGCCAGGTGCTGCCTCCAGGTTCATGCGCGACATTTGCCAGGTAAAGGTGATAAAGATGATGAAACCGGCGGTGATAATAATTAATGGCGATACGCCTTTTTTTAACAATGTGGCCGAAAATAACAAGCCCACAATGGCCAGTACCGCACCCGGTAACAGAATAAGCCCCGTAATGGTTGGCGGGAACAGCAGCACCCTTTGGGCAAGAACAGGCGTAAGGAATACAGACGTAAACAGGCCAAAACCAGTCACAAACGTCAATATAGCCGCTACCGCGAGCGACTTGCTTCGCAACACCCTAAGATCGATAACAGGGTTAGGCGTTGTGAGCTCCCACCAAATGAAAGTACTGAGACTGATGACAGCTATTATAGTAAGCACGATGATATAACCTGCCGAAAACCAGTCGTCCGTTTCGCCGCGTTCCAATACGGTTTGGAGGGAGCCTATGCCGATGACGAGCAGGAGAATGCCCCACCAGTCTACACTTTTTACTTTGGCTTTGATCTCCGGTTCAGTGACCAGCAATAAACTGGATATAGTTACAGCAATACCGATAGGGATGTTGATGTAAAAGATCCATGGCCAACTATAATTTTCGGTAATGAAGCCACCCAATGTTGGCCCGATGGTCGGGCCTAAAAACACACCCACGCCAAACAGCGCGCTGGCTATGCCCACGCGTTCCTTGCCGTAAACCTCAAATACAATAGCCTGAGATACTGATAACAGCGCGCCGCCACCGATGCCCTGCAAAAAGCGAAAAGCAACCAGTGTCCATATGTTTGACGATAGTCCGCACATAGCCGAAAAGAAAGTAAACGCGATGATTGAACCGATATAATAATTACGACGGCCAAGCTTGGTGGTTAAAAAGCTGGTCATCGGTATTACGATGATGTTGGCAATGGCATAAGCTGTAATAACCCAGGAAGTATCTTCGAGCGTAGCGCCAAGGTTACCGCTCATGTGCGAGAGGGCAACATTTACTATTGAGGTATCTATCAGTTCCATGATAGCAGCGGCTATAACGGTAATGATAAGGATGCTTTTTTTCATTGAAATATGAATTGAAAAACTAAAAATTGTCCTAAAAAATACCAATCGGTATTTTTTAGGGTAAAAAATAAAAACCAGAGAATTATCTCTGGTGAAGGGCTTTTAAAGCTTCGTCTGGGTTTGACAGGAACAGACGGTAGAATGGTTCGGTACCACCAACGCGGATCTCGAAGTTGTCGGTTTCAAAGCCTGCAACAAATTCATCAGCAACCTGCGAAGCCGGGATACCATTGTGCCCGCCAATCTCTGCCGAAAATTCGGTATCGACCAATGGAGGCATTAGCTCAAATACTTTAATTTTAGTGTCTTCTAAAGCGGCCCTTAATGAAATTGTATAAGAGTGCAGGGCGGCTTTAGTTGCTGAATAGGTGGCAGTTTGCTTGCCAGGCAAAAAGGCAACTATTGATGATACGTTTACGATAGCCGCTTCGCTTTGCTGCTGTAAAACCGGTAGCAGTTTTTCGTTAAGGCGGATTACTGAAATATAGTTGGTAAACATTTCAGTTTGTGCGTTTTCAAAAACGTTTGGCGTAGTGAGCAGATCGTTAATTGAAGCTGCACCAGCATTGTTGATCACCACATTTAGCTGAGGGAAATCTTTTTTCACTTTTGCGGTTAATGCTTCCACATCTTCTGCATTTGATATATCTGCTTTAATTGCTGTTACATTTTGTAATTGAGCGGCTGCTTTGTCCAAGCGATCCTGGTTGCGGCCAATAATGATTACGTGGTTATTTTTAGCTGATAGTTGTTTTGCAATTTCAAAACCTATACCGGCACTGCCGCCGGTTATCAATACTGTATTTTGTGAAGTTTTCATGTTGTTGTGTGTCATTTAGTTTTGACAGTACAAAAATATACCAATCGGTATATTTTTGTATCATATATTTGTCATTGTTGTAAATTGTTGATTTTTAGGTTGGTTAGTGGCAGGTGAGGCGTAAACAAAAAGCGTCATTGCGAGGTACGAAGCAATCCCCTATAAGCAGGTCTACCCTGTATAGTTTGGGATTGCTTCGTACCTTATAATGGCGTTATTGTAAGTTATTGATTATTAGGTATATTTTTCTGATAAATTTTATAACATGGGCGTTGCCTGCGGCCCGGGCTTTCCGTTGCAAGTCCTCGCCTTTCCTGCCCGCAACTTCTCTACGCGCTGTGGGCTTTACACTGCAATCCCTAACGCGGCCCACGCGCAACACCGCTAAAATATATTTTACATGTCATTACGTTTTTTTTCAGGGCTTCCCTGATGGTTACTCGCAATGACGTTACTTTTAGGTCGCTTTTAAAAGATCTTTAAGAAAGTATAAACACCGATAAACTCCTTGGCCCGTGTGCACCAATCACCAATGATTGCTCAATATCTGCAGTTTTTGAAGGGCCGGAAATAAACGAGCCATAGCCGTAATCAGCATCGCCAATAGTTTGATAAGCCTGCGCCATAGTAGGTACAAAATCATCTTTGCTAATCACTACCGCCAAATGCTGGGCAATAAAAGGTAATACGCGGCTGCCCATATCTTTTTCGGTAAGCCAAAGGGCCCCATTTTCGGCAACGCCAAGTTGGGTGCGGAGTACGGTCAACTCTACATCGGCAAAAGTGTGACCGTCTTCGTGCTTTACAGTTTCGGCATAAATGTAATCGCTCAGTTCGCTAAGGGCAGATATGATCTTAACGCCGGCTTTAAATTCGTTATTAATGATGGTTTTGATCTCATCAAAGTCACTAACCTCATAAACAAAGCTGCCGCCTGCTGTAGCGATGGTTTTGTATTTTGATACCAGATCAGTTCTGACATCGGTTAGCGTATTCAGCACTTCCATATCTGGCAGCGGCATAGCAGTGGGCTGATTAAATTTTACAGCAGCTAATATTTTTTCCCGGCTCATGAGTTTTTTGCTCCTTTCCTTTTGGCATACCACTCGCCAAACGATTCATCGGGTGCTTTTGGCATTTCGCGTTGATTGTACCATGGGTTTAATTTACTGTTTACCGCAAATGGGACATATTTAAACACCAGTCGCCCGGTTTTGCCTCCCATGCGGTATAAAGTTGGCGATGCCAGCGTCAATGCCATGGCCTTCATGGCCATAGTTTTGGCTTTGGGCGAATATCCTTCCTTCACAATCACCTGCCGCCATTTATACAGCTGGTCATGAATATCTATCTTAACCGGGCACACGTTGCTGCACGAACCGCAAAGGGTAGAGGCAAATGGCAGGTCGGCATATTTTTTCATGTCGAGGTTAGGGGCCAGGATGGATCCTATTGGCCCGGCAACGGCGGTATGATAGCTGTGACCGCCACTTTTGCGATAAACCGGGCAGGTATTCATACAAGCCCCGCAACGGATACATTTCAACGAGTTGCGGAACTCCTCGCGACCCAGCTGAATGCTGCGCCCGTTATCAACAATAACAATATGAATTTCGGTGCCTTCCTGCGGTTTGCTGAAATGGCTCGAGTAAGTGGTAATAGGCTGTCCGGTAGCACTGCGGGTAAGCAGGCGCAGAAACACACCAAGATGTTTCCTTTCTGGAATAAGCTTTTCGATGCCCATTGATGCGATATGGATCTCGGCTAAATGCGCTCCCATATCGGCGTTACCCTCATTGGTACAGATCACGAACTCACCTGTTTCGGCCACTGCGAAATTAACACCGGTAAGTGCTGCGCGACGGGTTAAAAATACCTCGCGCAAATGTTGACGGGCAGTTTCAGTCAATATTTTAGGATCTGATTCGCCTTTGGCCGTACCTAAATGTTCGTGGAAAATATCACCTATCTCTTCCTTTTTTTTGTGGATACAAGGCAGCACAATATGGCTTGGCGGTTCATTGGCCAACTGTACAATGCGCTCTCCGAGATCGGAGTCAATTACATCAATGCCCTGCTCTTTCAGGTATTCATTTAAATGGCATTCCTCGGTAAGCATCGATTTGCTTTTTACCATTTTGGTAATGCCTTTTTGTTCAAGCAGGCCGTGTACAATTTGGTTATGTTCTGTGGCGTCGGCCGCCCAGTGTACTATGATCCCATTTTTGGTGGCATTGGCCTCAAACTGCTCCAGGTAGGTGCTCAGGTTTGAGAGCACGTTCAGTTTTATTTGTGATGCCGTTTCGCGCAGCAGTTCCCATTCGGGGAGTTTATGAGCGGCAATATCCCGTTTGGCACGTACCCACCATAGGGTTTCATCATGCCAGTTTACACGGGGCTCATCGCGGTTAAATTCGGCAGCTAAATGCGGGTGATCTTTGGTAGTAGCGGTACTCATTACAGGCTGTTGTTTAAAATTTCGGCTACGTGAATTACTTTAACATCGCTGTTTTGGCGACGCAGGATGCCCTCAAGGTGCATCAGGCACGAAAGATCGGCCGAGGTAATATATTGCGCCCCGTGCGATATATGATCAGCTACACGGTCTTTCCCCATTTTGGCCGATACCGCCTCCTCAACCACACAAAACGTTCCTCCAAAACCGCAGCAATCATCCTGGCGGCTAAGTTGTACCAGTTCCAGGCCATTCACCAGATCCAGTAACTGGGCCGGTTTGCTGAATGGTTCGGCAACAAGCTCACTCATTTGGGCTATGCGTAAACCACGCAAACCATGGCAGCTGTGGTGTAAACCAACCTTGTAAGGGAAACTTGCCGAAAGTTGTTTAACCCGTAAAATATCTACCAAAAACTCGGTAAGCTCATAAACTTTTTTGCGGATCTCTGTTGCCTGGTCCTCTTTTCCATCAGCATGTAAATGCTCTTTGATGTGCAGGGTACAACTTCCCGACGGACAAACGACATAATCGTATCCCGAAAAATTATCGACAAATAGATTATTGCAGCCGCCGGTTAAATGCTCATAGCCCGAATTGGCCATTGGCTGCCCGCAGCAGGTTTGATTTTTAGGGTAGTGAACCTCACAGCCAAGTTTCTCCAGTAACTCCAGCGTAGCAATGGCCGCTTTTGGGTAAAACTGGTCAACATAGCAAGGAACAAACAAGGCAACTCTCATCGTTTATACGTTTACTTTATTGGTTAAAGCAATATTAGCGTTTATAATTTGCACAACTATCCCCTGGTATCCTGCCGGCAAATTAAACGGTTATATACTACCACCGAAAGTACAGCTAAGTGTGATACGAGTTTTCAATTTTATTTGCAAAATGCTGACGTTTATTTGCAAGTTGTCTGAACCTGGATTTGGGGGGATTTTTGGAAGACAGGATTTTGTCTGAACTCGAATTTTAGGAATTAAAGAATAGACAGAATCTTTATGCAGTGAACTACCAAGCAAATTCTTCACTGTTTGCTGTTCGCAGACTCTGTCTATGGATGTACTATGTGTGTAGTTATAACTACATACTCCCCGATAGTTAACAGACTTAGAATAGCACGGGAATTGTGGAACTAACAAACCAATTCGATAAATTCTTTAATTCCTAAAATTCGAGTTCAGACAGAACGCAACTACTGCACATATGCCAGCTTCACATCCTTATAAGCCGGTTTCTGCAATTGTTTTTTTAAACCTTTAAAACTTTCGGTAGGGCCTTGTGCGGCAAACATATTGATAAGCCAGGCAGGTACCGAGCCTCCCGGATCAAGGTGCAGGGTGTAAACGATACTTACATGATTGCTATCAACGGGAGTGATAACCCACCTGCCGGTTGAGTTTTCAACTCTTACGATGCCATCTTTCGCGGGTACCATATTTGAGATAACCGGCGCGTCGATGGTAACCACTTTGGTTTTAGGGTCTTGCGTAACTTTTAAATGTGCTACAAAATCACGGTTATGAACCGGCCATGGTATGTTTACTTCCGAGTAGTAATAAATATCTGAAGGAGAAACTTCTTTAATAACAGTTGCCGACTTGGTGTGGTAAACCCATTCGCTGCAGGTTTTGATATCCATAAGAACCGCCACCAATTGTGCTGCTGAAGCATTAAATGTGCACTCTACTTTTATGGCTTTGATTTTTGAATTTGCAATATGGCGGGTGTAAACCTTGATGCCGTCTTTGTCGGTGCTTAATGACCATGGCTCTTCAGGGCCTGCCATGGCAAATTTGGTAACAAATAATAAAAATACGATAGTAAGTATCCTGCGCATGGTGTATCAGTGATTGTAAATAAGGTGAGACAAATTTATATACAAAAACAGGCCGGGGTTGCCCCGGCCTGTCAGTAAATGGTCATTTGATATGCGCAGATATTAAAATATGAAAATACTATGGCATTTGCGGTGATATTATTTTACCTCGAACACATAGCTGCCCGCATTTATTTTATACAACGCAGGGTTGTTGATTGCTTTGCCCGCAAGATAAACTTTACCAGCCGGGAAGCTAATTGTTGCACTTGAGTTTGCAGGCACACTTACTTTATAAGTTACACTGTTACCGGTGCGTTGCCACGATGAAACAATGTTACCATAAGGCCCTTTGTGGGTAGCCGTAAATTCGTTTAGGTTTGGTACAAAGTGCGGTTGCAGTAATACATTTTTAAAGCCGGGATGCTCCGGATCGGGGTGAATACCTGCAATGCCCTTGTATAGCCATGCGCCAATTTCACCAAACATAATGTGGTTGAGCGAAATATCAGATTTTGCATCTATTTGCCAGTTTTCATATAGTGTGGTAGCGCCGTTAACCATCCACCATCCCCATGATGGGAAGGTTTCCTGCGAGGCTATTTTGTAGGCAACATCCGGATAACCGTTATCGCTTAGTGCACTCAAGATGGCCTTGGCACCCAAAATGCCTACATCCAAATGGAAGTTATCGGCTTCAACACGTTTAGCCAGATTGGCGGCAACTTTACTTTTCATGTTATCGGGCACTACACCCCAGTAGAGTGGTACACTTAATTCTGTTTGTAAGCCCTTGCCGTAAAGGCCAGTTGTAGTATCTAAATATTTAGCATTGATGGCGTTCCTGATCTTATTGGCCAATGCCGAATATTTTACATAATCGACCTGTTTGCCTAATATTTTGGCTGCTTTAGCCAGTATGCTGGCATCGGTATAATAATAAACAGACGAAGTAAGCTCAACCGGCGAAACCGATTTTACCGGCACCCAGTCGCCCAGGCCCCAGGTGGTCAAGCCGGTCGGATAAAGCTCATCGATGTGGTTTACGTATTTTTCAATAGCATTATAGCTATCGGCCAATAGTTTGCTATCGCCATAAAATAAATAAATATTGTAAGGAATAATGGCGATGGTACTGGTCCAGTCGGGCCCGTTACCCCACTCGTAGCCCCAGCCGCCGGTTGGGATAATTGAAGGGAGTACGCCGTTAGGTTGCTGCTCATCGCGATGATCGGCCAGCCATTTTTCGTAAACGGTGATGCCATCAAAATTATAGAGGCCGGTTTCGCTGGCAATGTGGGCATCGCCGGTCCAGCCGTTCTTTTCACGTTGAGGGCAATCAGTGGGATAGCCGAACAGGTTGCTGAGGTAGCTATTGTTGGTAGCCGTCCAGATCTGGTTAATGGTTTGATTGGATGCTTTAACGGTACCGATGGGCTCTACATCGCTGTGCATAAAAAACGCTTTGATGTTTTCTTTGCCAATTTGGATGGGTTTGCTGCTACTTACCTCAATATATTGAAAACCTTTGTAGTTAAAACGCGGCGAAAATGTTTCTTCGCCCTTGCCGCCTAAAATGAAAATATCGGTCTGGAATGGATCTTTATCATCAGTAGGGCGGTAATGCAGATCGATGTTTGATTGATCAACATGTCCGTTTTTGTTCAATCTTTCTGCATGTTTAAGACGGATCACGGTGCCCGAATCACCTTTAACAGTGATCTGGCTTACGCCCGAAATATTTCGGCCCATGTCAAACACCCAAACGTCGCTGTCAATTTTGGTAACGCTTTTGGTGCTGATGGTATCAACCGCACGGATAGGCTGCATAGCTTGTGATACAATGTTCATGGACGGGGCCGAACGGTTAATGACTGGCTTCCATTTGCTGTCGTCAAAGTTGGCGGTGTTCCAGCCCGGTTGCTCTAACCGGCCGTCGTAATGCTCGGCGGTATAAATGCTGTTAAAAACAATTGGACTAAGTGAAGTTTTCCAGTCGGTGCCGGATTTTATGGTTTCAACTGTGCCATCGGTATAGGTTATGCGTAGGTCCATGCAAAACGCCGGGCGAGCACGCCATGGCGCCTGGTGAAAAAACCAAACCGCAGTACTTTGGTGATTGTACCAACCATTACCTAACAACACACCCACAGCATTTTTGCCGCTTTGCAACTGAGCTGTAACATCGTACGAAACGTAAAGTGTGCGCCTGTCGAACCGGGTATACATAGGGTCGAGCCTGTGATTGCCAATCTTTTTGCCATTGAGATAAAGTTCATATAAGCCAGCAACCGCGACATAAGCCCTTGCTGAGCGGATTGGTTTAGCTACCTTAAACGTATTCCGAAAATAGGGGGCAGGGTTTACTGCTATCCCTTTATTATCGCTGATCCATGAGCCTTTCCAGTTTTGCATGCCCATCATGCCGGTTTCGAAACTGTTTATAGCTGATGAGGCAAGCTTTTTACCTGCCCGGTCCCAAAGCTGAACCTTCCAGAAATACTTAGTAAAAGGTTTTAGTTGTTGGCCACTATAAATAACAAGATTATTTGATGAAGCAATTTTGTTGGTGGCCCACGCGTTGCCTTTACTTGTAACAACGGCAACTGAATCTGTACCTACAAACAACTGGTAAGCACTTTGAGCTGCTCCCTGTGCTTTATCATTCATGAGCCAGGTTAAACGGGGACGCGTATTATCGATACCAAGAGGGTTTACAAGATACTCGGACTTAAGACCTGCAGCCCCGGGCGTTTGGGCATGTGTTACCGAATAAAAGCAAAATGATAAGGCAATGCTAAGCAATGGCTTACATAAAGGGTGTTTCATGTGGTTAAGATAGCGGTTTATACAATATTGGCCAAAGCCTATGATAAGTTGTCACAATCAACAATGTTAACCGGATAGATCGGGATTGGCATCCTGAACTGTCTGACCGGGATTCTGACCGTTGATTTTTTTGATTACATTGATTACGCTGATTTTTTTCTGAACCCGAATTTATGCAATTAAGGAATTAACAGAATGCTGAGCAAATTCAATAAATTCATTTAATTCAATAAATTCGAGTTCAGACAAAATAAGACAGTTCAGATAATTTATACATTTGCACCATGAGCAAGCTATGGCAAAAAACTACCAACGTTAACGAACTGGTTGAAAACTTTACTGTTGGTCGCGACCGCGAATTTGATGAGCAAATGGCTGCGTTTGATGTTTTGGGGTCACTGGCCCATACCCGCATGCTGCAAAGCGTTGGGCTGATGGACAGCACCGACCTTGAGCTTGTTCAACGCGAGTTGAAAAATATTTACGCCGATATTGCCAAAGGCGGTTTCCGTATTGACGAACATGTGGAAGATGTACACTCACAGGTTGAGTTGCTGCTTACCCAGCGTATTGGCGATGCCGGTAAAAAGATCCACAGCGGCCGTTCACGTAACGACCAGGTTTTGGTCGACCTTAAGCTTTTCTTCCGTCACCAGTTGCAGGAAGTTGTTGAAAGCACCGAAACCTTGTTCCGCCAGCTTATTGAATTAAGTGAAAAACATAAAGATGTTTTATTGCCGGGTTATACCCACCTGCAGGTGGCTATGCCATCATCATTTGGCTTATGGTTTGGCGCCTATGCCGAAAGCCTGGTTGATGACCTTGAACTGGTTTTGGCTGCTTACCGCATTACCAATAAAAATCCGCTGGGTTCGGCTGCCGGTTATGGCTCGTCGTTTCCGCTTAATCGTACTTTAACTACACAGCTTTTAGGTTTTGATAACCTTAATTATAACGTTGTTTACGCGCAAATGGGTCGTGGTAAAACCGAGCGTATCATTGCACAGGCCATATCAACCATTGCAGCAACGCTGGCTAAAATGGCTATGGACCAAACCCTGTACCTGAGCCAGAATTTTTCATTTGTAAGCTATCCTGATGCATTAACTACCGGCAGCAGCATCATGCCTCACAAAAAAAACCCTGATGTTTGGGAAATTATGCGCGGCAAATGTAATCGTCTGCAAGCGCTGCCTACCGATGTAGCCATGATGACCACCAACTTGCCATCGGGTTACCATCGCGAACTACAGCTATTAAAAGAATTACTGTTCCCTGCCTTTGCCGACCTGAAGCACTGCCTGCAAATGGCAACTTTCATGCTGCAAAATATCACTGTTAAAACGAATATTTTGGATGATGCCAAATACGCTTACCTGTTTAGTGTAGAGGAAGTGAACCGTTTAACGCTGAGCGGTACACCATTCCGCGATGCTTATAAACAGATTGGTTTGGCTATTGAAGCAGGCAATTTTAACCCTGATAAAACGGTGAACCATACTCATGAGGGTAGCATCGGTAATTTGGGCAATGAGCAGATCTCGGCTTCGTTTAATAAACTGATCGATAATTTTGATTTCGGAAAAGTAGAGCAGGCAATAAAAGGATTGGTTAAGTAGTTATCTTAGTATCAGGAATTTTTTAAACACCCTGATACTAAACCAATGAAAAAACCTTATTACATCATCCTGCTGATGCTTATCAGCCTGTTTTCCTGTAAACATGATAATACCGTAATTATTAAAGGCGATATAAAAGGCCTTAAAAGTAAATGGGTGTATTACAAACCCGCTTATTCATTTTTTAGTAAAGCCACAGACTCTGCCAAAGTTGCTGATGGAAAGTTCGAAATTAGATTTAAACGGGATACCCCTTTTTTTGCCGATCTTGTTCAGTTAAATTATCTCGACGAAAAAGAAAAACAGCAATTTATAGATGTTGCCAATCCGTATGAGCCTTCAAAAAATCATTCCAGGTATACTTTTTTTGTTATAAGTTCGGGAATAACCACAATAACCGGAGACCTCTCAAAAACTGAAGGAGCGATCTTAAAAGGTGGGCCACAATCCGAGTCGTTTTTGAAGAATATAACGCTGCCTTATATCCGTATAAGTAAAGATGGTATTAGGAGAACCGCGCAAGCAGAAAGGATAAAAAAAATTATCAGTCAGAATCCCGACTCTTATTGGAGTTTACTTGCGTTGCATGGTTTTAGATTTTACTTAGATCATTCCCAATTGAAAGAATTATTCAACTCTTTTGGCGATGAAGCAAAAGCATCGTACTATGGGAAAAAACTGAAACGGTTTATTGATAATCAGCTTGCAGATAAAAATCAGTTTGCTAATAGCGTTTTCAATGATGCTGATGAAAAGCCGGTGAACCTGGTGGATAATACAAAAAAGTTAAACATGGTGATATTCTGGGCAAGCTGGTGCGGCCCATGTCGCCAGGAAATCCCTTCCTTAAAGCGGATAGCAGCCCAATTTAATAAAGATGATATCAGATTTGTTAGCGTATCAATAGATGCAAAGAAAGAGAACTGGTTACCAGTTATGAAAGCTGAAGATATGCCCTGGCAGCAACTCATCATACCTCAGCAGGTGTTTTCTAAAGCACAGGCAAAATACAATTTAGGCTTTATCCCACAAGTATACCTTGTAAACAACAAAAATGTGATTGTAAAAAAAATTGATGGTTTTGACAATGGCAACAAAGAACGCGTTAAAACTTTTATAGCCGATTATCTTGCGAAAAATTGATATTTGCCTGGTTTTTGTGATAAGATTATTGTCGATCTATTCAATCGGTGAAATCATATCAATCAAAAAAATCAAAAAATAAAATCAGCGAAATCAACGTAATCAAATAAATCAACGGTCATGAATGGACAAAACAGAAGCGATATATACCCCGGCCTTGAGGTTGATATCATACTAAAAAAAGATCAGCGCACCGGTACGCTAACCCGGGGCTTTGTAAAACGGTTACTCACCAGTGCGGCTTACCACTCACGCGGAATAAAAGTGCAGTTGGATGACGGGCAGGTAGGGCGTGTGGCCTGGATTGTTGAGGAAGACGATTTTTAGTATCTTCATTTAATCTACATCAAACATTATCATATTTATGGTGTAGCTTAAATTGTATGCCTCAAAAAGCCAAAACAAAAACCAAAGTATTTTTTAGTCTTGATGCCCATCACCGCCTCCTGATCTCGTTAGGGGCCGCAGCAATAACACTGTTTTTATCCTGGGCGCGTTTTTCGGCGCCAACGGTTGCTTTGGTAACCTGGATAGCATTTGGTTTATGCATCATTATTATGGATTGGATCATTATTCTGACGGCCAACCCCGCCGAAATCCGTAAAATAGCCAGTATCGAAGACTCAAGCCGCACGCTGATATTTTTGTTTGTGATAGTATCATCAATGATGAGTTTGCTGGCAATAGTATTTCTATTGTTATCCACAAAAAACCAATCGGATGCGGTTGTGACGGCGCGGGTTTTATTGGCCATGGCATCGGTTATTGTTTCATGGTGGCTGGTACACACTATATTCACCTTGCGTTACGCCCATATGTATTATACTACAGATCCCGATGATGATAAAAAACTCAAACATCTCGGCGGCCTTGAATTTCCGGGTGATGAAAAAGAGCCGGATTACCTCGATTTTGTATACTTTTCGTTTGTAGTAGGCATGACTTTCCAGGTATCCGACGTGGAGATTTCCGCCCGCTCTATCCGCCGCCTGGCCTGGTTACACGGATTAATTTCTTTTGCGTTTAATACAGCTATTGTGGCATTGAGCATTAATGTGATATCGGGGATGATATCGAAATAAGGTCTGAAGCATAAAGGTTGCTCGCAAAGGCGCTAAGTCGCCAAGAGGTCAAGTTGCAATAGCCTTGCGTCTTAGCGGCTTTGCGTGATATATCCTGTTAGTACATTGTAACATTTAACTATCTCCACCCTCCGTAATTTTCAAAGTAGTTAAATATTTTGTTACTTGTAATGCCTTTTATTTAAACAGTTATGCACAGAAGAAATTTCCTCAAAACCGGTTCATTAGCCGGATTAACGATATCTACTTTAGTAGCGGCTTCCTGCAATCAGCCATCTGCCGAAAATAAAGCCGATGAAACTGCCGCTGCCGATAACAGTAAGGACGATATATTTGAACTGAGCGAAATAACCATTACCGATCTGCAGCAAAAAATGCAGAGCAAACAGTTTACTTCAAGGCTGATTACCGAGCTGTACCTGAAACGCATTGATCAGATAGATAAAAAAGGCATCATGCTTAACTCGGTTATCGAGCTTAATAAAGATGCCTTGAACATGGCCGATGCGATGGACCGGGAACGTGAAAAGGGTAAGGTGCGTGGTCCGCTGCATGGTATACCTGTGCTGATAAAGGATAATATTAATACCGGCGATAACATGCACACCACGGCGGGCTCATTAGCTTTGGCCGATAATTTTGCCAAGCAAGATGCTTTTATAGTGCATAAGCTTCGTGAGGCAGGTGCTGTGATATTGGGCAAAACCAATTTAAGCGAGTGGGCAAACTTTCGGTCTACACATTCAACCAGCGCCTGGAGCAGCAGGGGAGGGCAAACTAAGTGCCCTTATATTTTAGATAGAAACCCCAGCGGTTCAAGCGCCGGTACCGGAACGGCTGTAGCAGCCAATCTTTGCGTTATTGGTATCGGTACAGAAACCAACGGCTCGATAGTATCGCCGGCATCGGTTAACGGCCTGGTGGGCATTAAGCCAACTGTGGGCTTGTGGAGCCGGTCGGGTATAATCCCCATTTCCAAAACGCAGGACACGGCCGGACCAATGGCGCGTACAGTTAAGGACGCCGCCATATTACTCGGAGCGCTTACCGGTATTGATACGCTCGACCTGGCAACACTTGGTAGTAAAGGCAGGATCGAGGCGGATTATACCAAATTTTTAGACGCTAATGGTTTACAGGGTAAGCGCCTGGGGATTGAGAAATCTGCGCTTAATGATAACCCAACCGTTGTGGCATTATTACAGGATGCCATCAAAACCCTGAAAAGTAAAGGTGCCGAAGTGGTGGAGATAGAATTAAACAAGGAGCTAAAAACCATAGGCAAAAATGAATTTACCGTGCTGCTTTATGAATTTAAAGACGGCCTTAATCAATACTTTGGCAACGCCAACAGCAAAATAAAAACCCTGGCCGATGTAATTGCCTTTAACAAGCAAAATGAGGTTAAAGCAATGCCTTTCTTTAAACAGGAAACGATGGAGTTAGCTCAAGCCAAAGGTGACCTGAACAGTAAGGAGTATCTTGACGCAGTTAAGCAAACCAATACAGGTACCCGTAAAGTTATTGACGATATGCTGGCCAAATATAAACTTGATGCCATCATAGGTACCACTAATGGCCCGGCTGTATGTATCGACCTGGTAAATGGCGACTATGATAATGGTTTTAGCTTTTCAGGTCCTGCAGCTATGGCGGGGTATCCGCATATTACAGTGCCCATGGGGTTGGCCCATGGCCTGCCGGTTGGGTTATCGTTTTTTAGTACAGCCTACAAAGAGGGCGACATCATAAAATTGGGATATGCTTATGAGCAGGCATCTAAAAAGCGGGTAGCACCGCTGTTTAAGCCCGATCTGTTTGCTTAATTTTGTATGATGGAAGCAACGCTTACTGTTCCGAAAAAGATACTGGCCCGTCAGCATGAAATTACCGCCGACTATCTGAAGGCCATTGACAAACACCTTGAGGATGTGCTGAACAACCGCGTATTGGACATGTACGAGATCCGTGATTTTGCTGATGAAATGCATATCCATCCTACCCATTTGAGCAATACTATTAAACTCACCACAGGCAAACATCCCTGTTCCTTTTTCGAGGAAAAAATCATGGGGATTGCCAAAACCATGCTGCAGGAAAACAAGGTCAGTGTAGCCGAAATAGCTAACCGGCTTACTTTTGATCCATCAAACTTTACCAAGTTTTTTAAGCGTTTTGAGGGAATTACACCAAAACAGTATCGTGAACAATGGTTGGTAAGGAACCTTGATTTATAGGATTGGAGGATTACAGGATAAATAGTTAAAGAGTTATGCCGTTTGCAGACAATTCCCAGCGTGATAATATTAAAAATATATTTTTGCAATGCTGCGCGGGGGCCGCGTTAGTGATAGGAGCGGATACCGGCCAAGTGGCTAAGGCTTGCGTAGTATGAGCGGATAGCACGGGCCGCAGGCAACGCCAATATTTAAAAAAAAACGATCAAAAAAATATACTTAATAAATCAGTAACTTATAATCACATCATTATAAGGAACGTAGCAACCGCACGGAAGCATAGCCACTCTGTAAAGTATGCGATTGCCGCGCTACGCTCGCAATGACACATCTTCTTTATTCTACAATAACTTTTTAGACAGGAGATAAAGCCGGCTAATAACAAATGTTAACATATAAAGTACCAGGCAGGACGTATTAACGCCTGTTATTATCCCTGAAATTTTGAGTGCGCACGGCAATTTGTTCCAAAGTAAGTTCGCCGTATTTTTTAGCGCGATCGGCCCATTCGGGGGCGTTGTCAACCAGGTTATCGATAATTGATTTACCGTCGGGTCCTTTTTTGGTTACGTAATTTATTCCGTAAGCAACTGCAGCACCTATCGCAAGAGTTTTGATAAAGCCCATAATTTATTTTTCTTTTCTGATATATGACAATGATAATGCCAGTTTGTTACTTCGCCCAATAAAAGCTTCTATATTTGAAGTACTTAAACACCATAACCGCCATATGTTTTTTATTTTTTCAAAAGTTCTTTCGTTTTTAATGAATTTGCTTCTATGGGTATTCGCATTTTTATTGATCGCCCTTTTTTCAAAGAACGTAAAACGTAAACGGAAATTTTTGCTTGCAGGTATTATTGTGCTTTATATTTTCTCTAATTCATTGTTACTTAACCTGGTTAGCTGGTGTTGGGATATCAGGGAGATTACTGTACCAGCCGATAAAAAGTATACCTGTGCTATAGTGCTGGGTGGTTTTAGCTCGGATGATGGCAATGGCGGCGGTTTCTTTAACTCTGCTGCCGATAGGTTTATCCAGGGTGTTCGTTTGCAAAAAACAGGTAAAGTCAGCCATCTTCTTATCACAGGAGGAAACGGGCTTTTGAGGCCATCGGGTTTTAGGGAGGCTGATTGGGTAAGGGAGCAACTCAGGGAAATGCAGGTTGCGGACAGTTGCGTACTAAGCGAACCGAAATCTCGGAATACCATTGAAAATGCCGCTTTTTCAAAAGAACTCTTGCAGCAGCATAAACTTAAAGCACCATATTTACTGGTTACCTCGGCATTTCATATGCGCCGTTCCCTGATGATATTTAAAAAACAGGGAGTTGACGTGGTTGCATACCCCTGCAATTTTTCCAGCCGCAGGTTTTCGGTATCTGCCGATGATTTTTTGCCCAATGCAGGTGCTTTAGCAGGTTGGGGGACCTATATAAAAGAAGCCATCGGCTATGTGGTAACTCGTTATTTTAAGTGATCAGCCTTGTTTAAGATGCCCTATATTTGGGGTAAAACCAGGCTCCCGGCGGTTATGTTTATTCCAATTGGCTATATCCACCATTCCGGGCGGCGTTTGATAATGATTTGGGTTGGCACCGCATCTTACAATAAATTTACCTTTAGCCTGTGCAATGACAGGCCTGCTGCCGCAGATGATGCAAGGCTCGCAAAAAATGGATACCTGAATTTTAATGGGTTCGCTCATAATAAACTAAGGTGCTATCTATCGCGTAAAGATTCAATACCAAGTAGTTGGTATTTTTAGCAGTATATTACTATTCATTTTTTAACAGGCTGGTGCATCATCAATTGTTCAATATCCTTTGCAATATCCCCGGGCTGCATGGCAAATTGAAGATATAGAAACCGCTCTCCCGGTACCACTACATCGGTACCGTTGTCCTTTATTTCCATGTTAAGTTTGCGATAGGTAAAATAAGGTTTGGGCCCCCTGATGGCTGTTAATACGGCGGTTTCGTCCCAACTGTTCCGGCCGGTTGTATTCTTGTCTTTTGTAAGTGCTATCTGGAAAGCGTCTTTTACCGGGCTGTTTTGTATTAATGTATTGTTGACCAGGCGGATCCCCGTCAGGATTTTTTCACCAATTTCAAAACCGCTAAGGGTAATAGGTGTAGGCCAGTCTTTAAACACTTTTTGCGCAGAGGCTGCGTCTACATTGACATTGTATTCGCTAAAGGTTTTACCGTCGGTACCTATTCCCGTAGCCATGGATACCAGTTGTTTTACTTTCTTTTTCACCAGTTGTTCTCCATCCAGTTTGCTGTATTTATCAGCTCCCGACCGGAGCAGATCGGCCAGGTTGGTGAAAAATCCTACCGAAATAATAGTTACGCTGCCATCGGCTTGCTTTGCCAGCACCTTGCGGTAAAGTGCTACCGCTTCAACTGCCTGGCTGTTTGATTTTATGTTATGCGGATATTTGGCAATAATAGCCTGGGCCCATTGCTGTGCACAGTCCTTATTGGGTTTGTCTTTTTTTACAATACCTATGGGGATATTGGGCTTGCCAAAATAGGTGTTGATCACACTGATGGTTGGTGCGGTAGTTTCGAAGGCATTGCAGGATATGGTTGCTAATATTTTGGCCTCACCCTTATCTGCAAAGGCATACAGCATAGCCATCGCACCAACATCGTCATAATCTCCGGCGATATCCGTGTCGAAAATAACAGGGACAGGGCTGTGTTTTTGCGCTTTGACAAAGTTGAGGTTAAAAATAAATGCGAGGATGAGTAATGCTGATTTGAATTTCATTGTATGCAATAAAATAAAAGGTAGTTAGGCCCGAAAAAGATGTATCGGCAAATAAATGGTTTATGAATAACCGGTAAATAAATCTCGCATTATTTAATTACTTTGGCAAGTATTAATTTATAACGAACGACGCTAATCAAATGACTTATTGCCTGGGAATTAAAGTTAAAGAGGGCTTATTGGCCATTGCCGATACCCGTATAACTTCGGGGACGGATACCACTGTAAAAAAGAAGATCACTATAGAACAAAAGGATCATTTTTCGCTGTTTATCATGACCAGCGGTTTGCGCTCGGTGCGTGATAAGGCCGTGATATATTTTAATGAATTATTGGAGACAGCCGAGTTTAATAAGATGTATAAGGCCGTGAATGCATTTGGCGAACAGGTAAAGCGTGCCGCACAGGAAGATAAAGCGTCGCTTGATGCAGCCGGGTTACGATTTGACCTGAATACCATCATTGGCGGGCAACTGCGCGATGATGATGAACACAAGCTTTTTTTGCTATATCCCGAAGGAAACTGGGTGGAGTTAGGGCAGGGGGCGCCATACGTGGTTATCGGAAATTCGGGGCATGGTAAAGCTATCCTTAACCGTATCCTTAATGAAGATTCGAGCCTGAAACTGGCGCTAAAAACAGGTTTTCTTTCATTCGATTCAACAAGGGTGAGCTCGAACAATGTCGATTTTCCGATAGATGTGGCTGTTTATAAAAAGGATAGTTTCAATATTGTTGAGCAGCGTTATAATAAGCAGGACCTTGAACATATCTCAACCCAATGGGCCGAGGAACTGAAACTGGCACTTGAGCATATTTCGGAGGATTGGATGGATGCCACATTTAACAAATTAGAAGAAATAAAAACAGAAAGCTGATAACATGAAATTCGATGTGTTTACCCAAATGGAATATGTAGTACGGTCGCCGGGCACATTGATTTTAAACATACACGCGTTACGCAGCCCAAATCAAACGGTAATAAGTGAAGAATTTGGCCTGGAACCATATATCAAGTTTGAAGAGCTGCAAACCCTGCAAGGCGAAAATCGTTTGGTACGTTTTGATGTAAGTGCCGATACGCCCAATATTAAAGTTACCTACAAAGCTACGGTTGATAATTGTTATGAAATAACCAATTTCGGTAATTTACAGGAAACCCACGTTTCTGAGCTGCCTTCGCCGGTGCTGCCATATTTAAATCCAAGCCGCTATTGTCAGTCGGACAAATTATACCGGCTTGCACATAATATGTTCGGGCATGTTACCAACCCTTTTGAGCAGGTGGTTGAATTAACCAACTGGATCAATAAAAACGTACAATATTTAAGCGGATCAACCAATTCACAAACATCAGCTTTTGATACCGTTACCGAGCAGGCCGGCGTTTGCCGTGATTTTGCACACTTGGGCATTGCCCTTTGCCGTGCGCTTACCATACCTGCCCGCTATTTTACAGGGTACGCCTATCATCTTAAACCTGCCGATTTCCACGCCTGCTTTGAGGCTTATCTTGGCGGCAAGTGGATCCTGTTTGATGCAACGCGGCTGATACCTTTAAACGGCCTTATCAAAATAGCTACCGGCCATGATGCTGCCGACTCGGCCATAGCCAATATTTTTGGCGATGTTACTTTTACCACCATGCAGGTAAGTTGTGAACTTGCCGAAGACGGTTTTGAGCCCTTTTATTATAGTGATGGGGAATTTAATGGGTTGTCGTATTTGTAAAAAGAAGCCTCATCTCCAGGAGAGAGGGACCTTAAAAGTCTCCCCTACCGGGGGAGATTTAGAGGGGGCTTACTTTTTTCCCTTTTTTACCGGTACTTTTTTGTTTTCTCTTATAGCATAGATCCAGTTAATTGCCAGTACTGCTACACAGATCAGTAACCCGAAAAACTCACGCACTTCTTCAATCCAGGGCTTTTCGGCTTTCATGGTTTGCACAAGACTTTCGGCATGATGGAACTTAAACCAGTCGATAAGGCCATTGTTATCAAATATCTTATAAATGGCATAACCTGTAAAAATGATTATGCCGGCTGCATAGCCAATGGGGTAAAACTCTTTTTTTGCTGCCAGGTAGCAAAACCAGGCACAATAAAGGTAAATGGGCATCCAAAGGTAAGGATCTGGATCATTATACTGTAAACCTGCAAATGTGACAAAAAGTACAACCCATATGATATTGAAGATCTTCATAAGTAAAAAGTAATTGCAATAATTTATACTGGTTATGGTGCTTAATATACAGGTTAAGCAATGCTAAATATATGAAAATATGTTTCAGTACTTAAATAAGGAAATAACAATTATTGGTACCCATTACCGCCCAATGCATTATCAAAATTATATCCGCCTTAACATTAATTAAATATTGCTCAAACATTTTTTAACCTAATTCACTTCATCCTTTATAACTTTCGTAGCTGTATCTTTTAAATTGTTAGTGTATATGACTTTAACGGATTACCATTTTATCAGGCAATACTCCGGAAGGTTAGGAATTATACTGCCGCTTTTACTGTTCATGCTTTTCTGCAGCCAGCAAGTAGGGGCCCAGGTTAATATTTTTGACCTGCGTAAGGAAAAAGATACCATAACACGATTTTCAGATCCGCCGGCAAAACAGAAACGTTTTGGAAGGGCTGCCTTAGAGCTTGGCCTCGCCGAGATTGCGCCCTGGACATATGATCGCTATATAGTCAACGTTGATTATGCCCGGATTTCCTGGAAAACAACAGGCCATAACCTGAACCCAGGCAGTTGGACCTGGGACAATGATCCGTTTCAAACCAACCAGTTTGGACATCCATATCACGGCAGCATGTTTTATAGCGCCTTCAGGAGTAATGGTTATAGTTTTTGGCAATCAGTACCGGCTACTATGGTGGGCAGTTACCTGTGGGAAACATTTGCCGAAAACCAGGCACCCGCCCCTAATGATTTTATCAACACCAGCTTTGGCGGCATAGTATTGGGTGAAATGACCTATCGGCTATCAAATAAGATCATTAATAACCATCGCCGCGGTTTTAAACGGCAGGCCAGTGAGGTGCTGGGTTTTTTGGTTAACCCGATGAATGGGCTTAACCGCATTATTGATGGAAAATGGGGAAAGGTTGTTGGGCCGGCAAATAGGTCGCAGGATGATTCATCAAAAGTAAGTGCCGAATTTGATCTGGGCGCACGTAAGTTTAACAGCGGCAACCAGGGATTGTTAACCCATGGACGGTTTGGTTGGTTTGGCCGGGCGAAGCTGCTTTACGGCGCTTCTAACGAAAATTTGCACACACCTTTCAGCAATATTTCCATCACAGCCGAGTTTGGAAAAGACGATAGCAGTGCGGTTAATGTGATCAGTGTTTATGGATCTCTTGCAGGATGGGACGTGTCAATATCGGATAGCGTGGAAAACCTGATCATCATATCGGCTAATTATGATTATATACGTAATGCCGCTTTCTTTTACGGAGGGCAAAGCGTAAAGGCTAATTTACTATCCGAATTTAGATTATTGAATGGCTTTAAAGTGAATACGGCGGTGGGTGCGGGGCTTATCATTTTAGGAGCCGCTCCCGATCCCTACCTGTATAGAGGGCGTAATTATGACTACGGCTCGGGTTTCGCCATAAACGGCAGAGCTGGTTTTAATATAGGTAACAGATTTTATTATAGTATTAATTATCGCGGTAGTTGGCTCATGACTATTAACGGTAATAAGTCACATTATTTTTTACATACCATAACCAATGAGATAAGTTACCGTGTGTTAAAAGACCTCTCGATAAGTGCCGAACCTGGATATTTCAGGTTGGAAGGAAACTATAAAAATCACCCGGATGTAGACAAAATTTACCCGTACCTGCGGATCTCAACAAGGTACAGAGTTAACCTGTAAGCTATAAAAAAAAGGATTGGAAAAATTTGATGTCGCGGGCAGATTCGAACTGCCGTTTAGGGTATTGCGGACCCCCACCTATCCTCTCGGTCACGCGACTTGAAAACCATAAAAATTCACTTAATCAGATCGGTTGTGGGGTGTAGATATAATTATCTCTCTCCCGTTTTGCACAGGAGCAGGAATTAGCACCTTTTACATTATGCGGATGTACAGGTTGCTAAGACGTCTTTGGGCCTTTCCCTCAGTCTTTCTTGATAAGTTATGTAAAGAACGTGTTGTCGTTGTTGACAGTACAAATGTAATAATAAATTATATAATTCCTATAGTTTAAGTAGTTTAATTTAATTTTTATTCGTTTTGAGCTGATTTTGAATGGGATAAACTTGCAGTTATTGTAAAAAAACAATGTTATTTCGAATTCTTTGGAGAAGTATCTGAAAGAAAAAACTGAAACGGTCACCATTTAATCTGAAGTAGTCACCATAATTTTCATTCCCAACTATTGCACCTTTGTATTGTTAAAACATTAAAAAAAACATCACAATGGGAACAAATAAAATTGCACTGATAACCGGCGGAAGCCGCGGGCTTGGAAAAAATGCGGCATTGCACCTGGCTAAAAAAGGTATTGATGTAATAGTTACTTATCGCAGTAAAAAAGAGGAAGCTGAAGCAGTAGTTGCAGAAATTGAATTGGCAGGGCAAAAAGCTGCTGCTTTGCAACTGGATACAGGTATCGTATCCACCTTTGATGCTTTCATTACAAAACTGAAAGCAACCCTAAACGAAAAATGGAACCGTGATACCTTTGATTTCCTGATCAATAATGCAGGTATTGACGCGGCCTCGCCATTCGCGCAAACTACGGAAGAGGATTTTGATAACCTGTTTAATGTGCATTTTAAAGGCGTGTACTTCTTAACACAAAAGAGCTTACCCGTAATTGCTGATGGTGGCCGGATCATTAATTTTTCGACCGGGCTGGCCCGTTTCTCAACTCCCGGGTATGCCGCTTATGCCTCTATGAAGGGAGCTATTGAGGTATTCACCAAATACCTGGCAAAAGAATTGGGCAGCCGTGGTATAGCCGCAAATGTTGTAGCTCCGGGTATTATCCAAACCGACTTTACCAAAGCAGCATTCGACTCCCATCCCGGTTTGGAAGAAATGATGTCGAAATCTACCGCATTGGGCAGAGTAGGCCAACCGGATGATATCGGTGGTATAGTAGCGTTTCTCTGCACCGAAGATGCCCGCTGGATCAACGCTCAGCGTATTGAAGCTTCGGGCGGGATGTTCTTGTAGTTGATTGTCTGAATCAGAATTTACAGAATTTTTAAATTAACAGGATGTATTGCGAACAAATCATTTATTCTGAAAATTCGTTAATCCTGTAAATTCTGATTCAGACAATTTCCTATCTTTCCCACAAAAAAGCGATATGGAATTTGGCACAGTAACCGATGAAGAATTAGCAGGGGTTGATTTTACCCTGCCGGCTGATCCGCAGATAACCTTAAACACCCTTGCAGCAGCAAAAAACGACGCGCCGCTGCAGGTGCATGTTGGCTGCGCCAAGTGGGGGCGTAAGGAATGGGTTGGTAAGATCTACCCGCCAAAAACCAAAGACGCTAATTTTTTAGATGAATACGTTAAACACTTTGACTGTATTGAGCTTAACGCCACTTTTTACAATGTTTACGGGCCCGATACCATCGCCAAATGGAGGGCCAAGGCCGATAGTAATCCTGGGTTTAAATTTTGCCCTAAATTTTCGCAGAGCATTAGCCATATCCGCCGCTTAAAAAATGCCGAAGATATTACAACCACGTATTATGAAGGCATTTTGGCCTTCGGCGATAAGCTTGGTCCGCTGTTTTTGCAGTTGAGCGATAATTACACGCCAAAGAGTTTCCCGGAGCTTAAAGCCTATCTTGAACAACTACCAAAAGATATTCCCGTATTTGTTGAGCTGCGCCATAAAGACTGGTTTGCCGTTGCCGAAAACCGCGACAAGGTATTTAATCTTTTCCGCGATCTCAATATTGGCTCTATCATAACTGATGCCAGTGGCCGCCGCGATGTGGTGCATATGGCATTGCCTACACCCCACGCCTTTATCCGTTTTGTAGGCAACAGCCTGCACCCAACAGATTATGCCCGTGTTGATGAATGGGTTGAGCGGATCAAAAACTGGAAAGAGCAAGGCCTTAAATCGGTATGGTTTTTTATGCACCAGCATGATGAGCGCTACTCACCAGAGCTTGCTGATTATGTGGTTGAAAAACTTAATGACGCTTTGGGCACCCAATTAATGCGCCCTCAATTTATCCAGAGAGACGATAATAAGCCAACCGCCCAAACCTCGCTGTTATTGTAATGGCTCTGTAGTAGCCGGCGGAATTTTCATAGCCGGGTTAAAGTTGGGGATCAGTTGCCTCACCTTATCCGCGGTTGAATTGTTCATATCCAGGAACGACCAGTTTTTGCCACCATCGCCGCTAACCGCCAATAGGTTGCTGTGCATGGCCATACGGCCTTTTGGGCTTGCCATAATGATAGTTTCAGGCAGCAGGCAATGGATTTCCTTCCCGGCTTTATAAAATTTACCAGGGGTGCCAACTGTAATGTTTTCAAAGCTGATGCCCGCAGTTTTCATTTGCTGCATAGCTGTACCAATCATATCGGCCATTTTTTCTTTGCCGCCGGCCATTTGCACCGCTTTGGGATAAGTATAACTAACAATAGTCTTATAATCTCCTTTGGTCATGCTTTGGGCCATCAGGGTTGCCTGTTGTTTTACAACTACCGGATTTTGAGCATGTAATGCCAGCGGCGATAATATGATGATCAGGAGCTTGAATAAGTTTTTCATGGAGATCTTCTATTTTTTATGAGGATTTCATCGGCAAGTTGATCTGTGCCATCAACTTTGCCACTGTATTTAAGTCCTAATATGCGATTTACTAAGTTAAAAACATCACATTTTTAAAAGAAGGTATTTGCTTACCGGTTTTAAAGGCGTGTCCCCAGGCCATATTGTAGGAACCAGACTTGCGAAGTTTTAAAAACTTCGCAAGTCTGTCCGGCTTATCATTGCACCTCGAAAGTTCGCCAGATTCGAAACTCAACATGAACTGCTAAAGTTTATCGGGCTTACTTCCTCTTCAACGCTTCCGCAATACCCTTTTCAACCAATGGCTCCATTACCCTGTACCCTTCAACAGTGGGGTGCACGCCGTCAGCGGCTAAATTTTTCGGCAAACCCTTGCGCTCGTCGGCCATGGCGCTATGGTAATCTACATAAACCATTTTATTGGCATCGGCAAAAGCTTTAATCATGGCGTTAAGCTGCACCACTTTTTGCGCAGGTTCCATACCGGGACGCCATGGAAAGGCATAGGCGGGCAGTACTGAACATAACACCACTTTAATATTGGCAGCTTTGGCCAGCAATGCCATGGATTGGATATTGCCAAAAATATCTTCAATAGCTATCGGACCGTTATTTTGGGCGATGTCATTTATTCCTGCCAGGATCACCACGGCGCCAGGTTTCAGATCTATCACATCCTCACGAAAACGCACCAGCATTTGGGTGGTGGTTTGTCCGCTGATGCCGCGGTCAAAATATGGTTTACCGCTCCAGAAGGTTGAATCCCTGCTGATCCAGAAATCTGTAATGGAATCGCCCATATAAACTACACTTTTGGGGTTTGGGGCCGATGCTTTTACCTTTTCATTATCGGCCTTGTAACGGGTCATGTTTGCCCAGTCTTTATGAAATGCATCTTCCCATTGCTTATGGTAGGCTTCCCATTGATCGGCCCTTTCTTTAACTGATTTTACTTTAGGGTCTATGGGTTTTAAAAAACCTTTCAGATCGAGCCACTCGTTAAAGCGGTCTATCCAGTTGTCGGTAGGCAGGCTTTGTTTGCGCATGCCAAAACCGTGGCCTCCTTTAGCGTACATATGCAGCTCGGCGCTATGTTTTGATGCCAGCCATTTGCTATAAAGCTCAATACTGTGCGGCGCAAGGCCAAGCTGGTCATCAGTAGCTGCAGCTATAAACATCGGCGGCGCGTCGTCAGGGATTTTTGAGATCAGCTCTGGAGGCACGTATGCGTAAATAGGCGCGTCAAAATCGGGTTTGTTAGCTCCTGTGTAATTGAAAGCTGCGGCACCGGCCAGTGTGCCGCCTGCCGAAAAGCCCATGATCCCGATTCGTTGCGGAGAAACATGGTATTCGGAGGCATGTTCACGTACATATGTTAGGGCCGCTCGTGCATCAGCAATAGCCAGCGGAATAACCGGCGCTACCTGTTTAGGGAAATCCTTCTGACTCATTTTGGCTACCAATTCTTTTACCGGATCGTTAGTTAAACTGTGAGCCAACCTGTATTTCAATACAAAGCAGGCCACGCCCTGTTTATTAAGCCATTTTGCTACGTCATAACCCTCGCTGTTGATCGACAGGGTATGGAAGCCGCCACCCGGGCAAATAACCACCGCGGTGCCGGTAGCGATGGATGAATCGGGCAGGAAAACACCCAGGGAAGGGTGCGTAACATTATAAACTACTTTGGTATTAAACGCGTTGCTGTCGCTTTCGCCCTCATTCCAGGTCCAGTTTTCGGAACCGGGAGCTGCGCCGGGGTACAGCGAGATAACTTTTTGCTGGGCCTGTACGCCCAAGGCCGACAATAGGAGTAAGGTGCCTATCAGTTTTAATTTCATGGGAGGGTTAATTCAGGTTAAATGTTGATGTGCAAAAATAACAGCATAAAGCTAAACTGCAAGATGCCTAAACGTTTTAGCAAAGATAAATTCTGTTTTAATTATTACATCTGTAACCTCGCTGTAAAATATCTGTTATCAGCATTATTGACAGATATTTTCGCTAACTTAATCGTTCCTGATTTATATGACCGCGGTATTTATCCATATCAAAAAATTGCTCCGGATTTTGCCGCTGTTAGTTTTGCTTGGTGCATGTGCCAAACAAAAAAAAGTTTTCCAAAGCGATTGCAATAGTTCAAAAGATTATAAAAAGATTTCATTTACAGAGCTGACCAGTCATATTGAAAAATATGATAAGCAATATGTTGAAGTAAGCGGCAAATACAAAGAGGGGAACGAGCAATCCGCGCTTTTTAATGACAGCCTGTTCTCGAACCACGCTTTACATAATGCCATTTGGGTTGATTTTAGCCAGGACTGCCCCCTTTATCTGCCGGGCACTCATATAGGTTTGTTTACCTATAACGATGGTCAGTTTATCGGTATGAATAAACGTAAAGTGACTATTCGGGGTGTAGTTGATGCGAGCGATAAAGGACATTTAAAACAATACAGAGGCACTATCGACAGGGTAAGTTTTATAGAGCTGTGACCTTCAATCCCTTTGAAAATAAAAACAATGCGCCCCGGTAACAGTTGTAATTATAAAACAATAGTTATGGCTATCAACCCCAATGATACACCCGACAATGGCTTTTTTGATGAATCGGATGATGAGGAGATCATCAATCAAAATCAAATAAAAGGCTCAAATATGGTAAAAGACCCTGATGAATGGTCAACAGGTAATGAACCCATGACCGGCGCACAGCATTCCTATCTCAAAACATTATCTGACGAGGCTGGTGAAGAGTTTGACGGATCGCTTACCAAAGCCGAAGCATCAAAACGGATAGACGAGTTGCAGCATAAAACGGGCAGGGGCTTAAATAATTAATTAAAAGATAAGGAAAGCTTGTTGGTTTCGGCAAATGTTTTGAGCATAATAACAGCAGTATGGTTGTTATCGGACGCGACATTTTTATTTGCCGGATTAAGGAATCCTTCTACATTTTTCAGCAAGCCTGCATTTACCGACGCAAAAGCCATTGACCATTTTGGGAAAATTCTTTCCTCAACCATTCCGGTTATCATCAGAACAATGTTACGATGACGTGAATCAAGCTGGATGGCGTTATAAATTTTGTAAAGATCTTCTTTTTCGCCCTCAAGCGCCTGTATAAAAGTACCTTCACTGTATAGGAGCATACCGGTGACGTTATGGGCGAAATTTTTTATTCGTGCTGTTTGCAGCAGGTTCAATAATTCATCATCGCCCATTAATTTTTTAGCGGTACTTATATAAACAAGATATTCCATAGATGAGAAGAAATTTTGCCCAAGATACGGGAAATTTAGAAACGCAGATTTAATGTTGGGGTTAAATAGTCAGTTTTAAACCGTCATACGCCAGTTCGATACCGGCAGGCAGCTCTTTAGAAACATCAGCATGTTTGCCCAGCCTGTGGCTGATATGCGTAAAGTAAGTGGTTTCGGCCCCAATGTCGTTTGCAAAAGCTATGGCTTCCTCAAGCGTAAAGTGGGAGATATGGGTTTCCTTTTGCAGGGCGTTGATCACTAATATTTTTGTGCCTTTTATTTTTTCCCTTTCTACATCCGGAATTGTTTTGGCATCGGTGAGGTAGGTGAAATCTTTAATCCTGAAACCTTTTATAGGCAATCTGTAATGAAACACCTCGATAGGGACGAACTCAACATTACCGACCATAAAGGGATCAAGCGCAATGATATGCATGTTTACCTGCGGAATGCCCGGATATCCTGTACCATCAAAAATATAGGGAAATTCACGCACCAGGGCTTTTTGCACCCTTTCATCAGCGTAAATATCAATCGGGGCATTTTGTTTGTAATTAAACGCGCGGATATCATCCATACCGGCAATATGGTCTTTATGCTCATGTGTAAAAACGATAGCATCAAGGTGCTGTACTTTTGCACGGAGCATCTGGTACCTGAAATCGGGGCCCGAATCAATGGCAATTATCTTATCCTCGGTTTCAATTAAAACAGAGCTGCGCAGCCGCTTATCGTGCTTATCTGTTGAGAGGCATACCTCGCAGTTACATGCTATAACAGGTACCCCCTGCGATGTTCCGGTTCCTAAAAATGTTATGGTCACAGCTGCAGTTTAGTTTGTTTAATTTCCTGCAAAAATGTAATCTGTTTATCATCAAGCAGCTTGTAATCTACCTCAAGTTCGCGCAATAGCTCAACCAAAGCAAGGATTTTACTTTCCAGGTTAGAGAAACGGTTTACTACAATCATTTTACTGTTAAGCAGCAGGCAGGCGCCGGTTTTGAAGTTGCCCTTTTCATAACGCACCTTGTAACCGGCCGTTTTTAACAGCAGTTCCAATTTCTCGAGGGTATGGTTAGTCGCGGGTAGCATTAATTTCAAAAGTAGCAAAAATGGGTGTATTTGCCGGACTTAAATTGGCATTTGCATGTCACATTTGCTAATTTAATTTCTAATTTTATTTACCTGTTATACCCTAAAACTATCCGGATGAAGAACTTACTGCTTACCGTTACAGGCATTGTTGTTAGCATCGCCGTTTGTGCGCAGCAAACCAAAACCTATGCCGAAAAGCTTGGCTGGCCTAAAGGCGCACGTGTAATTATCCTGCATGTTGATGATGCCGGGATGTCGCATGAATCGAACGAAGGGGTGAAGAAAGCCATTGGTGAGGGTGTAGCCACTTCAACCAGTGTGATGATGCCCTGCCCCTGGGTGCCCGATTTTAAACATTATATGGATCAGCACCCCGGTATAGATGCCGGATTGCATTTAACCTTAACTTCCGAATGGAAAAATTACCGATGGGGGCCGCTTGCGGGCAAGGCAACAGTTCAGGGACTGATTGATAAAGAAGGCGCTTTCTGGCCCGGAGTAGTCGCCGTTTATTTCCATGCTACTGCCGATGAGATTGACAAGGAGATCCGCGCCCAGCTTGACCGTGCCTTAACCATGGGCTTTATACCAACCCATCTCGACTCGCATATGGGTACTTTATTTGCCAAGCCGGCTTTTCTCGAAAAATATATTAACCTCGGCATCGAAAAAAAGATACCGGTGATGCTGCCCGGCGGAGAAGATCATTTTTACCGTGAGGAAGCAAAAAACGCTACGATTGCCCGGCTTAAAAAAGATGGTAAATACACTGAAGGTATGGAGATACCCGAACCTGCAGAACTGGCAAAAGCGCGCGAACTTGGTGAAATGGCCTGGAAGGGAGGTTTGCCTGTATTAGACGACCTTGATAATTCGAGCTATGACTGGGCAATGCCCGATATTGAAAAAGCAACCGATAGCGAATTGCAAAAGTGGTATACAGATCATTACATCGAAAACTTCGACCGTTTTTCGCCGGGGTTGACGATGGTATTGATGCATTGTACACAGCCTTCACCTCAGTTTAAAAATATCTGTAATGAAGGCCAGAAACGAAAAGGCGACCTGCTGGCCATGACCAACCCGCGCCTGAAAGCTTATCTTAAACAAAAAGGCTTTATTTTAACCACCTGGAAAGAGGTAATGGAGCGGAGGGTTAAGGTAGGAAATGAGTAAGTTTGTTTTATGGCTGATGATAAACATGTAAAAATACTGTTTAGGTTATACAGTAGCATTTTAGAAGAGATGGCAGTGGAGACCATGTGGGCTAAAGTGGTTAATGAAGAGCGGGAGCTTTATTCGTTGGATAATGTCCCTTTTTACCTGCCGGTTATTGCATCCGGTGATATAGTATTTGCCGAATTTGATATTGATGAGCAGATGCTCACTTACCGCGAAACAAGGGAATATTCCGGTAATTCAACCATTCATATTATTCTAATGAGTGATACTGCCAACGTGAAAAGTGTTGGTAAATCATTTGAAGAATTGGGATGCAACTGGGAGGGATTGAATGATAAATATTTTGCAATGGATGTACCGGCCCAGGTTAATTATGATTTAGTTAGAGCCAGGTTAGAGGAATTGAGACAGCAGGATATTATAGATTATGCTGAATCTTGTTTAGGTGAGGGGCATTAGTATTATCATCTGATTTTTTACTCAATACGTTGCGTAATTTTACTCAGTGTATTGAGTAAAATAAATTGCTGCAAGGCAGGCTGGTTTTGAGTTCATTTTTGGGGCTTCTATATACCCCGTCTTTGGTGAATATTTAGTTATTTGCAGAACAATCTATCTGTTTTATGCAAATCAACATCTTTGGTGCATCTGGCTCAGGGGTAACTACGCTGGGCAAAACTTTAAGCGGGAGACTCGATTACCCGTATTTCGACAGCGATCATTATTTCTGGTTCCCTTCCGATCCTCCTTTTATTAACCGAAGGCCGCCTGAAGAACGAAATGCAATGATCAACAGTGAGATGGCCGGTAATGAAAACTGGATCCTGGGCGGTTCAGTTATCAACTGGAATAATAACTGGCAGTTTGATCTGTCGGTATTTTTATATATCCCGCCAGCCATCAGGATTCGGCGTTTGCAGCAAAGAGAGCTTGAACGTTATGGCGATATTATCTATACCGACAGGGAGCGAAATAAGCTTTATAACGAATTTATTGACTGGGCACGTGGCTATGATGAGCTTATAACCAACAGCCGAAGCCTGCATTCGCATAAGAATTGGATGAATAAGCTCACAACTCCTTTGCTGATTATAGAAGGGGATACTACCGTGCAGGAAAGGGTAGAGGCTGTTTTAATGAAGATTAAGGAGTTAAGTTTGTAATATAATAACCGCGGCAAACAGTCCTTCGACCAGAAATGATGAAAGCGTTCTGCTTCCGAAGACAAAAGAATTTATTAATAGTTTGATACTTTGTGTGTTAAGCTGAAAGCTTAACTTGTTTTAGGATGAAGGTACACTATCGCTAAACTTCGACCAGTAAAGGGAGATTTAGTGTAACCCCTTGTTTTTATAAACATTTGATTATCAGCAGTATAAAATGCGACTTTTGAAATTGTGTTAACCCTGTTAACCCCCCTTTGTACGTAGTTTGTAGTGGATGTAGAACATACTACCGGAGTTGGTAAATGTCGTTCTGAATGAGAAGGTAAGTTTAACGTGATGCGAAATAATCCTTAACAGCAACCCCGGTTAACCGCTGGTTTCAAACAGGCATAAGTTGAGCCTGATTTATTTAGCTTCGGCGGCGGGACGCCGCGGAATAGTTGCCACCCGGCTGGAGCCGAGCGGCGGCGAAGACCAATAAAAAAGCGGAAAGTAAAACCCCCCCGCTTCAAAATATCTCAATTCTCATGTCTCAAATCTCACATCTCACATCTGAGACAGATTACCTCAAATCTACCACCTCAACACCCGGGTGGCCTTTGGCATCCCAGGCAAAAGTCGCGTCAGGAGCAGGTACGTTAGGGGTAAAGGTGCGTACGGTATAAGTATACCTGTTGCCGTTTTTGTCGAACAATAAAGCACTGTAGAGTTGTTTTTTTACTTTGTCGATGGTAAGCTTCACTTTAAAGATGGCTTTTTTATCATCTTCGGGTGTAAGCTCTATATTTTGATAAACTTTGCCTGCTATCTTCTGTTCGCCGGTGTACAGGTATTTAAAGCCTTTTTCATACATCGTAAAAATCTGGGCAGGGTTATTTAGTCCGTCGCCGCTTTTGTCGGCATCACTTACCTGTACTTCTTTATCTTTTTTAAGGTATGTCCATTGGTTTTTGCCATCGCTCAAGATCTCTTTGTCTACTTCGGGTTTTGCAGCTGCGCTGTAAAGTGTAACGCGGTATTTGCCGGTTTTTGCCCTCGATATCAGGGTGCCGGTTTGTGTTTCTTTAATATTGGCCTGTTGGTTGTTAAGGCTAAAGGTAAAGTCGGTTTTAATAACATCGTAAGAACGGTATTTTTGGCTCACCTGATTTAAAATCGCCTTTGCCTGGCTGTCTTTTTGCGCAAAAGCGGTGCTGTATGTACTTATTGCTAAAATGGTATATGCTATGATCTTTTTCATTCAGTTTTATTCAACAACAACTATTGTTATTAATAGTTATTGGATTAGAGTAAATAAATTTTGCTTGGTTTAATCTTTAATAGGTTTTTGCAGCGTTTCCAGGTAGCGCTCAAGGCTGTACTCGTCGGGATAAAGCACATCGCGGGCTTTACTACCTTCAAAAGGGCCTACAATTCCGGCTGCTTCCAACTGGTCAATAATGCGGCCGGCGCGGTTATAGCCCAGTTTCATTTTGCGTTGGATAAGCGATGTTGAGCCTTGCTGATGCAGTACAATTAAACGTGCAGCTTCTTCAAACATCGGGTCGCGGTCGTCAGGGTCATATTCTTTGGCGCCGCTGCTGGCTTCACCTTCTCCCACATATTCGGGCAGGTACATGGCCGATGGATAGCCTTTCTGGTTGCCGATAAAATCAGATATAGCTTCAACCTCCGGCGTATCCACAAATGCACACTGTAAACGGATCAGGTCGCTACCTGTTGAAAATAGCATATCCCCACGACCGATCAACTGATCAGCGCCGCCGGCATCCAGAATGGTGCGCGAATCGATCTTAGAAAGTACCCTGAAGGCCAGCCTTGACGGGAAGTTGGCTTTGATAGTACCGGTAATGATGTTAACAGAAGGGCGCTGCGTTGCAATAACCAAATGGATCCCCACCGCACGGGCCAGCTGCGCAATACGGGCAATCGGCATTTCCACTTCTTTACCGGCCGTCATCATCAAATCGGCAAACTCGTCAATTACTAAAACTATAAATGGCAGGTAACGGTGTTTTTCAGGGTCGCTGATCTTACGGTTTACAAATTTGGAGTTGTACTCTTTCAGGTTGCGTACCTGCGCGTCTTTCAGCAGGTCATAACGCTGGTCCATTTCAATACAAAGCGAATTGAGCGTATTTACCACCTTTTTGGTATCGGTGATGATGGCATCGCCATCATCAGGCAGTTTAGCCAAAAAGTGCCTTTCTATCTTACGGAAAAGCGTAAGCTCCACCTTTTTAGGGTCAACCAGTACAAATTTGAGTTCGGCAGGGTGTTTTTTATACAGCAGCGATACCAGGATGGCGTTAATACCAACCGATTTACCCTGGCCGGTGGCTCCGGCAACCAGTAAGTGTGGCATCTTGGCCAAATCGGCAATAAATACTTCGTTAGATATGGTTTTACCTAAAGCGATAGGCAGGTCCATCGTGGTATTCTGGTATTTTTCGGTCGATAGGATAGAGCGCATCGAAACCATCTCAGGATTTTGATTAGGCACTTCAATACCGATAGTCCCCTTGCCAGGCATAGGGGCGATGATACGGATGCCCAGTGCAGCTAAACTTAAGGCAATATCATCTTCAAGGTTCTTGATCTTGCTGATCCTCACACCTGGCGCGGGGATGATCTCATATAAGGTAACCGTTGGGCCAATGGTTGCCTTGATCTTATCAATTTCGATATTATAGTGGTTCAGTGTTTCAACAATTTTGTTCTTATTGGCTTCCAGCTCTTCGGCATTAACCGAAATCTTGTTTGAGCCGTGGTTTTCTAATAACTCCAGGTGCGGAAGTTTGTATGAAGCCAGATCGAGCTTGTGGTCATATATACCAAATTTGCTTAGCAGGTCATCCTGTTTGGCTTCATCAGCCTGTTCAACACTTAATTCGGGCAGAGGCCTGTTGGTATCAATGGTGAGCGGGATTTCTTCTTCCTCTTCGGGTTCGTGTTTAATTGTATTTTCAGGACGCAATACCACAGGTTCATGATATCCGGGCATTTGCTCCATAGGAGGGTGCCTAAGCGGTGATGGAGGTATAAGCGGTTCCTGTACCATGGGCTCGGGCATGATGCTGCTTACATGGGTTTCGCGGATGTTGTTATTGCCCCGGGGCCATTCAAGCGGCATTGACGGCTCATCATCAATCAGTTCAACAGGTTCAGGTGCTATCTCATCAACACTCATAGCTGCAACCGGGCGGTTTTTACGCTGGGGTATTTTAAAGTCGATATTATAGGCTATTACCAATACGGTAAGCGCCAAAAACACCAGCAATCCGCCGGTACCCGCTTCACCTATCTGAGCCGCAAGTAAGCGGTTAGTCCAAAAACCGAAACCGCCTTCAAGGTAATGGGGATAATCAATCACAAATGAATGAAAATAAGCTATCGCCACAGAAATAAAGACAATGCTGAATAACGAATATGCAAGTGTTTTACGGATAGAAAATAGCCTCGCTTTAAACAGCAGTCGGTACCCTACAACAAAAAATACAAAAATAAACAGGAATGAAGCTACGCCAAACCATTCATAAATAAACTGATTGGATAATAACGCGCCAAACTTGCCCAGCCAGTTTTGCGCCCTGATGGTCGGGTCGCTCAGGTCGGCAATTTCATGAACCGTAGTGCCCGTCGACAGGTTATGCCAGCCACCGTTTGTTTTAGAAATATAGCTCTGGTCTTCCTGCCAGGTAAACAGGTATGATGTAAAAGCGATGAGGAAAAAAATGGATAATAGCAGTGAAAACAAACCCGCTATTTTAACAGCCTTGCCGTTTTCATAGTCAAAGTCAAAACTGGGCAGTTTAGGTAATTTCCTGCCTGCCACTCGTTCCTTTTCGGCCTTGCCGCCTTGGCGAGGCTGATTTTCTCCCTTGAAATTATTTGATCTAAACTGGTTTCCTTTTGCCGGCATCCTGATGTAACAATCGTTTATGTGCAAACTTACGTAAAATTTCACCTATGTGAACTTTGCAGTTACACCCGGTAAATATTTTATATAAGATTCGTTAACCCGCAAAAAATTACAGGCCGAATGAATATAAAGTTAACAGATTATATAACTTATTGTCAACATTTTTAATTTTTTAGTATAATTGAAAAACAACATTTACCCGTAACATAAACGTAAATTTAACAAAGTGAATATAACAACGCCGTTAATAGTAAACGCTTTACTTAATTAAGTAATGAGCATAGAAAGACTGGAAGAATATATCGCATCCGCCGATTTAGATAGTATCAATACCCTGCTTGGCCGCGACCCTGCGCTGGCTACTCAAAAAACAAGCCTCAGGGTATCGCCGCTTATGCTTTCGTGCTATTATAAAAAGCCGGAGGTTACCGGTTTACTGTTAAATTATGTAAACGATATTAGTTTGTTTGAAGCGGCTGCGGCCGGCAAATTTGATACGGTTGCCCACCTGGTTACTACTAACCCAAATACTCTTGATGATTACGCCGAAGATGGCTTTACTGCTTTAGGGCTCGCCTGTTATTTCGGGCAGTTTGATGTTGCGCGCTACCTGGTGCTGAAAGGTGCAAATGTTAACCTGCAATCAAATAATGGTTTCAACGTGTTCCCAATTCATTCGGCGGCGGCCGGAAACTATACCGATATAGCGCGGATGCTGATCGAAAACGGCGCTCAGGTGAATGTTGTGCAGCAAGCCGGCGCTACGCCGCTGCATTCGGCCGCGCAAAATGGTAATCTTGAGCTGATCATCCTGCTGCTCGAAAGTGGTGCCGAGGTTCATACCCGGATGGAAGGTGGCAAGCTTCCCGCTGATCTGGCCCGTGAAAAAGGTTTTGAAGAGATAGCTGAGATTTTGAGTTGATGTTTAAACGCTTAATTTTAAACTGGTTAAGTGATAGCTTTTTATCAATGATCTGCGTTTTTTAAGGGTTATCGCATGTTTTTGTGCCGGGTGCTTTTATATATTTGTAATAACCTGAATTATAACAAATGAAAGAAATAGCGCTGCTTATTCACGAAGACATTAATCTTTCAACCATATCGGGCGTGTTGGATATGGTGAGGCATACTAACCGTTTCCTGGTTGAAAGCGGCAAAGCCGAAGCTTTTAGCGTAATGCTTGTAGGCGAAAAAATAAATAATAACCTGCTTTATTTCCCTGCCCAATTCACCGGTTTTAAAACTATTGATGAGATCAAAGATATTGACCTGGTGATAGCCCCCGCATTTTACGGCCCGCCGGATCTGGTGATGCACAAAAACAAAAATTTGATAGACTTTATAAGGAACATGTACAATAAAGGCGCAGAAGTAGCCAGCCTGTGTTTTGGCAGCTATTTTTTGGCCGAAGCCGGCGTGCTTGATGGTAAACCTTGTACAACCCATTGGGTAGCTGTTGATGATATGAAACGGCGTTACCCCAAAGTAGAAATTTTACCGGATATGGTAACCACCGACAAAGGGGGTACTTATACCAGCGGAGGGGCTTTTTCAAGCATGAACCTGGTGCTTTACCTGATTGAAAAATATTGCGGCAGGGACACCGGCATTTGGGCCAGCAAAATGTTTTCGCTGGATATTGACCGTACCAGCCAGGCACATTTTAAGGTGTTTGAAGGGCAGCACCAACATGAAGACCAGGAAATAATGCGTTCGCAGTTGTTTATCGAAAATAATTACCATTTGCCTATTTCGGTAGAGGAAATTGCCGGCCAAACCAATATGAGCAAGCGCAATTTCATCCGCCGCTTTAAAAGCGCCACGCAAAATACCCCGATGGAATACCTGCAAAAGGTAAAAATTGAATCGGTAAAAAAAGGCCTCGAGAAAACCAATTTTAATATCAGCGAGCTGATGTATAAGGTTGGGTATAATGATTTAAAGACATTCAGAAAGATCTTTAAACGGATAACAGGCTTAACCCCGCAGGACTACAGGAGTAAATATTGCAGGAGGGCAGTGCTGGAGAATTAGGAGGGGATATTAACAGTAAACTTCTCCGGCGCGTCATTGCGAGGTACGAAGCAATCCCCAGATTCGCAGAGCAGCTATGCAAGTTCCTCTGTACAGTTGGGGATTGCTTCGTACCTCGCAATTGACATTGTTATATTATATCTTGCGCTATTTCAGCTTTACTTTCTTTTACTTTATCAGTTTTTTCTTGTTCCTCAAGCGATTCAAAATAGGCCTTTTTAACAACCGTGGTCATTTTATGATCGCCGGTATGGCTCCAGCCGGGTGGCATTATAACGTACAGAAACTTGTTTTTAATACCGGGTGCCTTGCGTATATCTTTGGCCAGCGCTATGATCTCGCCAAAATAAGCATCCAAAAAGCTGTTTTTAATCATGGGGCGACTGATGCCATATTCAATAGGGATCCTACGGTCTTCATTTTGGAAGGTGCCGAAAACTTTATCCCAAATCGGTAACAGGTTACAGAAATTGGTATCCATATATAATGGATTACGTGCATGATGTACCCTGTGATGCGATGGTGTGAGCACGATTTTGTTCAGGAAGCCAAGACGCCCATCTTCAATAAGGTTTTCACCGATATGGATCATTGATCCCCAAAAGCCATCCACAAACATGATCACAAACAGCATTGGCGGGTTTACACCCAATAAAATACAAATGCTGGTGCGGATGAGATCGGCATAGGGTGCTTCAAGGAAAAAATGGGCGAAAGTAACCGAAAGGTTCATGCTTTCGGGTGCATGATGGGTTGAGTGGAGGCACCATAGAATTCTCACCTTATGCGCAAGGTAGTGATACCAAAAATGAGCAAATTCCCATACGATATAGCCGTAAATAAACCAGTACCAGGTAAACGTGGTTTTGAAAATAGCAAACCGCGAAAAGAAGCCGATACAAAACCCTACCATGGCAATGGAAAGTACGCTGCCTATAAAAGCATTTAGCACATATGTCCAAAAAGAGATCTTGTAGTGGATCACCTTGAATTTTTTATAGAACGCCCCCCTGATGATCTCAAACACCAGCAATACAGGTAGCATTGGGCCTAACAAAGCCGTAATACCATCATAGGTAAGTAGTTTGCCATAATCGCCCGATTTGATGATGGTATACAATCCGCCGAGGCCGAAAAATCCAGTAATATGCTCGTATATCGCTTTTAAAAAATCCATATCAAAAATTAGGTTTACCGGTAAAATGTTTTATTCAAATTTAGGAAAATTAATTTGTATATATGTAGGTACATGTAAATTCTTTGAACGAGTATTAACATCACACATCACGGCTGACCTGCCTGTGCTCTTCGGTCCTTTTTATTATCACTGATAAATTAGCTTATTAAAAAAATGAAAAGAAATGATGGAACATCAAATAAAAAGGGTAGCGAGTGTAGTGATGTCAGGAGTGAGTAACTCTGCATCAATCCCGAAACAATCCATTAACAGCAAGGTTATTTCTATAAATTTGCCTCAAAAAATCATCTGATATGAAATCATTTAACCGCGCTTTTGTATTATTTTTAGTGTGTATGATCCGGTACAGTTTAGTTAACGCCCAATCAACACCTATGACCCAAACTTCTGCCAGCAATCCACTGCAAAATAACCGGATCAAAATTGATTCCCTCGATAAAAAATTGATAGCCTTATTGGGCGAACGCGAGAGGGTAGTAAAAGAGATCGGCATCTATAAAGCAAAAAACAATATTCCTGCCCTTCAGTCCGACCGTTTTAAACAGGTACTGGAAAAAACTGTCGAAGCCGGGAAACAGGAGGGGCTCTCCGCCACATTCATTACAGAACTTATGAATGCTATCCATAAAGAAAGCCTGCGCATTGAGGAAGAAATTAAGGCTCAAAAGCAATAGCCGGTGTAAAAAATACACTATAATTTAAAATGCATTTTAGCGCATCAAATTTGTAAGTAATTTCTATATGAGTTATCGTTCAATGTATTTATTATCAATTGATTAAACTAAGATAAAATTTGGTATTAAGGCGTATCAATTTGCCCGGCACGACCTTTTGAGGTGATAATTTATATCGTGATTTTTGCTTTTTTTTAATTAAGTTTAATAAATTTGACAACTCCGGTTAGCCACAATCCAGGCTTGTAACCAAGCCGGTAAGCCTATTTAATTAAATTCATGCAAAAAAAGTATTTAATAGCCTGTTTCATCGCGGGCGGATTATTATTAAAGGCTGGCTTTGTCAGCGCGCAGGGTAAAGCGCCTTATTCGGTAATGGGTAAATCGGTCAAGGTGATTGTCTCTGAGCAAAAGGCCGGATATAAATTTAAAGAAACCGAAACCCTGAAGTTTGCAGATAAGCCTCAACCTGCAGAAACAGAGGTGGCGGTTTTTATCGATCCGTCCAAAACATTCCAAACGATGATTGGAATTGGCGGTGCGCTTACAGATGCGGCAGCAGAAACGTATGCTAAACTGCCAAAAGATAAACAAAAAGAATTTTTAACCGCTTACTATAATAAAGCCAAAGGCATTGGTTACTCCTTTGGCCGCACCAATATTCAAAGCTGTGATTTTTCGAGCGATAGTTACAGTTATGTAAAAGATGGTGATAGGGAATTAAAAACCTTCGATATCAGTCATGATAAAACCTACCGGATTCCTTTTATTAAAGCGGCCGCAGCGGCTGCGGGAGGTGAACTGACCATGTTTGTATCACCCTGGAGCCCTCCTGCTTTTATGAAAGATAATAACGATGTACTGCATGGAGGTAAGCTCAAAAAGGAATTTGATCAAAGCTGGGCCAACTTTTACGTTAAGTTTATTAAAGCTTATGAAAAAGAAGGTGTCCCTATATGGGGCCTTTCGGTACAAAACGAACCGATGGCTAAGCAAACATGGGAATCATGCATGTATACTGCCGAAGAGGAGCGTGATTTTGTAAAGAACTTTTTGGGCCCAACCTTGCAAAAACAAGGCCTGGCCAATAAAAAACTGATAGTTTGGGACCATAACCGAGATTTGCTTTACCAACGCGCCAGCACTATCCTGGAAGATCCGGCAGCGGCCAAATACATCTGGGGTATCGGGTTCCATTGGTATGAAACCTGGACCGGCGCAGGCCAAAATTTTGAAGCCACCCGTCGTACCCATGAAGCATTCCCGGGCAAAAACCTGGTATTTACCGAAGGTTGTATCGAAAAATTTGATTTCAACAAGATCAATGACTGGTCGCTTGGCGAACGTTACGGCCTTTCAATGATCAATGACTTTAATGCCGGTACCGTTGCCTGGACCGACTGGAACGTATTGCTTGACGAAAACGGCGGGCCAAATCACGTAGGTAACTTTTGCTTTGCCCCGGTACATGCCGACCTGCGCAACGGAAGCCTCATCTACACCAGTTCATACTATTACATAGGCCATTTCTCTAAATATATTCACCCCGGTGCAAAACGCATTAGCGCGGTAGCCAGCAGGGATAAGCTGTTAACAACCGCTTACCAAAACCCCGATGGCTCAATTGCAGTGGTGGTAATGAACAAAACCGATGAAAAAATAGATTACAGCCTTTGGATAAAAGGAAAAGCGGCAGGCACTACTGCCCTGCCGCACTCAATTGCTACACTTATAGTGAAGTAATCTTTATAAAAATCTTTAGTTTAAACAATCAACTAAATCTCTGGTATGGTGGGTCATTTATGATCCACCATTATCATTACCGGGAAATGGTCGCTGGGCTCCTTAGCCTCATATTTATCCGATCCTTTAGCCTTTGCCCTGTAGGTATCTGTTAAAATCCCATATCTCTTTACCGTAAAATCTTTGGTTACAAAAATATGATCGATACGGCCGCTGGTTTTACCATTAGCATCGAAGTCATTAAAAGTACCATTGGTAGCATATTTTATGGGCGATAGCTCATAGCTATCCTTCAACCTCCCCGAGTTATTGATTACAGCGTAGCTGTCAGACGTTTGATCAACATTAAAATCGCCTGATAAAATAGCAGGGGAGCTACCGCCTAAGTCTTTCACTTTTTTCAATACCAGCTTTGCGCTCTCACGGCGGGCAACAACACCTATATGGTCCATATGCAGGTTAAAATAGTAAAACTTGTACCCGGTTTTTATCTCCTGGAAATATCCCCATGAGCAGATTCTTGGAAGTGCGGCATCCCAGCCTTTGTTGGGCTTGTTGGTGATCGGTGCCATCCAGAAATCGCCATGTTTCAGTAGTTTAAATTTATCCTTTTTGTAAAAAATGGCCGAGAACTCGCCGGCAGTTTTACCATCATCACGGCCTATGCCGGTATAAGCGTACTGGGGCATGGCCTGTTTTAAACCATTAAGTTGGTGTACCAACCCCTCCTGGGTGCCAAAAATATCCCAGTCATGAAAGCGGATGAGCTGCGTTATAACCGGCAGGCGCTGTTTCCAGCCATTACCTCGTACAGAATCATCATTTGTAGCATTATCATTACGTAAATTATACGTGGCAATAGTAAGTTGATGCTGGCCATAACTTGCTGAAACAGAAAGTATAGCCATAAATAATAAAGAAAGTAGTTTTTTCATAGTAGTATTTAGATAAGATGCCAACAGCACTTGAACAAAGTTAAAAGTAAATATTACCTTATAACATAAGTTATACACTGAAGAGTATTTAACCTGCGAAAACTTACGAGGGTTCAAAATTTTGTATGCCAGGAGTAATTCTATTCAGAATTTAGAGAAACATGCAAGGAGGCCGGGAACAAGCTTAGCTTCGCATTGGCGGTATCGCTACTATCCCGAATATTGGTTGGTGTGTTTACTCAAACACTACCGTTTTGTTCTTATAAACAAATACCCGGTCTTCAAAAACAAGCTTCAATGCTTTGGCTAATACGGCGGTTTCCACTTCCTGGCCGGCTTTTACCATGTCTGTCCAGCTATATGAGTGATTTACCGGAACAATTTGCTGGGCGATGATCGGCCCTTCGTCCAACTCATTTGATACATAGTGCGCTGTTGCGCCTATGAGTTTCACACCCCGTTCAAACGCCTGCTTATAGGGATTGGCACCTATAAACGCCGGTAAAAACGAGTGATGGATATTAATGATCTTCATCGGAAATTCAGCCACAAATTGGGGTGAGAGGATCCGCATAAATTTAGCCAGTACCACGTAATCAGGAGTATATTGTTTAATGGTACCGATCACCTGTTGTTCAAATTCAGCCTTGCTTACCTGTTCATGGCTGATATGATAAAAAGGAATGTCAAATCGCTCGCATATGTTTTGAAGCTTGGCGTGATTACCGATAACGCATTGCACCCTTGCGCCAAGGGTATTAAAGTGGTTACGCACCAGGATATCGCTCAGGCAATGATATTCTTTGGTAGCCAGCACAACCACTTTTTTTACAGGCTTAGGGTTTACTGAAATATAAGCCCCTTCGGGCAGTATTTTACGTAATGAATCTTCGAGGCCGGCGTCGTCGCCTTGTTCAACTTCCAGGCGCGTAAAAAAAACATTTTCGTTATGATCAACATGCTCACGCATGGAAACTATATTGAGCAGGTGTTTGGCTAATGTTGCAGATATGGCCGCCACAAGGCCCACTTTGTCTTTACACTGTATTACAATAATCATGGTTTAATGATACAAAGAATTTTGCTGAATATACAACAGGCATTTCCCTTTAAATTATTTTACAACTTATTGTAGCAAAGCCATGTGCTGTACCGTAAGGTATCTTATAAACCCACAATTATGAAAATTATCCTGTTAGCAGCATCCGTAATTTTATTAGGTAGTATAACCGCCTGCAATAAAGGCGACCTTCCCAGCCCGGGCAGCAGCAGTATAGTTGGAAAATGGCGCTGGGTAAAATCAGTTGGCGGTATTGGCGGCTTTACCGTTACGCCACAAAGCAGCGGCTACAATATTCGAAATGAATTTTATCCTGATAGCAGTTTCAAAAGGTTCCAAAACGACGTGCTGCAGATCAGCGGCAATTTCCGCACTATTCCAAACTATCAATATAGCCCAACAGAAAAGGCAGATATATTATTGATTTCCGGGCCTACGCTTGATACGCGCCCGGTTTCATACCTCATCAGGCACGATACGCTTTACCTGAATGAAATTTATATAGCCGACGGGTATAATGAGGTATATGTGCGGATGAAATAATTGCCGTTACTTACCCCGGCATCGCTGTGCTCGTTACCTCCTCTCTAAATACGCATAAAGAGAGGAGGGTATTTTTTCTTACCCTCTTTGCAAAGCACGAGGGACACAGGCGGGGGTGAGTAAACTGTAAGCTACGCTTACCCCATAAAATAGTTATTTAGCGTAATGCCCTACTTTCATCATATCCCTTACGGCGTTTGCTAATGAAATCTTCTCGTTATTATCAAGTTCCTTTTTCTTTTCTCCGTCATTAAACTGATAGGTAATACGCCCGTTATAATCGCTTTCGGCACTTATTTCAAAGTCATTATTTTTGTATTTTACCTTCCCATTGGGCGAGATCCTGCTGATGCCCGTGCTATCAGCGGTAAAATACACGTGCCCCCAGTATTCAATCCGTCTTTCTCTGCCATTGCCGTTTTCAGAAATCACTGTATGCCTTCCGCCTATGTGGCAGGCATCTAATAAGGCTATCAAACCTATGACAACCAATACATAACCTAATAATTTTTTCATGTTGTTGTTTTTTTTAATGTTGATTATTTTAATTGACGCTGCTCTTTGGTGTTGAGCAGTTTTATAAAGCAGGAGCCGAGCGATACAAACCAAACCGACCAACCCAGGTGGGCCAATCTTTGAATAAGCCCGGTATAATTGTTTTGAATAGTAGCCGAAGGAATGAAGCGGATAAAGATGAGCAGCATAATACTCAGGCTTAATAGCGAAAGCTTGCTGATCTGTCTGAACTCCTCTCCCCGCCATAAAATAGCAGATAGCAGCGCACCGATATAAAGCGTCAAAAACACCGGCCCGGATGCCGAATGCAGTGGGTTACCTGCATGAAATATAGCCGCCCAGCCAAACATGATAGGGAAACCTATCACCCCAAACACGGGCAGGATATTAAGCTGCAACTGGCTGCACGCAATAAACAGGCCCGCCATAAAAAACACACTGAGCACTGTATTAAGCAGCGTAAATGTTTCCATCAACGCTTCAGATTTTGTGCCGATAGCGCCCAGCTCACTGATAGTGTTGCTGAAATGATTGTAATTACCATGCACAAACCCACAAATAATGGTTGAAAGCCAAAATATAATGGGAATAATGATGCCTGTATATAGTAGCGGTTTAGTATCCATTTTAATAATATTCAGATTGTTTTAGTTCGATTAAAACAAAGTTAATATTAAACATGGTACTATACAATACATAGTACTATGTTTTTTATTTTATTTTTTCAAAACTGTTTAATGGCTTCGCCGAATGTGTTAGTTTAAAAATGGATTGACGAAACCTGTATTTGATTTAGATGCACTTCGCCCTTGCCAGGCAGGCAGGAGGCAACACAGCGTAATATCACAGAGATGAAACAGATGCCGGTTATACCCATACATTTATTCACCATCACAAAAATGTGCTAACTTCGCGGCATGTATCAGTTGATAAAACCCATCCTGTTTAAGTTCGATCCGGAAAAAGTACATTACTTTGTTACCCGCAACCTGAAGCGCTTTAATCGTTTTCCGGGTGGTGCATCGTTAAGTAAAGCGATGTGGGATGTAAAAGATCCGAAGCTTGAACGCGAGGTTTTTGGTCTGAAGTTCAGGAACCCGGTTGGCTTGGCTGCAGGTTTTGATAAAAACGCCGAAATGATGGGCGAAATGGCTAACCTTGGTTTTGGTTTTGTTGAGATTGGTACTGTTACACCGCTGCCGCAACCTGGTAACGAAAAGCCACGCATGTTCCGCCTGCCGGCAGATAGTGCGCTCATCAACCGCATGGGTTTCAATAATTTTGGTGTAGATATAGCTGCTGAACGAATCGCCGCCTTCAGGCGCGATCCGAAAAATATCAACAAACAACTAATCATTGGCGGCAATATCGGTAAAAACAAGGTTACCCCTAATGAGGATGCTGTTAACGACTACATTAAATGCTTTGACCGCCTGTTTGATGTAGTTGATTATTTTGTAGTAAACGTAAGTTCTCCCAATACCCCGGGCTTGCGTGCCCTGCAGGAAAAGGGACCTTTGATGGAAATTTTGAATACATTACAGCAACGTAATAGTAAAAACGGTATCAGCAGACCTATCCTGCTAAAAATAGCGCCTGATTTAACTGATTCCCAACTGGACGATATTGTTGACATCGTACAGCAAACAGGTATAGCTGGGGTAATAGCTACTAATACTACCATCAGCAGGGAAAATTTATCGTCACCTCCTAAGCTAAAAGATGAAACCGGCGGATTGAGCGGCAAACCACTTACTAAACGTTCAACCGAAGTAATAGCTTATCTGCATAAAAAATCAAACGGTTCGTTCCCTATTATAGGAGTAGGAGGAATTCACTCCGCCGAAGACGCCATTGAGAAGTTGAATGCCGGTGCATCATTGGTGCAGTTGTATACTGGTTTTATTTATGAAGGGCCGGGATTGATTGGAAGGATCAATAAAAAGATCCTGAACCGTGATTTATAGGATTTGAGGATTATCCTGAAATATGTATTTCGACGCCAAGTTCCTCGTTTCTGTATCTTCTCGGGAACTTTAATGCCTTTGCGTTTGTTGAAAGATATTTTTAGTATCCCATGAGGATGGGGTGGTCGAGACACTAACAAAGTCGAAAGCTTTAATACGGGATTTGCTGCTTATCGCAAAAAGCTTTACCCGACTTGTAAAAAAATGCTGCAAAATTTGCAAACCTATGTTCAGTATAACTACTCTCAAACTCATGCAACTCAGTAAATGATGTTTTTAGGTTAAATTTTTAATTTCAAGAAATCATTTATTCAAGCTAATGAGTTCATTTTCTACTGCCGGGGGGGCTATATTATTGATCCTAACTTTATTTGCATCCGCAATATTCACTTTGTTTTCAGTTCGATATTTCCTAAATAAATTTATTGAAGATGATAGAAATCTTATCTTTTATGCAAAGATGACATTGATTTTCATTGGAAGTTTAGGATTAAGTTTGATTGTTTCTTTTGTGATTCTTTCATTTTTATTTGTTGGCCGTTAATATATTGAAGGAATAAGTATCAATAAAAATCTCCCAATTTTCATATAAAAGTTATCATAGCAATTTCTAAAGAATTTTTTCCACGTTGTTCCCAATTTGGGTGATTTTGTAGGTGCAAAAGGCTATCAAGGTCATCTTCAAATCCTAATAATCATGGTTCAAACACAAAAAAAAGTCCCGCCGGAAACCGGCAGGACTTTAAAGTCTTTTCTTCCGAAGAAGGAGAGAATTATTTGCCTAATGCGATATCTAAAGCTGCATTGTTTTTAGCTATCTGGCTGTGTTTTGACTCAGCAGAACGGCTTCCGTATTCTAGGTTAGTAGCCAGTTTCAAGAACTGTACTTCTAAGCGTGAAAAAGTTTTATTTCTCCTGTCTTTTCTTTTTAAACGAGTAACGCCCATTGTCTTTTATTTTAAATTTTTTTAACCCTGAGGTCGGAAGCGGATTCGAACCGCTGTAAAAGGTTTTGCAGACCTCTGCCTAGCCACTCGGCCATCCGACCCTTTTTTAAGGACTGCAAAGATAGTAATTATTTTTAGCGGACAAATTTATTTGAACGAATTTCTTTTTATTTCTGAACATAATATGGCCGTAGCTATAGCTACATTCAATGATTCGGCATAGCCTATCCGGGGTATGGTTACTGTTTTATTTATTAACTGCTGTATTTCAGGGCGTAAGCCATTACCCTCGTTGCCCATAGCCAGTAAACCTTCACGGCCGAAATTGGTGTTGTAGATATTTTCGCCATCGAGCATGGCGCCAAATAATGGGAGCTTTATTTCGGGGATGATAGTCATTAAGTCGCCGTAATGCACATTTACCCGTGCTAATGAGCCCATGGTAGCCTGCACCACTTTGGGGTTATAAACATCAACGGTATCATCTGAGCAAATAATATCGGTAATGCCAAACCAGTCGGCCGTGCGGATAATAGTGCCCATATTGCCGGGGTCCTGCACCCCATCAAGCACCAGCGAGAACTTGTTTTTCAGTAAGTTATAATTTAATCTGGGCCATTTTGGTATTTTTATCAAACCAATTACATCCTGTGGGGTTTTCAAACTGCTGATCTTTTCCAGATCGGTCAATGAAATTTCCTGAAAATTTATTTTTCGGGATAAATTCATCATTTTTGGAGCAATTTCGGATGTATGGTATATAGCATCAACCTGGTATGCAGCGTTTACAAACTCAACAACTGATTTGTAACCCTCAACCAAAAACAAACCATGCTCTTTACGGAATTTTTTATGTTGTAAGGATTTTAATAAACTGATCTGTGATTTTGAAAGCATATACTAAGCCTGCTGTTTACCGCCTTACAATATTAAGTATTTTACTGGTTATTATCGGTTCGGGCTGCAGCATTACCCGTGGCATCCGCAAAGACCAGGCACTGGTGCGCAAAATTACTATAAAAGGTATTGACGAGCAATTTGCGGAAACCGCTATAAATTATGTGGATAAGGAGCAACAACCCAATAACTGGCTCAACCTGCAGTTGTACTATACTTTTAGCAATAAAGGTAAAAAAAATATAGGCGAGGCCCCCGTTGTTGTTGATAGTAACCTGATCGAGTACTCGCGTGTACAGATGGAAAAATACATCCGGAGCCGTGGTTACCTGAAAGCGAAGGTCACCGACAGTGTGGTGATAAAAAAGCAAAAAGCTGAGCTGATTTTTACTGCTAATGAAGGTCCTATGTTCCGCATCCGCAAATTTACCGATAGTATTGCCGATAATAATATTAAAGCATTGTATAACGGTAATCGTAACAGGATCTCGCACATACAGCCAGGCGGCAGGTTTGACACCGATAGTTTAGCTTACGACCGCGACCAGCTCTATTTGCTCATGAAGCATAACGGTTACTACGATTTTTACAGGCAATATATCAATTTTACCTATGATTCCACCTTTAACAGCAGTGTGGTTGATGTAAAAATGATAATTGATAACCCGGCGGGGAAAACACAGCACCCGGTTTATACCATCAACAATACATTAATTACGATATCAAACAGCCAGGGGCGTACACCGGGCAAAGTTGATACGATACAGGTTGATTCACAATTCAGGTTTGTTGACTATTCAAAAAGGTTTAAACCAAGGGTGGTAACCGATTACGTTTTTCAGAAAAAAGGCGAGATCTATGATATTGATAAGCAAACACGCACCACCACTCGCTTATCCGAGTTAAATGTTTTCAGAAATGTGCCCAACCCCGTCTACGAAAAACTGAAGGATAGCTCTAACAGGCTTAATACCCGGATAGATATCGTGCCGCTTAAACGGATGAGCGACCGTGTAGAGGGTGAGGTGCTTTTTAGCGGCGGTCGTTTTGGTTATAACGTGGGTAACACCTTTACCGACAGGAATTTATTTAAACAGGCCGCTATATTGCAGTTAAAAGTTAACTGGAGTATCCTTTTTGATAATGGCAATAATGTGGGTAATGATCACAGTAGTATCCAAAACCAGGAGTTTAGGGTAGGAGCACAGCTTGTCTATCCGCGGCTATTGCTTCCGTTCAAATTTCCGTTTCTTGGTAAATTTGCGGTTCCACACACCACATTTTCATCAAACTATTCGCTGTTTTACCAAAAGGACCTGGTTAAGCGCGAAAGTTTTATCAATTCCATTACGTACGACTTTTTTGATACGCCGTATAAAACACATACCATTACGCCTATCAACATTGAGTTTTCGAGGGGCATAATTGATCCGGCTGCAAGGGCGGCGCTGCTTGCACAAAACAGGTACTCCTATGTTTATTTAATCGGGCGTACGGTTTTTACATCCGGTAGCCAATACACTTACCAGGTTAATGCCATAAAGCTTAATGGTTATGAAAATTTCACCTATTTCCGGGGCAGTTTAGATATTGGCGGGAATTTTCTTAACCTGGTAAGCAATCTCACCAATGCTCCTAAAGATACTCTTGGGCAACACAAGCTTTTTGGATATACTTTTGCGCAGTATACCAAAGTTGAGCTTGATACGCGCATCTATCGAAACTTTGGTGGCGAGAAACAATTTGTTTTCCGTATAAACCCGGGTATAGGTATCCCTTACGGTAATAGCAATCAGCTTATTTTTGAAAAGAATTTTTATGCAGGCGGAGCCAATGATATCAGGGCCTGGCTGCCGCGAACCTTAGGACCAGGGCAATTTAACCGGGGTGCGTATTACGGTACCGATGTTAATAACCGGGCACGTTTGAAATATCTTGACCAGTTTGGCGAGATCAAGTTTATAACCAATGCCGAGTACCGGTACCTGTTGGCAAATAACTTTTTTGGTGCAAAACTTAAAGGTGCGGTTTTTGTTGATGCCGGTAATGTATGGCGCTTGCATGATGAGCCTGATAACCCCAACGGACAGTTTAAACTGAACAACTTTTTAAGCTCAACGGCTGTAGGTATTGGTACCGGGTTGAGGTTCGACCTAAGCTTCTTCGTTTTTCGGCTTGATGCCGCCTTTAAACTTAAAGACCCGCAATTTAGCGGAGCTAACCAATGGGTGCTGGTTAACCATGCCGGCGAACTGTTTAGCAAAGGTTCATTCAAACAAGCTTACAAAGCAGCCAACGGAGAAGATTACAACTTTATGCAGTTGAACTTTGGCATTGGATTACCTTTTTAAGATTTTTAGGTAAAAGGATAAAGGTGAAAGGCAAAAGGTAGCTGCAGCTTTACGTGTGCATCTGTTTTTTTAAAACTTTTACTTTTCGTTTTACTTTCACCTCTCCATAAAAAACCTTTGACCTTTCGCCTTTGACCTTTCGCCTTTGACCTTCCTTCTAAAACATATTCTTCAACCCATCAATAATGCTTTCAAAAAAGGTTGGAATGCTTAAGCCGTTGTGGTAATTGAAATACAGGAAGATACAGAAGATTACTACGGCAATAATGATAAACCGCTTAAACATATAAGCCAGCAATACCAGTAACAGGGGAATGGCTATCAACAGTACCCAGCTGATATGGAATGGACTTAGTTTACTATCATGCTTGTAAATGTAGTATAGTATGGCATGTGTGCCGGAATCGTTCATATGTTTGGCGTACAGGAAGGTTGAACGGTCAAGCTTGTGGCGGTAAAAAGCCGTGCCTTTGTCAAACTTAAGTTCTTCGGTAAAACCGTTCATTACAAAGGTGAAAATGCCGTTTACATTTTCCTGTATCACGCCTGCAGTATCGGTTGCAACTACGGCTACCTCATCAACCGCAAAGGGGTTTTCTTTAATTACAAAATGGTTGATAGCAGTTTTATCGGCAAACGCAAAGCTGTGTGCTGCTGTAATAAAGCAAAAAATAAGTAAAAGTTTTTTCATGGTTTGATAGAAAGCTCTTATCGGTGCTGTAATTATCTGCAATAAAAATAGCGTTTTTTATGAGCTATCGGTTAAAGAAATAAATACTTAAAGGTTTACTGGAAATAGGTAATCTTTAACACTAATCAAAATGAACACTTTACATAAGTGGTACAACTGCGTTATAATAATTACATAATAATTGAGCTGAATTAGCACTTAAATATTAGTTTAGCCTGCATGATAAAAGCCTACAGGTTATATACCGGTGATGACGGTCATTCGCATATACAAAAAGGGATGGTTGAATTAGGGTCGCTTAACGAAGCTCTGGCAATAAGGTTCCAGGAATCGGAACCGCATGCGTTTTATGATTACCATAATGCCCCAACCAATCAGTATGTGATAACCCTTACCGGTACGCTTGAATTTGAAACCTATCCCGGCGAAAAATTCATACTTAGGCCCGGCGAGATCCTGATAGCCCAGGATATAACCGGAACAGCACACAAATGGCGACTGATGGATGATGAGCCCTGGAAACGGGTATATGTTACCTTTGATCCGGAAAAACCGATAAATTTTGTGGCTGATAAATAAGAACTGTTGCTACAATTGTGGAGGCACGTAATATTCCTTTTACAAATACTGGTACAAAACCCGACAAAATTTTAATAGTTATAGCAAATCAGTATTTTCGGCAAATACCCTTATAATCCTCAAATGAAAGATACCAAACAAAACTACCGTCGGCATTTTTTAAAAACCACCGCTGTAGGCACGCTTGCGGCTATGGGCATACCCTCAATTGTTTTATCGGCTTTAGCTGCCGAAAGACCTGCAAAAAAGCTAACCTTTAACCAGGGCGATGTAGTGCTTTTTCAGGGCGACTCCATTACCGACTGGGGGCGTGACCATAGCAAAACCGAACCCAATACTACCAGCGCTTTAGGCTCGGGCTATGCTTTGTTAACTGCTTCACAATTGCTGCTTAAACACGCTGATAAAGGTTTAAAAATCTACAATAAAGGTATCAGCGGTAATAAAGTATATCAGCTTGCCGAGCGCTGGGATACCGATTGTCTTGCCCTTAAACCAAACATATTAAGTATTCACATAGGCGTGAATGACTTTTGGCATACCCTTACCAGTGGTTACAAAGGTACAATAGATACTTATATCGCCGATTACAGGGCGTTGCTTACCCGTACCAAGCAAGCCCTGCCCGATATTAAACTGGTGATCTGCGAGCCCTTCGCCGAAAAAAACGTGAAGGCCGTTGATGATAAATGGTACCCTACATTTGATATCTTCCGTAAAGCTGCTAAAGATATTGCTGCAGAGTTTGATGCGGTATTTGTGCCTTACCAATCGGCATTTGACAAAGCCGAGCAAACAGCACCAGCCACCTACTGGAACCTTGACGGCGTACACCCCAGCGTTGCCGGTGAAGCCCTCATGGCCCAAACCTGGTTGAAAGCGGTTGGAGCTCTTTAGAAGGTAAAAGGCTAAAGGTGAAAGGCAAAAGGTAGCTGCGGCTTTGCAAATAAAAGGTAAAAGGCTAAAGGTGAAAGGCAAAAGGTAGCTGCGGCTTTGCAAATAAAAGGTAAAAGGTAGCTGCAGTTTTGCATGCTTCTTGGTGTATCTTTGGCCTTTCTATTTATCGCATTTTAAAAGCCTTTCACCTTTTACCTTTCTGCTTTCACCTCCTCCTAAAGAACCTTTCATCTTTCGCCTTAAAACAAAAAGCGTATCTTTGCGCGTAAATGATTGCTATAAATAACCTTACGTTCGAGATTGGTGCGCGGGCCTTATATGATGAAGCCAACTGGCATATTAAACCCGGTGAAAAAATTGGTTTAATTGGTGCCAACGGTACAGGTAAAACTACCCTTTTAAAAATTATTGTAGGCGACTATAAGCCTACTTCCGGAACGGTATCAATGGCTAAGGACCTTACTATGGGTTACCTTAACCAGGATCTGCTTTCATATTCATCTGATAAAAACATCGTACATGTGGCCATGGAAGCCTTTGAGCGCCAGAACCAGCTGCACGATGAGATCGAGAACCTGCTCAAAAAGCTGGAAACTGATTATAGCGAAGAATTGTTAAATAAACTTAGCGACAAGCAGCACGAGTTTGAATTGCTCGATGGTTACAATATCGAATATAAAGCACATGAGATTTTAGCCGGTTTGGGCTTTAGTGATGAGGATTGCAAGCGTAAGTTGAGCACCTTTTCGGGCGGTTGGCGGATGCGTGTTATGCTGGCCAAGATTCTGTTACAGGCACCCGATATCCTGCTGCTGGATGAGCCTACCAACCACCTCGACTTACCATCTATCCAATGGCTGGAAGACTATTTGAAATCTTTTCCCGGTGCTATCATCATCGTATCGCATGACAGGTGGTTCCTGGATAAGGTGATCAACCGTACGGTTGAATCGCGCAAAGGCAAGCTTACTGTTTACGCGGGCAACTACTCTTTCTATCTCGAAGAAAAAGCCCTGCGCGAAGAAATTCAGCGCGGTGAGTTTAAAAACCAGCAATCAAAAATTAAACAGGAAGAGCGTTTGATCGAGCGTTTCCGTGCCAAGGCTTCTAAAGCTAAAATGGCGCAATCCCGCATCAAAATGCTGGATAGGATGGAGCGTATTGACGATGTGGATGACGATAATCCATCCGTTAACTTCGCTTTCCGTTTCAGCAAACAGTCGGGTAGGCACGTGATCACTTTAGAGGATATCACCAAAAAATACCCTGCTATCGATATTCTTGACCACGCCGAAGCTGTAATTGAAAAAGGTGATAAAATTGCACTCATCGGTGCCAACGGTAAAGGTAAATCAACCCTGTTGCGTATCATCGCATCGGCCGATAAGGATTATACAGGTACGGTAACTACCGGTCATAACGTAACTACTACTTTTTTTGCCCAGCACCAACTGGAATCTTTACACCTCGAAAATCAGATATTACAGGAGCTGCAATCATTTGCCCCCAAACATACTGATACCGAGTTGCGTACCATTTTAGGTTCATTCCTGTTCACCGGTGACGATGTGTTTAAGAAGATCAAAGTACTCTCGGGTGGTGAAAAATCGCGCGTAGCACTGGCTAAAGCGCTTACTGCCGATGCTAACTTCCTGGTACTGGATGAGCCTACCAACCACCTGGATATGCAGTCGGTTAATATCCTGATCCAGGCGCTTGACCAGTATGAGGGTACTTTCATTGTGGTATCGCACGACAGGTATTTCCTTGATAATGTAGCCAATAAGATTTGGTTTATTGAAGATCAGAAGATCAAGATTTATCCGGGTACTTATGCCGAGTTTGATGAATGGTATGCCAAACGTAAACTGGAGCCCAAAGCTGCCGCGCCGGCACCTCAGCCTAAAAAGGAAGAGAAAAAGCCCGAGCCGGCTAAACAGCCGCAAGGCGAAAACAAACATCAGCAGCTTAAAAAACTGAACCAGGACCTGGCCAAAATGGAACAACAAATTGCCGACCTTGAAAAAGAAGTAAAGCAGTTTGAAACCCAGCTGGCCGACGAAAAAATATACAGCGATAACGCCAAATTAAAACAAACCAACGCTGCCTACAGCGCCAAACAAACCGAACTGAAACAATTGCAGGAAAAGTGGGAAGCACTTGCCGAGCAGATATTGGAGTTGGAATCGTAAACCCCACCCAACCCTCCCCGAAAGGGAGAGGGCTTTGATGAGCGTGTGGAGTAAACTGTTATTGTGAATTAACGTCCCATCAATTAACGTCCCATCCGGGTCTCTCGAAGAGGGCCCTGATGAACACGAAAGTCGCTATTGCGTTGTAATAGCGACTATAAACCTAAATTAATAAATGACCAATCAATACCGTAGCCTTGTCATTGCTATAATAATATCCAGTTGCCTTATTATAGTTGGGGCAGGTCACGGCGCGGTACCAATGATGTTGATTGAAATCATGGCCCCGATAGCAAAAGGGCTTAAGTTTTCATTACAACTATCCAATAATAATGAAGATACCCTTGCGGCATCAGCGTTGTTCTTTTTTATCGGACAACTTTTGTTGTTTTTCGGTACACACAGAATGCATGTAATTACACGGCTTATTGGTGTTATATTTATGTGGACAGGTTTATTTTACCAGACACATAATATGTCCAACGATGGTGGTGCTAAGTTTACATTTGCTACAGGCGCCCCATTCTTATTTTTATCAATTGCATTGTTTAGTTTTGATGTCAGGCAGAATTGGCTGCAGGATAAAACAAATATTGAAGAGGAATGAAATTGATGAGATTTTTTTTGAGTATTGCGCTCCTTATCTTATTTGCTCAACAAAGCTTTGCACAACAATCCCCCTACAACAACAACGTTTACTCTCCGGCTATAAAAAGCGTTGAGTTTTATAACACTGCCAAGCAGGGCTCTTTCCCGGTTATTAATTTGGGGACCGATGAAAAGGTGCTGCTAACTTTCGATGACCTGCGTGGGGGCAGCCGTAATTACTATTATACCATTGAGCATTGCGATGCTAATTGGAACTCGTCAAACCTTTCATCTGCCGAGTACCTGCAAAGCTTTACCGACGACCGGCTGTACAATTACAGCTACTCAACCGGCACCATGCAAAAATATACCCATTACGAAATTTCGTTGCCCAACAATAACATCGCCCCCAAAATATCGGGCAACTATGTGCTGAAGGTTTATGAAGATGGCGATCAAAACAAAATGGTGCTTACCCGCCGCTTGTACGTGCTGGGCAAACGTGTTTCGATAGCTGCCGATCTGGTAGCTTCGGCCAATAATGCTATCCGGCAAACTAATCAAAAAATCAATTTTACGGTTGATTATTCGGGCCTTGTTGTGCAGAACCCGGCTTATGCCCTGCGTACTTTTATTATGCAAAACGCCCGTACCGAAACGGCGGTGCTTAACGGGCAGCCAACTTATATTCGTGGTTCGCAGTTAATTTATAATGATGTAAGCATTAATGATTTTCCGGGCCGTAACGAGTTCAGGCTGTTTGATATGCGTACGCTCAAACTTAACTCGCAAAGGGTAGCCAAAATTTACAAAGACTCCGTTAACGTAGTGGTACTGCTTGGCGACCCCGTGCGCGACCAGCCCAACTACATTTTTCAGTACGATAACGACGGTAAGTTTTACATCCTGAATAATGATGGTACCACGCCGGCCACCGATGCCGATTACGCTCACGTATACTTCACGTTATCAACCAATAAAAATCCTAAAGACGGAGCACCTTATGTGGTAGGGCAGTTTAACAATTACCGGCTTGATGATAGCAACAAGCTACACCCGCTTGATAACGGAAGATACACCGTAAACATGCTGCTAAAACAAGGCGTGTATGATTATGAATACGTTTGGGTAGATGCTAAAACCGGCAAAGCTGATGATATCCCTTTTGAGGGCAGCCACTTTGAAACTGAAAACGAATACCAGGTACTTACCTATTATCGTCCTCCCGCGGCCCGTTGGGATGAGCTGGTGGGTTATAGGGAGTTGGTGACGAAGAGGTAGATCTCTCCTAAATCCTCTCCCTTTTGAGAGGGTTTTGAATACCAGCAAAGCAGGACTGGCACGAACTACTGACTACTTTAATAGTTAATAATTGCAGAGGCTTGCAAGTTGTAAACGATTTTGCTACCTGCGGGTTAATGGCGCAATTGGTTGTAAAGTAAAGTTCAAACATCTGCACAATCAATAGTTTTCATGTATTGTTAGATATTAAAACGTAGGTGCCTGCTACAAATTAATAAATTTTCTGAATATCCATGCGGCGTAGTAAGCCCTCTCTAACAAAAAACGCCCTCCGGTTATCCGAAGGGCGTTTTATATGATCTAAAAAAATCAGCGATTATAATTTGCCAATTTCCTGAACAAGGTCAATCAGTTTGTTTGAGTAACCCCACTCGTTATCGTACCATGAAACAACTTTTACGAAGTTATCATTCAGACCGATACCTGCTTTAGCGTCGAAAATTGAAGTACGCACATCGCCTTTAAAGTCTTCAGATACAACTTCATCTTCAGTGTAACCAAGGATACCTTTTAATTCGCCTTCAGAAGCTTCTTTCATAGCAGCTTTGATGGTTTCGTATGAAGCACCGTTTTTCAAACGTACAGTTAAGTCAACTACAGATACGTCGGCAACTGGTACGCGGAATGACATACCTGTTAATTTACCTTTTAACTGAGGTAAAACTAAACCTACAGCTTTAGCGGCACCTGTTGATGAAGGGATGATGTTTTGGTAAGCACCACGACCACCTCTCCAATCTTTTGCAGATGGGCCGTCAACTGTTTTTTGAGTTGCAGTAACAGCGTGTACAGTAGTCATCAAACCTTCTTCGATACCAAATTTATCGTCCAATACTTTAGCGATAGGAGCTAAACAGTTGGTAGTACATGAAGCGTTTGAAACGATGTTTTGATCGGCTTTCAACGCTTTGTGGTTAACACCCATTACAAATGTAGGGGTATCATCTTTTGCAGGAGCGCTCATTACTACTTTTTTAGCACCGGCGTCGATGTGTTTTTGAGCAGTTTCCTGAGTTAAGAACAAACCGGTTGATTCAATTACAACCTCAGCACCTACTTCATTCCATTTAAGGTTAGCAGGGTCTTTTTCGGCAGTAACGCGGATGGTTTTACCGTTAACAACCAAATGACCGCCTTCAACAGCAATAGTACCATTGAACTGACCATGGGTTGAATCGTATTTTAACATGTAAGCCATGTAATCCGGCTCAACAAGGTCATTAATACCAACAACTTCAATGTCTGGTCTTTCAATTGCAGCCCTGAATGCCAGGCGGCCAATACGGCCGAAACCGTTAATTCCTATTTTCATGATTTTTTAATTTTTACTTGAATAGTAGGTTAATAAATTATTTATGGGTTCTTTAATTATATTAGTGATTTGCAGATCAGCTTCGGCGGCAGCTTCATACAAGTGTTCCTGAAAATTAAAAGCAACAGAGCCTGCAAAGTGAACAGACGTACCCGGGTGTTGCTGATATAAAGGTAACAAATATGTGTAAATTAGCTTGCTAAATCCTTTTTTTATGACGTTTTGCAGATGATGATCGTTTTTATTATCGAGATAAAAATCGGTGAAGGAACTTAAAAATAAAGCAGGTTGCTTTTGACGATAAACCTTTTCGAGCAGATTTTTACGGTCTGCATCGTATTTGTGTATAAACTTTTTACGGATAGATAGAGGCAGGGTATCGTTCATGAATTCCTTGATGAGCTGCCTGCCCAGCCAGTTGCCCGATCCTTCATCGGCCAGGATATAACCCAAGCCATAATTGTTTGGCCAAACTCTTTTTCCATCATACCAGGCGGCGTTGCTGCCGCTGCCGCAAATGCTCACAATGCCGGGTTCGTTTTTACAGCAGGCTATAGCCGCCCCGGCAATATCATGCTCGACAGAAACTTTTCCGAACTTGAAAAAGGTTGAAAAAGCACTATGTACTATCTTCTTCCGCTCATCTGACGAGGCGCCCGCACCAAAAAAGTAGATGCGTCTGATCACTTCGGCGTGGTGTATAAGATTGATGTTTTTATTGAGCAGTTGAAGGATGTGCTTCTCGTCGTTAAAATAGGGATTTATGCCATTGGTTTTAAAGGAAGCAACAGTTCTTCCCTTATCAGTAAGCCTCCAATGTGCAAAGTACGATCCGCTATAAACAACTGCAATCATTAATAATCTATATCGATAATATATCCATCATTTGTAAAAGGTCTTCTTCAAGCTTAAACTCGTGCTGGTTAAGTGCTGCTTCCAGGTCTGTCATCATGATCTGATTGGCCTGCAAACCTACCATTTTTTGTGATTCGCCGGCAACCAAAGCGTTAACTGCAGCAAAGCCAAGCCTGCTGCCCAAAATACGGTCAAAGCTTGACGGCGCACCGCCCCGTTGCAAGTGGCCTAAGATAGTAACTTTTATGTCGTAATTTTTAACTTCTTGTTGTACAGCCTTTGCCACGTCATAAACACCGCCGTTTTTATCACCTTCGGCAACAATTACAATGCTTGATGATTTTTTGTTCATGTGGCCCTCTTTAAGGTTTACGATCAAATCATCAATAGCAGTAGCGCGTTCAGGAAGTAAAATAGCTTCGGCACCGCATGATATACCTGCACGCAAGGCAATAGCGCCCGAGTCGCGGCCCATAACCTCTATAAAGAAAAGGCGGTCATGCGCATCGGCAGTATCGCGGATTTTGTCGATAGCCTGGATAACCGTATTGGTAGCGGTATCAAAACCAAGGGTATAGGTTGAACCGCAAAGGTCATTATCAATTGTACCCGGTACGCCCATTACTGCAATGTCGGGATACTTACGTGAAAAACGCAGGGCACCGGTAAAAGTACCATCACCGCCAATAACCACAAGGGCATCGATACCACGGGCTTTGGCGTTTTGGTATGCTATCTCCATGCCCTCGTCAGTTTTGAAAGGCAGGCAACGCGCGGTTTTTAAAATGGTGCCGCCCAAATTAAGGATGTTACTTACCGAGCGTTTATCCATTTCATACATGTCGTTTTCGATAAGGCCTTTATAACCCTGCCTTATACCTATAACTTCCAGCCCGTTATACAGTGCGGTCCTCACAACGGCACGTATACAAGGGTTCATTCCGGGGGCGTCACCGCCTGAAGTTAAAACCCCTATTTTTGAAATTTTACGCATCTTTCGCTCCTTAATTTTACGCTACGAAGATACTGTGTGTAAATTACACCATTAAATTTTATTTATTTTTTTTTGGATTAGGAATTAAGGCTATATCTTTAAACTTATTAACTAAATCTCACTAATAGTTTGGAACTAATGTTACCCAAGTTTGATTCCGTATTCTCGATTGACTGCGTGATATTCGGCTTTGAAGCCGGCGAGCTTAAAATTTTGCTTATTGAGCGAAACGAGGAGCCATATAAAGACTGGCTTGCACTGCCCGGCTATATTGTTGAGCAAGACGAGAGTATTGATGATGCGGCTGAGCGGATCCTGTATGAGCTTACAGGTTTACGTGATTTGCACATGCAGCAGTTTCATACTTTTGGCGAAGTGAACCGCCACCCCCAGGGCCGTGTAATTACGGTTGCTTACTATGCATTGATCCGCATAAACGGGCAAAAGGAATTACGACCGGTTACCCAATATGCCAAAAAAGCATTCTGGCATCCGGTAAGCGAATTGCCTAAACTGGCGTTTGACCATAGTGAGATCTTTAAAACAGGGTTCAATAAGATAAAGCGCCGGCTACACTACCAGCCGATAGCGTTTGAGCTATTGCCCGAAAAATTTACGCTTACCCAATTGCAGTCGCTTTATGAGGCTGTTTTGGATAAGAAGCTTGATAAACGCAATTTTCGCAAAAAGATGCTCAGCTATGGCTTTTTGAAGGAGCTTGATGAAAAGCAGAAGGGGGTATCATACCGCGCCGCTAAACTGTACAAGTTTGATAAACGTAAGTACGGCAAGATTTTTCAGGGAGAGATGAATTTGGTATAGCTTTTAGAGAGTCAGGAAGTCAGGACAGAGTCAGGAAGTCAAGAATCAAGAGCCAAGAAAGAAATAGAATTATAAGACAGAAGGGTTGGGAGATTTTCCAGCCCTTTTGTTTTTAGTGATCGTTTCACCCCGTCATTGCGAGGCGCGAAGCAATGACGGGTGGAGGGGGCAGGTATCCACTATCTGTAGAAAGTGTAGTGACACAGGTATACAGACGGCAGAATCATCCCATTCATTTGTTGAAGAACACGTAAAAAGCAAAAGGACCGGAAAATGTTCCAGTCCTTTTTAGCTAAAATCTTGACGTCTTAGGTCTGGATTCTTGATGTCTTGCTTCTAACTATAAAGAAGAAGGTGCTAATTCCAAATGGTATTTCACCAGGTTATCTATAGGCGAGCGGATGATGTTGCCAACAACCATGCCATTTTCAGTAACTACTTCTTCCAGCACGTTACGGAAGTTATAACCTACCGAACCGATGCAGTTGAAAGTGTATTTTTGGTAATCAGGGTAGTGGGTTACCAGGTTGCGAAAGAAATCTTCGAACGAGGTACGTACCAGGTTGCGTGAATATTCGATGTGTACGTTGTTATCGTAAACAAATTTGCTGAAGCTTGCACAAAAACGGTTAGCACGCGGCTGGGTATAAACCTGCTCATTGATATCATCAGGAGTAAGTTTGTAAGTTTCCCAGAAAAGGGCACGTACAGGCTCAGGCATATAACCGCGCAGGTAATCTGTTAACAGCTTTTTGCCGATGTAGCAACCGCTGCCTTCGTCACCAAGAATATAGGCGCCCGAATCAATATTGTGTACAACTTCTTTACCATCATAAATGCAGGTATTGGTTCCGGTACCTAATATGGCGGCAAAGCCTTCGGTGTTACCAAGCAAAGCACGGGCAGCAGCAAGCAAGTCATGGCCAATATTAACTTTAGCGCCGGTGAAAACTACTTTCATAGCTTCCTCAACAATTTTACGCATTTCGGGGGTTGAACAGCCGGCACCATAGTAATTTACCTCTGTGATCAGGTTTTTTTCAAGATCGGTTGGCAGGCTTTCGTTCAGTGACTGTATAATATACTCTGTACTTGAAAAGTAGGGGTTATAACCCTCGGTATTGAAGTAAACTTTTTTTCCCTCTTCGGTAACCAGGCACCAATTTGTTTTGGTTGAGCCACCGTCAGCAATTATGATCATAAATTTTTGTTTTTTTAAAAATCGGTTAAAAGTAGGATTTACTTATTGTAAAAAAAACACTTAGTATTTTAAAAATTGAAAATTGCGATTTTTACTTAAATTATAGCTACTTTTTTGTATAAATTAAACTTTAAATGGTGCTTTTATACCATTGTTATCAATAATTAATCAGGTCAACTATACCTTTTTTTAAATGTAAAGTTTACAGATAAGCAGTGCGCCCTACAATTTAAAAACAGAGTAATTTACAATTGTACGCAATGTTACATTATTAAGCAAAATATTGGCTTTAATTAATGCTAAAACGTGTATTTTGTATTACAAACGGGTTACATAAACGCAAGTGAATTACCCGGGTGAATGTGTGTGGCTTTAATGCCGGGTACGTTTTGCTTCAGCCATCCTATCATAAACTCCGAACCCGGTTCTTCGCTGGCAATATGCCCTAATACAATTAATGAAAGTTTATCGCCTTTGGCTTGGGCATCCCTCACATATTCGGCAGTTTCCCATTCTGAAATTTCACCGCAAATCAGTACATCTGGTTTTTTGGTGCTCATTTCGGTGATCTGTCTTTTACCACCGGCCGCCCCGGGTAACAGCAGCACCTTTTGGCAGCTTTGTGATGGATTGCCAATGTAGCGTACCTTCTCAATTTTTAGCTTCTTTTTAAATGTTTCGATAAGCGAACTTAAGGAGGTAGACGGAATGTTTAACAGGTTCCCTGTTTCGGGTTTGTAATAGCTTATCCAATCAAGCTGCTTTAACAAACCAATGCCAACGCCATCGGGTTTAAGGCTATGTATGGTATCATGGTTGCGCCAAACCGCAATGTTGTACTTGTCGAGCAATTGTTTTTTATACTGAAATACGTCATCGTTGGCCAGCCAGGTGGTTTCATCGGCATGGTTATAAAAAGTTGGTTCGTGTGCTATGATAAAATTAGCCCCTAAGCTGATTGCTTTTTCAATAATGCCAATGGTTGCAAACATGGTGGTAACTATGCCGGTAACAACAATATCGCGGTTGCCCGATTTTAGGGTATCAACCGTATTAGGGAAGGGAGCGCCCGGCACTTGTTTCATAAACAGATCGATGATTTGCCCTACAGTAACTTGTTCGTCAGGGTTAGTAAAGATGATGGCATCGGCAGCAAATGGAGCCGACAACAATGCTGCAGTACCGGCTAAGGCACCTAACTGACCAATAAATTTACGGCGATCGGGGTTATGGTTGATGGGGGAAGGGTTTGGTTTCATGGTAATGATTGGGTTTTGATCAAAGATAGCACAGGTAAGTTAATTTAGGGATTTGTAATAATTGTGTGACATATTTATATCTTCGCATAAATTTAACGACCCCTAATCCGTGCAAAAACTTGCTAAGCTTATCACCAACAAACCTTTTGTATATTCTTTATGGTTTGGCCTAAGTTTATTTTTGGTAATTAAAGGTGTTTTAGCCCACCAGGGCTTTAACAATTACACCATATTTAAATTTAACTTTTTAAATACCATTCATCAGCATAACCTGTACGCTTATCAGCCTGAGCATTATTATGACCTGAACCACTACGGGCCAATATTTTCAATAATCATGGCGCCATTTTCTATCCTGCCAGATAGTATCGGGGTTATTTTATGGGTGCTGTTTAATGCGTTTATCCTTTTTAAGGCTATTCAATTATTGCCGCTAAAAAAAGATCAGTATGTTATTGTGCTTTTGTTGTGCGCCCATGAGCTGATGACGGCATCGGCCAATGTGCAAAGTAACCCCATGATTGCGGCGCTGATTATTCTAAGTTTTAATTTTATAAAGCGGGAACAGGATTTTTGGGCTGCATTGATGATTGCCCTTGGTGCATTTATAAAGCTTTATGGGATAGTTGGGCTGGCCTTCTTTTTCTTCTCCACAAATAAACCAAAGTTTGTGCTCAGCTTTATATTTTGGTCGGTAGTGTTGTTTGTGTTGCCGATGGCTATTTCGTCACCTTCGTTTATCATCCAAACTTATCACGACTGGTATACCGATCTGGTGATCAAAAATTCAGGTAATCAACATTCGTTAATGCAGGAGATTTGCGTTACCGGTTTTATCCGAAGGATATCTCATTATGAGGACCTCAAAAATATGTATGTAATAGGACCGGCGCTAGTGCTGTTCACGCTGTCATACCTGCGCATAGGCGCTTATAAAATTTTGGAATATCAGCGGCTCATCCTATCGTCGGTGCTGATCTTTGCGGTGATATTCAGCAGTTCGGCCGAATCATCAACTTATATCATTGCTTTTGTCGGGGTAGCCGTTTGGTTTATGAATTTAAACCGACCAGTAACCGGCTTCGAGATTTTCCTGTTGGTTTTGGCGCTGTTGATAACAAGTCTTTCGCCTTCAGATCTTTTTCCCTCCTTTATCCGTACCCAATATATTGTTCCTTATAAACTAAAATCGATACCCTGCTTTTTGATCTGGCTTAAAATAATTTACGAAACGCTTACCAGGGATTTTGCGGGCGAAAAGAAAAGTGTATTGAATACGGCCGCAGTTTAGAGGATTACTGATATGAAAACAATTCTGCAGGGGCTAATTTTTGATGTAAACCCCGGAAAACTTGCAGATTAATAAATAATTTTTATGTTTGTAACATTAAAGTTACATTTGAGGAATTTGACACCTTTATTTAAATCTGATTACGGCAGTTACATTTTGTAACAAATTAGCGTAAGGTTATTTAAGTAAAAAAGCGGTGCCTAAAAGGTATTCAAATATAAGCTTAATTACTATACCACCTATTACAATTAAAAATCCATAGTATAACTATGACTTACCTTGCCGATAAGAAGATCTCTATTGTTATACCCTCTCATAACGAAGAAAAAAACATTAGTTATTTAATTGAGCAACTTCGTGAAACACTTTCGCCCACGGGATATGCCTATGAGCTGATCTTTGTTGACGACGGAAGCCGCGATAATACCCTGAATGAGTTAAAGATCAATGCCGAGCTGCATTCCAATGTATTTTATGTAGAACTTTCGCGCAACTTTGGTAAAGATTATGCTCTTAAGGCCGGTATTGCAATGGCGCAGGGCGATGCCGTGATAACAATGGATGCTGATTTGCAGCACCCGCCACAGCTGATCCTGAAGATGTTAAACCTTTGGGAAAATGGCTATGATATTGTTTACACCTATCGCGAAGGCGAAAACCCTCATGGCAAGGGTTATCAGAAAGTTACGTCAAAATTGTTTTATAAAGGCCTTAACATGCTTTCGGATATCAAGATGGAAAATGGTACCGCCGATTTCAGATTGATTGATGAAAAAGTCGTAAAACAGCTTAAACTGATTGACGAATACGAGATCTTTTTTAGGGGGATAATTAAATGGGCAGGATATAAACAGGTTGGCATTCCTTATGTGCCATCAAAACGGCATACCGGCGAGGCAAGCTACTCGTTTGCAAAGCTGGTTAAACTTGCTGTAGGCAGCATTGTGGCGTTCAGTGCAAGGCCGCTTTACATTGTATCATTAATTGGGTTACTGGTTTCATCACTGGCTATTTTGTATATCCCTTATGTATTAGTAAGCTACTTTTTAGGTTACGCAGTTTCGGGATGGGCATCAATTATTGCTACCATAGCCTTTTTTGGCGGCCTTCAGTTACTTGTAATGAGTGTTATTGGAGTGTATGTTGGCAAAATATTTATGCAGTCTAAACATCGCCCACATTATATCATCCGGTCGTCAAACGTTGTTATTGTAAATAATGATTTTATTAGGGTTTGATGTTGAAGAGTTTGATATGCCGTTTGAGTACGGTAAATCAATACCATTTGATGAGCAGCTTGAAATTTCAACAAGGGGTACCAATGCTATACTCAAATTACTGGGGCAGAAAAATATAAAGGTTACTTTTTTTTGCACTGCCAATTATGCCATCAATAGGCCGGATGTCATCAAACAGATGGTGACCGAAGGACATGAGATAGCATCGCACGGGTATTATCATTCAGATTTTAAGGCCGAACATTTAAGGCAGTCGAAGCTGGTCTTGGAGGATATTTCCGGAACTGAAGTAACAGGCTTCCGCATGGCACGGATGATGCCTGTTGATGAGGCTGAAATAGCAAAAGCCGGCTATGAGTATAACTCGTCTATAAACCCAACCTGGCTGCCCGGGCGGTATAATAATTTTGATAAACCACGTACCTGGTTTTATGACCATGATGTGCTGCAGATTCCGGCTTCGGTTTCGCCGGTCGTACGTTTTCCGCTTTTCTGGCTAAGCTTTCATAATTTGCCGCTTTCTTTATTAAAAAGGATGGCCTCGGCAACGCTTAAAAAGGATGGCTACCTGAACCTTTATTTTCACCCCTGGGAATTTACCAATCTGCACGATAAAGAAAAGTTCGGTTTCCCGGGCTATGTTTCCAGAAACTCGGGCGAAGCTTTTGCACGAAGGATAGCTGATTTTATCGATTGGGCAATGGACAAGGGTTACACCTTTGGACGGACGGACGGATTTTGTGAAACAATTAAAAACAAAATTAAACAGGAGGCCGTATTACATTAACGAGCTGTTAAGCAGCTTATAGCAAATCAATTACCAAATTGATTGTTATTTTCAGCATAATTTTGCATATTTGCACCGCAAAAAAATATACAGTATACCATGGGTTCGAAACCATGCTTATATTTGTAGTTTAGGTGCGATGGTCCTATAGCTCAGCTGGATAGAGCAACAGATTTCTAATCTGTAGGTCTTTGGTTCGAATCCAAATGGGATCACATCTTCTACAGCCTCTTAGATTTATCTAAGGGGCTTTTTTATTGGCTAAAACGGGCTATTGATACTCTAAACGCTGTTTTTGAAACTTGTTGGTTAATTAATTGAATAGTTTGGTGATTTGTTAATTTACTCTTTCTGTGTTGTAATTTAAAGTTTTGAAGGTGTATTTGGCGCATTTTTGGCGCATTTTCAATTCAATTTTAGCTGTGAACAGCTTAATGATACTTTGTGATTGCATAGTTACGAAGATTAATGAGTGAATGAATTATGATGCCCATGCACGCTTATAGCAATCAAGTGCAAGGAGGAACGGAATAAATGAGAGGCTGCGCGTTGGCTTGTGTTTATGCCGTAGTTCCTTGCCACGCTTCAGCAGCTATAAGCGTAACTTTGCCTAATAATTCATTTCTTGCTCTCCTTTCCATTTCTAATTTTTTATAGAATCTTGTAATTACCCTTATAAAAGTAACATTTCAATAAAAATAAGAAAAGTTAGAATTGAGTATAGCGTTAAAGTTCGCTATTCAACCAGTTTCATTTAAAAGGTAAGCCTTGTAACTGCCTTTCTAATAATTTCGATGGCCTTGTAATTACCCTTATAAAGTGAAATTGATAAATAAATTAGAAAAGTAGAATGAGGTTGTAGACGCTCAATGTTGTGTTTGGTTTGATTGTTTGGGGTGGCATTTCCACCACTCGACTTAAAAGGTCACTGAATCCGATAGTTTTACAAACGACTGTTAAATGAACTTTGCAGTCAATTGAAATCAGTGACCTTTTAAGAATAGTATTGAGAGCTATTATTTCTATACATTACTTTACTATAGTCAATTCATATATTGCTTCGGCAATCATAACCTCCATAAAAACGGCTGGTATCTGCTTTCGATTGACAAGTTTCACTACTGGAGAAAAATCTTTAAGATATCGATCTTGATGTGGTTTTAGTATGACGGCAGAAAGAGGTATTCAAAAAAAGTTGCAACTGTAAAAAAATCTGTTAGTTTTGTTAATGTAAACCAAGCACTAAAATCCTTATCGCATGTCAACAAAAATACCGCCGCCCATCATAGTTTAACCTTCAAAACGCTCAAGTAAAAAACCTATCAACTTTTCCCTTACCTAAATTTTTACACCTAATGTTATCACGGCAACCAATCAAAGTATTAGCGCTGCTATGTTGTGCGCTATTCATTACTATAAATTTATTTGCGCAAACAAGTCCGCCGCCATATGTGCCTAATGTACTGCCGCCTTCGCCAAACGCGGCAGTCTTGATGAAATTTGCAGATGTACCGGTGAGTCCATATACCGGAACTGCAGATGTTTCCGTACCGGTTTATACGATACAGGCTAAAGGCCTTAGTATGCCGATCAGTTTAAACTATCATACCGGAGGTATCCGGCTTAACGAAGAGTCAGGCTGGACAGGTCTTGGATGGGCTCTGAATGCCGGAGGAATGATCTCCCGCACCGTCCGGGATAAAGACGATTTTTACAGCGGGTACTTCGGATCCGCCGAACTTCCATTGATTCCAGGTGATTTGGCTGACAATCAACCGGCCAATGGCAACGGCGATCCCAAACACCCGGAAATGCCGATGCTGAATATCAATAAATACATTTTTGATTTTAATTGCAGTTATCTGGTCTATTTGACCAACGGAACTGTTATGGATTATTCGCATGTTTTTTCGACTGCGACCTCCGGAACAAGCCCTTCAGATATGGAGCCGGATAGTTATAGCTTTAATTTCTTGGGGATGAGCGGCAAGTTTATCATACGGCCGGATAAAACCGTGGTTCTGGAAAAGCAGGATAATATCAGGATCCAACTAACTGCCGCCAATACATTTATCGTTACAGATGAGAAGGGTGTCCGTTATTTTTTTAATGATAAGGAATATGGCGGGTCAAGCTCAAGTCCCGACCAGTTAAGTACCTGGCACCTTAGTAAAATAATTACGCAGGAAAATGATGTAATTACCTTTAATTATGCATCAAACGGCGCAGTAACCGTAGCAGAGCAACCAATGTTGAGCTATAGTTTTGGTTGCGGCAACCAGGGGCTTTACCCGGCGCCGGTCACCGCCACAACTTATACCAATTCGGTATTGCAAAGTATTGATTTTACTAACGGAAGGATTGTTTTTGATTTCGACAACATTCGCCCGGACCTTTCTGGCGGTAGCAAGTTAAATGACATTAAAGTTTATTCAAAAAGCAAAGCTGGATTGAAAATGATCAAGGAAAACGACTTGTATTATTCCTATTTTAACGCGAACGCTGCAAATAAACCAGAGATGTCAAGGCTCCGGCTGGATAGTGTCAAGGAGGTAAACGGCAGTTTATCGGTCAAACCATACCGTTTTATCTATAATGAAGACGGAAGTTCCCTGGCCGGAAAACATAATTATGGTGTTGACCACTGGGGCTTTTTTAATGGAGCCACAGGAAATACCACGCTGATCCCAACCACGAGCACTTCTTATGAGGCAAGTGGGTCGGCAGGCTTGCAGGTAAATTTCACAGGGGCCGACCGCTCTCCCTCATCTCAGTATATGCAGCTATTTTCGCTGCAACAGGTCGTTTATCCTACAGGAGGCAAAACCGTATTCGAATATTCGGCCAATGAATATGATTATGATAAGTCTATCATTGGTGTTACCGAATACCCACAGCTTGACCAGGTGACTATTGATACAGTTTTTGTGATCAGCACGTATGGCGCAAAAAACGGGACTTTTGACCTTAGCCACATCGTAGCCGGTACAGATGCAACAGTCAATGTGGCCTTTGTTTCGAAAATCAATTCCGGCTGGCCTCCGGCTGACAGGGCAACTTACGGAAAACTGTACTTTTCGGTGAACGGGAGCGTTGTCGACCTGTCCAGTAGTAACCTGAGTTGTGGTGGACCGGCGTGCAGTACCAGTGTAACCCTTCATGCGCCTACGCAATCAAGCACCATTTATACCTGGAATTCATACGTAGATCCCAGTATTCCCACAACTGACTTCTCGCTTATTCATGTACAGGTAACCTATCAGGGCTATAAACTGCGCGTACATCAGAGCAATGGTATCCACAAGGAGATCGCAGGGGGGATCAGGATCAACTCCATAACTGATTATTCGGATAACGTAACGATAACAAAAAAACGTATTTGGGATTATGGGTACACTTCCGGATCTGATCAATATACCTATGGGAGGCTGATGTCATTCCCATCCTATATCCACAAGGAGTTTGTTGCTAATACGATCAATCAGGGTGTTTGCCCCAGTGTGGTCATTTTGGGTACCAGCAATACCGGTTTAACCAGTGTGATACAGGGCAATATCGTAGGGTACTCCCAGGTCAACGAAAGAACTATTGATCCCGTAACCAATGCTGATATCGGGAAAAGCGTTTACAATTTCTTCAATTCTCCCGATTCCGTCATTAATTATAATGGTTTCCGGAGGCCTGGAACGTTAAACATAGGCAACCATTTAAACGGTTCGCTGTTATCAAAAAAAGAATACAGGAATACAGGCGGCAATTATTATAAAGTTCATGAAACCTATAATTATTATCATACGGCAAACCGCAACGTATATTTTAACCCCAAATACTTCCTGGCCTGGCCAATAGGTTCTGGGGGAACAGGCATCGGGGATTGCAACGGTAACGCCGGGGTTCCTGTTGAAATGATCGCATTGTTTTACCCATTATTGAAATCGGAACGGGTGTTACAGGATTCTGTCAGGGAAATTACGTATGATCAGAATGACACTACGAAATTTGTAACGGTGAGCAACAAAAGTTTTTACGATAATCCTTTGCATTACCAGTTGACCCGGAGCAGCATGACTGATGAAAAAGGAGATCGCCATGTATCAAGAACCACTTACCCTCAGGATTACATTACAGGGGGAGGAGTGACAGGAAACACTGTACTCGATACGCTGATCCGGCGAAACATGGTCGCTACGACAATAGAAAAGCGGGACAGCCTGTATTATAAAGGATCATCCACTGGGTACGTAGCGGGGGCATCTGTAAGCAGGTTCCGTCAGCTTTCATCGGGAACGGTAGTGTCAGACAAGATGTATAAGCTTGATGTGATCAAGCCGGTAACGGATTTTGTACCGATGTCGGTAAGCGGGAATACCATTAACCAGGACAGCCGGTACCGCCAGCTGATTAACTTCGATGCGTATGATGATAAGAACAATATTGCGCAATATACGGCAACAGGTCAGTTACCGATAAGCATTATCTGGGACTACCGCCAGATGTCACCAGTCGCCCAGGTGAAGAACGCGGACACGTTGTCGGTCGCTTATACCTCTTTCGAGACGGAGGGAACAGGCCACTGGGCAGTAGCGTCAACCCAGCGAGATAGCGTTACCGCAGCATTTTCAGGCTATAAATCCTATAACCTTTCTAATGGCGGTATCACCAAAGGCAACTTGACCGCAGCTAATACCTATGTAATATCATACTGGACCCGCAATGGATCGGCGTTAGCCATAGCCGGTACCGTAGCCGGTTACCCGCTGAAAGGAGGGACTATTAACGGGTGGACCTATTACGAGCACCAGGTTACCGGGCAGACGACAGTTGCCGTATCAGGTACAGGTAATATTGATGAACTCAGGTTATATCCGAAGGGCGCTCAGATGACCACCTATACTTATACGCCGCTGATCGGCGTGACCAGTTCGATAGATCCGAAGAACAATGCCTCGTACTACGAATATGACGGCCTCGGACGTTTGCAAAACATCAGGGATAAAGACGGCAACATCGTTAAACATACAGATTACCATTACCAGGGACAATAACAAATTAGAACCAATCACATGAAAAAATTAACCTTAATCACCATTCTGTTCGTTTTTATCTCGAACTATCTTTTTGCGCAATGGACAACCAGCGGCACCAATATATATACCAATAATGCGGGCAGTGTGGTTATCGGGGCGACAACCCCAACAGTAGTCAATGCTTCAGCGGCTTTATTTCCATCTGTTACGTCCAAATTCAATGTAGTAACAGGGACCGGACCGGCAACCTTTGCTGATCTGGTAGTTCTGAACCATCCAGGCGTAAACGTAGATGCTGTTCAGCGGCAGATCGGCCTTGTTTTCAAATTATCAAGCGAAAGCACCACAGGTGAATCTGACAAAATGGGTGGGATGCTATTGGAAAGCAGTAATGGATATGCCAATCTCCCTTCTTTTAGCCTGGTAACAGGCAACATCCGTAGGCTTACCATAGATGCCTCTGGAAATATAGGTATTGGCAAAACGGACCCGCAAAACAAACTGGATGTTAATGGCACCATACATTCTAAATCCGTGCTGATCGACCTGAATGGCTGGAGTGATTATGTGTTCAAAAAAGATTATCGCTTGGCACCGTTATCGGAGGTCGAAGCATATATCGATCAAAACCAGCATTTACCGGAAATCCCTTCAGAACAGGAAATGACCAAAAAAGGGCTTAATGTCAGCGAGATGAACAAGTTACTGATGAAGAAAGTGGAAGAACTGACCTTGTACGCGATAGAGAACGAGCAGAAGGACAAGAAAAAAGACAAGCTTTTGGCTTCGCTCCAGGAACAGATCAACGCGTTAAAGCAACAACTCAAGCCTGCTTCAGGGAAAGCAAAAAAATAACCGAACCTATCACAGCTAAATATTTGAAGCATGAAAAGAAATGCTCGTCACAGAAACCGTTTTACGGTTTCCTTACTTATATCGCTGTTTACAGGCAGTATGCGTTTGGCGGCACAAATCTACCTGTCGCCTCCGGCAACATTAACAGCAGCACCGGCAGCGGGCTCATATTATAACTATACGGGGATCACGCTGAACCCAAACTTCAGTTTTACGGCAGCAACTGGTAGCAGCCTGAACCTGTATATCGCCAATCCCGACTGCCAGCAGCTAACAAACAGTTTTAGCCAAAACCAGAACTATATTATTACCAGTACGCCGCGTACGGCAATGAGCTCGTTTAGCACGAGCGGTAAAACGGCCTGTGACCTGATGCAAACAGTGCAATACTTTGACGGGTTGGGCAGGCCGCTGCAAACGGTACAGGTAAAAGGGTCGACAGCGGGTAAAGATGTGGTCCAGCCATTTGTATATGACCAGTTCGGGCGGGAAGCACAAACGTACCTGCCTTACGCGGCACAGGGAGCAGCAGACGGGAGCTATAAAAGCGCAGCAATCAGCGACCAGAATACATTTTATACCTCCCCGCCATCAGGCTCGGGCGTTTCGGCGGTTGCAAGCCCTTTTTCTATGACCAATTTTGAACCCTCGCCACTGAACCGGGTGCTGGAACAGGGAGCTCCCGGTGCCGTATGGCAGCCGGTAGCGGGCAGCACTGCCGGGCATACCAATAAGATAGATTATACCACCAATAATATCACCGCGCTAAGTGATGTAAACAACAGTTACCTGGCAGTTTTGTACACAGCAGCGATCAACAGTGATCAAAGCCGGACGCTCAACCACGCAAACGGTGCCAACTATGCTGCCGGTCAGCTGTACGTAACAATAAGCAAAGATGAGAACTGGGTAAGCGGGAAGCCCGGCACTACAGAAGAGTATAAAGACAAAGAGGGGCATGTGATACTGAAACGGACATTTAATCAGGTGGGCACAACCGTACAGGTATTATCAACCTATTATGTGTACGATGATCTGGGAAACCTGGCTTTTGTATTGCCTCCGAACAGCAATGCCGACGCGGGTATCACCAGTGCCGCCAATCAAGCCACACTGGATAATTTATGCTACCAGTACCAGTATGATGAGCGGAACAGGATGGTTCAAAAGAGGCTGCCGGGTAAAGATTGGGAATATATGGTATATAACCTTTTAGACCAGGTGATCTTTACCCAGGATGGCAATCAACGGATCAAATCGCCTCAGGACTGGAGCTTTATCAAATATGACGCTTTAGGCAGGGTAATTATGACCGGTACAGAAGGTGGACATACCGAAACCAGGCAGGGCCTTCAGGATTATATAACTACAACACTAAAGAACGCATCGTCAGGAGTTACGGAATGGGAAATTCCCAGTGCTGCCGGTACTCATGGTTATACCAACACTTCATTTCCGACCGGTCCGGGGGCAGTAGCGTTGACGGTAAACTATTATGATAGTTATAACACTCTGGCAGGTTACCCGGGTTACCCAACCAATTTTACCGTATCGGGGAACAGCACTATGACCACAGGATTAATAACAGCCAGTAAGACAGCGGTGCTGAACAACCCCTCAGATTATTTGTGGACAGTACATTACTATGACGATAAGGGCAGGGAAACACAGCTGTTTAAACAGCACTATTTAGGCGGCACGGTAAGCCAGTATAATTATGACCAGATCACCAATACATATAATAACATTACCAGCGAACTGACGACCAGTAAGCGTGAACATTATGTCAAAAACGCGAACAATACGGATAAGGTTAAATCGGTAACGATACTAAACACCTACGCTTATGACCATATGGGCCGCAAGGTGCAAACCAAGGAGCAGATCAACAGTGGTGCGAACATATTGTTGAGCCAGACAGATTACAACGAGATTGGCCAGGTTCAAACCAAACACCTGCACGGAGCAACAGGAGCAGCACCGTTTATGCAGAATATCGCGTATGCCTATAATGAACGTGGATGGTTAAAGAGCAGTACTTCACCCTTGTTTGCCATGCAATTAACCTATAATAATGGTAATACCGCTCCGTTTAATGGCAATATCAGTAACCAAACCTGGCAGATCCAGGGCGGCGCAAGCAAAAGTTATAATTATACCTATGACGCGCTGAACAGGCTGACAGCAGGTATATCTAATGAGAACTATAATGAACAGGGCATTGATTATGATTTGGCAGGGAATATCCAGCACCTGACTCGCCAAAACTCAGCCTATACTTATAATTATACGGGCAACCAATTGCAATCGGTAAGCGGGCTGACCACGGGTACATATCAATACGACCCGAATGGGAATGTCAAATTTGATGCCCGTAACCAGAAGACCATTGCGTATAACCTGCTGAACCTGCCGCAGAGTGTAACCGCAACAGGTTTTAACCTGAGCTATACCTACGATGCGGCAGGTAAAAAACTCCGTAAAAACAACGGGGCGACCATAACCGATTATATTGAGGGCATTCAATACGAAAACGGTAACATCATTTTTATCCAAACCGAAGAAGGCCGGGCGATCAACAGCGGAGGCAACTATATCTATGAGTATACCCTGACAGATCATTTGGGCAACAATCGGTTAAGCTTTGATCAGAACTCGGCGACAGCAATCAGGCAGCAGGATGATTATTACCCGTTTGGTATGGAAATATCAAGAGGTACTACTGCAAGTCCGAAGAATGAGTACCTTTATAATAAGAAAGAACTGCAGGAAGAATTGGGGCAATATGATTATGGCGCGCGGTTCTATGATCCGGTCATTGGGAGATGGGGAAGCGTGGATCCATTGACGGAGAAAATGAGAAGGCATTCTCCATACAATTATGGATTCAATAATCCAATGCGTTTCCTTGATCCTGATGGGATGGTACCTGGAGATTTTCTAGATCAACAAGGTAACAAAATTGGAACCAACGGTATCGATGATAAGAAATACTATGTGGTATCTAATCAAAATGAAATAAATAAAATCTCTACTACTAATTCAGCAGGAGGAACGACCCAAGTTATTGAAGTTTCTTCCGCGATACAATTACCAAGCGAGGTTGTCAGAGATAGAATGGTAGCGGCTGTTGATAGGTCTAATAGCGCTAGTACAGAGGCAAAGGACACGAAAGGTGGTATGCATGAAGAAGGAGGGGTTTATGGAAAGGTAGGAACAAAGGATGTTGCACTTGATTCTAAACCAGGGATGGTATATCAACCGGGAGGAAAAGGTTTAGGTGTGAATCCTTTAAATACAACGGGCAGTACGGAAGACAGAGTAGGGATTAAGATAGAAGGTACTTACCATGTTCATCCCAAAGGAGACGGTAAGACATCTTTTGTGCAGCCTCCATCATCTGCAGATTTAAATAATGCAGGTTATAGAAGTGAAAGGTTTGGTATAAATGGTTCGAGTTACGTATTAGGAGCAGGAAATAACACAATATACATTTATAAGCCTAATGGTGCCAGCGGCACAGCTACTGTTGTTGCAACGTTCCCTTTAGACAAATTTAGACAATTAGGTAAATGAAAAAGCGTATAATATCAATTACAGTGCTGTTGTTTCTACTGATTAGTTGCAAGATTAGCGGTCAGATCAAAAACAGGAACAGTTCTGTTCCCTCGAAGTTCTTTATAGATGAAAAAGATGCTGGTTTATCCGGATTAACCATAGCGTTCAGTGATGAAAAGGGTTTTATTAAGTATGGGATTGTTAAGAGTAATTATATAATACCTCCTCAACTTAATAAGAAAGTAAAGACAATCACTGTAATTATTACCTATAAAGGTTATAAAGGGGTTTTTCATAATGTAGATCGCCGCGTAGTCCAATCAACTCAAGATGTAAAGTGGATTTTTGGTGTTGATGAAGCACCTTTTGACAATTTGATAGGGGTTTCTACCGAGGGAGATAGTGACAAGTACAAGAAGATTGTTTATTGGAAGTTTGACTTACTTAAAGAAGGTGATGGTATAATGTTTACCGATAAGCAAAACTAACCAAGACAATGATAGACATAAGAAAGCCCGGCCAAGTCCGGGCTTTGCTGTTATTTTCTCCGCCCCCCCTGCTGCCGCAAGCGTTTTCGTGGCTGTTGCACCTCACTGGTCGAAGTTTAGCGAAAGCGTAACTTCGACCAAAAACAAAGCAAGCATCCTGCTTGCGAGGTATAGGAAATGCTGGATGAAATCAGCATCCGGGATTTTCGTAAATGTATTATCGGCTATTGATGCTTTGTAGCTGATCTTCGAGCCGCTGCGAGTTGAGCAAAAGGTCTGTGAAGGGAAAGCTGCATAGCAGCGACTTCACAGCATGCTTCACAAGGCTACTGGCGCTGCATTTGACTATAAGGGCAAAGCGTTGGATATTTCAAATGCTGTGACAGTACCGAAGCCTTTTGCGATGGCGCAGGCGAGCCTAAAATGATGAGCGACTGGCTGAGTTAATCTTGAGCGTTGCAAGCTTCACCTGGTCGATAGACCAAGTGAAAGCGCAGCATAGGTGAAAGGTTGATGAAGACAGGGAGAGCTCATGTGATGAACGACTTTGCGCCCTCAAATAGCGTGACAAGCCGCATCTGTGCGTTGGTCTTACTTCCGCACATTTTTAAAACAACCATATACAAAGTATACCTTATAAATAAATAATGTGCGGAGTTAGTTGCACTGGCAAAAAGATGCGGTTTAGCGAGATGTGCTGAAAGCTTATCGAGCGTAACGAAGCTTGGCGTGATATTTTGCGGCGCTTAGAAGTGAAGAACACCGATCTTCCTGGTGTGGTGGGCTATGCGAGGGACAGGCATAAGCAGAGCTTGCCTTTCTCGGTCTAAGCAACCAAAAGCGGGAAAGGCAAGTGATGGCTTATTTAAATTAGACTTAAAAAGTTCAAAAATGGCTCCAAATTAAAACAGTGGCGCAATTTTGCTTTGAATGTCGGAGATAACCGCCTTAAGCTTTTCGTTTTCACTTTCTAATTCTTGTATTCGCGTCTCATATGCAGCAACATCAAGAGAGCTTTTGCTACTGTATTTAACAAAGGTGGCCAAAATATTAACTACCTCGTCTATATCTGCTTTGCAATGAAACTCTTTCTTACGGTGAAATGGGTCGGTGATAAGAAACGTGATCGGGTTATGAGTATAAGATATCGAATCTTTTTCATTGTCGTATTTCGGGTAAGTCACAGCAACTGTCAAAGACCAACCGTTAACTATGCTACGATTATGAACTTTTTGGTTGGGAAAGGTAAAATACACATCGGAGTATGGCACCCTGAATACTGGCCCAAATGTTCCGTGGTTAGATTGATTACCAGTTGTTAAAATAATCGTTGGCGATGCAATCGATTCGTTGGTCAATTTATCCACTCGTTTTGCTTTAAAGCTTGAATCGAGTACGAAATGGTGTGCTTCTTTGATGATCGGCATAGAAAAGATTTAGAGCGAAGATATTCAAAGAAATGCGGTGAATCAATGGGTTATCAGATAAATGAGCTTTAATTACCAAATCTTCCAAAAAGGCTTCTTTCCCGATGTTTGAGCAATTGGAGTTTGATTGGGCAAATCAACTATCGCACGTCTTGAAAAGTCAATATCCCAAACTTCGACAGTACTTAAATCTATCTCCCATAGTTTCAGGAAATCATTTATTTTAATGAGCATTGCCCTGTTCATATGTACTTGCCAATCATCGAGCAAATACTCCAGATGTGACTCGTTGCAAAATAAATGAAGTAGAATGAATGCTGTGTTATCATCTTGCGACGTAATATAGTCAACGAGTACATTAAAATCAGATAGATCTTGGTGAGTAGCCATAAACTCCATTTGAATGCGAACGCGCTCATCATTGCTTATTCGGGGAATGGCAACGAAGTCTTGTTGATTGTTATCAAACTGTTGAAAAAGGCCTGTAAGTAATTCAATTTCGAGATCTGTATATTGAGTTGTGTACTTTGTTTTAAAATCCTCTTCTAATAAAAGATGATCATTGCCTGCAATTGCACCCATTAGATTTAGCTGCTTGGCATAGTAGCAAACTTCATCACGATAAACTATCGGCAAACTCATCGCGGATGCGAGCCAGTTGATTTTATTTTGTTCCTGCTTCGTCATAGTCAATTTATTAAAAGAGCCTAATAAGTGATAGGCTCTAGTTGGGTTTTATTTAGCAATTAATTTTACCTTATAAAAAGGTGCCATTGATCGTTACCTTGTTTTAAGTTTGAAGTCGTCCGCCAGTGTTGCTATTCTTTGAACGTAAAGCGAAAATTAGGCATGTGGCTGCAAGGGTCATGGTAATCGTTTGTTTCATAGTTATATTTATCTTTTGGTTATTCGATAGGTCAGGAATGTTTTACGGATAAATCGCTTTTTACAGGGTTTCGTATAGAGTGAAATTCCTCGTCTTTTGGTTTAGTATTCCGATTCTTGAATAGTTGCCAAAATCTAATATCATGATTTGAAAGGCATTTTCATTCCGATCTAAGGCAATCCATTTCACATGTACGCCATCCTTTTCCTGTTGATTAATCTTTCTTACAAACTTATAAGACTCTCCTATTACGTCGAGTCCTGAGATTGTTAAAGCATTACTAAATAACAAGGCGCGAACCCCTTTAGGTAAATCTTTAAAAGGAGCTTTCTCTAAGGAGCCATCAGGCTTTACTTTCTGATAAGAGACTTTAGTCAGGACGTATTGGGTTTGCCCTAAGCACAAAATTGGGGTTGTAGAGATAAGTAGAATTAATAAAAGCTTATACATTGTGATTAGTTAAGGCACCGAGAAGTTTCTTCGGTAGGTTTTAAAAAATGATTTTATAATCAGTTTGCCAATACGATATTGGTACAATAATAAACTATCTCTTTGTGGAGATAATAATTCATGAAGCTGCACCTGCGAGAGATGTTATCTCTGCGGTTTGGGTTGCCTTTTGCCTGTTTATGGTTTTCTCTCCACCCAAGGTAAAATAAAGGCATTTCCCCATCAAAGCTAACTCCTTCCAGCCTGTTACCTAATACACGAAAGTTAAAGACGCCTTTTAACGCATAATCTTTCCAATCCGAATAGGTTGAAGCCCAAAGTGAAAAGTCGTTTTCTGTGGTGATTTTCTGCGATATTAGCTGGCTAAAAGAGTTGTTAAACAGAGTATTTAGGTTTTGCTCATCAATATTATATTCCTTCTCATTTATACGAACTCTTAGAGAGCGTTGCCCAAAAGATTTGGCATAAGTTAGTGAAACAATAAATAAAGCGATAATTATAGGTTTCATGATAATTTTAAGGTACCGAACAGCCCTTAATCGGTAGGTTTATAAACACGAAAGCGCAGGACTGAACTTAGTCTGCGCATCGGAGGCACCTAGGAGAGCCCTTACAGCAACAAACAAGTCTTCGCCCTACGCTTGCGCGTGGACGTCCAACTCATTTGTTTTTGCTGTTTTGTGAAATTTCCTAGGTTTCCCGAATGCAAAACAAACAAAGCTTAACGCTTATATTTTCTATTTAATGATATGTCTATGTAATGGTATGTTTGCGGTTTCCTCCTGTTTTTATGCGAAGTTAATAAACAGCCGTGACACTATGCCACGGCTTTCATGAGTTTTCTTTGTTTAACGGTTGGTTTGTAAGGTATGACAATCAGCTTATGCTTTTTATGATTGCTATCCTCAACTGCCTCGTATAATGCGGAGCAATCTGTAATAACATACTCCGTGTTAATGCAATCCTCAATGTTGACTGTAGTATGCTCGATAGCTGTAAGCTTATAAAGTAGCCTAACGAACTTCGCAGTAATTAGAGAGTATTCGCATTCCTCTTTAAACTGCTCAAACCCAAAGTGGATAGAATAACGTTCGCCATCGTTGCACTCAAGCGATAAGTAAATTATTGGATTGACAAGTTCATCAATAGTGTTAACCATTGTTCCAGGCTTATTGGAGCGGCACAAGGCACAGCGAAGCTCGTGCCTGAATGTTGATGAGAGTAGCTGTTTGGCTCCTTTAAGGATTTTGAAATATGCTTCTTTAACTGACTTATTATAAGTTAGTAATGGCGGATCATTTTGCTTGGGTTTCATAATGAGATTTGTTAAGGTTCGTAAATGAGAAAAGCCCTGGTTGATGAAACCAAGGCTTTTCGTGTGTTGCTCGAAGAGTTAATTGCGAAGTTTACCTTTTAATAGAATAGGGCTGAAAGGCACTTATCCTTCCTGCTCTTTAAATTCATAGAGGCGTTTCAGTGGCACAAAGTAGGCCGAATCAAGGTACTCTTGCTCGTCAAATGACTGGTAAAGTATGCATTCGGCCCGGAACCAATCTTCCTCCATTAATTCCTGTACGAAAGGCCATTTGATTAATACGTAAAGTTCATCTACCGATGTGGCATTGCTGAATTGATAAGGATTATTCATTGTAAGTTTTAAAGTGTGTGAATAAACTGTTGAGGTTGATAGGCCATAACGCCTTTGAAGAAAGTTGGCAAGTCCGGCTGTCGTGGTCTGTGCGAAGCTAATTTTAAATGGATGAGTAGCTTTAAGAGCTTCACAACCTCTGCCTCTTTAGCGTAGCCGGTGAAGTCATAATGAAGCTGCATATTGCAAGCTGCATCGCATTCAAGGTATAAATAGCCTTTCTCAAAAGCAAAGCAGTAGCATGCATGAGAATCACTATTATCGCCCCTGTAATCACGCTCAAAGTAAACGGTGCCCGGTTCAATGATGTGGGTCTTTAGCACTTGAAGTATGGCTAAGTAAGCAGCCATTGCATGTTCTACGGCAAGTACCATGTTGGTAGGATGGGTAGATGGTTTGACTTTTTTCCACATCTTTTGCTCCCGATAAGGCCATCTGCGGCTTAATGTTGATGGCGATTTTGATTTGTTGTCGTTTTCTGTTTGTCGTGTCATTGTTTGTTGATTAGTTATGGTTTAGAGATTTGATGAGTTTGAGTTTGGAGGCAAGAAATAGGATGGTGCAAGGCAGCACATATAGTTTAGTTATGGCAGCTTTAGGCTGCCAACCGATAAGGTTGCTTTTTGCTGCTTTGCTGACAGCCTTCTTGGCCTTCACACGCAAAGTCAATCGGCTTTCCATCGAGACAAGGTGAGGCGGTAGAAATCGAACCCCTTAAATCGCGCAGAACACTCTTGCCGGAAAATTAAGGAGCAGATGAGGTGTGTAGGGGGGCGTTTTATTTTGATATAGGGAGCAGGGGTGAAAAGAGTATACCGGGGGGGATTTGCTGTAGATGTGTATATTAGCCTTATAACCTAAATTGGATCATGATTATTAAAGCACTAGGTTACACTTTGAAGATATGGCTAACCAGCATCGTAATTAGTCCAATTCTTCATCTTTTTATTAACGGTATTACAGAACCTAACATGGGATATGCAAAGATTGGTGTTACAAGTAGCGTATACTTTATTTTAATGTCAATACCCTTTGGAATAATACTTTCAATACCAAGCTTTCTCTTATTGTGGTTAGCAGTTTATCTATTGATACGATTTGATGTGAAGACTAACCAGGCGAGGGGTCTATTATCCGTAATAGGCACAGCCCTTTCTTCCTTGGCGTTCTATATTGTATTTGGGTATGATGATCCGTCATCATACAAAGAGACAGTACTTTGGGCATTACCTTACTGTATAGTTATAGTGGCCTCTGTTTGGTATTATAGATTTGTTAATGAAAGTAAGTGAATTTGTCCAACGCTTTATTTAAAAGGGAAGCCTCGCTAATGACTATCCGAATAATTTGAGCAGTTTACCTTTTAATAAATGCGATTGAAATAGCATCAGCGCAAATAGCTTGTAAACAAAAATAGCTGCACTATGGCAGCTATTGAGGTCGAGTAATCTTGATAATTTACACAGTATGTTTATTTGTAACAGTTATAAATTCATGTAAATCGAATGGCCTTGTAAAGATATAAGCTGCGTTTAACTGCGAGATTGCTTCCGCTTCACGGGGATCGGCTATAACCATAAGTGGCCTGTTACCCACCATCTTTTCCTTAACATTATTTACGAATTCGCTTGCCTCATTGTCATGTTGAATGTCCAACAAAATGAGTGACAGTTCAGGTGTAATCATTTCTACAGAAGTCAGTTGTTTGCTATCGACAATACTAACTGAGTAGTCTTGGCATTCTAAAATTTGTTTAATCGTGTCGGCTGAAGTGTTATCGTTACTTATAAGTAATACTGTTTTCATCTTATTGTTTAAGCCTCAAAGATAGAGTAACAATGAAACATTTTTCAAAAGAAGAATCAATATGTCATACTTGAAATTTGAAAGGAGTAAAACAGTGTTTTTCTGTATAACTGTACTAAACATATGTTTTATCCAAGATGTTAGCAATACCGCATGTTTAGCATTAAAGAATGACTTAAAGGGTAGTTAGCTAACGATTAACCAATAACTATACATTCTAATAAATTCACAAACTTTGTAAATCCCTATAACAATGCACCTTTCTTAAATTAAATAGAAAATAGATACCCTAAATAAATCAAGCAGCCATCAGTATGTTAAAGTTGGCACGTATGATACGCAAGCCATTTTCCCGGATGCCTCTTGAGTTCTTAACCTTTCCTGTTTCAACTTGAAACCAGCCATTATCTTCAAGATGAGTAGCAGCAGCTATCCTAACCTTTCCATTTTCACTACGAATGTTTAAGCTGTTATACATTTCTTGCAACTTGCATTTAACATGTTGATTTGTGTATCCCTTATTCCCAGGCTTGAATTCCTGTTTCAATAGCTTGGCCAATTTTAGTTCTGCTCTTGTGTTCTCTTTAAGAATAATTTCTCTATCAACTCGCTTAACGTTATACTTCAATTTTATCATTGTGGCCTCATCTAGTAGTTCGTGGGCTTGATACGCGGTTGGATTCCTGCTTTTGATTTCATCTTCAATTGATTGTCCTATCGAAAATACTATACCATTTGCCTTCTTCCCTTTATATTCTTTAAGCTTTAGATAATCCTCTTCAAGCTGCTTAGCTTTTGACTTCCGTTTCTCAGTGCTCTTATTTTCAATTACATGATTTGCCTCAAGAAGTTCAACATTGAAGTATCCATCCTCCCAATCTTGCTTTATAAAGTTTATATGATTGTATATCTCGTTGTTTGCTGCTTCGTTTATTTGTTGATCGAGTTTCATAAGATTTAATTGTGCGATTTTTGTTTTGGTATCTCTATCTGCGTATTTGTCAACCTCGGTTTTCTCACTGAGTGTCATGCCTGATTTTGTGCGGTGTGCCACTCTTTCATTCCAGTGGTCTATCCCTAACCTGGCATCCTCTCGAAAATCAATTTTAAATTGCACAAGAGGTTTCAATTCTAAAAGTCCTTTATGGTCTGTGATATGGATTAATTGATATGGTTTATCGCCTTGAATTTCGCCTGATCGCAACCTGCCAAATGCTTGTTTGCCTTTTGTACTTGCACCTACACAGGTTTGAGGCCGATGCTTATCCGTCACTAAAATCATCGTCGCATTGATGTCACGTAAATCCCAGCCTTCAAAATACTTACTTGTGTAGAAGTTGATCTTCTTGTAAATGCCGTCTTTAGGCTCTGCAACAAAATAATTAATCAATTCACCAAGCTTTTGCATGTTCTTTCCGTCTTTATCATCCGCGCAAAAGATATTGCATTGTTCTATCGTTAATCTTGCCCGTTTGATCGCCGCTACAATTTGAGTAACTGAATTATAAAATATGTGCAGATTCCCAGGAAACTCATCACAGTTCTGAAGTATGTAGTCTAATGTGCCAACAACACTCTTTGCTTTCACCAACGTTACTTTACCCAATTTCTCTTCGAATTTGATTCGGTAATGGTGTAAGGATTTAAATCTTTCATCGCTAAATTCGTATGGGGTAGCTGAAATGATAGACTTGTTTTTAAATTGCCAGAAGTAATCGAATGGCGCTAATATGTCTTCACGGTATGCTTCGCTCACGAATGTGTGTACTTCATCGAGTAATAGAAACCATTCGCTAACGATTTCGTCATAACGTTTAACCTCTTCGGCTGCTTTCATTATTCTGCGCATCCCTTCAGGTGTAGTCATTATTTTATGTCCTGTCTTGCTTGTCATCAACATTTGTTTAATATCTTGATATGATACTAATCCATATACAATATCGATCTCGGGGTGCGCTTTTTGCTTACATAGCAGAATACTTATGTTAGGTACAGCTATAAGTGTGCATCTATCTTTATTTTTAATCTCCCCATAAGTTGCGCCTATACCGCAACGTCCTTTATCGATAAAGGCATTAATAGGCACGCCCACAGGCATTATTTTATCTAATCGGGTTTTAGGGGATACTACATAGGTAGTTGTTAATTTGTACAATTTTCATAGTCATTAAAGTTCTTCAGGGTTTATCTAACTTTTAAGAAGTGGTTGTATTCTTAAGGGTGAATCTAAAAAGTCAAAATTTCTAGAAAGTTGGGACAAAAGGAAAGATCAGTTAGCTAAACTGATCCCTAATTGACCCTGCCGATTGGCTATATTGACTTTGAATTTGTAGTACAAATATACGAAATCTTTACGATAAAAACAACTTAAATATCTAATAAGCAAATAGTTACTAAAATCCCAACTCAAGGTATTTAAGATCAAACAACGTTTCACTAATCTTATTAAGCTATTTAATTTACAATTCCTTTGCTTTATTAGTTTAACCAAGCTATCTTTGTCTTAACGGAGCGCTACTATGCTTTATCAACCTGTTCTCCGCTAGGCCGACACCAACCGACATTCCTATGGCCGAATCAATCAAAACGCTGCCTTTAGAGGCAAATGAATTTTTATGTTCTTTGACATGCTGAGGTCGTGTTTGACCTGTTGTTTTTAACTGTACAATCCAGCCAAAAAGTGCACGTTGAGTTGGAACCAAATACAGCTAGTTCTGTTTCGAAACGAATGAAGGGCCGGATACTGCTCTTTAGGCGTAAGCCTGTATCAAGATCCTTAACACAGACGAAAGTCTATTACCAATTATTGTTTCATTACAAAATGTCAAATCAAACTGAGCCTCAAGGTTCCCCTCTCACTCCCATTCAACAACAACGTTATGATTATCTTTTCCCGATCTATGGTGAATTATCGTCGACAATAGTTCGCAACGTGTTCGGCAAAGGCAAAACCTCCTGGAATTCAACTTTAGAAAAGATTGATTCTGTTATTGAGGCCAAGCCTAAAGTGAAAGAGTATTATAACGGTCTGTATGAGACTTTTGAGTTATATCAAGTCTACACTCCAGGGCAAATTATCGGAAAGGTAAATGAAGCTCGTAGGGAAATGGGATTAATCCCTTACACCGAAAAGATTAAGATACAATCCGAAGCTGACTTCAATTTGGTCTTCTTTGTACGAGAGCATTATGAAGATGTAGTGGTTGAAAAAGTTCCGGTGAAAGTGTTTAAGGGGTATCAACCTGTTGCGAAGGTGTTACCAGCTTAGAACTTGGAAGCCCATCCATTTGTACGGATGGGCTTTTTTGTTTATCAAAGCTCTAATAGAGGTGCATACTTAGCAAGTTGTTCACTATCAATCTCTCCTAAGTTTCTAAGATACTTTAATGTTACGGTTATTGCTGAATGGCCTAAAAGCTGTTGCAAAAGGTGAACATCTTTAGTTCTTCGATACAATTGTACCGCTGCTGTATGCCTAAATGAGTAAATGGTTTGATCTTCGAATATCAAACCTAATTTGTACATCTTCGCCCAGGCTCTTGACCATTGGGTGTTAAAGTAGTACTCATTAAAAGGTACTGCATTCAAGCTAAAGATATTGTCGTGTCTTCCCAAACCGGCAAGTTTTCCTCTAAGTTCTACTCGGATATATTCGGGAATGTGAACTACTCTTACCCTGCCACCTTTGTTTTCTTCACCGGATAGATGGACTTCGCTAAGATCGCTTTTAAAACTGCCCATCGTAAGTAATCGCACTTCTTCATGAGGCCTTAACCACGCTCCGTATGTTAACAGGCTACAGATGTAAAGGTTCGGATTGTTAACCTTCAAATAATTTAATATCGGTTTTAACTGCTTCTTTTCGTAAGCCTTATGCAGTACGGCTTTGGATTTCTTCTTTTGGGATTTCTGAATTGTTTCCACTGGTTGGTCTATCAGCCTCCCTGCTGCGGAAAACAGTACACCAAGGTCGCGCCTTTTGTTCATGTAGTATGTGCCCGATGATCGAAACTGATTTAGAAACAAGTCAATCTTTGATGCAGATATGAGCGTTATTGGCCCACTCAAATCCTCGTTTGACATGTATTTCTTAAACTGTCGGTAGATAGACTTTAAATTGCGTTTGTATTTCTTGCTTAGGTCAGATTGTAATTTTGCGCGAGTTGCTTTAAACAGCAGGTAGATACAGGAATCGTGTATTGGTAGTTCGTTCGGCTTCGCTATTTCCTGTAGTTGCGGCTTTTGTACAGGCTTCGTCTTTGTTAATGGATAGGAATTTGCTTCTAAGGCTTTGTGAAACTCGAATCTAAGCTTTTCCAGCAGTTCGCTTCTCTGTGTTAACGAAGTTGCCTTGTTCGGGCTGATGTGTAAGCCTATCTTTTTCCCATTGTATTCTCGGACTCGGTTGTTATTGAAATAAAAAGTTATGTAAGCTCTTTGGGTAAGATCATCGCTTACAACAATTGTAGGTATTGTGAACATACTTGGCGCGTTTTTGGCGCATTCAGTATTACAATATCCCGAAAATGGCCTTTAAATGCACTATCGAAGGGTTGAGCAACAGATTTCTAATCTGTAGGTCTTTGGTTCGAATCCAAATGGGATCACTGAATATAGCTGGATACATTGTATCTGGCTATATTTTTTTAAAATGAATTGCAAAAAGCCTTATTGGTATATTAGAGCGATATAATTTTATCCTTGTAACCAATATGAAACCTTATTTCAAAGTAATTACGACACTCTTCCTAATTAGTGTAGTAAAAGTATCTTTCGCTCAGACGCCTTCATTTGGCAATTATAAAACAAAAATATTTATTGGAAGAGCTGCCAAACTTAAAATCAAAGGTAATGCATTGGCAGAAAGATATAAGACAGCAATTTCTAATTCATATAATGACGATCCATATATCAGAAAATTCCATGGTAAAGGAGGGCTAAATTTCGCTGGTCATTATTGTTTCGCGTATTGGGGGTGCGGATCTGATTGTCAACAAAGCGCGATTGTCGACTTGCAAACGGGAAAGGTGTACGATGGGCCTACGGCTGCTCGTCAGTTCGAATATAGGCGCTGGAGTAGATTGCTAATTGTAAATAGACCAGGTGATAAAAGTGATTGCGCGGTTTGTCAGCCAGAATATTGGATACTTAATGAACAAACTAAACATTTTGTAAAGATAAAATGATGCCTTCATTTTGCTATTAGCATTCATACTTAAAATCAACTATCGCTAATCTCCATACACCACACCTTCCGGAATTTTGAGACTTGCAATCGTCTTCAAAATATCAAAAAACTGGTTCGTATGGCATCCAGTTGCGCTCACTTATAAGAAAAGCCGTTTCATATACATAGAAACAGCTTTTTTGTGCATGAGGGTACTTTTGAGGGCTAGCCCCATATCTTGAATAGACGCTCGTCGTATCAGCTTGTTCCGGAACACAGTGGTCAAGTTCAACAGAATCTCCACCTATCAACGAGTATCGTATCGACTTTATAGCCAGTTGTAAAAGTCATTGCTAAGTGAGTTTATGTGTGCTATTTCCCCGGTATGCGAGCTATAGACTATACGAAAGTCTGATGCTTTTTTTAGTAAAGCACAGCAGTCGGCGCAAGCCCGAATTGCTTTTTAAAGGCAAAGGAGAAATGGGACAGATTCTCGAAGCCCAGCTCAAGATAAATGTCTTTGGGCTTTTGGCTTTGCTGGTGGATGAGAAAGTAAGCTTCTTCCAATCGCTTTTTTGTCAGCCAGCGTCCGGGCGTGTCGTTATAGATTTGCTGGAAGTCACGCTTGAAAGCGGATAGGCTTCTGCCTGTCAGAAACGCGAAGCGCTCCAAAGGGACATTAAACCTGAAGTTCCGGGTCATGAAAGCTTCGATGTCTATCTTTTGCGGCACACCGAAGTTGAAGAATACGGCAGCAAGGCCCGGGTCGTTTTTGAGCAGGATCAATAGCAGCTCTTCCCGCTTGAGATCTGCAAAAGCTTCCTCGATCTCGGCCTCGCCCTTATAATAGGGTTCGAGGGAATTGATGAAGCTGGTGAGTAGCTGATCGTCCTTGACCGGCCGGATGGAATCGTCTGACGTGGCGATGCCGGTATCTACCCTGTGCCGGGCTAAAAACCGTTTTAGAAAAGCTTCATCCAGGACGATGACGATCTTTTTAAAGTCACCGTCCTGTTGCTGCTTGGTGTAGCGTAGCAAATGGTTCTTGCGGGCGATGCAGCTGTCGCCGGGATGAAAGTGGTAATGCTTGTCGCCACTGTATGCCAGCATTGAGCCTTTTAGGAGGTACAGAAAGAAATGATCGGATATTACCTGTTCGGGAGATATTCCGGGGCCTAAATGACAGGATTGCAGACTACTGGTGATCATGCTCAAAAATACTTAATTCAAAAGACTATCCGCACTTGCCAATATCACTTCTTCCTTACTGCGAGGATGCCAATTCAATACCCGCTGTGCCTTTTCGTTGGAAATGGCAATATAGAAGGATTCATCCAGCGGTTTCAGGTCGGCGATATTTCCGGAGTATTGCGGTCTTTCTTTCCGGATAAGCTCAGCCACGTCGTAAAGGCTCATGACTCCGATGGCTGTTGCCAGGAAGCGCTCGCCCGCTGCGGCCGGATGTGTCATTGCTTTGAGGTGAATATCGGCTACATCACGCACATCTACCACGCCAAAAGTGAAGGGCAGCGTTTCTTTGATCTGGCCATCCAATACGCCTTTCACAAAGCCGATAGAGGTGGAGAAGTCTTTTCCCAGGGCAGGGCCGAATACGCCTACCGGGTTTATTACGGTGAGTTCCATGCCGTCGCCCTCGCTGTTGATCCAGTCCCAGGCAGCTTTTTCGGCAATCGTTTTAGATTTAATGTAGGCGCGGTCTGTCAGTTCGGGGTCTGTCCAGTCTTCTTCGGTAAAGGTGTAGCCTTTGGGATCTTTGCTGTAGCCGATGGCGGCAAAGGATGAGGTTAGTACCACGCGCTTCACACCGGCATGGCGGGCGGCTTTCAATACCCTTAACGCGCCATCCCGTGCTGGTATAATAAGGTCGTTGGCATCTTCGGGTTCTTCGGCAGGAAATGGGGAAGCTACGTGCAGCACATAGGTGCAGCCATCAGCTGCCCGGTTCCAGTTTTGGTCATTAGTCAGGTCTGCTTCCACAAAGGCTAAGTTTTCAAAGGATTTGATTCCGGCTCCTTTGAGCAGGTTAATTACTTCGTCTTTTCTTTTTAAGGAGCGAAGGGTTGTTTTAACAGTGTAACCTTGTTGTAAGAGTTGAAGGATACAGTAGATGCCAATGAAGCCTGTGCCGCCTGTTACTAATACGGTTGGCTGTTTGATGTTATTTTCCATTTTGAATTTTCTTTTGACAAAGATGGCGCTAATGTGGCTTGCCTGTTTTGTTTAGAAGTTCAATTTTGTTTTGTTTAAAAGTCCAGAAAATTTGATTTTGCTTTAATCGCTGACTATAAGAGTTAGCAAATAACCGTATTGTTTACCAAGTGGACAAGGCAGTCCTTAATTCCAATCTGACTTGTTATAGATGTTAAAGTAACACTTAAATTTGTGCCGAATTCCTCATGGAAAATTCTTATATCTCTGGCACGCGAACAGCGACATTTGGTTTTTCGGTATATTCATCGAACTGGAAATTAATGTTTATTTAACAATTAATTTGAGTTTTTATTTGATTATTGATTTAATTGATTTAGATTAGTAATACAATTAAAACCTAATTATAGTTCCTCTACGCGTTGAATTTTTATTGACTGATAAACAAATTAGTTGTTTTCAATGAAGACGGACTGTAACTGTTATAAACACCAAATTTATAATGAAGCCAATTGAGTTAAATCATACTGACGACGTTTTATTATTGCAGCAAATAGAACAGGGCAGTCAACATGCATTTAATTTATTGTATGAAAAGCATTGGGGGAACGCCTATTCTGAAGCCTATAAACGTTTAAAGGATTCGGATCAGGCAAAAGATATAGTCCAGGAAGTATTTACCCATATTTGGCTCAAAAAGGAAAGTCTCCGTATTCATAATCTACCGGCTTATTTAACAGTAGCTATACGTAATAAGGTATTTAAACTGGTTGAAAAGCAGAAAACCATTCATCCATTCTTTGATATCATTGATGACCTGCCTGCATCTTGTCAACAGGCCGACGACAATTTGCTTTGGAAAGAGTTTTTAATATCTTATGAGGCACTTTTAAATACGCTTCCTCCTAAAAGGCAAATTATTTTCCGCCTTCATTATCAGAACGATTTACCAACCAAAGAAATCGCGGCGCAATTAGGTCTCACAAGAAAAACAGTTCAAAATCAGCTCGGAAAAGCTATTGAAAAATTGAAAGTGTCATTATTGCCTTTCCTCTCTTTATTGATCATTTTATTTTGGGCAAAAAATAATTAAGTCTATAAAAATAAATTTTTTAGCAGAGTGGGACTTTTGTTTGTTTACAGGTCATATCTATAATCAATAGTACAACCTATTTTAAATGGACAAGCAATATTTTCTTGAACTGCTGCATAAATATCTCAATAATGAGGCAACAGATGAAGAACAGCAATTTTTAGTTAAATATTATGAGTTGTTTTCTGCTGAGCCAGATATTATTTCTCTATTGAGTGATGAGCAAAAGAAGGAAATCAAGGAAGAAATAAATGCCTCAATTTGGGAAAGCATCGATAAACATATCGGGGTTGATAAAAAAATTATACGTCTGAAGACCTGGGGCAGAAAAATAGCTGCCGCAGCGGCAATCATAGGAGTTTGTGGCATAGGATATTTATTTTTATACAATAAACCAGTTGTTAAATCTCCCCAGTCATACTCGGCCCATCGGCCAAAACCTAACCTGTTTCTGGTATTGCCTGACGGAAGCAGGGTAATACTCAGCTATGGTAGTAAACTTAGTTATGCTTCATCATTTGATGGCCTTGCGAAACGCGAAGTATATCTTACCGGTGAAGCCTTTTTCGACATAAAACACAACAACTTAAAACCTTTTGTTGTACACACCGGTAAAATAAAAACAACCGTATTAGGTACTGCATTTGATGTAAAAGCTGTGCCAGGTGATAAAGCTATAACAGTCACCGTTACAAGAGGTAAGGTAAAAGTCAGCAATAACAACAAGCTCCTGGGTATTATTGTTCCTAATCAGCAAATCACCTTTGACCGGCAAAAATCTATTTCAATGCAAACTAACATAAATGCAAAAAATTATACAATCTGGACGGCGAAGGATGATTTGTATTTTGAAGATGTGACTTTTGGGGAAGCAGCCAAGGTATTGGAAGACCGGTTTAAGGTTAAGATATTATTTGCAGATCAGTTGGTTCGCTCAAAACACTTCACCTCTACTTTCAATAAATCTGCCAACCTGGATCAGGCATTAAAAAGCATTTGTGAGTTCAATGACGCCATTTATTCGTACGATAAAGCAAAGACTACCATAACCATCTCCACTAAATCTCAAGCCAATTAACTAAATCTCAAACCAATTAAACTTAAAGTATATGAAGAAAAAGTACCTCAAAAATCACAAACAGATCCTGTTTCAAAGAAGTCCGGATAGTTCTCCGGCATAAAAAACCCTCTGAACCATTTCCGGGGAAATAACCTCAGAGGGTCGCTAACACTATTCGACTGCAATCGATTGTATTAGCCGGGTGTTTTAAATTTTAACATTCAATCGAAGACATTAATCACTTAAAACAAACTAAATTATGAATTTTTCCATAATTCTGGCAGAACCGCGGCATTTTGTTAAATACCCGCTTAGATTTCATCTGCTAATTGACTTAAATTTTAAACAGTGTATGAGAATCGGGATAATTTCAATGTTCATATTAGCTACTTCAATTCCTGTATTTTCAGCAGCCCCTGTAAAGAGTCAGACAATTGACCAGGTAGCGGTGAGTCTTACACTCAAGAATGAATCACTTGTAAAAGCTTTTCATAAAATCGAATCACAAAGCAGTTTTCATTTTATGTATCGCAATGATGATGTGAAAGATATTCTCAACCTGGATATTGCTGCCAGTAATAAATCGATAGCAGTAGTTCTGAAGGCCATTTTGTCTAACACTTTACTCAAATTCAGACAGATTGATGACCAGATATTAATTACAAAATCAAATCAGGATAAAGCGGCAACCGGTGAAAAAGCAGATGTCACTACTGATATAGTAGCATCCAAAGGCATAATTAAAGGAACGGTAACCGATTCAAAGGAGAGTCCGTTAGCGGGTGTTACGGTAAAACTGGATGGCGCGATTTCATTAAATAAAGCAACAGACGTTAACGGCAACTATAGCTTCTCTAATTTACCGGCAGGTAACTATACGCTCACTTTTACTTTTGTTGGTTTTAAATCGGTAACAAAAACATTAGCACTAGGAGAGGATCAGCAAAGTGTAATTAATGTGGCGTTAACGGAAAGTACAAATGGCCTGGACGAAGTTGTTGTAACTGGTTACGGAACCCAGAAAAAGCGGGAAGTAACCAGCGCAATTACCTCTGTAAGTGCAGCACAATTTAATAAAGGTAATATCAGTGATGTTGCACAGTTATTACAAGGTAAAGTAGCCGGTCTTTCTATCGCACGCCCGGGTGGCGACCCTAACGGTGGTTTTGCCATCAGATTAAGGGGACTTTCTACTTTAGGAGCTAACACACAGCCGCTAATAGTGCTTGATGGCCAGGTGGGGGCTGATATTAATACAGTTGATCCAAATGATATAAAAAGTATTGACGTACTGAAGGATGGTTCGGCCGCTGCCATTTATGGTACACGCGGTTCGGCAGGCGTTATCATTATAACAACCATCGCAGGAAAGAGAGGGATGTCAAAGCTTACTTATAACGTTTCAGGTACTGAAGAAACCCCTGCCAAATTTACCAAGCATATGACAGCCGCCGAGTTTGTTGCGCTTGGCAAAGGGACAAACTATGGCTCTTCTACCGATTGGAATAAAGAAATAACCCGTTCGGCTTTTTCACATGTACATAATTTAGGTATTTCGGGAGGTGACGAACGTACTGTTTATGATGCAACTTTAAACTATCGCAATAGTCAGGGTGTTGCAATCAGAACTGGTTTTCAGCAATTAAATGGCCGTTTGAATATCACACACAAGGCTTTGGATAACAAATTGGTCCTTAATTTAAATATAAATACTACTAACAGAAACTCACAATTTGGTTTTCCAGATGCTTTCAAATATGCAACCATTTTTAACCCCACAGCACCAGTTCATTCTACAGATCCTTTATATGATTTAACCGGCGGTGGTTTTTTTGAATCCAACTTCGTTGATTATTCAAACCCGGTGGCAATGTTGGTTCAAAATACTAACGAAGCGCGGAATAAGAAGTTTAATATTGGCGGAACTGCGACCTATGAGCTAACCAAAGGGCTGAAATTTGCTACTAAATATTTTAAACAAACAACAAGTATTTATCATTCAGAGTACTCCCCAACTACAGCCTTTATTTCCAGGGGCTTCCCGTTGGGCAGTGGTTTTAGCCGTTCGGGCATTTCTGCAAAATTTGATGATGAATCTGAAAACAGTTTACTTGAAAGTACCTTGTCTTACGACAAAACAATACATAAACTGGAGATTGCTGCCGTCGCCGGATATTCGTATCAGGATTTCTTCTACCAGGGATTTGATGCCCAGGGTGGTAATTTTGTAACGGATGCCTCGGGTCAAAATTTTGCTGCAGCCCTCGACTTTAAAAATGGTATAGGCGTAGTTGAAAGTTATAAAAATGAGAATAAGCTGATCTCGTTTTTCGGGCGGGTAAACTTAAACTATGATAATATCGCTTTCCTTTCCGCCAGTTTAAGAAGAGACGGTTCAACAGAGTTTGGTGTAAATAACAAATGGGGCTTTTTTCCTGCTGTTAGTGCAGGTTTTGATTTGAGCAGAATATTAAAGATTCAAAGTATAAGCAACCTCAAATTGCGCGGCAGCTACGGTGTTACCGGTGCATTACCACCGTTTCCGTATCTTTCATTGTCTACTTTATCAAATAGTGGCGGTACCTATTATGCGGGTAATGGTGTATATCTGAGCACCTACAGCGGCACCAGGAATCCTAACCCTGGTCTGAAATGGGAGAAAAAAGCTGAAACAGATATCGGGTTAGACTTTTCACTGTTAAACGGAAGGTTAACTGGTACCTTTGACTATTTTAACAGGAAAACTACCGACTTGATTTTTGACGTTACGGTGCCTTCGCCGCCAGCGTTATTCAACAACACCTGGGAAAACATTGGCGAACTGAGTAACTCAGGCGTGGAATTAGCTTTAAGCTATGAAGCTATTAAAACACCTGACTTCAGTTGGACTACCGGTGGCAATATTTCAAGTTATCACGTAGTTTTAACAAAGCTGATTGATGCTTTAAAAGGTTCGTACGTAGGGGCCACCAACCTGGGCACTCCTGGTCAGGAAGCCACGCAGCTAACGAGGGCGGTTGAAGGCCAGCCTATTGGTATACTTTACGGGCCCAAATATGTAGGCGTTGATGCAAATGGTGTGTACCAGTACTCTGACGGTAAAGGTGGCACTGTTGGATTGGCAAATGCACCACGCCAGGTTATTGGCAATGGCTTACCTAAATTTGAATTTGGGATTACCAACGCCTTTAGATACAAACAGTTCGATTTTAACTTTTTCCTTCGCTCATCTATCGGTCATCAGTTAATCAATACTTATCGCGCCTTTTATGAAAATCCAAATGTTGCAACCAGCTACAATATAGTAAATACCAAATATTTCAATCCCAAAGTTACCGATGGTGCTGCATACAGCAGTTATGACGTTGAAAAAGCATCTTTCCTGAAATTGGATAACGCAACGTTTGGCTATACTTTCAAGATTGCCAAAAGCAATAAACCGGGGATGATTAGCAGTTTGAGAGCCTATATTTCGGGCCAGAACCTTTTCACTATTACCGGCTATACAGGTGTTGACCCGGAGGTTAGGTACGCTGACTCCGGAAATGTGTTAGCTCCGGGTATCGACCGTAGGGAGACATGGGTTTATACAAGGTCATTTACCCTCGGCGTTAATTTGGGATTTTAATTAAGGTATTTCAAAGTTTAATATATACAAATTATGAAACATAAATCATTAACAAGATATTCGTTGCTGGTGTTTCTTGCTGCGGCTTCATGTACAAAGCTGGATGAAAAAGCATTGCTCTACGATCAGGTAACTGAGGATAGTTTTTATAAAACAGACAAGCAACTGGCGGCCGCCGTGGGCGCTGCATATTCTTCTATTTATGGTTACAACGGTGCTTTCTTTAACTTAAATGAGGTTACTACCGACGAGGTTGTTGTACCAACACGGGGCGCTGACTGGGGTGACGGTGGGCACTGGGTACGTTTAAAAACACATAAAACCAACAGCACCGATTCGCAACCAGCTAATGGCTGGAGCCTTGGTTTCGGCGGGGTTACCACTTGTAACAAAATTTTAGCCGCCCTGGCTGTAAGTAAATCACCAACTGCTGCTACTTATGTAGCAGAATTAAAATGTTTAAGGGCCATTTACTACTACTGGCTGCTTGATTTGTTTGGCAACGTGCCTATCACCACTGATTTTTCGGATACCAAACCCCCTGCAACCAAAAGCCGGGCCGAGGTTTACGCTTTTATTGAATCAGAATTACTGGCAAATATTGAAAAACTACCCAAAATAGGCACAGGCGATGGCCCATACTACGGCCGCGTTACTTATTATGTTGCTGAAGCAACTTTGGCCAAGTTATATTTAAATGCCCAAACTTATACCGGAACCCCACAATATGATAAAGCATTAGCTGCATGTGATGTAATTATTAATTCCGGTAAGTATACGCTGATGAATAATTACGCCGACAACTTTTCAAGGAATAATACGGGCTCAACCGAGTCTATTTGGGCGATACCGTTTGATGGGGTTAAAGCGGGCGGCTTTAATATGAATATGGAGACCTTGCACTTGCAAAGCCAGAACACTTATCAAATGAATAACCAGCCATGGAATGGATTTGCTTCGGTACAGGAATTTTACCAATCCTATATTGACCCGGCGCAAAACCCCGGCCCGCAGGGAACTGTTGTAGGCCTTGACCCCAAAGGTACACCTACTACCGGCACACTCGACAAACGGATGCTGAATAATTTCCTTGTGGGACCTCAATACCAGGCTGATGGGGTAACCCCCTTAACGGACGGCGGTGCAGATGTGACGGATCCTAATGGTCCGCCTATCACCTTTACCCCTTACATTAACGAACTGCAGCCCAATGCCTGGAGACAGGCGGGTGCTCGTATTGGTAAATGGCAATTTTATAAAGGTATGCAGTCAAGTTTGGATAATGATTTGGCAATTTATAGATACGCCGATATTTTGCTGATGAAGGCCGAATTATTAGCCAGAAAAAGTGGCAATTGGAACGACCCGGTTACGCTTGCCTTGGTTAATCAAATCCGAACAGTACATGGAGGGGTTGCACCATTCACCAGTTTAACTCCTTTAATATTTTTAGCAGAGCGCGGCCGGGAAATGTTCGCAGAAAGCTATAGAAGGCAGGATATGATCCGTTTTGGTGTTTATAATGACGCGTACCGTTTCCACCCGGCCGATCCGGATGCTCACGTTAATATTTTTCCGGTACCCGAACCTCAAATTAATGCAAATCCAAACCTGAAACAAAACCCCGGGTATTGATAAAATGCTTTGAGTTTGGCAAAGGTGCTCTTTTAAGGAAAGCAAGTGATTTATTACTTGCTTTCCTCATTAAATACCACGGGTTTACCTAATTGACCTGAATGTTGATTTAAATGTTTGATTATTAGTTGATTGTGTTTTGCTGTTTTGATTGAGTTGTTGTCAACCCATCAGGTTTAGAAATTGCGACGGCTACAATATTTGAACAAGGTTAAAAGGAACTTATTTTATATAAAGTGAATGATTAAACGGGTACTTAATATTATTCCTGAGCCAATTGTATTATTGGTTTATTCTCCAATAAAACGTAGCTCCCCAAAGGTCATTTTATTTTTCACAACCTTTTGGCGTTCCGTTATGGCGGCAAAGATATATGCTTCATGCACAGAGGCCAGCTATATTCGGCAGGTACCGTTTTTTGCATTTTTATTTTTGATGGGCTGCAATCGCATCGAGCCTAAAAAAGACGAAGGCAACAAACTTTTTTCACTGCTTCCTTCATCATCCACAGGAATAAATTTTGCCAATGATGTTAAATATACCGAACAACTGAATGTTTATACCTACCGTAATTTTTATAACGGTGGGGGTGTTGGTATTGGAGATATTAATAATGACGGCTTGCCGGATGTTTTCCTTTGCGGAAATCAAAAATCAAACAGACTCTATTTAAACAAAGGCAACTTTCAGTTCGAAGACATAACCGATAAGGCTGGGCTCTCTTCGGCAGGTGTATGGTCAACGGGCGTTACCTTTGCGGATGTTAACGGCGATGGGCTGTTGGATATTTATATATGTAAGTCGGGCGATTTTTCCGGGAAAAACAGAAGTAATCAGTTATTCATTAATAATGGTAACCTCACGTTTACCGAAAAAGCGGCCGAATATGGGTTAAATAATAAAGGCTTGTGTACTCATGCTGTTTTCTTTGATTACGATCACGACGGAGACCTGGATTGCTACCTTCTTAATAATTCATTTCGTTCGGTAGGGAACTATGATTTGATCAAAGATCAGCGCAATATTCCTGATCCCCTGGGTGGGAATAAACTGTATCGTAACGACGGTGGTCATTTTACAGACGTGACCCAACAAGCAGGAATATACAGTAGCAAAATTGGTTTTGGATTAGGTGTAACTATTTCTGATGTAAACGGGGATGGCTGGGACGATATCTATGTTTCCAACGATTTTTTTGAACGTGATTACCTCTACATTAATAATCGCGACGGCACCTTTAAAGAGTGCCTTACCGACGCAATTAGGGAATTGAGCCAAAACTCAATGGGAGCTGACATAGCCGACATCAATAATGACGGCTATCCTGATATTTATGTAACTGATATGCTTCCTGAACCGGAATCAAGGTTAAAAACAAAAACAGCTTTTGAAAACTGGGATAAGTATCAGTCCGACCTCCAAAATGGATATTATCAGCAATTCCTTCGCAATGTTTTGCAGCTGAACCAGGGCCCGGTTATGAATAAAAACTTAGCCGAAAATAAGATAAACTTCAGCGAGATAGGCCGGCTTTCGGGAGTTCATGCAACCGACTGGAGTTGGGGCGCGCTGATCTCGGATATGGATAATGATGGGTTTAAAGACATTTTCGTTAGCAACGGTATTTATAAAGACCTAACCGATCAGGATTATATCCAATTTATGGCTAACCCGATACAAGTAAGAAAAATGATGGGTAGTGAGAAGGAAGTAATTAAGAAGCTAATAGATAGTATGCCCTCGGAGGCTGTGCCTAACTATGCCTACCGAAACAATGGGGACCTGACATTTACCAATAAGGCAGCCGAATGGGGTCTTGGAGATCCGGGTTTTTCGAATGGTTCGGCGTATGGTGATTTAAATAACGATGGGGCGCTTGACCTGGTGGTGAACAATGTAAATATGCCGGCCTTTATCTACCGAAACAACAGCAGGAAGCTGGAGCCGGCGAATAAATATTTGAAAGTAGTATTGCAGGGCGAGGGGAGGAACCGGTTTGGCGTAGGGGCACAGGTAACGTTATACTATAATCATACCTTAAACTACCAGGAGCAGGTTCCGTCGCGGGGATTTGAATCGAGCGTAGACACCCGGTTAAATTTCGGGTTAGGTAAAATTAAGGAGATCGATTCGATAGTGGTAAAATGGCCTTGCGGTAAGCAGAAAGTATTAAAAGGAGTAAAACCGGACCAGACAATCACGGTAAAAGAGGCTGAATCGGGATTGCCCGGGAAAGCAGTGAGGGGGACAGCCGGTTCAAAGCCGGTGTTTGAGCAGAGTACAGATAACCATGGGATAGACTTTGTGCACAAGGAAAATGACTTTATAGATTTTGACAGGGAAAAGCTGATCTTCCAGATGCACTCGGCGGATGGCCCGCGGATAGGTAAAGGCGATGTCAACGGCGACGGTTTGGAAGACTTCTATATCTGCGGGGCCAAAGACCAGCCAGGCGCATTATATATCCAAACCCGGGCGGGTCGTTTTAAACGGAGCAACGAAAAGCTGTTTGAGCAGGATAAGGCCAGTGAAGATACGGACTGTTTGTTTTTCGACGCGGATGGCGACGGGGACCAGGACCTGTATGTATGCAGCGGAGGCAACGAGTTCTCGGCTAACTCGACGGATCTGATCGACCGGCTATATATCAATGATGGGAAGGGTAATTTCAGCAAATCGCAACAGGTGCTGCCGTCATTTCAGTTTGAGAGCAGCTCCTGCGTAACGGCAGCAGATGTTGACGGGGATGGGGACCAGGACCTGTTTGTTGGAGTGCGGTTAAAGCCGGGTGAATATGGCTACCCGTGCAAGGGTTATCTCCTGCAGAATAATGGCAAAGGCTTTTTTACAGATGTAACCGAGGAGAGGGCCCCGGGCTTAACGGAATTGGGTATGGTTACGGATGCCAAATGGTTTGATTATGACCGCGACGGAAAACCAGACCTGGTAACCTGCGGGGAGTATATGCCGATCCGGATATTCCATAATGAAGGGGGGCGTTTAAAGGAAGTAACGCGCGAAGCAGGTCTGGAGTGGAGTAATGGGTGGTGGAACCGCCTGGAGATTGCGGACATAGACGGCGATGGTTACCCGGATATAGTAGCCGGCAATCACGGGCTAAACTCCAGGTTTAAGGCAACCCGAGCGAAGCCGGTAAGCATGTATGTTGGGGACTTTAGCGGCACGGGCAGCATAGAAGATATAGTATGCACCTATAACGGCGACAAACAATACCCGATGGTACTGAGGCATGACCTGGTAGGTGAACTTCCTTATCTGAAGAAGAAATACCTGCGGTATGCCCAGTACAAGGAACAAACGATGGAAGATATATTTGGCAGGGACCTGTTACAAAAGATGGTTAAGCTGGATGCCTGCGAAATGCGGAGCAGTGTGCTGCTGAATAAGCGGAATGGCAAGTTCCTGATGAAGCCATTGCCGGTGGAGGCGCAGTTTTCGACGGTTTTTGGGCTGGTGGTGAAAGACTATGACGGGGATGGGAAAAAGGACATTGTGCTGGGAGGCAACTTTTACCAGTCAAAACCGGAAGCAGGGATCTACGATGCCAGCTATGGACTGCTGCTTAAAGGAGACGGGAAAGGTGGCTTTACGGCAGTTAAACCTCAGGTAAGCGGCATCGTAATAAAAGGGGCCGTACGTGATATAAAAGAGATTAAAGCCGGAAACAATAAGCTGCTGATTGTAGCTAAAAATAATGATAAAACAGAGGTGTTGAGTTTTAAATAAGATGGTGGTTAACTATGAGATATTTTAAAGGGATCCTGGTTGTTTTATGCCTCATTTCTGTATTTTCTTGTAATTCAGACGACAGAAAGTATGAAAACGTAGTAGCGAGTGAACTTTCGCGGGGGGTGAGAAGAGATAGCCTGTTTCAGGGAATAAAATTAGGGATGACCTCAAAAGAGTTTTATACCCATTGTTGGGAAATGAATAAAAAAGGGATCTTTTTTGCAGGCCCCGGCAATACAACAGTTTTATACAAACTAAATAAGGAATTGAAATATCCGGCTTCCATGAATTTCTACCCTGATTTTCGGCAAGGTAAGATTAGCAAAATGAGAGTGAGTTTTAGTTACGATGCTTTCGCCCCTTGGAATAAACAAATGTTTGCTGATAGCCTGCAGTTGGATGTATTAAATATGCTGAAAAAATGGTATAAGGAAAAGGACTTTATCCGTATAACGGACCCGGCTAAAGGGACGATTTTTGTGCAGGTAGATGGTAACCGCAGAATTATCATCGGGAAATATGATGACGCCCATGTAAAAGTAGATTACACTGATTTACTGACAGATGAAAAAAAATAAGGTGAATTTTACTTTTTTGACAGAAAAAACTATTCATGATGTTTTTAGCATCAGGTACTGTTTTGTGTTCTTTTTGTTGGCTTTAACCAGTTGCCAGAAAAAGCAAAGCGGAGGTGGCAATAAGCTTTTTGAACTTTTAAATTCCAATGAAACGCATATCGATTTTGTTAACCAATTATCGTATGATGCTAATTTCAATATTTTTACTTATCGTAATTTTTATAACGGTGGCGGTGTAGCAATAGGAGATATCAATAATGACGGATTGCCGGATATTTTTTTGGTGGGCAACATGGTGCCCAGTCATCTATATTTAAACAAAGGCAATTTTCAGTTTGAAGACATAACCGGGAAAGCCGGAATTACCAAGCTCGGCAGATGGTCTACCGGTGTTACTATGGCCGATGTTAATGGTGATGGGTTGTTGGATATTTATGTTTGCAATAGTGGCGATGTTAAAGGCGATCATAAGCAGAATGAATTATACATCAACAACGGTAATCTCACCTTTACCGAACGGGCAAAAGAATATGGAATTGGCGTAAATGGATACTCAACCCACGCTGTTTTCTTTGATTATGATCATGACGGAGACCTGGATCTCTTTATGTTAAGCAATTCTTTTAAGGCAATCGGTAGCTTTAATATTCAGAATAATGAACGGAATAAAAGAGATTTATTGGGAGGGCAAAAATTATTCAGGAATGATGGCGGCCATTTTACCGATGTGAGTGAACAGGCCGGTATTTATGGTAGTGTAATTGGTTTTGGTTTGGGGGTAAGTGTGGGAGATGTAAATGGGGATGGCTGGGACGACATCTATGTTTCCAACGATTTTTTTGAACGGGATTACCTATATATTAATAATCACAACGGTATGTTTAAAGAATCGCTTGAGGATCAGATGAAAAGTATTAGTAATGCATCGATGGGGGCCGACCTGGCCGACATTAACAACGATGCACATCCTGATATTTTTGTGACGGATATGCTTCCGGCATCAGAATCAAGGCTTAAAACAAATACCACTTTTGAAAACTGGGATAAATACCAGCTTGATTTAAGATATGATTATTATCACCAGTTTACCAGGAACACGCTCCAGTTGAACAATGGCAACGGAACTTTTAGCGAGATAGGCCGGCTTGCAGGTGTTCATGCAACCGATTGGAGCTGGGGCGCGTTGATCACTGACCTTGACAATGATGGATTCAAAGATGTTTTTATCGCTAACGGTATTTATAAGGACTTAACAAACCAGGACTATATTCAACGTTTATCCGATCGGAACGTGATGGGAAGTGTTTGGACAAATAAAGGCATAAATTACAAGAAGCTAATAGATAGTATGCCCTCGGAGGCTGTGCCTAACTATGCCTACCGAAACAATGGGGACCTGACATTTACCAATAAGGCAGCCGAATGGGGTCTTGGTGATCCGGGTTTTTCGAATGGTTCGGCATATGGTGATTTAAATAACGATGGGGCGCTTGACCTGGTGGTGAACAATGTAAATATGCCGGCCTTTATCTACCGAAACAACAGCAGGAAGCTGGAGCCGGCGAATAAATATTTGAAAGTAGTATTGCAGGGCGAGGGGAGGAACCGGTTTGGCGTAGGGGCACAGGTAACGTTATACTATAATCATACCTTAAACTACCAGGAGCAGGTTCCGTCGCGGGGATTTGAATCGAGCGTAGACACCCGTTTGAATTTCGGGTTAGGTAAAATAAAGGAGATCGATTCGATAGTGGTAAAATGGCCTTGTGGTAAGCAGAAAGTATTAAAAGGAGTAAAACCGAACCAGACGATCACGGTAAAGGAGGTTGAATCAGAACTGCCCGGGAAAGCAGTGCGAGGGGCAGCCGGTTCAAAGCCGGTATTTGAGCAAAGTACAGATAACCATGGGATAGACTTTGTGCACAAGGAAAATGACTTTATAGATTTTGACAGGGAAAAGCTGATCTTCCAGATGCACTCGGCGGATGGCCCGCGGATAGGTAAAGGCGATGTCAACGGCGACGGTTTGGAAGACTTCTATATCTGCGGGGCCAAGGACCAGCCAGGCGCATTATATATCCAAACCCGGGCGGGTCGTTTTAAACGGAGCAACGAAAAGCTGTTTGAGCAGGATAAGGCCAGTGAAGATACGGACTGTTTGTTTTTCGACGCGGATGGCGACGGGGACCAGGACCTGTATGTATGCAGCGGAGGCAACGAGTTCTCGGCTAACTCGACGGATCTGATCGACCGGCTATATATCAATGATGGGAAGGGTAATTTCAGCAAATCGCAACAGGTGCTGCCGTCATTTCAGTTTGAGAGCAGCTCCTGCGTAACGGCAGCAGATGTTGACGGGGACGGGGACCAGGACCTGTTTGTTGGAGTGCGGTTAAAGCCGGGTGAATATGGCTACCCGTGCAAGGGTTATCTCCTGCAGAATAATGGCAAAGGCTTTTTTACAGATGTAACCGAGGAGAGGGCCCCGGGCTTAACGGAATTGGGTATGGTTACGGATGCCAAATGGTTTGATTATGACCGCGACGGAAAACCAGACCTGGTAACCTGCGGGGAGTATATGCCGATCCGGATATTCCATAATGAAGGGGGGCGTTTAAAGGAAGTAACGCGCGAAGCGGGTCTGGAGTGGAGTAATGGGTGGTGGAACCGCCTGGAGATTGCGGACATAGACGGCGATGGTTACCCGGATATAGTAGCCGGCAATCACGGGCTAAACTCCAGGTTTAAGGCAACCAGAGCGAAGCCGGTAAGCATGTATGTTGGGGACTTTAGCGGCACGGGCAGCATAGAAGATATAGTATGCACCTATAACGGCGACAAACAATACCCGATGGCACTGAGGCATGACCTGGTAGGCGAACTTCCTTATCTGAAGAAGAAATACCTGCGGTACGCCCAGTATAAGGAACAAACGATGGAAGATATATTTGGCAGGGACCTGTTACAAAAGATGGTTAAGCTGGATGCCTGCGAAATGCGGAGCAGTGTGCTGCTGAATAAGCGGAATGGCAAGTTCCTGATGAAGCCATTGCCGGTGGAGGCGCAGTTTTCGACGGTTTTTGGGCTGGTGGTGAAAGACTATGACGGGGATGGGAAAAAGGACATTGTGCTGGGAGGCAACTTTTACCAGTCAAAACCGGAAGCAGGGATCTACGATGCCAGCTATGGATTGCTGCTTAAAGGAGACGGGAAAGGTGGCTTTACGGCAGTTAAACCTCAGGTAAGCGGCATCGTAATAAAAGGGGCCGTACGTGATATAAAAGAGATTAAAGCCGGAAACAATAAGCTGCTGATTGTAGCTAAAAATAATGATAAAACAGAGGTACTGGTAAAGGCTCCGGATAAAAAAGGAGTAAATGGAATACAGTAAAGGGAATAGTGATAAAATAAAATTACCTGCATTGTAAATAGGGTGGTAGTAAAATACAACCGAATTACCATCGTTGAATGATGGGCGGATAATTATACAATCCGAAGAAGCAGAAATTTATTACCGAAAAATAGAAATTGCCGAACTATAATTTAACCGAATACCATAAATCTAAATATAGTCAAATGCCAATAGATTCATTGAACGTAAATACCAAAGCTAAAATTCAAAACACCTACGATGCTATTGTAATCGGCTCGGGGATTAGCGGCGGATGGGCTGCAAAGGAATTAACCGAAAAAGGGCTGAAAGTATTAATGCTTGAACGCGGTCGTAATTATGAGCATATAAAGGATTATGTTACCGCTACAAAAGATCCATGGGAATTTGAACACCGGGGCAATGCTACCTTACAGCAGAAAACAGATAACCCTGTTATATCCCGGGATTGGGCTATGTACGGGACCGCGGCCCAGGAACCCCTGATGAAGTCATGGGTAAATGAAAAAGATTGTCCCTATGTGGAAGTTAAACCGTTTACCTGGTGGCGTTCATATCAGTTAGGCGGAAGGTCTACTTTATGGGGGCGGCAAAGCTACCGGTGGAGTGATTTTGATTTTGAAGCTAATGCAAAAGATGGTATTGCTGTTGATTGGCCTATTCGTTATAAAGAACTGGCGCCATGGTATGACTATGTAGAAAAATTTGCCGGAATAAGTGGATCGACGGAGGGCTTGCCCCATTTACCCGATGGGCACTACTTGCCGCCTATGCAACTAAATTGTGTGGAAAAAGATGTGGCATCAAGAATAAAAGCTTTTTACAAGGGACAGCGCCACATGTTTATAGGCCGCGTGGCCAATCTTACCGCGCCTATCCAGGCAAGAACGCAGTGTCAGTTTAGAAACCGGTGCTGGGAGGGTTGCCCATTTGGCGGCTATTTCAGTACCCAATCTTCAACGCTGCCCGCAGCAATGGCAACGGGTAACCTTACCGTGAGGCCATGGTCAATCGTAACCAAAATTTTGTACGATAAAGACACCAGCAAAGCGACGGGTGTTGAGGTGCTGGATGGCGAAACGAATAAAACCTATGAATTTTATTCAAAAATTGTATTCCTGAATGCTTCTGCACTGAACAGTGCATGGGTTTTGATGAATACCGCAACAGATGTATGGCAAGGCGGATTAGGCAGTAGCAGCGGCGAATTAGGACATAATATTATGGATCATCATTATATGCTCGGCGCACAAGGAACAATAGAAGGCTTCGAAGACAAATACTATTTTGGCCGCAGGGCGAATGGTTTTTATATTCCCCGTTTTGTTAACTTGTTTGGTGATAAAAGGGACTTCCTGCGCGGCTATGGTTACCAGGGAAGCGCCAGCAGGGACGGCTGGAGCCGGGATGTTGCGGAAATGAATATAGGTGCTGATTTTAAAGATGCACTTACAGAACCTGGTGCATGGCATATCGGAGCGACAGGTTTTGGTGAAATTTTGCCCTATCACGATAACAAAATAACGCTTAATAAAGATGTGAAAGATAAGTGGGGGCTGCCTGTACTTTCAATGGATGCGGGTTTGAAAGAGAATGAGCTAAGCATGCGTAGGGATATTATTAAAGAATTGGTGGCCATGTATGAAGCGGCCGGGGTAAAGAATATCACAACCTGGGATAAAAATTATGCAATTGGTCAGGGCATTCACGAGATGGGGAGTGCACGTATGGGTAAAGATCCAAAAACATCGGTACTCAACGCGCACAATCAGGTTTGGGACGCGCAAAATGTGTTTGTAACTGATGGGGCCTGCATGGCTTCAAGCGCCTGTCAAAACCCATCGCTCACTTACATGGCGCTTACCGCACGCGCGGCTCACTATGCTGTGGATGAGTTAAAAAAAGGCAATTTATAAGCGACATGTTTAAGCTTTAATTTTAATAATTAATCAGACGAAATACAATTAATACATGCGGCAATATTGGTAAGCATCTGTTTTATCGCAAAACGCAGCAAATTTCAAAGCCCGAAGATACCGGGACAATAGTTCCGACTAATTACCATGGGCCGTAGATTTAAATGTCGCTATCATTTTTGGATAGCGACAAGGCTTTTTCGGAGCCAATGACTATTATCAAATAAAAGCACCTTTTCATATAGTAGCTATGCTGCGTCACAATTAATAAATTTTTATGAATCGTTTTTTACTTTGGCTTTCAGGGATTATCATTTTGCTTAGTTCCTGCCAAAAAACTGATTATCAAAAGATAACTGATAACCCGGAATTGTACCGTATTACGGAAAAAAAATTAAATGACATTATACTTGAAAATAATTTCCCCCCAGTCATTGCTTCCCGTAACTATGCGTATGCTAACATCGCCGCATACGAGGTAATATCCGCCCAGGATCCTAAAAAATTCCGGTCGTTGGCAGGTCAAATCAGGCATTTAACCGCTACCCCAAAACCTGCTCCGGGTGTTGAAATTGATTACCCGTTTGCATCCTTGCTTGCCTTTTGCTATGTAGGGAATGCGGTTACATTTCCAGAGGGGAGTATGGATGAATATGTCGATGCATTAAAAAAGAAAGCAAAAGATGGCGGAATGCCTTCTGATGTATTTGAGCATTCGGTGAACTATTCAGATGTAGTTGCAAAGCACATTATGAAATGGAGCAAAACGGATCATTATGCACAAACACGATCCGCTAACAAATACACGGTTACAAAAAAAGAAGGGCGTTGGGTACCTACACCACCTATGTATTCACAAGCATTGGAACCGCATTGGGGAGAGATCAGGCCTTTGATACTCGATTCTGCTTCGCAAGTGGCGCCACCACCACCTCCTTTATTTGATATGAAGGACATAAATAGCCAGTTTTATAAGGACGTATTAGATGTAAAGTCTATTGGTACAAATCTTACCAAAGAGCAAAAACACATCGCTGATTTTTGGGATGATAATGCCTTTAAGTTAAACGTTGTGGGACATGCCACCTTTGGAACTAAGAAGTTCTCACCGGGCGGGCATTGGATGAATATCGCGGGGATAGCCTCAGAAACGTGCAAGGCCGATTTTAGCAGCACAGTTTGTGCATATGCTGAAACATCGATTGCTTTATTCGATGCATTTATCAATTGCTGGTATTTTAAGTATAAATATAATTTAGTTCGCCCCGAGACTGTAATAACCAAATATTTGGACCTTGACTGGAAAACATATATTCAAACGCCCTCATTCCCCGAATACGTAAGCGGCCATGCTGTAATCTCGGCAGCAGCAGCCGAGATTTTGACCAACCAATTCGGAGATAATTTTGCATACCGGGATACATCAGAGACTGAGTTTGGAATAGCACCCCGTAGCTTTAGATCTTTTAGGGAAGCAGCAATGGAAGCGGGCATATCGCGCGTTTATGGCGGTATACATTTTAAAAATTCCTGCATAGTTGGAACAGAAGAGGGTAAGCAAGTTGGGCAATTGGTATTAAACAGGTTACATATGAAGATTAAATTGCATGAAAAATGAGTTTATATCGTAAGATCGATTCAATCTTCGCTTGTTGCCTTTAATATACATTTAATGTTATACTGAATTATGCTCAGCCATTGCATTAAAAAGGATATCACCAAGGGGGCGTGACAATCTCCTGCATAACATATGAATGTAATATAAACAGCATTTATCGGGTAGCTTGCTTGGTTGGGAAATGTTCGGAGACGGGAATGCCGGCCTGCAGCACGTGACTGACATTTTTTAATACGGCCTCGTCAAACCCGCTTTTGTCAACCATTTCCACAATTTTGAAGCTATAGAATTGCTTTTTTAATCCATCATATTCAACAGATAGTGCCAGCGCCAGCAATTGTAGCTTCCCCGGAGGAAAGTCCTTTTTATCTGATTCTATCCTGCTTAATTCGCTCCGGTTCATTCCAAGTTCTGCGGATAAATATTCTTGTGAAAACTTTAATGTTGTCCTATACTTTTTGATCAACCTACCAAAGCTCAAAGCGGCAGGTGGGAGGCTCTCTTTCCCGGAAGCGACGGTGTTAGGGTTTAGTGGCTCAATAGGTGCGTAGCTGCCGATGATTTTGAAAAGATCGGCCAACTGCATGGCAGGGCGCTTTATATCGGATGTTTTAAGCTCATATCTGATCTTTCTATTCTCGCGTCTGATGGTTACAAAGCCTGCTTTTTTAAGATCGGTTATATGCTTCGTTAATTGCCCTGGGTTAAAAGGAAGAGAAAGCAATACCTCTTGAGATAGTATGTTGCCATTCGCGATAAGCGCTTTGAAGATAGATACCCTGATTGGAAGCGCCAGCAACCTGGCAAAGTTGCAAAGTTCCAGATCTGCTTTATTGATATCCATATTTGAACCGGGCATAGATACGATATTATAGAATATAAATTAATGTTGTTCCGGTTCTGCTTCGTGGGAATCCGGTATGCCCAGTTCTTCCACGAGGCGACCATAATGTCTGGCGAATCTGCTCCACATATTTTCATTTAATGTATACAAAGATCTTTTTCCATCGATGCTAACCGAGATCAATTCGGTTTTGATCAACTCCTTCAAATGATGGGATACTGTAGATTGCGCGAACGGTAGAAATTCCACGAGCTCGCCTGTGGTAATCCCAGGTTTCCGGGCAATGATACGGATAATAGAGATCCTACCGGGGTGCGACAGTGCTATGGATACATCTGAGATGAACTGGTCGGGATAACTGAACTCTTCTGTTTTCTTTTGTGCCATCGCTGTTTACAATTATTTGATCGTGCTAAAATAGAGTTTGTTTTTTGAATGTTGGAAGCTTCTCGATCTATTTAATATTGTCTATAATATCGATTATTCAATATATTCTTTTTGATAATATGAACTTAACATTGGCTTAATTTATCGCCGATAATTTTGAGCGTCATTTAAGATTATGCAAAAGTTTACTCGGCTCTTTCCTTTCATTATTTTAAGTTTTTTAATAAGCTCCAATTCATTTGCACAGTCATTGGGTAAAATTGCCGGTAAGGTAATCGACCAAAAGACTGGTGAAACACTCATAGGCGCGACAGTTGGCTTACAGAGCGGCAGCAAGGGCGCTGCCACCAATGTGGAAGGCCGGTATATATTGAGTGGACTTCAGCCGGGCAAATACAGTATCGTTGTTAAATACATCGGTTACCAGAGCAAATCGGTTTCTGATGTGGAAGTTCAGGCAGGTGCAGTAACCTCGCTGGATGTCGCTTTGACCCAATCGTCAACGCAGGCTCTTAATGAAGTTGTTGTGAAAGCTACATACCGCCAGGCTTCAGTAAACGCCCTTTACGCAAGGCAGAAGAATAGTATACAATTAAGTGATGGTATATCTGCCGATATGATCCGTAAATCCCCTGACCGGAATACTGGTGACGTTTTGAAACGCGTCAGCGGAACAAGCGTGCAGGAGGGCAAATTCGTTGTTATCCGTGGTTTATCCGAAAGGTATAATAACAATATGATGAACGGGACAACGCTGCCAAGTTCCGAACCGGATAAAAAAGCTTTTGCTTTTGACATCATTCCTTCAAGTCTTGTCGATAATATTATCGTGTACAAAACGGCGACGCCCGATCTGCCCGGCGATTTTGCGGGTGGTACGATCAATACTATTACCAAAGATATTCCCGACAGCAGGTTCCTGGAAGTGGCGCTAAGTGTTGGCTATAATTCCAAAACTACCCTTAAGAATAACTTTATCGATGCGAGGCCTAACGGTAAATATGATTTCCTTGGATTCGATGACGGTTCACGAAAGCTGCCTGCAGCTTATTCTAATGTGAAAAAAGACTATACATCCGGGACAACAAGTGCCGAAAAAATCGCTATAGCGCAGCAATTTCCCAATACCTTTTATTATAAAGAAGGGCAAATGAGCCTTCCCAATATTGGTTTCCAATTTTCCACGGGCAACTCTAAGACCAATACTAATGGCAATCGCCTGGGTTATAATTTCAGTCTGAACTACAGCAATGGGCACCGAGCGTCATTTGGTGACAGAATTGGCTATACCGGGTTCAATGACGCGTCGAAAGAGCTTCCTCTGTACAGCTTTGACCGTAATACTTACACCAATTATAAAAGCCTTGGCGGTTTGCTGAATTTCGCTTATACATTCGGAAAAAACAAAATTGCCTGGAGAAACCTTTACAACAACGATTTTTCTGTTGACTTCGAGCAAACCAACAATGCCCTGAATTTTGAGGCCGGTCAAACAGACCCGCTGCGCTACAAAGGCTACTCTGTAGAGACAACTCAAAACGGCATTTATACTTCTGCATTGGAAGGACAGCACACGCTGGGCAAAAAGAATATTATTTTTGACTGGAATGCTTCCTACGGTTTATCATACCGGAACCAGCCCGATCAAAGGATCGTAACCATCTATACACCTTTGAACCAGCCCGAATATATCTCATTATCCAGCGAAAACAGCCCCAAACCTAATGACCTTGGCCGTGTGTATTCAAAATTAAATGAAAATATTTACGGTGCGAAAGCAAACCTGGCAGTTCCGTTCAAGTGGCTTAATGAGTCGCAGAAATTGAAATTCGGTGGTCTTATTTCTCATCGTGACCGTGATTTCAGTATTGATGCGCTGGGATACACTGACGCCATCGGCTTCGGAAACAAGGCAATCCCGCTGACTGGTGGCTATACGATCTTCAATGTTTTCAGTCCTCAAAGTATCGCTCAAAACGGGATCGATCTGTCGCGCCTGGACCTTAGCTCCACCGATTACAAAGGAAAAGCCGATCAGGACGCGGGTTATGTGATGCTGGACAATAAGCTGAACAAAAAAATCCGTTTGGTTTGGGGGGCACGGGTTGAACGGTATGCGCAGTCGCTCAAACCGCTGGGCCAGACCGAACAGAAATATAATAATACAGATGTCCTGCCTTCAGGTAACCTGACCTATAGTTTATCGGAGAAGGTCAATTTACGCGCGGCGTACTTCAGGTCGGTAAACCGTCCGGAGTTCAGAGAGCTTGCCAGTTTTCGCTATTTTGACTACCAGACTAACTTTATTGTCAGCGGTAATCCGGATCTGCAGCGAAGTATAATTGATAACGCAGACCTTCGCTTTGAATATTATCCGTCAGGAGGGGAGATCATCTCGGTTTCGGCTTTTTACAAGAAATTTAAGAATCCGATCGAGCAGATCAATCAGGGTAACGATATTTTGACTTATCAGAATGCGCTCAATGCCAAGGATTTTGGTTTTGAGGCCGAGATGAGGAAGAAACTGAATTTCATTGCTGAGGGAAGTTTCTTGAATGATGTAACATTTTATGTGAATGCTTCCTACATCAATGCCAAGGTAAAGCTGGCTGATGGCCGTAACGCGTCTACCCCCCTCCAGGGACAGTCACCCTACCTGATCAACTCGGGCCTGTATTATACACCCGAAGGCAGTGATTTTTCATTCAACGTGCTTTATAACAGGATAGGGGAGCGTTTACGTTTCAGAGCTGTTACTGGTGGCGTGGATATCTATGAGAAACCGCGGAATGTGATTGATATGCAGCTAAGCAAGGCGTTATTTAAAAAGCATGCCGAGCTTAAACTGACCGTATCTGATCTGCTTGCGCAGCCCTTCGCATTGTATAATAATTACGGAAGCTCGGGGAGCACCGCATATAATGCTAAAGAGGATAAAATCATCCAGAGCCGTTATTCGGGTTTTGGAACAACCCTTTCGTTCAAATATAATTTCAGTTTTAAAAAATAATCACGCTATACAGTAAAAGGCCTTCAATTTATTATCAATTATTATTAACAATTATTATGAAAAAAACGTTGTATTTACTTGGCTCATTAGCCATGATAGGATTAGCATCCTGCTCAAAAAACGATGATCCGGGTAAAAATCCACCGGTTAATCCTCCTGCTGTTACCAAGATGGATGTGAGGGGAAAGATTACTAAAGACACACATTGGACCGCCGATATCACTTACAGGCTTCGCGGTTATGTTTACGTGGATAATAATGCAACTTTAACCATCGATCCGGGAACCAAAATTGTGAGCAATAAAGACTCAGCCGGTGTCCTTATCATTTATAAAGGAAGCAAGATCAATGCCGCCGGAACTGCTGATAAGCCAATTGTTTTCACTTCGGCGGAGGCTGATCCGAAACCAGGTAATTTCGGTGGCCTTGTGATCGTTGGATCGGCCACGGGTAATGGCAACCACGCTGTTTTGGAAGGTGGCGTAGATACCGAGCACCAGCCATTCGGCGGCACAAACGATGCTGATAATTCGGGGGTTTTACAATATGTACGTATTGAATATGCCGGTAAAGCGGTTAACCCTGGTGATGAAGTAAACGGCTTAAGTATGTATACCGTAGGTAGCGGTACCAAAATAGACCACATTGAAGTGCTTCGCGGCCTTGACGATGCTTACGAGTTTTTCGGGGGTTCATTTAATGCTAAATACCTGGTTGCCTATAACAACGCTGATGATGATTTTGATTTTGATGACGGATACCATGGTAAGATCCAATACGCGATCTCTGTTAAAGATCCGGCATTTACTGATAATAAAGGTACCAGCGGTGATATCTCCAACAATTTTGAAGTGGATAACACAACAGATGCTAAAGGTTATTTATTAACTCCTAACACATTCCCTTTGTTGTCGAACTTTACGGCTGTAGGGCCTAATAACGCCACAGGAGTATCTGCGGATTACGGTTACGGTATGCGCTGGAGAAGAGGTGCAAAATTTATTTTGGCTAATGCCATAGTAATGGGGGGGCAAAAAGCGGGCTTAGACCTGGATAATGACCCAACCGCGCAGTATTATATTGCCGGGACAAGCGGTTTAAAAAACAGCTTGTTACAGGCGGTAACTTCACCTTATAAAGTTGACAAATTGGCTACAGCTGGTTTACTGGACGCAGCAGGTTTAAAAACTTTAGTTGAAGGCCGCGATGGCACAAAATCATTTACTGCTGCAGCGGATATTATGTTGACCGATCCGTTTAACAATGCTGCTCCAAACTTATTGCCTAAAGCAGGTTCACCGGCAATTGTTGCAGGCAAGTTTGATGGCTCCTTATCCGATTCGTTCTTTGATAAAACCAACTATATAGGTGCGATCGATCCAGCTAATGACTGGTCGAAAGCTTCCTGGATAGTTTACGGAAAATAATCCGCAGCGTACTAAAAGAAAAGACCTTTTCAGTAATGGAAAGGTCTTTTTTGTTATACCAGATAGTCAGCTTTGATTGGAACGCTAAGTTAACATGTAGTTAAAAGTGCCCTGCTTCATTGGCGGAATTTAGTGTTAATATCCAATTTCAACTGTTGCCTGGTATGTGTCCCTGTTAGCAATGTTATTAATGATAAAGTGCGCAACATCGGCCCTTGATATTTTGAGGCAGTTTTTAAGAAATGCATTAATAGCTATGCGATATGTGCCGGTAACAGCCTGGTTTGTAAGCTGTGGAGGTCTAATGATAGTCCAGTTAATGTTACTGCTTTTTATCAATGCCTCCATTTTGAGCAAATCGGTATACATGTGTTTCAGCAGTTTTTGAACTACATATTTTTCGATAAACCTGATATAAAATGGAAGCACGGGACTTATTTCAATTGCACTGGCCGAGATCAGGAACATGCGGTTTATGCCTTTTCGTTCCATCGCTTTTAAAATATTGGCATTGCCCTGCGAATACAAAGTTGTGGGCTTATCTGATCCGAAACCACCGGGCATGCCTATTGCCGAAATCACAGCATCCTGGTTTTCAAAATTATTTTCAAATGCGCCGGGTTGCATAACATCGCCGCTTACTTTTTTTAGATTGGGGTGCTCGATTGCTAATTTGGCCGGGTTTCGTAATATTGCGGTAACCAGGTGCCCGGCCTGAAGGGCATGTTCAACGCACTGCCTGCCAATGCCGCCGTTTGCGCCTACAATCACGAACTTATAAACAGGCATGTTTTGTTGCATTTCCATTTTTTTGGTGATTAACTAAATTTGAAAACGCTTAAAAAAACTATGCTGAAAAACAATATCAGCTGTACTGTAAAAAAGATATTAAGGTTCACCTTAATTTGGTCAACCCGTTCTGCTAAGTAAGCTTTGTCGTTATTCATAATCATTCGTAACTCTTCGCCTTGCTTCCTTCCAAAAAATATCCCGTTTAGCATTAGAACCAAAACAATTCCTATTTTTATTCTAAACCATAGCTGTTCGCCAAATACGCCATGGGTTAAGGCCATCATGCCAATGCCTGTTATAACCAGCAGGGCGGCACCTATTCCAATCAGTGTTGATGACTTAGATGTACCTGCCAGTATACCTTTTGATTTTTCTGTATCATCATCAAAATGCTTCCAAAAGGTTTTAAATACTGTAAAATCAACAATGGTGGTGCCCGCCATTATAGTTAGCCCTGTTAAGTGTAGTATTAATAGTGCTGGTAAAAAGAGGGAGGTATTCATTTGGTATGATTGATTAAATTTATAAAATATACCATATGGTAGTAAACTAATGCAATATTATACCAAAAGAAAGTAAATAGCAAATATGGAGACGTTTTTTTTAGATTTGATACCAAAAGGAAATAACACGTGAATAAAACAGTTGAATTGGTTAAGCTTTGGGGCGATTATGAGGAGCAAAATCCCGGTTGTAATTTGGATGATTTCTTCCGGCATCAGCTAATGGCCAAGGCAGCAGATGAGAAGAAAGCAACGCCCGACTGGCAATTAAGGCCGGGAATTAACGGCAAGCTCATGATTTTGATAAGACGGATAGGAAAGTACCATATGGTATATTCAAACAAAGCGCTTGAAGGTACAGGGCTTGATCAGATAGAGGAGTTCGGTATATTGGTTACTATTTTTAACCAGGTTAACCCAATAAAATCTGAAGCTATTTATAATAACATAATCGAACTATCAAGCGGTACCAATATGCTTAACAGGCTAAAAAAACGCGAACTGATAACCGAGTATGAAGATATTGATGATAAACGTATTAAGCGTTTAAAATTAACAGCCCTTGGAGAGGAAACTCTTGGAAAAGCCAAAGTACGTGTACTTGAAGTTGCGCGAATGATGACCAGCGCATTGAGCGAGGAAGATAAACAGCTTTGCTTTCAATTGCTTAACCCCGTTAGCGAAAAGTTTGACGGAACCTTCCAAAAATTTAAAAGCAAAGGTTTTGATGAAATTTTTGAAGCTATGATGAAGTAGTTTATTGGCTTTTTTAACGGAAAGAAAAGTTTTGTGACCGTAATGCGGCAAGTGTTAATATCTGTTAAAAGTTTAAAGGTTAATAATTTATGCGTATATTTAGTTAACCTGCTCACCTGTTAACTGAACCCGTCATGAAAACATTGAAACTTACCTCAACAGTGATATTGATGCTCTTGTCCATAAATCTGTTTGCCCAGCGTGTTAAAGGTATTGTTATTGATAAAGCTACCTATTTGCCGGTGGCAAATGCTTTTATCAATACACCTGCATCAAAAAGTATAAGTAATGCCGAAGGGAAGTTTGTGTTGGCCAACGTAAAGCCCGGTGATACTTTAAGGATCACCAGCATAGGTTACAAGCCTTTTAAGCTTATAGTCAGTTTTTTAAAATTTGATACCTTAAGATGTTACATTGAGCCTGCGGCAACTGTTTTAAGTGAGGTAAAGATCAGGGCCAGGCGTAATTCCAGGGCCGATTCATTACGTAACAGGAGGGAGTTTGCCTCTGTTTTTGCCTATCATAGCTCAACTATAAAAGATGCGTTTATAGCACGTCCGGCTGATCTTGATTTTGGTAAACCCAGCAATCACATAAATGCGGATAAAAGTACAGCAACTATCTTGAGCATCAACTTGCTGTCGGTGATCGACATGTTGAATAAAAACAGAGCTCCGCAATCAAAGCTGCAAAAGATTTTGCTGAAAGATGAAGAAGATGAGTATGTGGACAGGTTTTTTTCGCCAGAAAAGGTGAGCTCAATAACTAATCTTAAAGGCGATTCGCTGCAAAACTTTATGAACCAATATCACCCCGAAATTAAAAAAGTGAAAAAAATGAGCGATTATGATATGATCAGTTATATTAAAAAAAGCTATGCCGAGTATCTCAAATCGGGTAGCAGGCAAACAGCTCCGCTTTTTGCAAAGTGAAAGGGTCTTATATTGTTAAGCTATACTGTGTTTTGAACAATAGGAAGTGTTGTTACCGAACGGTTTCGTTACCTTTCAATTACCAGGTATTTTTTGTTGCAGCTATAACAAAAATACCTTTTAACCGGCAGCCAAAATGTCAATAGCTTTAACAATGCCGGCCGGTGGATCCTTTGGCCGGTATTGGTTTGGCACTTTGGACAAAATGTATAGCTGTGCCTTTTTTTTGAAGGTTCATTTTCAGTATCTACAATATGCATAACATGAATACAATTAAACCCATTGTATCCTCATAAGCAGGCTTTTATTGATTAAATACCCAAAACTGAAACTATTACTTTATGGAATAGTTTTTATGAGGCTTTGCTTTTATATTGAGTGCCTGTAAGCACAGGCGATTTTTGGTTAAACCTGTTCCATTCGTCAATATTTACCATACCAGGAGCAGTTTCATAATGCTTTTTATTTGTTGGGCAGGTAACCACAAAACCTTTACGGGTTTGATTAATTACCGGGCGTGCACCACATTCTTTGCAAGGCTCACAATGGATATTGGGTTGAATTTGAATAGATTCGGACATTACGTTTTTTTAAAGGTTAAATGAACCCTTGCCGTTGAGCAAGAGAAGTTTTTTCATTATGAATTAGGGTTGTGTTGCTACAAAGATGCAAATAATATTTTTATTAAAAAAATGCAATTTGTGAAGCGGATTTCACAATTATATAACATGTTTATTAGCAAAAGTGTAAAGTTGACGTGTTTTGTGTGCATAATTGTATAGCTGTTGGTTTACAACACGCAAGTTTAAGTTGTGAGTTTTTTGTTTATTAACAACTTTTTTACACTTTGAGATATTGAATTCCTCCTCATGAAAAAAATCATAAGCACACTGTTATCATTATTAGTTTGTATTCATTTTGCATTTGCACAACCGCCATCTTCTTCGATAAAGCAATGGCAGGATCAGAAGTTTTCCATGTTTATCCATTTCGGTGGTATTTATTCAGTTTTGGGTGGCGTTTGGGATGGGAAGCCGGTTACCCGCGGCTTAAGTGAGCAAATTCAGGCCCATGCTGGTATTTACAGTGATACTTACGCCAACCTGGCCAAAAACTTTAACCCGATAAACTGGAATGCTGATAGTATTGCCCTGCTGGCTAAAGCGGCTGGGATGCGCTCTGTTGTACTGACTTCAAAACATCACGACGGATTTTGCATGTTTAAAACTACAACTATCGATTTTAATGTGGTTGATGCTACTCCATTTAACCGTGATGTGGTAAAGGAAATGGCCGAAGCCTGTAAAAGGCATGGTCTGAGGTTTGGTTTGTATTTTTCGCTGATAGACTGGCATTATCCGCAAGCGTCGCCCATATCAAGTCATAATTCTGATTATATAACACCCGAGCATCATGAATATAACAAGAAACAGGTAACCGAGTTGCTATCAAACTATGGTACTATATCCGAACTTTGGTTTGATATGGGGTCGCAAAGCCCTGAACAAAGTAAAGAGCTTTATCAATTGGTGCACCGCCTGCAGCCTGATTGTATGGTAAGCAGCCGTTTGGGTAATGATCAGGGCGATTTTGCCGTAATGGGTGATAATCAGTATCCCGATTATTCCATCGGAGTGCCCTGGCAGTCGCCCGCTTCATTTTTTGACGAAACCTGGGGCTACCGGTCGTGGCAAAAACGCGGAAGCGAGGATGAAAAGTATAAAGAGAAATTGGAAAGCCTGATCCGCGTGATTAGCAGGGGAGGGAATTACCTGCTTAATATCGGGCCCAAAGGAGATGGCTCAGTAGTTGGTTTTGAAAAGGATGTTTTATTGAAGATAGGGACCTGGCTCCATAAAAATGCCGAAGCTGTTTATGGCACAACTGCCGATCCCTTTTTTGCCTCTTTTGACTGGGGGAATATAACCAGTAAACCCAATAAGCTTTATCTTTTTGTAACCTCGGCACCCGCTGATGGCCTGATCACTTTACCCGGTCTGGAAGGCAGGATTAGTAATGTTTCTGTTTTGGGTGAACAACAATCGCTTAGCTTTAAACAGGCAACTGATGCCGCTGTGATAACCTTACCCGCAGGTTTTGACAGTGAAAAACAAATAAAAGTTATAGCGGTTGACGTTGCCGAAGGTTACAAAGTGCAACCTGTTCATATCCTGAGCAGCAGTTATGACCACATAAAACTGGATGAGCACAACGCTTATAATTATTATAGTTCATCGGGTATTGATTATAACAGCAATTATCAAAGTACGGTAAAGCAAGGCTGGACAATTAAGCCCAAACACAAAGGCAGGTATCAGCCTGCTATACAATATACCGACGAAGAAAAAGGCAGCATTGTTGACCTAAATGTAAATAATGTAACCACCACGCTCAAACTCGACAGCGACAGGAAGATGAAGTATAAACCCGATACGGCTAAAATAAAATGGGGGCCATTATATATAACCGGCCCATACTCCGCGGGCTTAGGAGGTTTAAATGGCAGCGCGGATAAAATCGATATCTCAAAACCTTTTACCAAAGACACCGATAAACCATGGCGGTCTGTAAATGACTATAAAAACGGGCAGCTGATTGATCTGCCTGCAGGCATGGATAATGCTTACTACATTTTGCAAAACATCAACGCAGGCAAGGATTTAATTTACGCGCAGGTTAAGATTACCAGCGGCGATGGCATAATTGTTTTGCTTAATGGGAGGCAACTGCTCATCAATAATAATCCGGGTAAGGCTGCCTCTGTAAGTCATGTCATCGGTTTGGATTTGATGCCCGGCAATAACCAGTTACTGATAAAAGTGTTCAACAACTTTAAAAAGAACATTCCTATTGCGCTCACACATAGTATTCCACAAAATCTCTATATTAAAGATCTTGAACCTTTAACGTTTGAAGCAAATGAACTTTACCCGGTGAGTTTAAAGTTACATGATCCGGCATCGCCGCATCAAACTTTAAAGTTGCCTAATCTTGAAATCTGGTTTGCGAAAAAGTAAGAAAAACCGCCTTACGAAGGTTTTAAAACTTCGTAAGGCTTACTTACTCTCGTAAATTGTTACTTCAACAACACCTTGGTAGCGCCGTAACCAAATTTTTCTTTACGGGCATCCATAAAGGTTTGTACTTTTTTATGCCTGCCCAATTGTTTGTGCAGCTCATTACGCAGCGTGCCATTGCCACCACCGTGTATAAAAGTAATATCAGGTAGTTGATGAACAATAGCTGCATCAAGCGCTTTGTGAAAATGGGCCAGTTGAATCTCCATAATCTCAGCGCTGCTTAAAAACTGGTAATCGTCCCGCAGCTTTTCTATATGCAGGTCAACTTCGCTAACCGGCTTTTCAATCACTACTTTTTCGGTAGGGCTTTCAAAAAAGCTTTCCTTCAGTTTTTGAGCATCAATAATCAGTTCAGGCTCGTCGAGCCTGATGAGCCAGCCAGCCTGGTTAAGCAATGGAATGTTCTTTTTAGTGGTCGAAAAATCCTTGGCCTTAAACTTTTCATGTACAGCCAACGGTGCCGGTGGTTCAACGTTTTGTTTGGTGCTGAATAAAACGTTGAAAATAAACTTTGGCCAAACCTGCAGATCGGCCAGTTGGGCGGAGTAGATATTTTCGGTTGATTTTGGCGCGATGATCCCTGCAAATTCGCCTTTAAATACCTGTTGCTTATCTGTGGTCAAAGTAGCCAGCAACTGAAACGAAGTTTCATTGATTAAATGAAAATGTACGACAGAACTTGCCCTGGCGTCAGTAACCACGCCTATATAAACGCCTTTTTTTACAAATTCACCTGGTGTTAAGGGCTTTTCAGCCGTTGTATTGTTGCTTTTTGTCGCCCCTGCCGGTTGGTAACCATGAACGTAAGTTACTTTACTGGCCAGTACCGGAATCTCAAAATCGTCTTCGCCGGTAACGCCTATCATCTGTTCGTCGATGATGCGCGTTACAAAACCTTCCATTTTTTCATCAACAAACCGAACAAAATCGCCTAATTTATATTTCATAGCATTATGTTATTGCAATGCAAAGTTAATTTATCCCGGCACATCTGTCCGGCTAATAAAACTTAGTTATTTTTAAGGTAAGTTTGATAAGCAATTGCGTGAAACAGCTTTTAAGAAATATATAAACCCTAACTATATACTTTTAACTTCATACCATGAGTAACAATACCCCTAAAACACTGGATAACGATTTGTTAAAACAGGTTTTTGTCCACAACCTGAACAGAATTTATTTTGGTAAGTGTTATCTTGATAAACATCTTGGGCACCTGAAAGGCCTCGCTTCTTTTACCGCATTGCAGCAAGCGATACAGGAGTTTTGGGACGATATCAAAAAACAGATAGAACGGATGAATAAGGTGTATACCCTGATTGATGAAATTCCATCGGATAAGAACTGTAACCCTATAAAGTCCATTGTTAAGGATGAGTTTTGCCTGGACGAAGAGCAAACTATACCTGTATTGCTGGATATGGATATTATGTTGTATCTGCAGTTACTTGAGCATATTAATATTACATCGTGCCATATGTTAATAATGGTGGCTCAACAGCTTAATTACACTGAAGCTCAACAATTACTTACCGAATGTAAAGATGAATCAATTGACAACGATGAGCTGTTTACGCTTATTAGCAAAGAATATATAATTGCAGATTAAGTATCTATAAAAAAGAAAGCCATCCGCATAGCGCAGATGGCTTAAATGTTAGTTATTTAATACCCCTATTAAAATAACTGGTAACAAAGTAAAAAAAAATATATCCGATACCGCAAAATATTTATTTATAAATAATCTTTGTGACAGCTTTGTTACAAAATAAGCTCTGATATAGCGATTTATCAAGCGATTTTTTGTTTTAAATTTTCCGATTAATGTTTCCTGCATATCGTTATTTAGTCCAATTAATTTAAATTGGCAACGAAATTTAAGACGTATGACCAAACCCATTATTTTATCTGCATTAGCCTGCATTGCATTTATACAGGTTAAGGCCCAAACCTTGTATATGCCCCGCGATATACAAAAAGCATTTAAAAACGAAACGCGCTCGACTGATGGCCGCCCCGGCAAAAAGTACTGGCAAAATTATGGCCGTTATAATATCAGTATTACGGCTGTGCCTCAAAATCGTACTGTAAAAGGCACAGAACAGATCACTTATGTTAATAATAGTCCGGATACTTTAAAAAGGCTTAACATGAAGCTCATCCTGAACATTCATAAACCGGGTGCCGCCCGTTTTGGCGATGCAGGGGCTGACTATCTTACACCGGGCATTCAGTTTGATAGCTTTTCAATTAATGGCGAAGCAAAAAAAGTTGCATCAGGTTCAACAAATCAAATGGTTGGTTTAAGTAAGCCGTTGATGCCTCATGATTCTGTTAAGCTTGATATTGGCTGGCATTTTGAAATTTCGAAAGAAAGCGGCCGCGAAGGAATGATCGATTCAACTACCTGCTACCTGGCTTATTTTTATCCGCGGGTGTCGGTTTATGACGATTACAATGGCTGGGACAGGCTACCTTTTTTAGATGCCCAGGAATTTTACAACGACTTTAACGACTATACCCTGCACGTTACCGCGCCTAAAAACTACGTGGTTTGGGCTACCGGTACCCTGCAAAACCCTGAAGAGGTGCTTCAGCCTGAATATGCAAAACGATTGAAGGCTTCATTCACCAGTGATTCAACTATCAATATTGCATCGGCTGCTGAGCTTGCCGCCCATAAAGTAACGGCTCAAAAGGAGATGAACACCTGGACCTGGACCGCTAATGATATCAGCGATATGGCTGTAGGTATTAGTGATCATTATGTATGGGATGCAGCCAGCGTTGTGGTTGATGACGCAACAAACCGCCGGGCCAGTATGCAGGCTGCTTTTTTAGATAGCTCGGAAGATTTTCATCATGCGGTACAAAACGGCCGTAATTCATTAAGCTGGTTATCACATAACTGGCCGGGGGTACCCTACCCGTTCCCTAAAATGACGTCGTTCCAGGGCTTTGCAGATATGGAATACCCTATGATGGTTAACGATAGCCATACCAACGATGTGCGCTTTTCGCAGTTTGTGCAGGATCATGAAATAGCGCATACCTATTTCCCTTTTTATATGGGTATTAACGAAAGCCGTTATGCATTTATGGACGAGGGCTGGGCAACCACTTTTGAACTGTTGATTGGAACATCAGAAGTTGGCAAAGAAAAAGCTGAAGCATTGTATAAAAATTTCCGTGTTGACAGATGGATCCATGATGCTTCAACCGCCGAAGATCAGCCGGTCATTACACCATCGAGCGAATTGAGGGGTGGATACGGTAATAACTCCTATGGTAAGCCATCGTTAAGTTATTTAGCCCTGAAAGATATGCTTGGCGATCAACTATTCAAAAAAGCCCTGCATGGATATATGGACCGCTGGCATGGCAAACACCCAATACCATGGGATTATTTTAACTCTATGAGTAATATTACAGGTAAAAACCTTGATTGGTTTTTCAATAACTGGTTCTTTACTAATTACTATATCGATCTGTCGGTAAAAGGTGTAACCAAAACAGCCGGTGGTTATACAGTAGCAATTAAAAACGTGGGCGGTTTTGTAATTCCGTTTGATGTAAAAATTACTTATGCTGATGGTTCGGCCGAAAGCATTCATCAAACCCCTGTGGTTTGGGAAAAAAATCAAAAGCAAATTTCGGTAGATATCAAAACCGCCAAAACCATTAAATCAGCTACTTTAGATGGCGGTATATTTATGGATGCTGATGACAGCAACAATACATGGAATAAATAATAAAAAAAACGCTTATAAATAATAAAACCCTGCCAACTGGCAGGGTTTTATTATTTTATGATAGTACTAAATATTATGCGTTTTGTACAGAATTGTTCCAGTCATTAGCAGTTGCTTTAGCTTTATCTTTTGCGCTTTCGGCGGCGTCGCTGGCTTTGCCTGCAATTTCATCGGCTTTTGATTGTACTGTGTCAACAGCTTTATCTTTAGCATCCCAAAGGTCGCTAACAGTTCCGCTAAACTTGGTTTTTGCTTTGTCAATTACATTGTTGCTGTAATCTTTGATTTCTCCGGCTGTTGTTTGCGCTTTCGTTTTGGCTGTATCAACCAAATCATTTATATAGTCTGCAATATCTCCTCTCAATTCAGTCCCTTTTTCAGGAGCTAACAATAAACCCAAAGCCGCGCCCGCCGCTGCACCTACCAATAGTGCTGCTATAATTTTTGCTTGATCTTTCATGTTCTTTCTTTGTTTTATATGTAGTCGATTTATGATATCATAGTTTAAACAACAACAATGCCAGTTTTATTTGAAAGTAACATTCAAATATTAAGTTGAAATACCCTGCAGGTTAATAAAAAAAATAAGTCAACAAAAAAGGCACTCAAAAAATTGAGTGCCTGGTAGGCTTAATGATTATATTATAATTATATAACTTTTACATTTACCGCGTTAAGACCTTTACGGCCGTTTTCAACTTCGTATTCAACGGTGTCGTTTTCACGAACTTCGTCAATAAGGCCTGTTGAATGAACAAAAATATCCGGACCACCATTGCTTGGTACTATAAATCCGAAACCTTTTGTTTCATTAAAAAATTTTACTGTTCCTTGATTTTGCATTCTTTTATTTATTAATGCCGCCAAGGTAGTTATAATTTACCGTAATCAGCAATAGCCAAAGCGTAATTTAGGTGTAAACCAAATCTGTGGGATGGTATTTGGATTTTAGATAATTGATGGTCAGGCTACTATTGCCAAATGCCCTCCCTGTATGGTATCTTCCGAATCTTTTACTATTCCCCGTATCTTTTCATCCAGTTCGTTAACGGTATGTTCTATTATATTAAAGTAACCAAAATCAATATTTTCCATCCGCATGAGGTCTAATATGCCAAGCAGTGACGCTACCGGCCTCCGTAATTCGTGCGATTGTATGATAGCTATACGGTTAAGCGCCTCTTTTTGAATATTGATTTGTTCCTCGTGTCTTTTGCGTGTAGTAATATCTGTTGAGTTAATAGCTACCCCAATTACCTCACCGCTACTATTTTTTACCGGGATAAATGAGGTTTCTTTCCAGCAGGCATTTGGCGTTCCCGACAGCAGTTCCCACTCCCGTTTAATGGAACGGCCGGTTAATGCTATCGCAAAGTATTTCGAAAATGAGTTTACCAGGGCCGGCTCTGTGTAAGCGATAATATTATCACCATTGGCCAGTTTTTTATTATATAGGCTTCTGATAAAAACCGATGCAGATTTATTGAATGCCATAACCTCAAGATTACGGCCAACCAGGATATGGGTATCTTTTGAACTGTCGAAAATTGCTTTCAACTTCATTTCCGATTCGCTGATAAACGCTTTTTGTGATTGCGACTGCTGGTGCTGCTGCTCAAGCGAATGTAAACTTGAATTAAGTTCCATGAGGTTTATAACCTGCCTGGCCAGCGTTTTTAATGATTTAATCTGTTGCTGGTTAAGTTCATGGGGCTTAAAGTCAATAACACACAGGCTGCCAAGGGCATGGCCATCTTTAGTAATCAAAGGGGCACCTGCATAAAACCTTGCCTGTGGATCTTCAATAACAAGAAGGTTGGTGTTAAAGCGTTCGTCATTAAGCAGGTCGGGTACAACCAATACCTGTTTTTGGATAATAGTGTGATTGCAGAATGATAAATCACGTGGGGTACAGGTGATATTGGTGCCGGTAGCGGCTTTAAACCACTGCATGTCGGTATCGAGCAAAGTAACCAGGGCGACGGGAGTGCCGCAGATCTGAGCTGCTAATCCTACTATATCATTTAAATCAACCGCGATGTCACTATCCAGATCCTTAAATCTCTTAACGGCACGCAGGCGCAGGGGTTCGTTATTCATTGTATATTGTATAAGGATTAGTAGTTTTTTTATATATCCAATACGGAGCCTACGCGCACTATAATAATAATGAGCTTATTAAACACATACGCAATAGTTTAGCTAATAGTTGTATAAATTACAGAATAAAAAGACATAATGGCAATGATTTTATTACAATTTAACTGGTTAATCGTACGGCTGTTAAAAACTAATCGCTCATGTGTTTAAAGAATATGTGGCATAATTCAACTTTTAGTTTTTTAAAGGTTTAAGTTTGCCAAAAAACTGGGATCGGTTTTATTTCATAAATTGAAAATTAATACATGAAGGCCTTTATATTCGACCTTAACGGCACTATGATCAATGACATGCCTTATCATACCAAAGCATGGCAATATCTTTTAAATACCGACCTTGGCGGCAGCTTTACCTGGGATGAAGTAAAACCACAGATGTACGGCAAAAATCAGGAAGTACTGGAACGTATGTTTGGCCCCAATCGCTTTACTACCGAGGAAATGAACAGGCTTTCGTACCTTAAAGAACAGCGCTACCAGAATGAGTTTTTACCCCACCTGGCGCTATTGCCCGGTTTGCATGAGTTTTTGGAAAAAGCTTATCAAAACGGTATCCCTATGGCTATCGGTTCAGCCGCTATTCCTTTTAACATTGATTTTGTACTGGATAACCTTAACATCAGGCATTATTTTAAAGCAATAGTAAGTGCCGATGACGTAGTACTAAGTAAACCCCATCCAGAAACATTTTTAAAAGCTGCCGAATTGCTGAATACATTGCCCACAGATTGTATTGTGTTTGAGGATGTACCTAAAGGTGCTGAAGCTGCCGCTAATGCAGGTATGAAAGCTGTTGTACTTACTACTACCCATCAAATAGATGAGTTTTCCGAATTGCAAAACGTAATTCATTTTGCCGATGATTTTACGGATGACTTTGTTGGTAGCCTGGTATAATAAATAGTTGGGCAAACGCATTTTAATATTTAGTGATGATGACTTGTTGTTAATATAGCTAACGAAATAAGGTTATGATATAAATGCCCTTGGTGCCTATTTATAAACCTGCCCCGGACCTTTTATGATGAAACTTAAATTCAGCCTGCTTTTGCTCCTGTCCAGTATGTGCATGCAGTGATCATATTTATGCGCCGGCCATGCACCATAGCGATATTGCTTATCTGCCTAAACCGGTATCTGCCGATGCTGTCAAATCGACAAATTATATTTCGGGGGCGTTAGTAGTTGATGAAAGCCCTAATTACTCAGACGAGTTGGTTAGTGGACAGCTTAATTTTAGCCGCGCACATGCATTTGATCATTTCAACCCGGCTTACGGTGCTATGGTACATTAGGTAATTATCATAACAGCGAATTGGAGCCGCAAGATCCCAACTACTTTAAAAATAAGTTCTTTGGAACGGCAGGAGGGAGGTTGTCGGGAACTTTTTTGTGAGCAGCGGACGTATCGATTTTCGCTTTATCGATTTTGAAGCGGCGAGGGAATTTATTTGTGCGAGCATCGTAACCACGGCGGCAACCGCATGCTGGTAATATCGGCATGGGGCGAATAAATAATGAATAAGTGTCAATTATTATTGTAAAAAGCACAATTAATTTACACATTTGACTAACAATTGTAAATTAATGCGTTTTTAACAGGTATAACACAGCAAATTTGCAAGCTTATATCGAATGTTATTCTATATTTGTTTTTACCATAAAATTATTACTGTTTATAAATGCTCAAGTACTCCAAGCAAACAAGGTTATTATTAGCTGTTGATTGTATCATTTTTGGCTTTGATGGCGAAGTTTTAAAGATCCTATTGATAAAAAGAGGCTTTCAACCCGAAAAGGGAAACTGGAGCCTGATGGGTGGCTTTGTTCAGCCAGATGAAAGTCTTGATCAAAGTGCCAACCGCATTTTAAAGCAATTAACCGGTTTGGAGGGCGTGTACCTTGAACAATTATATACTTTTGGGCAACCCCAGCGTGACCCTATTGAGCGTACAGTATCTGTAGCATACTTTGCACTGGTTGACATCCATAAATATGAAGCCCAGATTAGTGATGATTACCATGCCGAATGGTTTCAGCTTAAACGCGCCCCTAAATTGATATTTGACCAGCAGGAAATGGTTGAGCAGGCCCGCAAACGCATCCGCTACAAAGCAGCTATGCACCCTATCCTGTTTGAGCTTTTGCCCACCAAGTTTACTATTCCGCAATTGCAAACACTTTACGAAAGCGTGTTTAATACCACTATTGATAAACGTAATTTCAGTAAAAGGGTGCTGGCAACCGGTTTACTCATTAAACTGGCCGATAAGGATAAAGCCGGCTCAAAACGCGGTGCTTATTATTACCAGTTAAACATGCAAAACTATTATGCCAAGTTTCAGGCATTTATGAACTTTATTCCTAATCCCGATTCGTTATAACAGTTCTTTGAATCATTTTTTTATTTCAGCCATTATGCCGGTATTACCTGCATAAGCTTGAATATCTTTTTTTGGGGGATAGCAGTTTAAATTAACTGTAACTCAGGCCTATTTTATTTAACATTCTCCAACCATACCATTTTTTATCCGTATAATAGCTTTAGGCTATATTATGAACCGTTAGCCCCGTTTTGCAAATATTAATTAATGAAAAAAAACGTAAGCCTTTTAGTATTGCTGTTGCTTGCTGTATCTGAATGTTTCGGCCAATTCAAGGAGGTTAATAAACTAAAAAAAAATCTTCCTTTAATTCATGACAGTATACAATATGTCAATGCACTTAACCGGCTGGGCTTACTTTTGTATGAGCAAAACATCGACAGTGCTTTTTTTTATGCAAAAAAAGCAAGAAATATAGCCGAACGACTTAACTATAAGGCCGGTAAAGCCGACGCCTTGAATGCTATAGGTATTGTTTATGACCTAAAAGGCAATTTACAGCTTTCGCTGCGGTATTATAACGAGGCCTATAATCTTTATAAGGAGTTAAAAGATACCTCGAACATTGTACAGGGGTTAATGAACATTGGCCTCGTATTTAACGAAACCAAAGAGAATAAAAAAGCAATAGACTTTTTTAAACGCGCGATGAACCTCGGCAAAACCCTGCATCGTGATTCTATAATGTCGCTGGTGTTATGTAATTACTTGCTCTTATACCCGGAGCAAGTGCCAAAAGATTCCGTTGAAATTTATCTTAAAAAAGCGCGGGAGATAGGAACAAGATTTAAAGATAACCGTATGCTGGTTGAAGCAGACCAGATCCAGGGCTTATTGTATGTGCAAAACAACGAGCGCGAAAAAGGTACGGCATTACTGCAACAAGCTGCTAACAACGGTTTAGCAATGGAGCTTTCCTATCTGAGCCTTGATATAATCATTAACCTTGGCGATCTGTACATGGATAATAATATCGCCAAAGCTATTATATATTACAAACAAGGGCTTTCCATTGCCGAAAAAAGTGGTTATCATTATTATGAAAAGTTCTTCGGCAAAAAATTATATGAAATCTACAGCGCTCAAAATAACCTGAATGAAGTACAGCGCTACAGCGAAAAATTATTGAAGCTTTATGAAGATGAAGAAAAATTCGCTAACACATCGGGCTTCGATTACATTGATTATGCACTTAAGGACCAGGAACTGGAAGCTATAACCATCCGGAGCCAAAACAGGCAGGTGCTTGCTATTGTACTTGGTATTTTATTTGTGATAACTGCCATTACTGTAATATTTACCTACCGCCTGTATAACCTCAAGAAAAAGCATGGCCAAACATTGGAAGAACTTAATCGCACTGTACAGCTACGAAACGAAAAACTGGAAATAGATCATGAATTCAACAACCGGCTGGTATCAATTCTTGCGCATGATTTCAGGCAGCCAATAGGCGCACTCAAAACACTGGCAACCGTACTTAAAGACGCTAATACTTTTACACGGGAAGAGTTGATGGAATTGGTAGATACAATGGAGCATTCTTCAAATATTTCGCTGGAGATTTTTGAAAATATCTTGCAATGGATCAAACAGCAATTGTCGGGCTTTAATTACAAAGCTGTTCCATTGCCATTAAAGGATCTTATTGATGAGGCTATACAACCATTTTACTTAATGGGGAAAGACCGTGGACTTAAGTTCGTAATCACAGTGGACCCGGCCATTGTTATTCATGCCGACAAGGAACTGGTACAGTTTATCCATCGCAATTTTATACATAACGCCATTAAGTTTTCGCCAGATAATTCAACCATTACTATAGGTGCGTCAAGCGATAACAACGATATAACTGTTTGTGTACAGGACGAAGGAAAAGGTATTTCACCCGATAAGTTGAAGTTGCTCTTTAATTTTAAAGCCAACATGCAGTACAGTAACGAAAAGGAAAAAGGCGCGGGCGTAGCGCTTATGATCTGCAAAGATTTTACCGAAAAGATGAATGGCCGGATCTGGGTTGAAAACAACAAGGAAAAAGGAGCTATTTTCTGCTACTCATTGCCCAATATCCATTAACCTCTTCATTGTAATTTTTAAATTACCTGTTGAAAAACAACATTTTAAGTTCGTAAATTTCAGTTCAAATACAGTTTGCTATAACCTGTTATTAAACCTATAATTTATGAAAACTTACTTATTACTGTTTGCAGCGCTACTGCTTTCTGCTTATTCCTTTGCCCAGCAAATACCTGCCCGCTGGGACGAGCTTGTTGCCTCAGATTTTCCTGCTGCGCTCGAAAAATCGTCGAAAACCTGTATCCTGCCCATTGGGATCCTGGAAAAACACGGCCCCCATTCCCCTTTGGGGACCGACCTGATCCACGTACGTGAGTGGGCTGCCCATGCTGTTAAGTTGGAATATGCTGTTGTATTTCCTGATTATTTTTATGGGCAGATCAATGAGGCCCGCCATCAGCCCGGAACGTTTGCGCTGCCAAGCAAAGTGATCTGGGATTTACTGGAAGCTACCTGCGATGAAATTGCGCGAAACGGGTTTGATAAAATAGTAATACTGAACGGCCATGGCGGCAATCCCGAGTTTATCCAGTTCTTTATGCAATCTCTGCTCAACAAACGTCACAGCTATGCAGTATATTTTTATAACCCGCATAGTGCAGATAAGGAATACACAGATCAATACCGCAAAATGCATAAATCAGCTATTGAAGGTGATCAGCATGCCGGCGAAAGTGAAACCGCGTCGATGCTTTACTATCGCCCAGATCTGATGAAGATGGACCGGGCAGCATCACAATCAGGCGATAATCAGCGCCGTTTAAACCTAGCTAATATTTATACACCTATATGGTGGTATGCCGCTTATCCTAACCACTATGCAGGTGAAGGGGCTAAAGCTACACCTGAATTTGGCAAATTTATAGCAGAGCATGAAATAGCCAGTTTTATACAAGCGCTTAAAGCGATTAAGGCCGATACCAGTACCATCAAATTGCAAAATGAGTTTTTTGATAAGGTAGATGCGTTAAATAAGTGATCTAAGTAGCCAGACTTACGAAGTAATTAAACTTCTTAAGTCTTCAATATGCCAATCAGTCCTCCTTACCTCCCAAAACCTCGTCTATCATCCCAAAAGATTTAGCTTCTTTAGCTATCATCCAGTAATCTCTGTCGGATACTTCATAAACCCTGTCGTAGCTTTGCCCGCTGTGTTTGGCTGTGATCTCATACAGTTCTCGCTTCATTTTAGAGATCTGCCGGGCAGCAATTTCGATATCCGATTCCTGCCCCTGCGCTCCGCCTGATGGCTGGTGCAGCATCACCCGTGAGTGCGGCAACGCGGCCCGTTTGCCGTTGGCGCCGGCGCAAAGTAATGTCGAAGCCATTGAGGCAGCCATACCAGTACAGATAGTAGCCACATCGGGCGATATAAACTGCATAGTATCATAAATCCCCAGTCCGGCATACACCGAACCGCCCGGTGAATTGATATAGATCTGGATATCCTTTTTGGCATCGGCCGATTGCAGGAAAAGCAGTTGCGCCTGGATGATGTTAGCCACCTGCTCATCTATCGCAGTGCCCAGAAAAATGATCCTGTCCATCATCAGTCTCGAAAAAACATCCATTTGCGAGATATTGAGCTGCCGCTCTTCCATAATATAGGGCGTCATGCCCATCCTTATTTGGCTGTTATTTACCTGCGCAATAAACCTGTCAATATGTAAACTTTGGACACGGCGATGCCTTACCGCATATTTGCGGAACTCATTTTGATTGATATTCATAAAATTTAATGTTTAGCGTTTATTGAACAAACGCATGATCTTTTGCCTGAAACCCACATGCTCAGGCAGGCTGAATAGCTTTTGATGTACAGTTTCAATTTCGGCCTTAAGGCTGTTACGGCCATATTGCTGCACAAGGGCCAGAGTTTGTTTATGCCGCATCACCTTATACTTAAGGCCAGGGTTGATGATCAGTTTGGCATCGAACAGCAGTGCCTCATCAGGCGCAGTTTGCCCAAGCACATGATCGTCAACTTCCTTGATCTCATTCAATGAAGTCCTCATAGGCCAGTGATTGTTCTTTAACTGTTTCCCTTACCTTTTCAATGCATTTATACTTCTGCACAGTAGCTGATCGCTCACCCGCGTAGCCAAACAAATCCGCGAGATCCTTCATGGGCAGCTTATGATAATAAAAAGCGCTTAGCAACTCCATGCATTTTTTACCCGCCATTTCCAGGTATCTCATTAGTTTAACTGCCGATGGCTGATCTTCAGTTTCATCTGTAACATCAAAACCTTTGGTACAATTATCAAGCGACAGGTTATGGCGGTCACCCTTAAACTTTTTGAGCCAAAGATGTTTGGCAATACCCAGCAGGTAAGCCTTTTCACCGTTATGCGGTGACAGATCACCGTTTAACGTCTTTTCATAATAAATAACAAGGGCATCCTGAAAAATATCTTTCGCGTCATCAAAAGAGCCGCCCATTTTGCTTACATATTTAGCCACTGTTGGGAAAGCGCTTTGGTAAAGCTTCGTAATGAGTTTTTCCCTTCGGGCGGCCGGTTTATCAAAAACTATCTCATGTGTCATGATCAGTGCGTTTAATAGTAAGTGCGCAAAACGAGAGATATATCACCGTGAATTTAGAAAATTATTCCCAGGATAGGATAATAGAATTATTTTCAGCCTTATGGAAAAGGATATTGAAGGGGCTGCTGCCCTGTCATGAACTGCCTTTTTTCTAAAGGTCAGCCCATCCCGAGTTATTTTCAATACAATTAAAACCACTCGGGGATAGCAAAAAATTATGTTTTCTTCGTAAACTCCTTTTGGTACATGAGTGGGCTTTTGCCCGTTACCTGCTTAAAATGCTTGTGAAAAGTGGAGAAATTATTGAACCCACTATCGTAGCAAAGCTGTTTGATGTTGAGCTTGTTTTCAATCAGGAGTCTGCAGGCGTAACCCACTTTTATCTCGATTACAAACTGCGAGTAGGTTTTACGGGTTTTTGATTTAAAGTACCTGCAAAACGAGTTCGCGCTCACACCGGCTATATCGGCAATTTCTTCCAGGTAAATCTTTTTGCGGAAGTTACGTACCGAGTATTCATAAATATTATTGAGCCTGTCGCTTTCCGATTCATTATGATCGTACTTAAAACCTATAGAAGTTAGGTAATTAGGCGGTGAACTGCCCGCTATGGTATTCAATGCTTTGAGCAGCATGATGATCCTTTCGGCACCATCAGTATTAAGCATAGTGGCTAAAATAGAGGCCACCTGCTTTTTTATTTCACCTGTTATTTGCAAGCCACGTTTTGAACGTTCAAGCAATACTTTTATTAGCTTGTTTTCTGGAAGCTGAAGAAACTGATCGCCCCAAAAGTTTTCGCAAAAATGTACCACGATGGTATCAACCGGCACCTGTTCGTTGCCATTATTAAAGTACATGTCGTCAAAGCGCCAGTAATGAGGCAGGTTTGATCCAACCAGCACCATATCGCCGTCTTCAAACTGCTTAATACTATCGCCTATAAATTGCGTTCCGCCACCTTTGATGAAATAAATCAGCTCCAATTCGGGATGGCAGTGCCAGCGGTTATTGATATCCGGTGATACATCATGCCTTACGCTAAAGGAATGCGCAGGGTCGGCAGAAACTTTAAGTAAAAGCGGCTTCATTCAGTTTTATTTACAAACAACGGGCTAAATGTAATTAAAAACTGTAAAAAAAGCTTATTTTTTATAAAGGGCTAAATTAACAAATATTCGGGCTACGAAGTACCCCCCCACAAAAACGGTCCAGGTAAATTAACACATAAAAGTTTAATCTTTGGTTTGTGTAGTTTAATTAAATAATAAAAAAATGAGAATAATATCTCATACTACTGCGTTGATATTCAGATTGATTGAATAATAAATTGGTTTAAGCAAAAAATCGAAACCTAAATAAGTGCATTAACGTATAATTAATAAAAAAGGGGCGTCCCGTATCTCACCTCGGAACGCCCTGCAGTTATCTGATGATAACATCAACTAAATCTCAGATCATCATGCTTTTTTGATCTGAACTCACCATCGTTCTCAGGGATGGGAAGGTTTTTAATATTTTATGAACCTTGCTGTTCTTTAAAATGGCGGCGGTCCGCCGGGGCCGCCGCCCGGAGGTGGAGCACCCGGTCCGCCACGCTCCATGGTTGGCCTTTTGCCGGCAAATTTCTGTAGCTTAAGCGTAAAGGTTAACAAGTAGTAACGCCCCAAACGGTTACTGTTGGTTTGAGTGATATAGCTGCCGTTCTGAGTGGTAGTATACCCGGTATTTTCATTAAACACATCCATCACCGAAAAGCGTAACGTACCGGCATTGCCTTTCAAAAAGCGACGCTCAACATAGGTATTCAATATATTAGGATTGGTAGCGCCCGTATAACCATAGTAGATCATTTTTGAATAATCATAGCTCAGGGTCCAGTCTTTAAAATAGCTTTTGCCATTAAGGCCAAGATTAAGCGTTTGGAAGTTACTGTTAACATTTGCCTGTTTGATAGAATTGCTTGAGGTGTTAACGCTGTAAGTAGTGCTTGCTTCGGCATCAATAACGTCGGTAATGCTTACCCTAAAGCGCGCGCCTTGAGATAATACCAAATTTTTGGCGATATTCTTTTCGGTTGTCATGTTATAGGTAGCAGAGTCGACGTTACTAATATATGAGACGTTGTTATTGTACGAAATGTTACCGATCATGAACAAATTATATTTTCTTTTTTGCCATGGCCTGGCAAACACATAAAATCCCTGTGCCGAATAATAGCCATCGGCATTTAAATATTGGGTTAAGATGCTTCCCGCAAGCTTACTGTTAGGCGTATAATTTCTGGGATAGGTAATGGTATTGGCTACTATCTTATTATCTGTTTTAATGAACGACAGGTTACTGAAAAACACGTTCCCGCTTTCAAAATTGAATTTATTGTATTTTAACGACAGCGTGTTGTTGAACTCCGGTTTCAGATCGGGGTTACCTTGTACCGGGTATGATGCGTTACTAAAATCGGTAACCGGCTGCAACTCGGTATAAGTAGGCTGGTTGCTGCTGCCGTTATAATTTAAACTAAGCGATTGGCTGCGCGAAAAGTTATAAATGAACCTTGCAGTAGGCGCCCAGTTAAACGTATTGTTATTGGTGGTAAATGGCGTGCCATCAACTATCGAAGATCCTTTTAATAGCGTTGGCTGAGCTACCACACCTAAGGTATAGTTGTATTTTTTGTCGATAAAACGATAGTTAAGTCCAAACCTGTTGGTAACAAAAGTTGAATTGTAGTTATTGCTTAGCAAATCGTACCGGTTTATATTTCCGTCATCGGCCAGAGTATCAGTTGCCCTGTCGGCAGTGGTGTAGGCGTAGTGGTAAGCATAATTAAGTTCCAGGTAGCCTTTCTTGCTGATAGGCTCCATGTAGGATAGGGTAGTTCCCACGCTATCGGTACGGCTATCGGTATTGATGAACTGGTTAAGGGGCGCGTTGCGGGCACCGTCAATATAGGTATAAACCGGGTTTTGATATTTGTTAATGGTGTAGCTGCCTGCCCCAACATTTACACTGAAGTTACGCCCATGAGTGTTGAACTTATGATTAAACAGCACATTAACACCATAGTTAGGCTCTGTTGATTTACTGAGGTTTGCGAGGCTGTAATTTGATACCGTCTCTGAGTTTCTGACCAGCAAACTGGTTGCATCGGATGTAGTGTTAGTGCTGGCGTAAGCATATGTAGGGGTGATCTTTACATAGTTTACCGTATCCGGTTTGTATTCGATGTTGAAGTTTACCCGGTGGTTCAGCTTTTCGTCCTGCTGGTTATTGGTTTGATTATTGGTGCTGGGATTGGTTGACGACAGGTTATTTTGAATAGTGCTGCTGATGGTATTCACCGAGTTATCGGCAAAGCTGTAACTACCATAAGCGGTAATCTTTTTGCCCCAGCTATCGCGATAATTGAAACCGAACGAACGTGCGGTAGTGATCCCGTTTGATGAGCTGCTGTTTGATCCCGGAGGACCTCCCGGACCGCCGCCTCTCGGACCGCCGCCGCCAAAGGTGAATAAGTTGGTGTTGGTATTATTCAGGTTACCTAAAAAGGCCAGCTGCCTGTTGCCGTTAAAACTAAATACATTGGCCGAAGCCACATACCTGTTACTCTCTTTATCATTCGATATACCTGGAATAGCATCACGACCGCCCCCTAAACTGGCTTGCCCAAAGTATCCGTAGTTTTTATTTTGTTTGATGGTGATGTTAAGTACTTTATCGGGTTCGCCCGTTTTGATACCGGTAAGGTTGGCCTGATCGCCATAATCATCAATGATCTGGATGTTTTGTACGATATCGGCAGGCAGGTTTTTAGTAGCTGTTTTAACATCGCCTCCAAAAAAGTCCTTGCCGTTAACCCTTACCTTAGTTACGCTTTTACCCTGGGCGGTGATGTTGCCGTCTTTATCAACATCCATACCGGGCAGCTTTTTAATTACATCTTCAACGGGGGCGTTATCACGTACTTTATAGGCATCGGCATTAAATTCAATAGTATCCTCTTTAAGCTTTACCGGGTTTACATCTGCAATAACTACGGTTTTCAGCATGGTAGTTTCTATCTTTAGGATAACCGGAGGCAAATTGGCCGGCTTGTTATCGTTAGCCAACACAAACCTGCGTTTGAGTGGCTGATAACCTATCGAGCTAAAAACCAAACTAAACTGGCTTGCTGTTACGTTGTTAAAGGTAAAAGTACCATCGGCACCGGTAATAACAGTGGTACTATCGGTACCGGTAAGCATTTTTACGCTGGTACCGGCAACCAGGTAACCGGTAGAGTCTTTTACAATGCCTTTAATCGTACGGCCGGGGTCGGCTTTTGCGTTAAACGGTATCGTGAACGCTAAGGCAATTATTACTGCTAAGGAATATAGGATTTTCATTTTTATGCTGATTAACAGCGGCAAAACAATAGCATTAATTTTAGTGTAAAAAACATAATAGACAGACGCTGTTTATATATAGACGGGATACGACTTTTTACCTACAAAAGCGCAGCGCTACCCTATGAAAGGTTGATAGAAGTCTTTAAAGATCAGATTAAAGCGCTCATCGGTGATTTTTGCCTCCCGGGCGATTATAATTGTTTTATAGTCTTATTGATTTGTAATATTGCTGAATTATATCTTTAAATTTATTTGTAGTGCACTGTAGTGTAAACCCCTTCAATGAGCCTTAAATCAAAAAGCAATACCATTACCGTCCTCATTCATATTTTAATATGGGTGGTATTTGGACTGCTGTTGTTCTTTTATCAGCCGCTAACCTGGAATGTTGAATTTCCGTACCAGTTCTGGATCAAACAGGCGGTTACTTTTTTTATACTGGTTGCTGCCTATTACTTTAACAGCAAATTACTTGTTCCGCGCTTTTTACTGCATGACCGCACCGGTATGTATTTTATAGCCGTTGTAGGTATAGTAATAGTTTTTTTATTGCTTAACAGTTGGGCCGATAAAGCGCTGCATATGCATGAGCATATGGAAGCCGTTTTTCACCGGCAGCACCGTCCGCCTAAACCAAAAGACCGCGGCGGCTGGGATATTTTTGGAACCGTGATAGTGGCATTGGTTTTAGGGATCAGCACCAGTATTACGGCTATACAAAAATGGCAGATGGATATCCGCCTGCGCCAGGCCCTGGAACAGGATAAGATCAGCTCGGAATTATCTTTTCTGAAAGCCCAGATCAACCCGCATTTCTTTTTCAATACGCTCAATAACATTTATGCGCTTACCCATGTTAACGCCGAAACATCGCGCAAGGCGCTGCACCAGCTTTCGCGCATGATGCGATATGTATTATATGATACGCAGCATGGTACGGCATTATTAAGCCAGGAGGTAGCTTTCATTAAAGACTATATCAGCCTTATGGAACTGCGCCTTACCCAAAAAGTAACCGTTACCTTTACTCCGCCTGCACACACTAACGATGTAACTGTGGCCCCGATGATTTTTTTACCTTTTGTAGAAAACGCCTTTAAACACGGCATCAGCGCTACGGAGCCAAGCGCTATCCGCATCATTATCGATCAGCATGATAATCTACTGGAGTTAAAGGTAGAGAATGGCATCTATAAAGATCATAACCTAAACATTGGCGAAAATAAAGGTATCGGTTTAACCAATACCATTCGCCGGCTTGATTTGCTCTATGCAGGAAAATATAAACTGGATATTACTGAGGATGTAACCGCCAATATCTATACCGTTCACTTAATCCTTAACCTGTCATGATAATTAACTGCATAGCTGTTGATGATGAGCCGCTTGCGCTGGGCCTGGTTTGTGCTTTTATCGAACAAACCCCTTTCCTGAAACTCATCGGCCGTTACAGCAGTGCCGTTGAGGCACTTGTCGGCTTACAGGATAAAAAGGTTGACCTTATTTTCCTGGACATCCAAATGCCTAACCTTAACGGCATGGAGCTCGCACGGGTGCTTGACAGTCGCGGAGCAAATAAACCCCGCATTATTTTCACCACCGCCTACAACCAGTTTGCTATTGAAGGCTACCGGGTTGATGCCCTCGATTACCTGCTCAAACCCTTTAACTACGAAGAATTTTTGCATGCTTCAAACAAAGCCCTAACTTATTTTGAACTGGTGAACCGCTCGAACAGCCCTGCAACCGTAATTGCCGCTGAACCCGAAGAGGAAGAGTACTTGTTTTTAAAGATAGAATACCAGTTAGTAAGGATCGCTCTTAATGACATCTTGTACATTGAAGGTTTGAAAGATTATGTAAAAATCTATCTTCAGGATAAGGAAAAACCATTGCTTTCCCTCACCAGTTTAAAAGCTTTGGAAGAAAAACTGCCATCCAAACGTTTTATGCGCGTACATCGCTCATTCATTGTATCGCTCAATAAAATCAATTCCATTACCCGCAATGCTTTGCAGATAGGAAAAGTGAACATTACCGTTGGGGATCAGTATAAAGAAGCCTTCGGGGTATTTTTGAGCAAATGGAATTGAACCCGGATTTATAGGATTTTCCTGATTACTGGATTTTTGAATGCTGCCTGAAGATTAACCGAGCCATTCGATATTCTGCCCCTGCGATCGTGTCTCCACGATCGCCTTCAAAGCCATCAACTTTCCATATTAACAAAGCGTTTCGTAAGGACACGAATCCAGGGAATCCAATAATCCACTAAATCCCGGTTCAGACAAAATCCTGGTACAGACAAACAAAATCCATCCTGCACAGGTTCACCTAATTGCAATTTTTTGCCTCATTTTTACATCATTAAATAATATTCCCTACTTTTAAATTATGCAAAAGGTAAGTGAACTACAGGTAAGCGTATCAGACTTAAAAGCTTTTGAAGCTTTGGCCAATATACCCGACGATCAGCTGCAATGGCTGATTGATAAAAGCGAGATCTTAACATTTGAAGATGGTGAATACCTGATGGAGCCGGGTCAGGATCTTACAGGCCCGCATTTTATAATAGAAGGCAACATGCGCTTCTTTATGATGCAGCAGGGTTCGCGTCGCGATTATACCATGGTTGAAAAAGGAAGTATCACGGGTTATATGCCCTATTCCCGCGGTCTCATAGCCAAAGGCTATGCCCAGGCTGTTGGCGAACTGACGGTGTTGAGTTACCCTACAGCCGAAATCATGGAAATGATCCGGAACCATTTTGAGCTTACCCAGGCGCTGGTTCATATCATGACCACCCGCGTACGTGATTTTACCGCCATGCAGCAGCAAAATGATAAAATGATGGCCTTGGGTAAATTATCGGCTGGTTTGGCTCATGAGCTTAATAACCCGGCATCGGCCATTGTACGCGACTCGTTATCATTAAGAAAGCACCTGCGTATGGTGCCTGCCCATCTGAAAAATATGTTTGCCATAAGGGCGAGTGATGAGCAGGTTGATGGTTTGACCGACGAGTTGTTCAGGATTCTGAATAAAAAGGAATGCTATACCCGCCTTACACTAAAACAGCGTACCCAACTTGAAGACGAAATATCAGAATGGCTGGAAGATAACGGTGTTGAGGATGCCTATGATATAGCCGAAAGCTTTGTTGACTTTAGTTTTACTACCGAAAATCTGGAGGCACTAAAATCGCACATTCCAGAACATGCGGTACCAATCATTATGGGCTGGCTTAGTGCCAAGCTTATGGGCGAAAAAATGATTGAAGATATCCAGGAGTCTGCACGACGTATTGCCGAATTGGTAAGTTCCGTTAAAACGTTTACCCATATGGACCGCGCCCAGGATAAGCAGTATGCCGATATCCACGTAGGGATCCGTAACACGATTACCATGCTGGGGTACAAGATTAGGAAGGAAAATATTACCGTAATTGAAGAGTTTGATGAAACCCTGCCCGAAGTGAAAGCGCTTATCGGCGAACTTAACCAGGTTTGGACCAACCTGGTTGATAATGCCCTTGATGCCATGGAAATAAATGAGAGAGGCACACTTACCATCCGCACAAAAAAAGATAACGACTTTGTTGAAGTAAGAATCATTGATGATGGGCCCGGTATACCCGAAGATAATATCAGCCAGATCTACGATCCGTTCTTTACCACAAAAGAAATGGGCAAAGGCACTGGTATGGGCCTTGAAGTGGTGCAGCGTATTGTGAAGCAGCACCGCGGTTCGATAAAAGTAAAATCAAGACCCGGGCATACCGAGTTTATAGTTTGCTTCCCGATAAATGGTTAGCAAAAAACTGGTTTTACCAAAAATATTAGTTAATTTGCCTGCATATTTACCCTATGAGCCGTCCGATAATATTTTCCATAGATGATGATCCGCAGGTTTTGCGGTCAATAAGCCGCGATTTAAAGTCGCAGTATGGCAAAGAATATAAAATATTAAGCACAACATCGGCAAATGAGGCATATGATACCCTTATTGAACTGAAAAACAGTTCGGAAGTGGTTGCCTTGTTTTTGTGCGATCAGCGCATGCCCGAAATGGAAGGCGTTAAATTTTTGGAGAAGGCAAAAAAAGTATTCCCCGAAGCTAAACGGGTACTGCTTACCGCCTACTCCGATACAGATGCCGCCATTAAAGCCATTAACGATGTACAGCTTGATTATTACCTGATGAAGCCCTGGAACCCGCCGGAGGAAAAACTTTATCCTGTAATAAATGATTTGCTCGATGACTGGCATAGCCACTACATACCCGAATTTGTGGGTATGAAGCTCGTTGGCTACCAGTTTTCGCCTCAATCGCACGTTATAAAAGATTTTTTAGCCGGTAACCTGATCCCTTACCGTTGGTTTGATATCGAAAAAAATATCGATTCGGCCAGTTTGCTTACCATCAATAACCGCACAACCGATGATTTGCCGATGGTGATTTTTGAGGATGGCAGCTGTTTAACAAAACCAACCATCAGGGATATTGCCGATAAAATGGGCAAAAATCCTACCCAGCTTACTGATGTTTATGACGTGGTGATCATTGGTGCCGGCCCTGCAGGGTTGGCTGCTGCCGTATACGGCTCATCAGAAGGCTTAAAAACTTTATTGATTGAGCGTAAAGCACCAGGTGGACAAGCAGGTACCAGCTCGCGTATTGAAAATTACCTGGGTTTCCCGGCAGGTTTGAGCGGTGCCGATCTTACCCGTCGTGCTATAAGTCAGGCTATGCGCCTGGGTGCCGAGTTTTTGTCGCCTCAATCTGTTAGCGATATCCGGCAAAAAGACGGCTACAAAACCATTATCTTGGATGACGGACCGGAGATCATCAGTCGTACAGTAGTAATTACTACCGGTGTTGATTACCGTAAACTGGAAGTTAAAGGCGTTGATAACTTTACCGGAGCCGGCATTTACTATGGCGCGGCTACTACCGAAGCTTCGGCATGTACAGGTAAAGAGGTATTTGTGATTGGCGGAGGTAACTCGGCGGGACAGGCGGCTATGTATCTGTCTAAATTCGCGAAGAATGTGCATATCATTATCCGCAGGGATGATTTGACAGCCACCATGTCGGCCTATCTGATTAACCAGATTGCCGATACGCCCAATATAAAGGTTATGCCAAATACCGAGGTAATTGAGGCCGAAGGCACTAACTGCCTTGAAAAGCTTACGATACAAAACTGCAAAACCAAGGAAAGCGAAGTTAAAACTGCTAACGCATTATATATATTTATTGGTGCCAAGCCGTATACCGACTGGATAAAGCTGGACATCATTAAAAATAATAAAGACTTTATTGAAACCGGCCGGGAGTTGCGCAGTTACGAGAATTTTGGTAAAGTTTGGAAGCTTAAACGTGATCCATTTCTGTTGGAAACAAGCTGCCCGGGCATATTTGCAGCCGGCGATGTGCGTGCCGGGGCTATGAACCGCGTGGCATCTGCCGTAGGCGAAGGCTCAATGGCTATAAGTTTCGTACATAAATATCTTGCCGAAGTTTAAATTATTAATCACTACATATACCTATGGAAGAAACCTGTGCCCACATCGAAGCTGTTGAAAGCATAACCGAGCCCAAAGGCTACGTTTGTGAGGAATGCATAAAACATCACGGTTCATGGCTGCACCTGCGTACCTGCCAAACCTGCGGCGTTACGCTTTGCTGCGATAGTTCACCCAATACGCATATGACTAAGCATTTCCACGCTACAGGCCATCCCGTAGTTATATCTGCCGAACCAGGTGAGCGCTGGCTATGGTGTTATGTAGATGAAGCCGTTAAAGGATATTAATTGGAAGTCGGAAGTTTTGAGTTCGAAGTTTTAAGTCCCAAATTGGGAGTTTTACAGTTTTGGTGTTAGTTAAAAGAAATTCCTTTCCTGGCTCTTGATTTCTTATCTCTCCATTATCCCTTAAACGATAGTACTTTATCCAATGACCATGGACCGGAGCCTAAAATGGTAAATAGTATAAGCAGAGCCAGAGCTGTAATTGATGGCCATAACATGGTATTGATAGGTTCCTGGAAAATCCCTGTTAAAAATACTGCGCCCACCAATATAGGGATCTGAATAATGCAGCCCAAACGGGTTAATATACCCATGGCTATGAGTATACCACCAACCATGTGGGCAAATGATACATAGTATACCAGGATCATCAGCATATCAGGCGATACATTAATAACATCCTGATCGGTAATAATACCTCGCAGGTATGATGTATTTTCCATAAAAGTTATGCCTTTCACTAATAAAAATACGCCAAGAACAATACGCACAATATCCAAAACTTTAGGGTGATGAGTGTCGCCCCAGTGTTCAATTTTATGAACCAGATTCATAAAGCCCTCCTTTTAGTTTAATAATTGGTTATGAGCAACCCGGGGCGATCAGGGAGATCAAGCGACGGGCATGCTGTTATTAAATTTAGTAACAAATTTGTTATAAAACAAGTTTTAGGGGAGTAAAAAAAATGACAGGTTGAAGCGCGGATACTTAAACCTGTAATGCGTTGAACGAGACCTACAGGTCATACTCTGCCAGCCATCCACGCAATCTGGTCAAATCCTTTTTTAAAGCGGCCGAAAACTCATCCTTACTAATAGTCAGCTCACGTTTACCATCCTCTGCCCCGCCTAAGGGATATTCGCAGTGCAGGCTCATGGGGCCATTGATATTGTATTGTTTTAGCAGGCTGAAGTATTTTTTATAATCAACCATACCCTCGCCTAATGGCACACTTTTCACCCGCCATTTGTCGCCCTTTTTCTCCCAGTAAAAATCTTTTACATTGATTGTTTTGGAATAAGCCTTCAACAGGTCAAGTGTAACAGGCCAGGTATCGGCACCTTCAGTTGTTGCATGCCTTACATCGTACTGACAACCGATGTTATTAGGATCAAGCCCTTCAAGGCTCAGCCATAAATCCCATTGTGATGCTCCAAACAAGTCGCCGGAGTGGTTTTGATAGCCGCCGTGCATGCCATACCTTTTGTTGAGCTGGGCAAGACCGGCCAGTTGCTTATTGATAGCCCTGATATTGGCCGGTACACTGGTAGCCTTATCATAATTAAACCAGGCGGTACGATAATATTTAATGCCCAATGCCGATGCTGTTTTCAGGATCGGTTCGGCGTATTTTTCATCAGCAGTTTTAATATTGGTTACTATGGTATAAACCTTGAGCCCGGCTTTTTCAATAGCTTCAACCGCTTTAGGCAGGTCATCGGCAACACGTTCGGGCAGCACGTGGCCATCGGGCCTTACAGTAAGGTCAATTCCGTCAAAACCAAGCTGTACCGTTAAAGCGGCCATATCGGCATAATTAAGCCAGTGCATATGTTTGGAAAATATGCTCACTTTTATTTTTTCACCCGCAGAGGGGTTACCTGTGGCAACGTCAGTATTTAAGGGTGATTGCTTAGCCAAAGCACTTAAACCAAAAGGTAAACCGGCAGCAGCTATTGCGGCCGAAGCAATAAATTTTTTGCGGCTGATGTTTTTCATAGGTGTTAAAATTGGTAATGCAATATGCCATTTTTTGTTGTGATTATTTCCTGATTTTGCCCACCTTTATCCAAACCTATTTATCATGATATTATTCTGGTACAGCGTAATACTGTTTGTATCCACTTTAGCGCTTAACTTTTATCTGCTTATCGGCTTTAAACAAATTAAACAGGTAAGCCGACAACCTGTGATGGATAATCCCCCACCCCTTGCCATCATTATAGCTGTGCGAAACGAGGAGGAAGACCTTGAAAAAGCCTTGCAAAGCGTTTGCCATATCAATTATCCTAACCATCGCCTTATTGTAGTGAACGACCGCTCAACCGACCGTACCACCGACATCCTGAAAGATTTTAGCTTACACTATCCAAAGCTTCAGGTAACTACGATAGACACTTTACCCGACGGATGGCTTGGTAAAAACAACGCACTTTACCAGGGTTACCTTAGCAGTACTGAGGAATGGATGCTTTTTGCCGATGCTGATATCGTTTTTCATCCTGATGCTATTAACAAGGCTGTCGGTTATGCCGTTAAGCACGAGGTTGATCATTTAACCATGTTACCTGAGTTGATCTCCCGGTCGTCAATTTTAAACAGTGTATTTGCCACATTAAGCATTATGCTCATGATTGCCATGAAACCATGGGAGGCAAAAAAACCGAAATCAAAAGCATCGTCGGGCATAGGGGCTTTCAATTTGGTCAGACGTACAGCTTATGAAAAAATTGGCACGCATGTACGCATAAAACTGCGCCCGGATGATGATCTTCAACTTGGTCAATTGATAAAAAAAGAAGGTTTACGGCAGGATGTTTTAGCCGGTAAGGGTTACGTTTGCCTGGAATGGTATAAAAATCTTGGTGAGCTTGGGCGCGGTGTGCAGAAAAACTCATTTGCTGTTGCCAACTATAATCTTGTGCAAGCCATTATTAACGTGCTGAATATGTTATTAACAGTAGCTCTGCCCATGCCGTTGATGTTTATTTTCGGCACTGCAGGTATCCGCATCATGGCTGCTATTATGCTGGTATCCCATATTATTTATATGATGATAGTGCCACCAAATAAGTGGTGGTATGCATTCATGATACCCTTTTCGGGGCTATTTCTGGCCTGGCATTTTTTAAAAGCATCAATAATAACAGTTGTACAGGGCGGCATTTACTGGCGCGAGAGTTTTTACTCGCTTGATATGTTGAGGGGAAAGTGATAAAATTGGGTTTATTACGATCCCGACATCTTATACCGAATGACGGAACGGAGATGTCATTTCTCAATCAAAGCCCAACGAATTTCAAAACTCAGAAGCGATATGCCCGTCAAATTTAAATTCCAATCACATTACATTAAAGCGTTTTAAAACACTATTTTTAGCGCCTCAAATATTGGTGCTTGAATATCAGTAAAATGATGTTCAGGAACACCGATCATATACGGTTAACAGCAACATAAAAATGAAAGTTTTAAAATTTGGTGGGACATCAGTAGGTAGCCCCGCCCGGATGAAAGCGCTGCTTGATATCATTAACCCGGCCGAGCGCCAGGTAGTGGTGCTATCGGCAGTGTCAGGCACAACAAACAGCCTCGTAGAAATTGGACAAGCATATCTCGCCGGCGATAAGAAGAAGGCAGTGCAGCTTATTACTATCCTAAAGGATAAGTACGAAATTTTTATTAAGGAATTGTTTGCGAAACCCGAATTTTTAGCCCAGGGCAAAGAGGTTATCGACTACCATTTTTCGTTGCTCAGCAACCTGGCGAATGATCTTTTCACCCATATTGAAGATAAGATCATCGTTGCACAGGGCGAACTGCTTTCAACTACCCTCTATCATGTTTATTTAAAGGAGATAGGTATCCCATCGGTATTGCTGCCTGCCCTGGATTTTATGAAGATAGATGAGGATAATGAGCCCATTGTTGATCATATTACCGAAAACCTGCTCCCGCTGCTTGATAAGCACCCCGAAGTAAACTTGTTTATTACCCAGGGATATATTTGCCGCAATGCTTATGGCGAGATAGATAACCTGCGCCGCGGCGGCAGCGATTATACCGCTTCATTGATTGGTGCCGGCATCCGCAGCGAGGAAGTCCAGATCTGGACAGATATCGACGGCATGCACAATAACGACCCGCGGATTGTAAAAGGCACACAGCCTATTGCTCAGCTATCGTTTGATGAAGCTGCTGAGCTTGCCTATTTTGGTGCCAAAATTCTGCACCCGCAAAGCGTGTTCCCTGCTCAAAAATATAAGATTCCGGTTCGTTTATTAAACACAATGGATCCTAAAGCGCTGGGTACCCTAATCACCAATACCAGCGAAAAGGACAAGATCAAATCTATAGCTGCTAAGGATGCCATTACGGCTATCAAGATCCAATCGAGCAGGATGCTTTTGGCACATGGCTTTTTACGCAAGGTATTCGAGGTATTTGAACGTTATAAAACATCTATCGATATGATCACCACATCAGAAGTTGGTGTTTCTGTTACCATCGATGATACCACTTACCTGGGCGACATCACCAAAGAATTAAACGCTTACGGTTCGGTGGAAATTGATGTAAACCAAACCATTATTTGTGTGGTAGGTGATTTCGGGGCCGAAAAACATGGGTATGCCGCACGTGTGCTTGAAGCTGTTAAACATATCCCTTTAAGGATGATATCATACGGTGGCAGTGATCACAACCTGTCGTTACTGGTAAAAACAGAGGATAAGGTTGAGGCTTTAAGGAGTTTACATAACAGGTTGTTTTAATTCCGGATATCGGATTTTCGATTTCGGAATTGCCTTATTTGAAATTTTTAATTTAAAACGTCATCGCGAGGAACGAAGCAATCCCTGATATGCAATAGTTCAGCATGATTTGATGAAATATTACCCATGTTCACAAGTAAAACTATAGATAAATTCAACGGCTTAGAAACTCCGTTTTATTACTACGATCTCGAGGTGCTTAAAAACACCCTGAGTGCCTGCCGCGATGCTTCTGCAAAGCACGGCTTCCATGTGCATTACGCCATGAAGGCCAACTTTAACCCAAAAGTTATTGACACCATACAAACCTATGGCTTTGGCGCCGATTGTGTGAGCGGTAATGAAGTTCGGGCAGCTATTGATCATGGCTTTGATAAAAGCAAAGTTGTATTTGCAGGTGTAGGCAAATCAGACCGTGAAATGAACCTGGCCCTTGATGCGGATATCTTCTGCTTCAATGTCGAATCCATCCAGGAGCTTTTTATTATTGATGGCCTTGCTAAAGCAAAAAACAAAAAAGCCGGTGTGGCTATCCGCATTAACCCGAATGTTGATGCACATACTCACCATTTCATCACCACCGGACTTGATGAAAACAAGTTCGGCATCAATACCTGGCAATTACCTGATGTTGCCGCTGCTTTGCGCAAATGTGATAACCTGCAATTTTTAGGTATCCACTTCCATATTGGTTCACAAATTACCGACCTTGAAGTTTACAAAAACCTGTGTACCCGCATTAATGAAATGCAGGATTGGTTTGAAGATCGTGGCTTCCCGATAAAAGTGCTTAACACCGGCGGTGGCCTCGGGGTTGATTATTACAGCCCGGATAACAACATAGCCGATTTTGAAGCCTACTTCCAGGTGTTTAAAAACTTCCTGAACGTTAAGTCGGGGCAAGAAGTTCATTTTGAGCTTGGCCGTGCACTGGTAGCCCAAAGTGCGTCGCTTATATCGCGTGTATTGTATGTTAAAAACGGGCAGAAAAAGAACTTCCTGATCCTTGACGCCGGCATGACCGAGCTGATTCGTCCGATGCTTTATCAGGCTTATCACCAGATAGAGAATTTGAGCAGGAAAGGCCATGGATCATGGACCATAGACCATGGTCTGAAATATGACGTTGTTGGGCCGATATGTGAAAGCACGGATTGTTTTCAGAGGGATGTGAGCCTGCCCGAGTCATTCCGCGGCGACCTGATAGCTGTACGTACCGCTGGCGCTTATGGTGAGGTGATGGCATCAGGCTATAACCTGCGCGACAGGGTTGGCAGCGTTTATTCTGAATAAGCTATCTGAACCTGTAGCCAAGTCTTAGCTGTACATAGGTACCAGCTTCAACAACGGCCATATAATTTTAATCTGCATAAAATAACGGTTGGGTCGGCATTTTCATTAATGGTTAATGATGCCGAAGTATGCTGAATAAATACCTGGCAAATACCGGTTTTTAACTCTTGTATTTGAGGCAGTGTATTCATTACTTCGGCTGTCACAAGATGGGAGCCTCTTTTGCGCTCCCTAAGCTGAAGCATTTGCTGAAATATTTTCATAAACAGTTTGCTTCATAACAGTGTTGCAAACATATCTATAAAGATTGTTCCGTTTTGTCTTGAATGGTGCGCCAATTAAAAATTGTTTACAGGTTTACATTGCCTATGCAGCGATGGCGGGATTCAGATCATCGCTTTCAACTGCGAACAGGCGATTAATGAACGCCTTTATCTTTTCGATGAAACTTTTCCTGACCGGTTTTTCAACCATTTGAATTTGATCATCGTCCGGAGGATTTGGGGTATCGGCATCCTGCATTTCTTCCAAAACAATTTCACGGATCTCAGGGTCACGGTTTACGATCTCATCCAGTTCGGTGAGCTCGTTAAAGGTGGCTATACCGTTTTTTTGCCGTTTAATAAGTATTTCAAAACGGTCCTGGTTAAAAGTACGCCTTTCCAGTTGTTTGCCGTGTCTCATGATATATACAGTAATCTTTGTTATGAACTCAAATTAAGTGCCATGTATTTATGATATTGATATTCAATTAATTGCTATTATTTTTAATGCAATAATGTGCATCGTTATGATACATTTATTGTTCGTTTTCGTGCAGGGGTATCTATTATTTAAATAGGTTTTGATGAGAAGTATTGGTACTTTTAACGTAAATATCTGTTAGTTATGAATTGGTGGCCATATGAAAAATTTTCCATTATAAGTCCGCTCAACCCCGAAGAGGTAAGATTAAGATTGACAGAACAAGTAAGCCCTGCTTTCACAGGAAGTTTCTTTGAACAATTAACCAACAGGTATCCCACTCCTTTTAAAGGGTATGTAAATATTGGTGAGTTTAAAATTGAACCCGTAGTTGTTGGTAGGAATTCGTTTATACCTTTGATAAAGGGGCGCGTGGAGTTTGCGGAAACGGGAAGTTGTCTTTATATAACCATGGCTATGCACCAGGAAATAGAATATATTATCATTGGAATGGCTGCTTTTTTAATGGTCGCGGGTTTTGGCGGTTGGATACATTCTTCAATGTCTGATAGGTCTGATCCCTTATCAATAACTCCATTTGGTATGTTGGTATTCATTTATCTTATTATGATATATGGCTTCAACTCGGAAAGTAATAGCTGTAAATCTTTTTTATTAGAATTATTAGAAGGAGATTATGAGCGATAGCACTACCACAAAACAAATACAGGGCATAGCCCCCTTGCTTCAGGTTTTTGATATGCCCGTGGCCTTAGGATTTTACCGCGATGTGCTGGGTTTTGAAATAGTGCAGGCATCGGGCGAAGGAGATGATGTTGATTGGGTTTTATTGAAACTTAATGGTATAGAACTAATGCTCAACACCGTGTACGAAAAGCCAGGCCGCCCTTTCGAGCCCGATGAACAGCGTGTTTCTGCCCATGCCGATACTTCACTTTATTTCGGCCACCCCGACATTGATATGCTATATAGCTATTTATTAAGTAAGGGCATGCACCTTAAACAACCTCAAATTACAGGTTATGGCTGGAAAGCCATTTATCTGCTTGATCCGGATGGATATCAGCTGTGCTTCCACTGGCCTGTACCATAATATTATAACCGCTCATAGTGAGATTCGGAGCCATCTGCTGCAAGGGGAACTGTCCCGTAAAAAGTCAGTATTTTGCCTTCTACCCTAAAAAATGTGATACTGTTGCTCGTGGTATCATTGTCATACATGATTTGCTCATTTGCATTATCATATTTCCGGGTACGGTAAGTGCCACTGTTTATCAGGGTGTCTTTTTTAAATCGTTTGTACGTATTAGCGGTAAAAACAATAATGTTGCCGTTGCCCGGCCTTATCGAATTAAGATCTTTGGGAGGCTCGCAGTAACAACTGGTGCCGCGGTACTCCCACCTGCCAATCAACTGATCATTATTAGGGGTATTGTCTTTTTTACAGCCTGATAAAACGGCGAGCACGCCAAATAAAAACAGCTTTTTCATAGCATAAGGTTTATAATACTTTACGTTAATACCAGGCAAAACGCTACAAATTAACTTTGTTAGTAACACTTTCAATACACAATTTGCAGGCATCAATTAATTGATAACTTTGGTGTAAACCAATGTATTTCCTATAAAATTTATGAAGCAGCATAACTTATCAAGGCGCAGGTTTATTGGCAGCAGCGCACTTGCCGCAGCGGGGCTTTTAGCATTTTCAAAATCATCATTCGCCGGCGTGGTTTCAGGCAGGGTTGATAAACCCAACTCGCTTATCAATGGCGTACAAATAGGCGTGATCACCTACTCATTCAGGAGCATGCCGGGCACAATCGAAGATTTACTGAAGTACTGTATCGACTGTAATATTAACGCCATTGAACTTATGGGCGATGCCGCCGAAATATACGCCGGTGCCCCTAAACATGAAGCTGGCGAAGACTGGGCTGCATTTGGAAAAAAGATAGCCGAATGGCGTGTCTCGGCTCCAATGGATAAATTTAAGGAGATCAGGAAGATGTACCATGATGCCGGTGTCAATATTTATGCCTGGAAACCCAATGCCCTCGGTACTAAAAACAGCGATGCCGAAATTGATTATGCCTTTAATGCAGGGAAAGCTTTGGGTGTAAATCACGTAACTGTTGAGTTGTCTGATGAGGTTCAAACCAAACGCCTTGGTGATATAGCCGCCAAACATAAAATGATGGTTGGCTACCATGCCCACACCCAGGCCACGCCAACCCTTTGGGACGCGGCCCTGGCCCAGTCAAAGTATAACGGAATTAATTTGGATATCGGCCATTATGTAGCGGGTACCAGCAGCAGCCCGGTTCCCTTTATTGAAAAATATCATGACCGTATAATCAGCATGCACATCAAAGATCGTAAGTTTCATGACGGTCCCAACCAACCCTGGGGACAGGGCGATACTCCGATAAAAGAAGTACTGCAACTGCTTAAAAATAACCACTATAAATTCCCGGCCACCATTGAGCTGGAGTATAAAATCCCTGAAGGGTCAGACGCGGTAAAGGAGGTGAAAATTTGTCGCCAATTTGCTGCCGATGCGCTGGCATAAACTATTGTATGGTTTGTCCGTGATATGAATGCTTCTTGTTTTGTAAATTTATATTTATTTGAATATAGCTATGGATAACTCCTGTAAACTAAAGTTGGAATGGATTCCTGCCGCCTATAGCGGAATAGCAAAACATGGCTTTAACGATACATCGGCTGATAAGCTTAAACAAACACAACCTATAAACGGGATTTATCAAAGCGGCAAAGGCTTTACAAAGCACAAGATTTACCGGCGAAAATCATAGGAGATTGCTTTGCTGATGTTCGGCATAAGCCTATCTTTATCAAATGGAATCTAAAATATTTTCATACAAGGCAGATGGCATTATACTTACCCCGGTTGACGATCAATTAAGTATCAGCCCAGTGTTTGATCGCAAAGAATTGCTGAGCAAACTGAAGGACCTTTTTCACGATGATGACTATAAAGTTGATGACCGTACCCTTGATTATAAAATTAAGGATGGTCAGCTTTACATTGAGGGCGTAGTAACGAAACAGGTTCCGGCAAAATCGATAGGATTTATGGGCGGAAAGTAATTAACTGCAATACCCCGACCTGATTTTTATGCTTGTCTTTTTTGGGATCAATTAATGGCGTTTCTTTCCTAAACCCGTTTAATCAAGCCTGTTTACTCTGTAATTTAATGCTGCAGTTGTACCTCCGGTTACATCAATGGTAACGCCTGTAATCTGGCCAGCCAGATCCGATGCCAGAAAAACCGCGGTATTAGCAATATCGGCCATTAATGGTAGTTTTTTGAGCATGGTATCAGCTTCCATTTTTTTGAGGATAGGGTCCATAACATCGGGCATGGCGTCAATTGCGTTTTTGAACACGCGCGAATCGGGCGAGCCTCCCGATCGGATATTAACCACGCGGATGCCGTAAGCACCCAATTCGGATGCCAGTGTGCGCGAAAAACTTTCAACACTGCTGCAAGCGGGGCCAAAGCCACCTGTGTGAGGATAGCCTATACCTCCCGGCGTAGCTGTAAGCGATAAAATTACTCCTGATTTTTGTTTCATCATTACTTTGCCTGCTGCAATAGCGGTCATGAAACGGGTTTGCATAGTAAGGGTAATGGGCTTTACAAAGTCTTCGGCTGATATTTCGGTAAGCGGTACATTCTGCACAACGTCAACTCCAACGGCGTTAAACGAGATATCAATCGTCCCTGCGCTGCTTACCACTTGCTGTAAATGCCGATCAATTGCTTTTTCGTCAAATGCATCTACAATTGCTATTTCAGCCAATCCCCCTGCAGCAATAATTTCATCGAATATCTTTCTAATTGACCCGGGGTTAGGTCCGGTTAGAAATACGCGCGCGCCGGCGCCGGCCAGTGCCTTTGCAACAGCACCGCCTAATGAACCGCCAGCACCGTAAATTACCGCGTTTTTATTTTGGAGCATCATGATTGTAGTTTTATTTAAAGATAGTTTTAAAAACACCGGCTACATAACAAAACTAATTGTAAATGATGTTTGAGGGAAGGGGAAAGATGACAATTACGGGGGTGGGACAAGAAAAGGAATATGCCAAATTAAACATAGATGAACTTACCAGGTAAATTTAAGACCCAATAGAGACTATTGAGTTATATCCTTTGATTAGGTTAGATTGTGTTTGATTGCTTGCCATATTAACGTTTGCTAAAAGGGAATCTGATGGCAATCAGCAAACAAACGTAAACGGCTTATTTATAAGCTTCAGGCCATTTTGATAATATACAGTTGCTTAATGTTAAGCTCCCGTCTTTTTCCTGATCCTTAACAAACCATTAGCAGTGGTGGCATAAATAATACCTTTTGAATCTTGTACAATCTGGTAAATAGTAAAACCAGGGAGCGGCGAATTGTTGTTGTGGTAATTTTCCCAACCACTATTCAAGTCAAACCTGGCAATGCCCGATTCGTCTGTACCCAGCCACAAAACATGCTCAAACTTATCATACAACATGGTATTAACATGGTTAGCAGGCATGCCCGAGTTTTTATCATTATAATGCAGCCAGTTGCCATTAAACTTTAGTACGGCTATACCTTCTTTGTCACTATCATTTTCACCTGTTTGTTTATTACAATCAACCAGTGAGAAGTAAACATTTCCTTTTTCATCCTCCACCGCGCCCGAAATACTGGCATTTTTCAGCGGAGTGTTGTTAAGGCTGTTAAATGAGGTGATAACGCTTTTATCAATCATGATGGTGCCTTTTGACGTACCTATCCAAAGCCGTTTTTGACTATCTACATAAGCAAAAAGCACATTGCTGGAGGGCATTTCAGGCATCGATTTTTTGTTTATTACTACTACTTTATCTTTCCTTTTTACAACAAGACCGTTTTGGGTGGCGAAAAGTAATTCGCCATTGCGGCTGTTCAGCACCTGGTTAACCCCACCTGCCAAAAATTGCTTAAAATCAAACAGCTGCCAGCCGCCACTGCCGTACATAAATATTTTATTATCGTAATAAACCCATTTATTATTATCCCTGTCGATGGTGACTTCCTTTATGTTTGCATCTGACGGGAATGGCGAATTATATTCATTAACCGGGATAAACGTTGTTCCCTCAAAGCGGGTCATTCCTTTTTCGGTAGCATACCATAACAGATCCGATTGATCCATAGCAGCTGATTTGGCGATGTTATCAACCAGGGGCGAGTTATATTTTGTCCATACCGTAAAGTCGTAGTTTTTTAATGATGGATTGGTGTAGGTGAAAGTTTTATTGTAAATGGTTGGGTCGCCGGGTGGTTTCATTTCGGCAAGATCCAACCTCTGTACCTGGCCATAAACGCCGCCGCTTATAAAGCGAAAGATCACATTTACAGATGAGGCCACCGGCTTGCCATCTACCTTGGCCGGCTTCCAGATACAACCGTTCAGGTAGGTGATCAACTCGTTGGTGAGGGCGCTTTTGCTCGCATCATTATGGCTAAGCACGCAGCTAAAACCCCGCTCATCCACCAAAACCTGGAACGTTATGGAACCCGTAGCTTCTTTTAGCAGATAACGGTTATTGATCCTCGCAGAAACAAAATCAATGGCAAGCTGGTCGCAACTGGCCTTGGGATCGCCGCAGTCCATGCAATAATTGGTGATATTGCACATCTCAACCTTTTGCAAAAAAAGATTTTGTGCAAACAGGGCCGATGGTAAAATAAAGATAAACAGGCAGATAAATAAAACTCTGCGGATTTTAGTTGGGGATAACAATGCCAGCATTACGCTTATAAATAAAAGAAAGCAAACCCGAAACTCCAAGCGAATGATAGTTAAATAATGTTAAACAAAGATACAAATCCTAAATGAGGATAATATGAAGCAGTTTGCATTTGACTTGCCTGCTATAAAACATTTAAAATATGATAAATGTTATTTTAAAACTAATTATCCTGGAGCACGGATTTATTACATTTTAGGTCCTTTAATATTTAATTAATATGAAAGTTGAAAAATCAAAGAGCGCCGAAGCGCAAATGCTGATTCGCAAGCCTGTTGCTGAAGTGTTTAACGCTTTTATTGATCCGTATGTTACCACGCAATTTTGGTTTACCCAATCAACAGGTAAACTGGAAACCGGAAAACAAGTTATCTGGTCATGGGAAATGTATGGTGTATCATCGGTAGTGGTTCCGATAGTTATTAAAGAAAACGAATTGATCACCGTTGAATGGGGATCGCCTGCTACAACTGTTGATTTTAATTTTAAACCTATGGGCGGGGATGCTACCTATGTAGAGATTCAGAATTATGGGTTCAATCAAACGGGAGATGAATTAATTGCTGCTATCAAAGATTCTACAGGAGGTTTCACAACGGTATTAGATGGATTGAAAGCCTGGCTGGAGTACGGGATCCATTTAAATTTGATGGAAGATAAATTCCCGCAAGGAAAGTAACAGCAGGAGTTTTTAGCACAGATACACTAAAATCTTTTACTTTTGCACTATGAGCTACGAAGAATTGAGTGAATACTTTACTAATGTTACATTACCCCAGGAATTAAGGTTAGATCGCGCTACAACTCAGCTCCATGTTGCCGATTTTGTTAAGCAATTATTGAAGAACATGAAAAACTATCCTGATAATTGGCGTCACCAATACCAGTTAATGAGGATCAAAAATGCCCTCGAAAATCCATATAACGGCCCGGAAATTCCGAGGTTTTAGATGTTCTGTTTAGGAAAATAAGTCGTTTTCGCCTAAATAACTCCTGATCATTTTTAGAATGGGTTCGCCCAGGTCTGTTGCTTTTGCATCACCAAAACTTTTTAATTGCGAAAGCTGGTTTAATGACCGTGGTAGCTTAGCAGTGATATCGCGCAGCATGTTTTCAGACACCAGCGTATGTTCGGGGATTTTACGTTCGAGACTGGTTTCTTTACGCCAATTGAGTAATTGTTTGTATAATTCGGGATTAACAATTTCCTTCTCTTTTGGCAGTGCTTTAGGGTTCCAATTTTTATATACGGGCTTGTAACTTATCCCTGCTTCCTGTACCGACGATAAAACATCCCTGCCCGATGTAGCAATGGGCAGACGTACAAATGCTGCCGTTTTTGCTTTCAGTTTAACCAATAAGTGATTTAAGCTGTCGTAAAACTCGGCAGGAGGGTTGGTGTTATTTATGACAGTATAAAAACTGTTAATAGCCTCCGAAAAAGTATTTAATTTAGGCAGAAAATAGTTAGCAGCATTTTTTAGCCTGCTTATAAACGGGGCATTGGTCCAGATAAGCTGATCATCGGGTAAAGCGCCCAGTTCCTTCCTGATAAAACGGTCGCCAATAGTTTTAATTTCAGTTTCCCAGCTGTGATCGGTTTTGTTGATGTTTTCGGATAAGGGGCTATTTTTAATCGCGCTGTTTAGCATGATGGTTTTAATCTGCCTCCATGCACCCGTGAGCATCGAAAAATCGAAGATGTCCTTCATTTCTTCCAGGGCTATTTGCCGGATAGTACTTTCCAGCAGATTTTCATCGGGTATGGAGATAGCTGCATTTTGCATAAAGCTGATGATCTCTCGATCGGTGCGGATATTTTCGGGGCGTACCGGCGATTTCAGGATCATGCCCTCAAGCGAACGGCAACGGCTTAGCGCAACATAAGCTTGCCCGAAAGCAAAGGCGGCGTCGACATCAATAACCGCTTTTTCAAATGTAAGTCCCTGGCTTTTGTGTATGGTGATGGCCCAGGCCAGCCTAAGCGGATATTGGCTAAACGAACCGTTATTTTGTTCATTTACTTTCTGCTCATTTTCGGCCAATGCATATTTTACGTTTTGCCAGGTTTCTGGGATCACTTCAAACTCGGTACCGTCGTCAAGGAAACTAAGGCGAATATTACCCGGTCCCATTGCAACGATGCGCCCCGTGCGGCCGTTATAATATTGCTTTTTACCAGAGCTGTCATTTTTAATGAACATTACTTGTGCCCCAACTTTCAAAACAAGCTCATCTTCGGCGGGGTAGGCATCTTTGGGGAAATCGCCGGTTACGGTGGCTTTAAAAGTGTGGGCTTCACCATCAAGCTCCATTAAACGCTGCTGGTTAATTTCGTTAACAAGTTGGTTATGGGTAGATAGGGTTACATAATCTTTAAGCCAGTTGGCATTCAGCTTAGGGTTATAATGTGCGTTAAGCTTGTCCAGCATTTCGTTGTTGGCGTAGCCATTGCGAATACTGTTCAGGATCTCCACAAATACCGGATCTTTTTGGCGGTAAACCTGTGTAAGTTCAAATGTTAACACCGGAAATTTTTGGAATGCAAGGCTATCAAAAAAATAAGGCCCTTTGTAAAAGTTTCTGAGTACAGGCCAGTCTTTTTCATAAACAGGGGGGAGCTGAAACAAGTCGCCGATCATCAATAACTGTACACCGCCGAAAGGCCTCGCCGATCCTTTAACCTGGCGCAATACAGTGTCAATATAATCAAGCGTATCGGCCCGCACCATACTGATCTCATCAATAATAAGCAGGTCGAGGCATTTTAATATGTTTGATTTTTCGAGGCTTACCTGCCTGAGCAGGGTGCTGTGATTGTTATAATCCGTTACAGGCACCTGCGGCCCGAAAGGCACCTGGAAAAAAGAATGAATGGTTACGCCGCCGGCGTTAATAGCCGCTACTGCGGTAGGGGCTACAACCGCCAGATTTTTGGTAACGTTTGCCCTGATCCAGCGGAGAAAAGTGGTTTTACCGGTGCCTGCCTTACCTGTTAAAAATATCGGCCGGTTAGTATTTTCAATAAATTTAAGGACGAGTTCATGAAAAGACTCCAACACCATACACTTGTTATATTATCGCTCCCCGGATCAGGAAATTATCTTCAAATTTAATAATTAGGTGCGATAGTGCTGGAAACTGTTTGTCAACATATCAGAAAACGACTTTAAATAAAACACACCCAAAAGGATAAATTAATTACCTTCTTTGCCTTTTTTTAAGTGCCTGTTTCTTACACGGACATTAATTACAAACTATAATAGGTCTGGCGACGGGTGTAAGTATTTGATTAAAAGTGTGTTAAATTTAATTTGCAAAATTTTTAAAAATATTTTGCCAGCACCTGGTGGAAGTTATATATTTGCGGCCACCAATGCGAAAGTAGCTCAGTTGGTAGAGCACGACCTTGCCAAGGTCGGGGTCGCGAGTTCGAATCTCGTCTTTCGCTCTTACGCCTTTCCCTATCCAGGGAGAGGCTTTTTTATACCTCTAATCATCTATTCAACTACCCGATGAAGGAATAATTTTAGTAAAAGCCTATCTGTAACAATATCAATACAATGAAGATAGATAGTGAGGGTTGGCCGAGGCAGCGTCATGGCAGGGTTAATTCTTCCCCGGTTCGGGAAAGTTTATATACGCTAATTGAGCTTATGGGCGGGCGTAAAAGCTGTTTGCTTATAAAAATTGCCTCAATATTTCAGGAAAAAGTTTTGCGGTAACTGTACCAGCGGATAACTTTTAATAGCTCATCTTCTGAAATAATATTATTGCCTGTGGGCTGGAAAACCAGTTCTTTATCCAGTATTGTGGCCCGCAATAGTTGGGACGAACCCGCACTGGTTTGCGTTTCCGGTTCGAAAACGCAGACGCTACTGCCTGAACCGGGAATTAAGATAACGTCGACCCCATCTACGGAGTTCAGTAAATAATTTTGATCCATGCTATACCTTTTGCAAAAAGTATACCTGTTTAGTAACTATCTCTATCAACCGGGATGGCCGAAAAATAAAATATAACCATCAGCGTCTGCCAATTCAAAGCCGCGCAAGCCATCAGGAGTATTTTGTAGCGGTACAGTGAAGCTAACACCGCGCGATATAAACTCTGCGGCCAGCGTATCCGGGTCAGGTACACTAACATACGCGTCCCACCGGGCATCCGGGGCTTGCTTGTAGTTCGGAAGCGGATCCCCGCTTACAGATTTCAGGAAGATCATTGCCCCATCCCGCTGTACAATAGCAAAAAACGGATCGTGATCCGGCTCCTGGAAAACGGTATCAAAACCGAGTTTCTCCAGATAAAAGGATATTGCTGTTGTGACATTGCTTACAATGAAGAATGGAGCAATGCCGGCTATATGTGGCTGATTCATAAGTTGATTTTACAAGATTGCAGATATAAATATATGAAGCAGATACTGGGTTGGCAATATGTGAAATATGTTTCTCTTTCCAGAATAATATGAACATATATGTAAGTCTGTCGGATATAAGTTTTACCCGACAGATTTTGCAGTATAATGTCCTTTATGGCCCCATTATAAATAATTGTCCAAGACTACAATTGTATGGTGCTAATGATATTAATTTTTGACTATAGTAGATAGTCTTGCTAATGAGAAGGCTCCGATGGCCATTACAATATCACGCACAGCCACATCTAAGTAGTTGCCGCTTGCCAATAAACTAAGTGCAATTAATACTAACCAGGCACTAACAAGATAAGCTCCTTTTTGCGGATTAAAAAGCACTAATATTCCGGCCACAATTTCAATTATGCCAACAATCATCATAAATACATGTTCGCCAAAAGGAAGCATGGCTTTAATTGTTGGATTGAGATAATGTGACCAATCGGTCAATAGGTTGGTGAATTTGTCGGCTCCCGCCACAACAGGCACTAAACCATAAGTAAACTTTAATAGAGTTTGAGTGTTTTTAGTTTGATTTTCCATGATTATTTTGAATTAATATCCATTAGAGATTGCCTTTGAACAAAGGGTTACAAAGTTTAATTAGAGGTAATCTGTAACCCTTTAGCTTTACAGTGCTCTATTATATAAATCAGATTTTATGAACCCACCTGCCGATCATATGACCGATACTTTCAGTGACGAGGAGATTGTAAAACGAGTAGTTAATGGCGAAAAGCATTTGTACGAAAAACTAATGCGCAAATTCAACGAAAGATTGTATAGGATCAGCATGTCCATCATTAACGACGATAAGGAGGCTGAAGACATTATGCAAACGGCCTACCTAAACGCCTATCGCCAGTTGTCTAATTTCAAATATCAATCGAGTTTTAGCACCTGGCTAATCCGGATCCTGATTAACGAGAGCCTGTTGCACAAAAAGAGGAAAGCTCAATTAGAAAAAACACTTACGGAACATATTCGTATTGATCACCAACCTGAAACACCTTTAGATAATCTTATGAACAAAGAATTAAAAGCTATTTTAGAAAAGGCGGTATTAACGCTCCCCGAAAAATACAGGTTGGTATTTGTAATGAGGGAGATACAGGGAATGACCACTAATGAAACAATGGAAGCGCTGGAAATAGGGGAGTCTAATGTTAAAATAAGATTGAACCGGGCCAAAGAAATGTTACGCACCGAGTTAAATAGTTATTGGCAGCCCGGAGAACTTCTGGAATTTAACCTTACTCGTTGTGATGTGATCGTTAATTATGTGATGCATAAAATCAATGCAGGTTGATAATAATGTTATCAGAAATTTGGGTTTTACTATAGTTAATCTATTAAAAACAAACCGCGATGGGTAACAATCTGGTCTTCGTCGATTTGTTTGCCACTGGCAGAGATAGCAAAGCCGGGATCAGTATATTTGTTTTAAGGAGAGATCACTCTTAATGATCGGCTTCGTTACTTTTAAACGACTTATAAACCGCCCTTCAATTAGTAAACCGCATGAATAAAACAGCATTCGCCCCTAATTTTAAAGCGATGAGATTTGACATGGTCAAATTACTCGTCGTAAGCATATTATGGATTCCGATGGTTTTTATTTCAAACAAATGTTCAGCGCAGGCCACACCCTCACGGGTTTTACTTGCACTTTCAAAAAGCGATCATAATTTGGCGATCATCAACCCGCTGACTTTAAAGGTTATTACACGCGTGCCCGTGGGTTCCGATCCTCATGAAGTTATTGCCTCAGCCGATGGAAAGACGGCTTATGTTTCCATCTACGGTGGAGGAAGCCTGCACGAGCTGAGCGTAATTGATCTTGTGGCGCAAAAAGCGCTGCCCGCCATTGATACCAAACCATTGATGGGGCCACATGGGTTAACATTTGCAGGAGGAAAAGTTTGGTTCTCGGCCGAAGGCGCTAAAGCTGTTGGCCGCTATGATCCTGCAACCGGCAAATTTGACTGGGCCATGGGAACAGGCCAGGATAGAACGCACATGATCTATGTAACCGATGATGGGAAAAAGGTGTTCACCACAAATGTATCTTCAGCAACGGTAAGCATTTTGGAGGATAGTTTGCTGAAGCCAATGGGGCCTCCGGGCGGTTTTGCACCTCCGGCACGTCATGACTGGGTACAGACCGTTATCCCGGTAGCTCAAGGTTCTGAGGGTTTTGATGTATCACCCAAAGGGCGCGAATTATGGACTGCAGGTGCTGAGGATGGCAATATTTCGATCATCGATATCACGGCCAAAAAGGTAACTGCCACAATTGATGCAAAGGTAACGGGTGCCAACCGGCTTAAATTTACGCCTGATGGCAAACGTGTATTGGTTACCAGTCTTCGTACCGGCGACTTGTTCGTTTTTGATGCTACTTCGCATCAGGAAATAAAACGTATAAATGCAGGCCATGGGGCGGCAGGGATTCTGGTAGACGACGACGGATCACGTGCATTTATCGGCTGCACTGGTGATAATTATGTGGCAGTGATCGACCTTAATAAATTAGAAGTGACCGGGCATATTGATATTCGCGGGGCTGATGGTTTGGCCTGGGCGTTGATGCCGTGATAATTTATTAGCTTTAGGCTTCGTATTCTGCTTTTAGTCCTATAAAAAAGTATTTGCAATCAAAGGGGTAAGTAAGGGACAGTTAAGTATCATTTTATTAGCATATTGCTTTACCAATTATTTTTACTGTAAACCCAATTATGACAAAAAATCCTGCCCCGATAACTAAACCGGCTGCCCTGATTTTATTACTGTTATTTTCATTTATACAAATTAACCTTTACGGTGCTGTAAAAGGGACCCGGATAGTTAACCTACAGGTGGAATATACTGAGCATCCTATTGGGATTGATGTTAAACTGCCCCGGTTTAGCTGGCAAATGCTGGCCCCTGAAGGATCGAGAGGCTATAACCAGGTTGCTTATCAGATCATCGTAAAAGATGCACAGGGAAAAGTGGTATGGAATAGCACCAGAATAAAAAGCGGAACAGCCTTAGCTGTGGTTTACGCAGGCTCGCCGCTTAAAGCCGCAACCCGCTATAGCTGGACGGTAACTGTTTGGGATCAGGCAGGCGGTGTTTCTTCCTCGGGCTCCTGGTTTGAAATGGGGCTCATGGACACGGGAATGTCGGCATGGGATGGCGCGCAATGGATAGGGGGAGGAGATAATGACCTGGTGCTTTATGCACATTACCTGCCGCTGTATAACCTGAAATATAAAGTGGCTATCGCTCCGGGCAGCTCCAGGGCAAGCATGATTTTTGCCGCTAATGACCCACGGCTGATGGATAGTAACAGGAACATTTTTCAGCTTGCCAATAAAAAGAACCAATCTTATTTTAAAGTGGAGGTGGATATTTCAGGTCTGGATCGGGGAAGCAATGCACGGATCAACGTATACAGAGCAGGGTATTCGGAAAAAGATACATTGGGTAAAGTATTTAAAAGCTTTCCAATAAAAACCGACCTGATTGGCAACGGTAATAAGAACAAACAGCACTCCATATTGATCAATAATGAGCTTGGTACACTTACATTCACTGTTGATGATAATAAAATATTTTTAGCCGATGAGAAAGATGCAACTGCTATAGCCCAGCCTGTGCCTGCAAACCGCGACGCCGTGATAACACTTAATCCGCTTGGCCGCCATGATGTAATCTCTTTTGGAATGCTTGGCGAGATAGGTTTTTCTGTAGATAAAGGTCAGAAAGCCGAATTTTCTGAGCTGACGGTTTCCAATTTCAGGTCGCCGCGCAACAATTTATTCAGCGAAAAGCCCGAAGAACATAATTACAAAGGGATTTTTAAAGAAGCAGTTATTACTCCTTCATCCGGTTTAGTTATAAAAGATGGGAAATATGAGGTAGATGGCGGAAGTGCGGGCGCATTTATCCTTGCCGATCCCAGTCATAACGCTATGCCTATGCTACGCTCGGTTTTTAATGCCGATAAAAGTATTTCGCAGGCAAGGCTTTATGTAACGGCAAGGGGGATTTATGAAATCTATCTTAACGGTAAACGGGTAGGTAACGATTATTACAACCCCGGCCTTACACAATATAACAAAACTCATCTTTATCAAACCTACGATGTAACCGGTATGGTAAGTAAAGGGAAAAACGCTATTGGTGCTATGCTCGGCGAAGGCTGGTGGAGTGGCTTGTTGAGCTACGGCTCGGTCTGGAACCATTTTGGCGACAGGCAATCCTTATTAGCCAAGCTGGTTATTACTTATACTGATGGTTCGCAGGAGGTGATCAAAACCAATAACAAAAACTGGAAATATTTTAACGATGGCCCTGTTGTTTACAGCAGCCTGGATATGGGCGAGGTTGATGATGCCACAAAGGAAGTTGCAGTTAAAGACTGGAACACGGTAGCTTATGATGATCATAACTGGCAAAAGGCGCAGGAAGTATCTCTAAAAGGAACAACATATACGGGGGATGACGTTGACTATTTCGGGAAAAAGATCCCGCTGGATTTTGATCATATTTCGATGATCGGGCAGATCGGAACATCGGCAGGAATTTATAAAACCCTTACTGCAAAAGGAGTGAGGGAAGTTAGAAAAGGTGTTTATGTATATGACATGGGACAGAATTTTGTAGGTGTGCCCAAGATCAGCATCAAAAATGGTATCGCCGGAAAAAAACTAACCTTACGTTATGCCGAAATCCTGTATCCCAACCTGAAGGAGTCTGGTAGAAATGTAGGTATGATCATGACCGAAAATTACCGCGCAGCACTGAGTCAGGATCTTTATATCATGAAGGATGGCGATCAGGTGATCCAACCGCATTTTACATCGCATGGTTATCAATATATCGAAATTACCGGCATTGATAGGCCGCTGCCGTTAGAGGATGTACAAGGCCTGGTTATAAGTTCTGTAAAAAAACTCACTGCCAATTATACTACCTCCAATCCAAGGGTAAACAAACTATGGTCCAACCTAACGTGGTCAAACATCGATAACTTCCTCACAATACCAACCGATTGCCCGCAAAGGAATGAGCGGATGGGCTGGTCGGGCGATATCAGTATTTTTTCGCGTACTGCAACCTATGTATCCAATGCCGATCAGTTTCTGCGCAGGCACATGCTGGCTATGCGCGATTTGCAAACCGAGCAAGGGCGATTTACCGATATTGCGCCTGTTGGCGGCGGATTTGGCGGCGTGATTTGGGGAAGCGCTGGCATTACTGTAGCCTGGGAAACTTACCAGCAATATAATGATGTATCATTACTTGCCGAACATTATGATGCCATGTGCAGGTATATGGATTACATCGACTCAACTATTGATCCTAAAACCGGCTTCAGTACGGATGGTGTGCTGGGCGACTGGCTTGGGCCACAGTATATGCAGCTTGGCACTGCTTTCCCGGTTACGGCTTATCATGTTTATGATTTGGGCATTATGGCAAAGGTGGCTGGCATTTTAGGAAAGAAAGATGATGCTGAGAAATTCAGGAAAAAATATGAAGAGCGAAAAGCTTTCTTCAACAAAACATTTGTTAACGCTGATAAAAAAGCCGTAGGTCTTATTGGGGGTGGGATGTTCGGCGAGCCGGGCAAGAAAGAGTTTAAAGTTTCGGATACACAAACCGCCTATGCAACAGGTTTGGCCCTTGGTGTATTCAGCGACGAAAATGTCAGTTATATGGCAAAGAACCTTGAGGCTGCGGTTGAACGTGAGAATAAAGATGATCAGGGGATCGTCCGTCCGTCTTATTCCCTCATGACCGGATTTGTAGGTACGGGCGCGATCAGTAAAGCCCTTTCAGATAACGGGCACTCGGGCCTTGCTTATAAAATGTTGCAGAACGAGCATTATCCATCGTGGCTGTATGCTATTAATCAGGGCGCTACAACTATCTGGGAAAGGCTGAACGGGTATACTGTAGAAAACGGCTTTGGCGGTAATAACAGCATGAACTCTTTTAACCACTATTCATTTGGCGCTGTTGGTCAATGGATGATTGCTTATTCTATCGGGATTCAGCGTGATGAACCTGGTTTTAAGAAATTTATTTTGCAGCCTGAGCCCGACCCTACCGGGGAGATGACCTGGGCTAAAGGATCTTATGATTCACCTTATGGACGGATAAACAGTAGCTGGTCCGTAAGCGGTAAAACATTGGCCTATGATGCAACTGTTCCGGCGAATACCACAGCTACATTGTTTCTTCCGGCAGTTACTGTTAAAGGCATAACTGAAGGTGGTAAGCCTGTGGCAGGGGCAAAGGGTATCAGCTTTATCAGGTTTGAAGGAAACAAAGCAATTTATCGCTTGATGCCGGGAGCTTACCGGTTTACATCAAGCTTATAAAGCTATGCCCGAAGCAATTTTGGAAGTATTGATCGCAACGATTATTGATGAGGTTGGGGATCGATACTTCCAAAATCTATAATGAACCTTACTTGATCAATGTAACAAGTGGTTTATCTTTTTCAACAATATAGGTGGCAAGCTCACTCGCCTTAGTAGTACCCACATTTTTTACCGAATGCACGGTTCCGTAAGGAATGAACAAAACATCGCCTGCTTTAAGTGTTACCGGTTGTTGGCCTGCTACCTGGTATTCCAGTAACCCTTCAAGTACATAAATAATTTCTTCGCCGGGGTGTTTATGCTCAGGATAAGCCTTCCCTTTTTCAATATCTACACGGATCTGCACCATTTCGCGGCCAGGAACACTAAGGTCATGTCGCTGTAACTCCGTGCGGCCAGTTACCGTTTGCTGAGCCAGGACAGATGATGGAAGTGTAAGTACTGCAAGAGCTGTGATAATAATGGCAGTAGCCAATTTGTTTTTATTAGTTTTCATGTTTTTTTTGATTTTAGTTGTTTGTAATTTATTTAAAAGCAGGCAATGTGATTACTCCATTACCCTAAAGTAAATTAACGCAGTTGTTTGAATGCTGCACGCAACTCTTCAGTAAATAATTGTGGTTGTTCCCACGCTGCGAAGTGACCACCCTTGTCAACCTCATGAAAATAAGTAAGGTTAGGGTATGCACGCCGGGCCCAGGTTTCGGGAGCGCGATAAACATCTTCCGGAAACACGGTAATAGCTACCGGCAATTTGATCTCGGTGGTTTTTTGCGCAGTGGCGCTTATGGGTCCGCGTCCGGCATTTTCCCAATAAAGGCGCGCTGCAGAAGTACTGCTGTTTGTAAGCCAGTACAAAGTAAAGTCGTCGAGTACTTCATCTTTTGTTGGGTATTTGTCTGGGTCATCATCATAAGTCCATTGTGAAAAACCGGGATGAATTAGTAACCAGGCTGCAAGGCCGGCAGGTGAATCTGTTAAGCCATAGCCAATGGCCTGTGGCCTGGCAGTCATTATTACGTTGTATGCAGCGGCGCCTGTTTTTCTGTATTTGCTTAAGGCATTAAATACATCAAGTTCTTTACCTGAAAGTCCGGCAGGAGCGGGGCTGCCGGTGGTAAGCGCCGCATCTACTTCAACAGGTATTGTGGCCGGTAAATTGAGGTGAATGCCTGCCAAACCTGCCGGCGCCTGCCTGCCCATTGCTTCGGTGATAACTGCGCCCCAATCGCCGCCTTGTGCCGCGTAATGGGTGTATCCAAGTCGTTTCATAAGCACATCCCATGCGCGGGCAATGCGCTCTGGGCCCCAGCCAGCTTCGGTTGGTTTGCCAGAGAAGCCATAACCCGGTAGGGATGGAATCACTACATCAAAAGCATCTTCTGCCCGGCCCCCAAATGCGGTCGGATTAGTAAGCGGGCCAATGATCTTAAGTAATTCAAACACAGAACCAGGCCAGCCATGTGAAATAATGAGCGGCAATGCATTTTTGTATGGTGAGCGTACATGAATAAAGTGGATGTTAACGCCATCAATTGTAGTTGTAAATTGTGGCAAAGCATTTAGTTTTTCTTCAGCTTTGCGCCAATCGTAGCCCTTGCCCCAATAATTAACAAGTTCCTGTAGCTGTTCAAGCTGAGCACCTTGTGAACGGTCGGCAACGGTTTCATGATCTGGCCAGCGCGTTGCTGCTATGCGGCGTTTAAGATCAGTGAGTTCTTTTTGAGGAATATAAACCTTGAAAGGGCGAATGACTTCATTGGATTGTACTTCGGCAGGAGTTCCCGTTTGCGCATAGCCGGTTGTGCCCTGCACCAGAAAGGTTCCTGCAATAATGGTACTTACAAGAAGGTTTTTTACAGTTTTCATTGTTTGAGTATCTAATTTTTGGTAAAACTACAGCAGTAGCTATCCGTTATGAAGCTCCTTTATGGTGAAGCGGACTAACTAATCCTTCAGACAGACATTAACGGATGCAAAAGTCAGGTTAAGGAGGAGAAAATGACCGCTTACCGGCCGAAAAAGAATAGCTAACAAGATTTGACTAATGTATATTTGATAAACAATTGCCAATATATAAATCACTTAAATCAGGCTTTAAGATTGCCAGTTTATACTTCTAAAAAAATGAAGTTTTAACGAATAAAATCATGACTGACATATCTATAACCCAAAAGAGTATAGCAGACCAGGCAGCCCGCGATGGCAATGTTACTACCCTGGCTGATTTTATACTGAATTATGGCGATAGGTCACAGTTGTCGCAGTGGTATGGGGATACGGGTTATCAATCGGAAAATAGCCCCGAGGAGAATGCCCGGTTAATTATATCTCATGCAAACTATTTTGATAGCTGGGCAGATTATGAAAAATTTAAAACCGGGTTATCAGCAAATCCGTCCTTGCAGCAATTTGAGCAGGCCGCCGATGCTACAGCTGCCGGAGATGCGGATACGCTCAAAAAACTGCTGGCACAAAGGCCAGGCCTGATAAATGAGCGTTCGCGGCGCAATCATCACAGCACATTGTTAAATTATGTTGGTGCAAATGGCTTTGAAGCATGGCGCCAGAAAACACCACAAAATGCCGTGGAAATTGCGGCTATACTTTTAGATGCAGGCGCAGAAGTTGACGCCTGGGGCAGTATGTACCGGGGAACATCTACACTCGGACTTGTTGCCACCAGTGTGCACCCGGTTATCAAAGGAATACAGGAAGAGCTGATGGATATCCTGATCAGGCATGGTGCCGACCCCAATCATGCGGTAGCTGCGGATTATACCGATGGCAACCTGATCCTGGCCTGTCTGCATAATGGCCGTTATGAACCTGTCCGTTATCTTGCTTCCAAAGGCGCGGAAGTTGAATTGGAAGGTGCCGGTGGTATTGGCGACCTGGAAAAGGTTAAATCTTATTTTAATGAACAGGGAGAACTTATTAGTAAAAGCATGGCTGCGAAGCGCGATGGCTGCCTGATCTGGGCTTGTGTTTGCGGTCATCGCCCGGTAGTTGAATTTTTACTGAAGCACGGCTGCGGCGTGCGCACCGTTTGGGACAATACCACGCCACTCCATTCGGCAGCCTACGGGGGGCAGGTGGAACTGGTAAAGATGCTGCTGAACGAAGGCGCAGACATGGAAGCATTGAATGGATACGGGGGCACTGTATTGGGCTCCACGCTTTGGGCGCTGTACAACAGCCGGAGGCCGGGCCACCTGGAAATCATGGAAATACTGATAGCCTCGGGTGCAGTTATTAAGAATGACTGGCAAATTTATATCGATGAAAAAAGAGCTGAAACATAGCCTGACCCTATGAAAGGAGCTTGCATGGCAATTTTCCTACATGTCAATCGATCTTAATTTAGTCGATGGGTTAGCCATATTCATCGAAAAAAGATTTTCAGGCAGTATAATATCTGGGTATTTATCCATCATATAAGCCTTTTGAACGGGAACGTCAAATGCCCTGATCACGCGCTGGTTAAATGTTTTAACCCTGATAGTTTCGCTGTTTATGCGGAGGAGGATCACCGGTTGCGGCGCTCCGTTTACCTGTACGCTGTAATTATAATCTATCCCCTGAAAATAGATAGTTGTTTCATAACCGAATTCATAAACCTCTTTGGCCTTTTTGATCTTTTTTGATTTAACGGAAAGGATCAGGTAAAAAATGCCAGCCCAGGCCAGCAACAATGGTACAAATATTATCCAGCCGCCCATGCTGCCAAAAAAGACTATTAAGGGTGCTCCAAAGCAAAGATTAAACATCAATCCAAAACTGGTATAAAAGGGTTTGGAATAAAAATAAGTGATTCTTCTGCTCACATCATCTGTTATTAACCTGATAGGCACCATGATTTGTACTTTATGATTTAAACCAAAATAAAATAGTTATTGTTTTAGGCCCCAAAGAACGGAGGGGGGTAATTGGCCGCGATTCTACCAATGCTTTTTTAGCTTGAACAAAGCGGTACACGTCGTAAAAATATCAACCATTATTGCTTTGCTTTAATACGAATGTTAAAAAGCAATGGCATATTGAATATTTGTCAGGTCGAACTGAAAAAAAAGCATTTTTTGTGAATTTTTTTCAGTGATCTCAAGTATTTATTACACTGGCATTAGCTTTGAATTGAATGAACCGGTTTAATTAATATAAGTTTTAATCATTAATTTATTTAAGGAGGAAGACCTATGACATTGGTTAAATTTAATGCCGACAAAAAGAATAACAGTTCGTTATTACCGTCATTTAATGATGTTTTTGAATCAATCTTAAACGATTCTTTTTTCAATGACCGCCTGGTAGCGCGCGTTCCAGCAGCTAACATCAGCGAAACCGAGGATCATTATCATGTTGAACTGGCTGCGCCCGGCCTGAAAAAAGAAGATTTCAAAATTAACCTTGACCGCAATGTGCTGCACATTTCGGTAGAACGACAAAACGAAAGCAGCGACGTTCAAAAAAATTACAGTAAACGTGAGTATAGTTACAGTTCATTTGTACGTTCGTTTACGTTGCCCGACAGCGCCAATGCCGAAAATATTGAGGCGTCTTATACAGACGGCGTCCTGAAGATCGATATTGCTAAACGCGAAGAAGCTAAGGCTATACGCAGGCAAATTGAAATTAAATAAGTGGATTAGTTTTTTAAATGAGGCTCCTGTTAAAGCAGGAGCCTTTAATTTATAGCTATGGAACTCGGGTTTTATATTTTGCTGAGCGTTAGAACACCGGCAGGATTTGATAGTTATGGACAGTATTTTTTAGGTAATGACCGAAATTTCGCCGACCTGCTTTTTGACAGCTTTAAGGGCAGAGAACATTCGGGCTCCGATTTACTTCATATCGACCTGATGGAAACGACGGGTGAAATCCCGGTAAAAATTAAGTCGATATCCTGTACTCTTGAGGAGCTAACCTGCAATATCAAATTGATTGTCCGGGGTATCTTCCGGCAGAAAAACCTCACAGAATTTAACGGATATGGACAGGCAACAATGGAGTGAAATGCTCATCGGTATACTCACGATACTGGTGTTATTGACAGAATTGTTTTTATGGTTAACCAGCCCAGGTCACCGCTTGCCCGAAATGAATCAGAAATTATTGCTCACCGGCGCCTTGCTTTGGATATCGGGCATTCTTTTTCGTATAAACAAAACAGACAGCGATGACTGGGCGATATAATAATAAGACAGTTGTTCTGCCCTTAGCTTCGTGAAATCGTATTTCTTTCTTGATTGGGTGTGGTCTTCATACACCAGGCTTTCGCAGGGTATCCCTTGCTATAAGGGATTAAAAACGGTAACCCATACCTACGCCGATGATCCATGGCCTGATTTTTACATCAGCCGGTATGTTTTTCAAAACCGGCGCAAGTTCGGGTTTGCCCGCAGGCGTTAAATTGGATGCATCAACCTTTACATCGGTAGAGAGAAATATTTTCTTCAGATCAATATTCAAGAATACTTTTTTACTGATATCGAAATCAGCACCCAACTGAGTTGCAAAAGCAAAACTGTTGTTGTAATCAATGCCGCCTACGGTTGGACCTTTATCGGCATTGTAAAAAATAGTGTAGTTAAGCCCCGCGCCGATATAGGGTTTAAAAAGGGTACCTGTGGGCAAATGATATTGCAAAGTAAGCGTAGGCGGAAGCAACCATACTTTACCGAGATCAACATCGGCCGAAGAGCCGGCACCAATAGCACTCAGGTTGGAGCCTTTTGTTTTTACCTGGTGTTTTGTTGTCGCCAGGATTAATTCTGCAGAAAAATTTTTGGCAAAAAAGTAGGTGAAATCGAGCTCGGGAACAACAGTATTGGAAATGTTTATATCTCCGCCGATGACGCCTATCGCCGCGCTTTCCTGGGGGATAACCCCAATTGCCCTGATGCGGATGTCCCATTCATTTTTTTGCTGAGCGAAAGCGGTTATCCCGTTTAATAAAAATAAGATTACGGTAGTAAAGAAAATCTTTTTCATAATGATTTGTATTAAATTATGGGTCAAATGTATCCCGCAGGTGATAAATTTTGCCTGACAGGAAACAGTTGTTCTCATGATACTTATCATTTCACGTTTACCCGGTTTATTACCGGATAGCAACCCGGAAACGAGTATAATGCTGACGTTGCCCGCAATAAAAAAGATCCGCCCAGGGAGCGGATCTTTTTATTGTAACTTAGTTTGAGGAGGCGCTTAGGTACGGTATATTGCGTCAATGAGCAGTTTGATCCGGCCTGCGGTAAAAGTTTTTGTTATTTGCAGATTAGGGTTTAGCTATTTCAAGTACAATCCGGCCGTCTACCTTACCATTTTTCAGGTCGGCCAAAACTGTATTGATGTCTTCTAACTTCGCGGTATGTATGGTGGCTTTAACTTTTCCTTCCACAGCGAACTCGATAGCTTCCTGCAGATCTTTACGAGTGCCTACAATTGATCCCCTGATGGTATAGCGGTTCAACACGGTTTCAAATATGGGGAGGTCGAAACTACCGGGCGGTAATCCATTCAGCGCGATAGTCCCTTTTCTTCTTAACGCGGATATGCCTTGTTTAAACGCGATGGGTGATACAGCGGTAACCAACACGCCATGCATCCCCCCTGTTTCTTTTTGTAAAAACGCGCCAGGGTCGGTAGTTCTGGCATTAACTGTTAACTCGGCGCCAAGGTTTTTAGCTAATTCCAGTTTTGTATCGTCTACATCAATAGCCGCAACATGCATGCCCATGGCTTTGGCATATTGTACAGCTAAGTGCCCAAGGCCACCTATGCCGGAAATAGCTACCCATTCGCCGGGTTTGGTTTCCGTTTCTTTAAGGCCTTTGTAAACGGTAACACCTGCGCAAATGATCGGTGCCATCGCGGTACAATCCGAGCCTGCCGGGAAATGCCCAACATAACGGGAATCGGCCACCACATATTCTGCATAACCGCCGTCAACGCTATAGCCGCCATTTCGCTGGTCGTTACATAAGGTTTCCCAACCCGTAATACAAAATTCGCAGCATCCACAGGCGCTGTACAGCCAGGGTACACCCACAATATCACCTTCCTTCAGGCCTTTAACATCAGGGCCAAGCGCTACTACATAACCAATGGCCTCGTGGCCGGGTATCAGTGGCATTTTGGGTTTAACCGGCCAGTCGCCGTCTGCCGCGTGCAAGTCGGTATGGCAAACACCACTGGCTATTACTTTAACCAGTATTTCATGTTGGCCCGGCTCGCGAACCGGCATTTCTTCTATTTGCAAAGGCTGGCCAAACTCGTGCACTACGGCGGCTTTCATTTTTTTAGGTATCATATTTTCAATGGCTTATGACTAATGATTTTTTTATTGATACAAAGCTTGCGGAATTTAGCGGCTTAAATAGTGATCAAAATCACCTCCTGTTATGATATGGCACATTCAATCTGGGGGGAGACTGCATGAAAATACAAGATGGGAAAGATAGCCGCGCTATTTTCCCTCGTAAATAACTCCCGATGTCGGCGTTTCTTTCAATTCAATTTTAGTAAGCCCATCCAATTTTCCTGTTACGCTGTTCCAAATCCATACGGCCAGGTTTTCGGCCGTGGGGTTTTCCAAACCAGGGACCTCGTTCAGAATGGTATGGTCCAATTGATCAACTATCGGTTTAACCGCGTTTTTGATCAGGGCGAAGTCAAGCACCCATCCTTCGGGTGTTGTTACCTCGCCTTCAAAATAAACTGTTAAATGGTAGGTATGACCATGTATGTTCCTGCATTTGTGGTGCGGCGGAACGTTGGGTAAAAAATGTGCAGAATCGAAAGTGAAGCTTTTGTAAATGATCATATAATACGCTTTTTGCAGTTTTTAGTTTGCGGGCAAAAGAAGCGCGAAAAGTACTCTGATAAAATGATCTGTATTTCTTTATTCGTTGATTGAAATCACTCGCGCATTGGTTAAAATATCTCCGGGTTATATTTACGATACCGGCAGCAATGATTTTAGAAGTACTTACCCGTATCCTCAAGTTCACAATGCGGTATAAGTTTTTTACGCGGCAAATAGTTTTTTATTATTGGTTTTTGGGGTTAGATGTTGTTTTATAGATGTTTACAATCAGGTTGATAAATGACAATCGTCACTATTTTAACACCCGCTGCGCTGCAACTTTACATCGTCAGGAACGATGTTATGAAAACACTTGAAAGCGATAAAATACCTGTTGTTTTTAGAATACACCTGCAAAAAAATGATAGTTATACAGCGGTTATTATTGACGGGCAGCCGGTTAAATATTACGGCATATATAACCTTGATAACCGAGTTGAGAGCCAGCTATACAATATCGAACGAATCATAGAAAACATTAATCATATCCATTAATCAATCCTTTAAGCCATGAAAACTATTTTAGTACCCACCGATTTTTCGGAACCTGCAAAAAACGCCGCGAGCTATGCTATAAACCTTGCGCAAAATATAAAAGCGGGCTTGATATTATGTCATGCCATTAAAATACCTTCAGAAACGCCCATGGCAGCGCAGGTAGCCTGGCCTTTAGAGGATTATACATCGCTCAAAGCAGATGCAGATAAGGAATTGGAACAACTTTCTGTAACCTTACAACAGGAAACTCCTTACGCCAAAGCGGGTGCGGGCCATAGTGTTATTAATACCTGTTGTGACGTAGGCGAGGTAATTGATGTAGTAACAGGCAAAATAGATGAAGAAAAGAGCGTAATGGTTGTTATGGGCATGTCGGGAGCGGGGGCTATGAGCAGATTTTTTTTAGGCAGCAACACGCAGGATATGATCAGCGATGCCGCCTTTCCGGTTTTACTCATCCCATCGCAAGCAAAATATCACCCTGTAACCAAAATAGCTTTCGCTACCGATTTGAACAACAGCGATATAGAAATGATCCATTCGGTGGCAAGCCTGGCACGTTATTTTAATGCAGAGCTATTGATAGCCCATGTAACCGACGAGAAATATGAAACAGGTGATGAAAAAAAGGAGGTAGAAGCTTTTTTAAATGAAGTTACCTGTAAAGCCAACTATCCTAAAATTTATTACAGGCACATTAAAGGTACGGGTATAATGCGCGGGCTCGATTGGCTCAGCGAACACGGAGTGATCGATATGCTGGTGATGGTACACCGTAAAGTTAATCCCCTTGAGCGTTTGTTTGGTATCAGTTATACTAAAAAACTTTCGCATCATATTGAAATACCTCTGCTGGTGTTGCCTGAAGGGCTTCCGCCGTTGCATTTCTAAAACAGGAGATGGGAGGGAGCGTATAAGATCACATAGTAACGCGTGTTACTCTTTGTTTTTTAGTTGTGAAAAATGATACTCATCACTTTTCCATCCAACAGCCATCATTTTTCAGGTGCCGGATTACAGCCATTTTTGATCTTATAAATAGATCATCAATGGCTGTAAATATACTTACCCAAACTACCTGTTACCACTGTGGTAATGATTGTGATAAAGATCATTATGTATTAGATGGCAAAGATTTTTGTTGTGCTGGCTGTAAAGGTGTTTATAAAGTGCTATCCAATAGTGGGTTATGTAACTACTACAGTTATAATGAACACCCCGGCGCAACCCGCACCCTTGTGGAAAAGCGATTTGAATACCTTGATGATCCTTCGATCATTGCCGACCTGGTTGATTTTACAGACGAAAATATTACAATATTAACGCTTTATATTCCTTACATCCATTGCAGCTCCTGTATTTGGCTGCTTGAGCAGTTGAATAGGTTTAACCCTGCCATTTATTACAGCCGGATTGATTTTTTGAAGAAACAGGTAAGTCTGCGCTTTAATAACAGGGAGATAAGTTTAAGGCAGGTTGTGGAGCTATTGGTTGATATCGGCTATGAGCCACTTATTAACCTCCAGGACGTTATTAAAAAACAACAAACCGGCACTGACGATAATCTTGTAAAAAAGATAGCAGTAGCTGGTTTTTGTTTTGGAAATGTGATGCTGCTTAGTTTTCCCGAGTATTTGGGATTGTCGGAATATGAACAAACTTTCAGGCACTTTTTTGGCTGGTTGAACGTGCTGTTTTCGCTGCCGGTTGTTTTTTACAGCGGTAGGGAATATTTCCAATCGGCCTATACAAACCTCCGTAATAAAATATTGAATATCGATTTTCCGCTGGCGTTGGGCATAGCCGTGCTTTTTCTGCGCACGCTGATTGAGGTACTAACTCATACGGGGGCTGGGTTTGCCGATACGCTTTGTGGGCTGGTATTTTTTTTACTGGTAGGTAAATTTGTTCAGCGAAAAACCTATTACCATATCTCTTTTGAGCGTGACTACCGCTCGTTTTTCCCTGTTGCCGTACAGGCTGTTGATAACGGTATTGAAAAGCCGCTGCCCTTATCTGCTTTGAAAGTAGGTCAGCGGATCCGCATTCGCAGTAATGAGATCATACCCGCCGATGCCATATTGCTGAATGGCGATGCGCGGATTGATTTTAGTTTTGTTACCGGCGAATCAGCTCCCGTGACAAAGGTTTGGGGCGAAGTGGTTTATGCCGGTGGCCGGCAAATGGGCGAAGCTATTGAATTGGAGGTAATTAAACCAGTATCACAAAGCTACCTTACCCAATTGTGGAACAATGAAGCTTTTAGCCGTAGCCAGGACAACCGGATGCAAACCTTTAACCAAAAGGTAAGTAAGTATTTCAGCATTGTTTTACTGGTGATTGCATTGGGTTCATTAGTTTTTTGGCTGCCGGTCGACGTTTACCGTGCCTTTTCGGCATTTACAGCCGTGTTGATTGTTGCCTGCCCCTGTGCACTGGCCTTAAGTACTCCGTTCACTATGTCGGCGGCGCTCAGCGTTTTTGATCGTAATTTTTTCTACCTCAAAAACACCGCCGTTGTTGAACAGCTGGCCCGTATCAATACCATCGTTTTAGATAAAACCGGTACCATTACTATTGGCGGCGAAAACGGTGTAAGCAACAATGCGCAGCTAAGCAGTTACGAGCAACAACTCATATACAGCATTTGCAGTAATTCGGCGCATCCCTTAAGCGTTCAGATTTGCGATTACCTCAAGGGCGCAGAAAAACTTCGGGTAAGTAATTACCGGGAAATAGCCGGAAAAGGTATCACTGCCTGGGTTGATGGGCATAATGTTCAAGTGGGCAGCCAATCGTTTTTAACAGGAGGAGTAGACATCGCAAAATCAACCGAAGTACACCTGATGATTAACGGGCGATACGCCGGTTATTTCAGCTTTGTTAACAAGTATCGTGAAGGGCTTGAAGATATTGCGCGGCTGGCCGCAGATTATAAAATTTACCTGTTATCAGGCGACCAGGACCGGGAGCGGAAAAATTTACTGCCTTATTTTAAGGGGGAGGGATATATGCTGTTTAACCAATCCCCGCAGCAAAAGCTTGATTTTATAAAGGCTTTACAGCTGGCCGGTAAAAAGGTAATGATGATAGGTGATGGCTTGAATGATTCGGGTGCTTTAAAACAAAGTGATTTGGGGATAGCTATTACGGATAACGTTAACAATTTTTCGCCCGGCAGCGATGCTATTTTAGATGGGCGTTCGCTCAGGTTGCTGCCCGCATTTCTTAAATTATCAAAGGATAGTATCACCATTATCCACATCTCGTTTTTTATATCGCTTTGCTATAACCTATTAGGATTAAGCTATGCTGTAAGCGGCAGGCTTTCACCGCTTATAGCGGCCATATTGATGCCTTTAAGTACTGCAACCATCATTTCGTTCACAAGCATAGCAACACACCTCGCCGCTAAAAAAAGAAAATTATCATGAACATTATTTATTTCCTGATCGGGTGCAGCGTGCTGCTTGCACTCGTGTTTTTAGGCGCTTTTTTTTGGGCGCAGCGTAACGGCCAGCATGATGATCTGTATACCCCATCGGTAAGGATCCTGCTGGATGATGAACCAAATGATAAAGATAAAAAATGACCAATGTCATTATTCGGGCAAACCGTCATCATTCTGTCGGCGGCAGCCCCTCAATACTTTTACACCATCAAATTATTTAATATCATATGCAGCCCGAAAATTTTTACTATGACAACAAGATCGTCCGGAATTTTGGTATCGCCACGGTGATCTGGGGTATAATTGGGATGACCGTAGGCCTCATCGTAGCCATACAATTGTATAGCCCGGGGATGAACATGGGCAACCAATACACTACATTTGGCCGCATCAGGCCCTTACACACCAATGCGGTGATCTTCGCTTTTGTGGGTAACGCTATTTTTATGGGTGTTTACTATTCATTACAGCGGCTGTTAAAAGCGCGGATGTTTAGCGATGCTCTTAGTCAAATTCATTTTTGGGGCTGGCAGCTCATCATTGTTTCGGCTGTTATTACGTTGCCCTTAGGTTTAACCACCTCGCATGAATATGCCGAACTTGAATGGCCAATAGATATTGCCATTACCCTTATCTGGGTTGTGTTTGGCATTAATATGTTTGGAACCATATTTAAACGCCGCGAACGGCATTTATATGTTGCCATATGGTTTTACATAGCCACGTTTGTCACCATTGCCGTATTGCATATTGTAAATTCATTTGAACTGCCGGTATCAGCCTTTAAAAGTTACATGGTATATGCCGGCGTGCAGGATGCACTGGTACAATGGTGGTATGGCCACAATGCGGTGGCATTTTTCCTGACCACCCCATACCTGGGCATGATGTATTACTTTTTGCCCAAAATGGCCAACAGGCCTATCTATTCCTATAAGTTAAGTATTCTGCACTTTTGGGCTCTCATTTTTATATATATCTGGGCCGGCCCGCACCATTTACTGTACACCACGCTTCCCGGTTGGGCGCAGTCATTAGGTGTGGCCTTTTCTATCATGCTGTTAGCACCAAGCTGGGGCGGTATGATCAATGGTTTGCTCACCTTGCGAGGGGCCTGGGATAAAGTTCGCGATGATGTGATCCTGAAGTTTATGGTAGTTGGCTTAACTGCTTATGGTATGGCCACTTTTGAAGGCCCTATGCTTTCATTGAAACAGGTGAACGCCATAGGCCACTTTACCGATTGGATAATTGCTCACGTACACGTTGGCGCTTTGGGCTGGAACGGCTTTTTAACCTTTGCCATCCTTTACTGGCTTATTCCGCGTATTTATAAAACGCAGTTATATTCAAAGAAGATGGCCTCGTTCCATTTTTGGATAGGCACGCTCGGGATCCTGTTTTACGCCGTGCCAATGTATTGGGCCGGTTTTACCCAGGGTTTAATGCTTAAAGAGTTTACACCCGAAGGAATTCTGAAATATCCGGCATTTTTGGAAACCACCATGCGCATATTGCCTATGCACGTTATGCGTTCTGTAGGCGGTGGATTATACCTGCTGGGTGTTATTGTAATGGCTTATAACCTTTGCCGCACCGCGCTGCAGGGCAAACTCGTTGCAAATGAGCCTGCCCAGGCTATGCCGCTGCCGACTTTAAGCAAAACCGGGCATGAAGAAACATGGCACCGGGTATTGGAACGCCGCCCAATACAAATGATGATAGCCGCATTGCTGGTTATACTGGTAGGTACTTTTATTGAGTTGATGCCAACGCTAACTATATCATCAAATATCCCAACTATAGCAGCGGTAAAACCTTATACTCCACTTGAGTTGCAGGGACGTGACCTTTATATCAGAGAGGGCTGCTCAAACTGCCACTCACAAACGGTAAGACCTTTCCGCTCAGAAACCGAGCGCTATGGCGAATACAGCAAGGCTGGTGAATTTGTTTATGATCACCCGTTTTTATGGGGATCAAAACGTACCGGGCCCGACCTGGCACGCGAGGGCGGCAAATATGGTAATGCCTGGCACTATAACCACCTGATGGACCCGCGCCTCATGTCGCCGGGGAGTATTATGCCAAATTATGATTGGCTGTTAACCCAAAATCTTGATACGGCTACCACAGCCGCCAAAATAAAGGCCATGCGCACACTGGGCGTCCCATATCCCGAAGGATATGAAAAAATAGCCAACAACGATCTTAGTAAACAGGAAAAAGAAATTGCCGATAACCTGTATAACGATCATATAAAGGTTAAAAACAATAAAGAAATAGTAGCCTTGATAGCTTACCTGCAACGTTTGGGTACCGATATCAAAGCAAGCAAAACCGCCGCTAAATAACAAAAGCAATGTTTAAGCAATTTACAGAACACATTTCGGGTGCCCAGGGTTACCTGTTATTTTCTCTGGGGATCTTCCTCGTATTTTTTATTGTAGTAGCTATCCTGCTTTTCAGGCTCAGGAAACAGCATGTAGATCATATGCGTAATCTGCCTTTGAAGGATAGTCATGGTGAATCCCTTAATTCTTACAACTTATGAAATACCGCCGCCTGTTAATTTTACTTGTATTGATGATACCGTTACATCCGGCAATGGCCGCCGATGACAGCCTGATACCGGGCGATTTGATGAACGAGATAGGGTATGGAGCAATTATAGCCATGCTGGCATTGTTTATTGTAGCAATGCTGGTGTTGCTCAGGGCGCTTAGGGTATTGACAAAAATAACGCTCCGGGCGCAGGGGTATACAGAAGAGCAGATCATAGCGGAGATGAAACCCGCCAAAAAAGTTAAAAAGCCTAAAACGGAGGTTTGGAACAAATTACTGTCGCTAAGACCGATGTCTGAAGAAAAGGAGCTGATCATAGCACATGATTATGACGGTATTCAGGAGCTTAATAATCCTATTCCAGGCTGGTTCAGCTACCTGTTTTATATCACCATTATTTTTGCAATTGGTTACATACTCATTTATCATGTATTTGGTGTTGGGCAGTTGCAATATGATGAATATAAAACGGAGATGGCCCAGGCAGACATTGCCAAAAAAGAATACCTGAGCAAGGCCGCTAACCGGGTTGACGAAACCACAGTTAAACTCGTTACCGATCAGGCTGTACTGGCTTCAGGGCAGGCGGTTTTTAAACAAAGCTGCGTTCCTTGTCATGGCGATCACGCGCAAGGGGTAGTTGGCCCCAACCTTACCGATGATTACTGGCTGCACGGCGGTAAGATCAATGATGTATTTAAAACCATAAAATACGGCGTACAGGCCAAAGGGATGCCCAATTGGGAGAAACAGTTATCGCCCAAGCAAATCTCGGATGTGGCAAACTATATAAAATCATTGCATGGCAGCAATCCGGCTAATCCTAAAGAACCGCAGGGCGAAAAAGATGCAGATGACGTTGCGGCAAAAGGCAAAACGATAGCAAAAATATAACGATTATGGACGGTTTACTGGCGGCAAAAGAAAACGGGAAAAGGCAGTGGATGTATCCGCTGGTACGTAAAGGCAGGTTTTATAAATGGAGAAGCTGGTTAAGCTATTTTTATCTCATTTTCTTTTTTGCCGGGCCGTTTTTACGAATCAATGGCCAGCCGTTGTTGCTGCTCAATGTGATAGACCGGCAATTTGTACTGCTGGGGCAGGTGTTTTGGCCGCAGGATATTTTTCTGTTCATGCTGGCTTCGCTTGTTTTTTTGGTTTGCGTGGTAATATTTACTATTGCTTTCGGCCGTATTTTCTGCGGTTGGATCTGCCCGCAAACCATATTTATGGAAATGGTTTTCAGAAAGATAGAGATTTGGATAGAAGGGGATGCCAATAAGCGTAAAAAGCTTGACGCTGGTGCCTGGACACGGGAAAAAATCATCAAAAAAACAGCCAAACATGCTTTGTTTGTATTGGTCTCCTTTCTGATAGCCAACACTTTCCTTGCTTATATCATCGGCAGCGAAAGCCTTGTTAAAATTATTGTTGAACCTGTTACAGCCCACTGGGTCGGTTTTATCAGTATATGGGTATTCACGATTGTATTTTATTTGATTTACAGCCAGGTACGTGAGCTGGTTTGCACATTGATATGCCCTTACGGGCGTTTACAAAGTGTATTGATTGATGAGCATACTTTAGTAGTAGCTTATGACGATGTGCGCGGCGAACCACGCGGCAAGTTAAGCCGTAACGCGGACCCCTTTAACCTGAAAGGCGATTGCGTTGATTGCAGCCTATGCGTTGCTGTTTGTCCTACAGGTATTGATATTCGTAAAGGAACTCAAATTGAATGTATCAACTGTACCGCCTGCATAGATGCCTGCGACCAGGTAATGGACAAGATAGGAAAGCCCCGCAACCTGATTGGCTACTTCTCCGAAAATATGATCAGGCTGAAAGAAAAGCCCTCGTTTACCGGGCGCATGATGGGATATACCGCGGTAATAACCGTGCTGGTAGCTGTACTTGGTTATTTTATTTTCAGTCGGAGCGATATGGATATCACCGTTATGCGCAGTGCGGGAATGCTTTATCAGCAACAGCCGGGCGGCTACATCAGTAATATTTATAATGCCGAAATCATTAATAAAACCAATCAGGATAGAGTGATCAGGATAGGGGCGGATGATCCGGCTGTTAAGATCAGTTATATCCAGGCGCCCGGACCGGTTGCAAAGGGCGGATCGGCTAAAACGGTGTTTTTTGTCATGCTCCCTGCATCAAAAATATATGCCGCCAAAACTACCATTAAACTGAACCTGTTGCTTGGCGGCAAGGTGGTTCAATCTGTTAAAACCAATTTTATAGCACCCACAAATGATTAAGCATATGAACTGGGGAAAAGGAATAGTAATAAGCATGCTGGCTTTTATGAGTTACATTGTAGCCATGGGCGTTGCCATGTTCAGGCAGCCCGACGATGTCGATCCGCATTATTACGAAAAAGGGCTTGCGTTTAATGCCGATTATGATAAAGAGAAGCAAGTACTTAGCGATAAAGCACAGCCATCGATCAGCGTTAACAACAATATCCTTTTAGTAAAGTTTGCAGGCCCGGTAAAGGGAGCAGTAGATTTAAAGCGCCCGGACGACGGCAAAATGGACAAACATATCAATCTGCAGAGCAACCTGGCAGGGAATGTGAATATCCCTCTGACTGATGTAAAGCCAGGTAGGTGGCAGCTTGTTTTTAATTGGGAAAACAATGGCAAAAAATACCTGTACACCAAAGAAATATTTATACCATGAGCACCAGTCAAATCGCTTTTTTTATAGGCTTGTTTGGCAGTGTTCACTGTATAGGAATGTGCGGCCCGCTCGCCTTCGCTATCCCAGTTAACCACAGTAGCTTTTGGCTGCTGTTGTGGGATAAGTTGGTATATAACCTTGGGCGTACTATAAGTTACGCAACCCTCGGCTTAATAACCGGGCTCATCGGTAAGCAATTATGGCTTTCAGGTTTGCAGCAGGGGGTAAGCATCATTAGCGGGATACTGATCCTGCTGGCGGCCGGTTCAAGATTGTGGAAGGTGAAAATTCGTAACAAAAGCAGTAGCAACTGGCTGCTGAAGCCTTTTAATGCGTTGCTTACTTATGCGTTACAGCACCGGGCCGGCCATTTAGCCATAGGCTTGCTGAATGGCTTTTTACCCTGCGGTTTTGTTTACCTGGCGCTCATCGGTGCGGTAAACACTTCATCAGTGGGTGCTTCCGTGCAATATATGGTTTGGTTTGGTTTAGGTACCCTGCCTTTAATGCTGGCGGTCACTGTTGGCAGTGGATTTGTTAACCAGGGCGTCCGAAGAAAGATGAACAGGGTGGTTCCCTATTTTATGCTATGCCTTGGCGTCTGGTTTTTACTGCGTGGGCTCGCGCTTGATATTCCTTATCTGAGTCCGCCATCGGCCAGCGGAACCGTTATTTGTAAGTAACACCATAGGTACATTGATGAGCCTCATGTTTATTCTAAATACATAATATTAAATTAATTATATGCACAGCTTTCATATACCTGTTTTAGGTTTGGGATACTCTGTTGATACACCGCTAAAAGTGGCCCGGTACGGTATCTCGTCCGTTGTTTCAATTGTTGATGATGAACTCGTTGAGCGTATGCGGCAGTATCATTCAACTCAAAATGGTTTGCCATTTACGCCTATTTTAAAAAGTGGGCCCGACAGCCGTTCAAAACGGATTACAGCCTATCTTAATTTATTAAACGAATTGGTAAATAGGCAGTTTGAAGAACTTAAACAAATGCCATTTAACCAGGGAATGGACATCGACCGTTACTTTAACTTGCTACCGGAGGCTTCGCCTTTAAAGCAGGGTTACGAACTGATGAACGAGTATCCCGAGGGGGAACGTAAACAGATCTTTCAAGATCTTTTGCGTGTTAAAATGAACAAAGGGGCAATTGATGTAAATATCATGGCCAAAGTTGATAAAATGAACTTTGACGCAGACGGCAATTATACCGGCGATACCCATACCGACGCGCTTGCCGCTTTAAAAGGTTTCGCTGAAAGCGATTTAGGTTCATCAGTGGTACTTTCGGCGGGCATGAACCCGAGGCTGTACAGTTACCTGGAAACTTTTAAGTGTTTTTATCCTGATGGCAATAACGAGCTCCGTAAACGGATCGTTTTAAAGGTGAGCGATTTTCGTTCGGCGCTGATCCAGGCAAAGTTTTTAGCAAAGAAGGGGCTGTGGGTATCAGAATTCAGAATTGAATCGGGTCTGAATTGCGGCGGGCATGCTTTTGCTACTGATGGCCTGCTGCTCGGGCCCATCCTGGAAGAGTTTAAACTGAAAAGGGAAAATATGATGCACGAACTGCTTGACCTCTATCAACCTGCACTTGCCGAAAGGGGGTTTACAGAGACCAGCCCGGCGCAAAAGATCAGCGTACAAGGTGGGATAGGCACTATGCAGGAAGATATTTTTTTGCGGGAGCATTATCAAATGGATGCTACCGGTTGGGGCAGCCCGTTCCTGCTGGTACCCGAAGCCACCAATGTTGATGAACATACGCTACAACAATTGGCAGGCGCCGGCCATGATGATTTTTATGTAAGCTCGTCGTCGCCGCTGGGTATCCTGTTCAATAACTTCAGCAAAAGCTCGGGCGAAGAGCAAAGACTTAGCAGAATAGCAAATGGCAGGCCGGGCAGTCCCTGCAATAAAAAATATTTGGTATCAAATACCGAGTTTACCGAACATCCCATTTGCACAGCATCACGTGAGTACCAGCATTTGAAAATAAAGCAGCTAAAACACAGTGAGCTTCCGGCAGCTGAAATTAAAAAGCAAATAGATGCTGTTACCGAAAAGGTTTGCTTATGCGAAGGGCTCTGTGCATCTGCTTATATCAAAAACGATATCCTGAAAGCCCGGGAAAACAAGGCAGTAACCATTTGTCCCGGACCAAATATCGCCTTCTTTTCAGGGGTTTATACGCTTGATGATATGGTTGGCCATATCTATGGGCATATCAACTTGCTTGAGGCAACAACCCGCCCTAATATGTTTATCAATGAGTTAAACCTTTATATCGATTACCTTAAAAAGGACATTTCGGGCTATGTAGCAAACCTCAACGAAAAGAAAGGAAAATACCTGCTCAAATTTAAAGACCAATTACAGCAGGGTATCACATACTATAAAGAATTAATACCGCAAATAAGCAACCAAACCCAGGATTACCTGGAGCGGATGCTGAAAGACCTGCTCTTATCAGAAGAGAAACTGCAATTACTAAATATCTAAAACAAAGAAACCGGGAATCGATCCCGGTTTCTTTGTTTAACTGATAGTTGGTGTTGTCAAAGCCTTATCCAGTCATACTGAATAACTGCGTAGTAGGCTTATCGGCCCATAGGCGGGCATCAAGCGCCATACATATATTGCGTAAAAAGCGTTTACCCATGGGGGTAACTGTAATGCACCATGAATTTAGCTCAACGAGCCCGTCCTGCTCAAATTGGCGCATACGTTCCAGCCCCTTTAAAAAAGCTTCACTTGTTTCATTATGGTTCCAACAAGTTTTGCCGTTACACATGATATTTAAAATATGCTTGCGAATGCTCAGATCATCGGTTGTAAGCATATGTCCTTTAAATACCGGCAGCTGGCCGGCATTAACTAATTGCAGGTATTCCTCTACTTTTTTTACATTTTGGGCAAAGGCATACCAGCTATCGCTTATGGAGGATACGCCCAAACCAATCATTAATTGGGTATATTGATGGGTGTAACCCATGAAATTACGGTGCAGCGTACCATTTTGTTCGGCTAAGTAAAGACTATCCGTGGGCAAGGCGAAATGGTCCATACCAATTTCATGATAGCCCAACGCTGTAAATAATTCGCGTCCGCATTCATACAAAGCTCTTTTATCATTAGCATCTGGCAGGTCGTTTTCGGTAAAACGGCGCTGACCGGGTTTTATCCACGGTACATGGGCATAACTGTAAAAAGCGATCCTATCGGGCATTAATTTCGCCACCTGGGCAATGGTATCCTTTAGCCCGTTGATGGTTTGAAGCGGGAGGCCATATATCAGATCGAAGTTAACGGATGTGTACCCGATCCGTCGTGCCTGCTGGGTAACCAGTTTTACCAGTTCAAAACTCTGGATCCGGTTAATGATAAACTGAACCCTGGGATCAAAATCCTGAATGCCGAGGCTTATCCTCCTGAAACCAAGATTGTATAAAACCTGTAAATGATCAACAGTTGTATTGGCGGGGTGCGCCTCAAAGCTAAACTCGGCCCGGGGATGGATAGTTGATGAATTTAATATACCATTGATCAGTATGGCCAGGTGTTCGGGTTTAAAAAATGTAGGTGTGCCGCCGCCGAGGTGTATTTCCCTGATAACGGGTTTGCTTTCAAAGGTATTGAGGTACATGGCCCATTCCATCAAAACAGCTTTAATGTATGGCTCTTCTACCCGGTGGTTTTTGGTGATGCGGGTGTTACAACCGCAATAGGTACACAGGCTTTCGCAAAATGGAAGGTGAATATACAGGCTGATCCCGTCACGATCGTTACTCTCCTTAAAAGAAAGCGATACTGACTTTCGCCATTCCTCTTCGTCGAAGTTTTCAGTGTTCCAATAAGGTACCGTAGGGTAACTGGTATAACGGGGAGCAGCAACGTTGTATTTATCAATAAGGTGCTGAGGGATTTTCATAAATATTAAGCTTTGGTAGTATCAACCGTTGATAGCTCACCGGTCGCTTTGCAGTTTTTTGCACACACACACGCATTTCCAACGCACTTTTTAGCCTGCCACTGATCAAGATTTTTTATGGTTTGATTAGCAATTTGCTGTAATGCCTCACTGGTTAAAAAAGCCTGATGGGGGGTGATGAGGACATTTTTAAACGTCATCAGTTTTTCCAGCAAAGGGTCCTTATCGGTATCATGTTGATGCTGCTCAAAAAACAGACCCTTTTCTTTTTCATAAACGTCCAGTCCTAAATAACCTATTTTACCGGCCTCAAGGGCTTGTAATGCAGCTTCAGTATCAATTAACCCTCCCCGCGAAGTATTCAGGAGCATGACTCCATCTTTCATCAAAGCAAGGGTGTCATTATTGATCATATGGTAGTTTTCAGGGCTGAGGGGGGCATGTAATGAAATGATATCGGCGGTAGCAAGCAGGTCATTCATAGACACTTGTTCAACCCCTGGCAAGTTTGATTTGACGATCGGATCATAGCCAATAACACGACAGCCAAAGCCATTAAAGATAGCAGTAACCGCCTGCCCGGTATGTCCCAGGCCAATAATGCCAACTGTTTTGCCAGATAAATTAAACCCCATGAGGCCATTCAGCCTGAAATCGAACAGATGGCTATGGGCATTTGATTCGGTTAAATGCCTGTTCAGGGCAAGTGCCATGGCAACGGTATGTTCGGCAATAGCCTGCGGCGAGTATTCAGGTACATTGGCCAGTTTTATGTTGCGCAAAGCTGCTGTTTCCTTATCTATATGATCTGTACCAACCGACCGGGTAGCAATATATTTAACGCCAAGATCGGCCAGTTGGTTGATAACATAGGCAGATACATCGTCATTGGTAAAAACAACCACCGCTTCCTTACCCTCGGCATAAACCGCGGTTTCAGAATTTAATGGGTTAGAGATAAGGGTAATATCATGTTTTTTTTGGTTCGCTCTGGCCAAAAATTCCTTTTCGAACGCCTTGATACTGTAAGCTACAACTTTCATCTGTGCACATTTATATTAAACAAAACTACCCGGATGGCACCGGCAAAACCATGAGTGCGGTCAGTGAAAAAAATGACCTTTGTCAGTTTCTCATTTTTACCAGCTTGTTAAGGTCTGTTATATTGATGGTTGCACCTTTCTTTTCTATCAGGCCTTCCTCTTTAAAATCAGAAAGCGTACGGCTTACCGTTTCGGTAGCCATACCGGCCATTGATGCCATTTCTTCCCTTGATATTTTAAATTCCTGTTTTTCGCCGTTTTGCTTGTTCAGCCTTACTAATACCTGTGCCAGCCGTTTCCTTACAGAATGGTAGGCCAGCTCGATTAGCTGTTCTTCCTTTTCTTTGATATTGTTTGACAGTATTTTCAAAAATTGCCGTCCAACGTCGGGATACCGGTCAAGCATGGTTAAAACGATATCTTTCGGCAGCAGGCATATGGCCGCGTCTTCGGTTGCTTCGGCAGTTTCGCCATAAGCATCATCAAGCAGCAGGGCATGTACGCCAAGGTAGTCGTCGGCTTTGTATAAGCCGGTCATCAGTTCCCTGCCGTCTTCGGCCAGTTTAAATGTTTTTATGCTGCCTTCCATTACCAGGTAAATTCCCTGCGGGCTATCGCCGTCGTAAAATAATACTTGTTTTTTTCTTATCTGCCTTATTTTTCGACTGGCTATCAGTGCGTTTAACTCGGCAGCGCCGTTGCGCGAATTGATGGCCAGGTGCTCTATTTTTTGCAGCGACCTGCTAAAAAATGCCTGTTGTTTTTCTTTTTTGCTCAACCTGCTATCAATGGCATTAAGCAATTCTATGTCGTCAAAAGGTTTGGTAAGATAATCATCGGCACCCATTTCCATGCCTTTTCTAAAGTCTACCCGTTCGGCTTTCGCGGTTAAAAATATAAAGGGTATATTATCCGTTTCGGGCGATTTGCTGAGCATGAATAACACGCCATACCCGTCAAGCTCGGGCATCATGATATCGCACAAAATAAGGTCGGGTTTATGCTTTATAGCTAAGTCCACACCAATTTTGCCGTTACCGGCCTGTAATACCAGGTAGCCGGAAAGCTCCAGTATTTCGGCGGTGCTTTCTCTTATATCGGTATTGTCTTCAATAATGAGGATACTTTTTTTCATGATTGCGAAAATGTGAGCGTGAATGATGTTCCGTAATTAACTTTGCTTTCAAATTGCACCGTGCCGTTGATCAGGCCAACGTAGCGCGCCACTATATTAAGGCCGAGACCAGTACCTGATATATTGCCGGTATTGTGTGCCCTGAAAAACGCTTCAAACAAGTGCTTCTGGTCACTTTCAGGGATGCCTATACCATTATCCTTAACCACAACAACCAACTGATTGCTGGCTACCTCCGTGTTAAATTCAATAAAGGTATTTTCGCCCGAGTATTTGATGGCGTTGCTGATCAGGTTAATGATGCAGTTTTTTAACAGTGCGGGATCCAATTTAAAAACACTGGTAGTACCGGTATGCTGATAAATGATATTTTGGTTTTGTTTGGCTACCAGTTGCATTTCTTCTGTTATTTCCTCGCCAAATTTTACCAGGTTAAATTCGGTAAATACGGGCTCGACCTTGCCGGCTTCGAGTTTTTCGAGCGACAGAAAATCATTCAGGATACCCGTAAGGTTACCTACCGACGTTTTTATTTTGGCGATGTGTTTGCTGATGTTAGGATTGCTAAACTCCTGCGCATATTTTTCAACAAGGATGGCCGACAATTGGATACTGCTCAGCGGGGTCCTGAACTCGTGCGAGGCCATTGATACAAAACGGCTTTTCATCTGGCCAAGTTCTTTTTCTTTCTCTAATGACAGGCTAACTTCTTCTTTAGCCTGCAGCAATTCGCTTACCGAATGCTTTAAAGAAATTGTACGCTCTTCCACCAGCTCTTCTAAATGGACGGCGTACTCCTTTAATCTTTCCTCTGCCTCCTTTTCGCGTGTTAGGTCATGGATAAAACCGGTATAGATTTTTCGGCCTGAAAACTGTACTTCACTTACCCCCAGGCGGAAAGGGAATACCGAGCCATCTTTTTTTAAACCCTTAACTTCGCGGCCAAAACCTATAATGTGCGCCTTGCCTGTGTTTTGATAACGGTTTATATAACCATCGTGCAGCTCCTTATCGGGCAGCGGCATTAAAACAGATACATTTTTACCAATTACTTCGCCGGGGCTGTATTGAAACAGATTACATGCTGCCGGATTGATAGATTCGATAATTCCGTGGCTGTTTATGGTAATAATGCCGTCTATGGCATTTTCAATAATTGCTTTTAGCAGCGCGGCATTCTCCATCAGCGTTTCCTTGTTTAATGACAAAGATCACGAATGGATTTAGTCTTCAATATGATGTGCCTCACCATAAAAAGTGATCACAATCACTTTTTATGGTGAGGCACAAAGTAAAAGGATGGTTGAGTGTAGAGCAACCATCCTTTTTTTACCTATTTTTAAACGCTATTCGATATGTTAAATAGAAAACAAAATATATGAAGTATACGGTACTGATCCTGATCTTATCCATGTTTTTCAATAACGAGGCACGATCGCAAAACATGATTTCGGGCGGAGACTTTAAGGACACTGATGGAAATCAGATTAATGCTCATGGGGCAGGGGTACTTTATTATAATGAGGTATATTACCTGTTTGGCGAAATTAAAAAAGGCAAAACCTGGCTGGTCCCCGGACAAAGCTGGGAAGATTACCGGGTTCCTGCAGGCGGGGTGTCATGTTATTCGTCGACGGATCTGAAACATTGGAAAAATCTGGGAACTGCATTAAGATCTGTGACAGGTGACCCGTCAAATGATCTGGATACTGGCAGGGTAATTGAACGGCCCAAGGTGCTTTACAATGAGAAAACCAAAAAATTTGTGATGTGGTTCCATAATGACAGAAATGATTACCAGGATTCAAAGGCCGGTATTGCCATAAGCGATTCGCCCGGGGGGCCATACACATACCTGGGCAGTATCAAACCAAACAACCAAATGCTGCGTGATATGACACTTTTTAAGGATACCGATGGGAAAGCCTACGTTGTTTATTCGTCCGAAGGTAACAACACTATGCATGTTTGCCAGCTGACAGATGATTATTTGAAGCCAACGGAACATTACACCCGGATTCTGATCGACAGAAACCGCGAAAGCCCGGCACTTTTCAAAAAAAACGGCAAATATTTCCTGATCACTTCGGGGTGCTCTGGTTGGAGCCCCAATGCGGCATCTTACGCAACTGCCGATAGCATCATGGGGCCATGGAAGGAGGTAGGTAACCCCTGCAGCGGTGCTAATGCAGAACAAACATTCTTTGCCCAGGGAAATTATGTTTTGCCGGTAAACGGAAAACCTTCAAGTTTTATCTTCATGGGAGATCTGTGGAACAAACTTGACCTGGAGAAATCCGGTTATTTGTGGATACCATTCGAGGTAATTAACGGCGAAGTGAAAATAATTAACTGATGTGGTGCTGACGATAAATTGGTGTTTAGTCCTTAGCCGAAAATCATAAATACTAAGTAACCCGATAGCTGAAAACGGGAAAGACCGCTATGATTTGTGTCTTTCCCGTTGTATGCCCGAAATTTGAAGTTGTGTTATTTTTTTAATTTATTTAAAATCAGTATCTTATGTTGACGGTTGAGCGTTGCGCAATGAATCGTTCAGCCCTGTTTCTTCGCAATATTATCCGTATATCATCCGTTCTTAAAGTTGAAAAATCTGTTTCATGATCACCCATTTTTCTCCTTCTTTTGCCCAGGGTAGTGGTTGTTGAAATAGCCACATGAGTTGCTCCCATTCCTGTACTTTAGGATTTAGCGCGTCCATTTCTTCTTTTTTCTTCGACTCAAAATGGTCGCTCGTTTCCATGATCATAAACAACCGGTTTCCCGTGCGATAGATCTGCATATCAAGAATTTCCGCGTCCAGTATGCTTTTGCGTATTTCCGGCCAGCTATTTTCAGCCTTATGCCAATGTTCATATTCCGCTATCAATTGCGGATCATCCTTTAAATCGAGGGCCAAACAGTATCTTTTCATAGTGATATTTAATTTTTACAGATAAGCGGAAGCGTATGATTCGTCAACTAAGCCATATTCTTTCATTTCTTTCCAAAATTGTGTTGGGATCTTTAATGAAGCCAGCGAAACATTTTGTGAAACCCTGTCGGGATTTGTGGTATTCAGGGCGATACTTTTAACGCCTGGAGCATTTAACCCAAAAGCCACGCAGGCATCCGCCGGTTTTATTTTATAATCTGAACATAAGCCATAAAACAACTCTCGCCAACGATGTAAATGTTTGTCTTTTACCGGATCCGTTAACCGATAGTTATAATAATCAGACCCGGTTAAAAAGCCGCCGTTAAAAACGGCGGAATTAATGATCAAAGTTCCTTGCTTTTCAAGCTCCTGCATAAATTCAATTAATTCTGGCGGATGGCTATGAATTGTCATGCTATTGGCGATCATTACCCAATCCAATTTTACATCCTGCGTTATCTTTTTGATGATCCGCCAGTCTTTCGAACCTACACCAATACCTTTTACTTTGCCATTCCGTTTCAATTCATTCAGCGCACGGTAGGCTTCCAATATGTCCCGATAGCGTTGTGCTTGTTCCTGTTTATCTTTTGCTGCATTAAGGTATTCATCAGGATCATGTACAGATACCAGTTGTGCACGATAATTGCCCAGCAACTCATTTCCCTGTTCATAACATTCCAGGATGCCTTCATAACTTATTCGCTGAACGGCGTCATATTTCAGGTCGCGCCAAACACCCGGTTCAAAAGAAGGTTCGGGGTTTTTTAACTCCGTACGCAGCCAGCCCAATTTATTACTGATCAGTACCTCCGATGGGGAGACATTTAGTATTGCCAAAGCCTTTCCCAATGATTCAAGCGCGAGCCCCGCGCCGTATTTCCCTGCTGAGTCAAATACAGCCGGTTTAGGAGAATGCCTGATACTTTCGGCAACAATAGCACATTTAACATCGTCCGGAAGTGCTACATATAAATTTCCTAATCCGCTGGTTCCAAAAATTACTTTAGGTAAATTAATTTTCTGCATATTGAAAATGGAGAATTGTTAAAGGATAGTTGAAGCCGGTACATTTTCCGGCCCCACTTTTACACGATGTCCTTTTAATCCAAAAAGGGCCACCACCGCAAAGCATACCAACGGTACCACATAACCATTTTGAATATTGCCAGTTACATCGCTGATATAACCGAATATCCTTGGTAAAACAGCACCACCGACAATAGACATAATGATCAGGCTGCTGCCAAATTCTGTATCAGCTTTTAAATCTTTTATACCCAGGGCAAAAATGGTTGGAAACATGATTGACATGAAGAAACAGATCCCAATTACTGTGTAAACCGTGATCATGCCGTGACCAAAAATGGCGATTGCGGATAGCAAAATATTGATACCCGCATAAACTGCAAGTAAAACAGCCGAGCTGTAATACCTCATCAGGAAAGTACCAATAAACCTGCCTATCAGGAATGCAAAACCACATAACCCCAAATAATCTGCCGCTTTTACTTCTGTGATGCCGGCAGATTTTGTGGCGTAAAGAATAAACAGGCTGAACACACAAACCTGGGCACCCACATAGAAAAACTGAGCGGCCACACCCCAAGCCAAATGACGATGCTTCAAGGCGTGGAAAATATTTTTGCTGGCAGCATGTCCCTCGTGTTGCTGGATCCGGGGCAGCCGCGTAAATGCAAAAAGTATCGCTATGAACACCAATACACTACCTAATATAAAATAAGGTGTTTTCACAGAAGAAGCCTCGGCGGCCAGTGCAAGTTTTCGGCCTTCCTCTGTCATGGCACTTAATTGTGCTGCTGTATAACCTTTGGTTAATATAATACGTGCGCCAATTATCGGAGCCAGCGTGGCAGCAAGCCCGTTAAATGATTGTGCAAAGTTAAGCCTCTGTATCGAAGTTGACGGATCACCCAATGAGGAGGCATAAGGATTGGCTGCGGTTTCTAAAATGGTTAATCCGCAGGCAATGATAAACAAAGCTACCAGGAAAAACGTGTACTGTTGCGTATTGGCGGCCGGTATAAACAGGTAGGAGCCAACCGCGAAAACAAGCAAGCCGGTGATGATGCCTGTTTTGTAGCCGTATTTTTTCATGATGAAACCTGCCGGTAAAGCCATCAAAAAATAGGCAATAAATACCGCGGAATCCACCAGCGTAGCCTGCACTGTGGTAAGCGTAAACGACTTCTTTAAGTGAGGTATCAATATCGGGTCGAGGTTATGTGCAAACCCCCACAGAAAGAATAGGCTGGTTATTAATATAAATGGAAAAAGAGTTTTATTCTTTGTCATGATCTGATCATTGTATTAAACTTTTGTATGCCGGATTAAAGGTTCTCAATTAATTACTGGGCAGTTATTTTAGCTGCCCATCCGCCTGCTGTATCCATATGGACGTTGATCACCGAGTTAGCCGATATCTTTTTTTCAGACCGGGTTAGGTCTTGAGGAGATGATAACACATCGCTCCATGATGATAACGTGTAGTTACCCGCCGGTAAAAAATCCATTTTCAATTGTACAGTTCTTTCAGAATCGTTTGTCATCGCGCCGATATACCAGTCTTTCCCGCTTCTTTTGGCAATAATGACATATTGGCCCGGGTAACCGCCGAGTACCTTTGTATCATCCCAAACGGTTGGTATATCGTTTAAAAAATCGGCTCCGGGCTTGCCCAAAATGTTTTCAGGCGCATCGCAATAAACCATAAACGGACTTTCGTAGATCACGAATTTTGCCAGCTCGGCACATCGGCTGTTCATTACCTGGGTAGGGCTTCCCTTTCTGAAATCGCTTTTCTTTACATTCAGGAATCCGCCGGGAGTATAATCCATTGGCCCGGCCAGCATACGTGTGAATGGGAGTGTGGTATTATGCCCGGCTGTTATCCTGGTCGAAAATTTTGAATATTCTTCTCCCAAAACTCCTTCCCTGGTTACCATGTTGGGATAGGTCCGCTCGATGCCGTCGGGTTTAAATGCACCATGAAAATCAACCATCAAATGATATTTTGCAGCCGTTTGGATGATACGACGGTACCAGTTCACCATTTGCTGGTCATCGCGGTCCATGAAGTCAATTTTTATACCTGCAATGCCCCATTTTTCGTAAATCGGAAACGCTTTTTCAAAATTGTCATTCCGGTTAACATCCGAGCTATATAACCAAAGCCAGCATTTAACCTTTTTGGCTTTAGCATAGGCTAAAATCTCGGGCATATTTAATTGCGGGGCCACTTTGGTAATATCTGCTTCCGGCTTGTTAAATGGCCCATACCATTGCCAGTCAATAAGCATGTAAGGCCAACGCTCTTTCGAGGCCAGGTCTATATACTTTTTAATGGTCAGCATGTCTACTTTTACGTCTCCGCTCCACCAGTTATCCCAGGCGCTCATGCCTGGTTTGATCCAGCTGGGATCTTTTAATACGTTAGGCGGGTTCAGGTTTTGTATCAGTTCCGATTCAATTAATTTACCAGGCGAACCTGCCAGCATCACTACACGCCAGGGTGTAAACAAATTATTAGTGAAGCGTACTTTAACACCATTCTCATTTTCACCGGGCAAGGGCGATAGCTTGGTGATCAGGCTGATTTTGTCGGTAGCACCAGTGTCAGTTTTTGAGGATCCTATATAAAATCCCGGATAGTTATCAATATTGGCTTCAGTAAAAGCCGCATAATGATGCTGATCTAATTCTACCAGCAAAGGTAAGCCCGCAATTGTTTTTTCTGTGATATGGTTTAGGTTTTTCGGTTGAAATTCAGTTTCCTGTGAAGATGTATAACTGCCATAGTCTGCAACCCAGGTTTTTGCTTTTGCCGGTAAGTTAAAAGTGGTTAGCTCCTTTACTATTTGCCGGTCGCCGATTTTATCAGCCCCGAACAACTGGTAGCGAAATGCAACACCATCGTTATAAGCCCTGAACCATATGTTCATGCGGCGCATTGGTGCCGATTTTTCTACCAGTGATAATTCCAATTCATTGTAATGGTCGGTTACAATGCTGTGTTTAGCTTTTACTATTGGCGCCCACGTTTGATTAACAGAATGCTCCACATGGCTGGTTACGGCCATGCCGGTTCCGAGAGCCGGTTCATCTTTAAACTCGAAACCGAGTGATGACGGGTGGACGATTGTTAAACCATTGCTGGAAACAGCATATTGCAGGTTGCTGGTGTTGTTTATTTCCACAACGGTTTTTTTATCCGGCGATACCAGCTTAAAAGTTTGCGCCAAAGAGGGAACTGCCAGTGAAACGGCAGTGATCAGGGCGTAACAAGTTTTCAGGTTCATCATATAAATTAAACAGCTCCTTCTATTTTTAAAACAAACGCATCTTTACCGGGCGCCTGCTCAGGTAATTTTACTTTAAGACCTGCCTCAGTCTGCTCAAAACTCAACTTGCCGTTTCCGAGCAAGCTTACACTGCTTACATTGCCTGCTTCATTGCCTTTTGCTAACTTTTTAACAATGGCTTCATTCCCGGTTGGCCAACCCAGCATGGTAGCATAAAGGGTTTTGCCTTTTACAGTAAACCGGATATCTTCGGCTCCGAATGGTTTGCCTTTGCCTTCATTAAAGCCCTGCGCGTTGATGGGGGCAGCCGAATCTGTCGCCGGGCCTTCTCCAAATACAGTCCAGGGGCGGGTACCATAAATAGCCTCGCTGTTAACCTGCATCCAGGCACCTATGCCCTCAACAACTGCACGTTCTTCACTATCGATACTTCCGTCTCCCCGTAATGGAACGTTTAAAAGTAGGTTACCGTTTTTACTTACAATATCAACCAGGGTATGTACCACTGTTTTGGCACTTTTGTAGCCCTTATTATCAAATATCCGCCGGTCATAATGCCAGCCGCCAATACAGGTATCGGTTTGCCATGGTAAAGGTTCTATCTGGTTACTTTGGCCACGTTCTATATCCCATATCATGCATTTACGCTGCTGCTCATTCAATACTTTAGCAAATAGTGCGGCCTGCAGTTTTCCATGCTTTTTAATGCTGGTATTGTACATATGCGCCGCTATTTTTAAACCGGCGTCGCTTACCGGCCAAAGGGGCAGGGCTGTGTCATCAAAATAAATCAGTTCTGGGCCGTATTTGTCTATCAGTTCAATGGTGCGGTTCAGAAACTTATCACAATAAGCCTTACTGGGCACGCTTGCGCCGTTGCCCCAGTCCCAATGGCTGCCCATACTGTTGTTATCAAGGCTGTCCTTACTTAAAGGATGGTTTTGTGCATATAGTTCCTGTGGGTCATAGCCACTCCACCATTTACCTGCACCATCAGCTTTGGTAAGCTTGCCGTCATAAGGTACACCTGCCAACGGACCGGTTTTATCTGCACGTTGGGCAACCTCGTACCAGGTCCAGGGGTGGGAAGCGTGTACGGTTACGCCAAAAGGCAAACCATGCTCTTTAGCTGCTTTGGCCCAGCCGCCTATCAGGTCTTTTTTGGGGCCAAGTTTAGTAGAGTTCCAGCTCTGGTATTTGCTGTCATAAAGGTCAAAATTATCATGGTGATTGGCCAGTGCCATAAAATATTTGGCGCCGGCTTTTTTATATAGGCCAACCAATTCATCTGGGTACCAATTTTCGGCTTTCCATTCGTTAATAACGTCTTTAAAACCAAATTTGGAAGGATGCCCATATTTTTGAACATGATATTTATACTGGTCGCTGCCTTCCTGGTACATACCGCGTGCATACCAGTCACCGCGTTCCGGCTGGCACTGCGGGCCCCAATGCGCCCACATCCCGAACTTGGCATCGCGAAACCAGTCCGGCACCTGGTACTGAGTCAATGAATCCCAACTGGGTTTAAAAGGCCCCGAAGCAATTGCGGCGTTTGAATTAGTTTGCAGCAAACTGCTGCCAAAAGCCTTTGACAAATACAAAGACGAGAGCCCCGTGGCCATGCCTTTTATTAATGTTCTTCTTTTCATAATTGAGTTTGGAAGTTTTGAAAAAGTACCTGTCTGGATCAGCTGTGCAACGAGTAGCCAGGCCTTTAAGTAAATTTCTATATATCGTTATTTATAATTGGTTGATGAGCAATTCAGTTTACGCCGGTCAGTAATTGATCATCAATCAAATTTCTTTGAAATAATATTTAAATAGTTGACCTAATGGGACTTTTTTTTATACAAAACCGACTTTTGAGCGGTTAATATTACTATTGAAGTTAAGATTGATAAAAGGATCGGATGCTACTTAAATCAAATTATCTTTCAGGTTTGACTATAAATAGCTTATTTATTGAGGATTATCAAATAATGGAAATTAAGCGTTTGTTTACGCCATGTCAGGATGCGTAGTGAAAGAAAGCTTGGGAACAGGATTGTAAAAATGGAAGCATTGGCTGTTTCAGACCATGCTATCCTCAATTTGCAGCATTATTGGTGAAAAAAGCGACAATGATAAGCATAAGGATACTAATGATTGAAGCCAACCTGGTACATCTGTTTTTTATATTCGCTGGGCGACATACCGGTTAGCTTTTTGAAAGTTTTGGAAAAATAAGAAAGGTTATCAAACCCGGTTTGTGTGCAGATCTCTGAGTAAGCCATTCTGCTTGTTGCCATCAAATATTGTGCACGTTCAATTCGTTTTTCATTTATATAATTCAACGGCCTGGTTCCTGTGTGCTGCTTAAACTGCCTTGAAAAATAATCGACATTTTGATTTGCCCGGGAAGCCAGCAGGTTCACAGTTAGATCCATGTGTAAATTAACAAGGATATAATTTAAGGTTTCTGCAATTTTAACGGGTATAGATTTATGTTCTGGATGCTTAAATAATTGTGGGTTAAGGAATTTTGCGGTTAACATCATCAGGATACCTTGGGTTTCCAGGTACACGGAAGTGTTTTGTTGATTATTAAGTTCCTGATATTCCTTATAGTAGATATCTTTTTCATATACCTTGGGATTGTCTGACCGGTTAATTCCTCTACCCGGGTTAATTTCAAGCAGTCTGTTAAAAAGGTTGATATCCATTTCGGTGGCCCTTGTTCTCAATATAACCCTGTGGTTAGCGAAAAGCGAACTTCCATCTATCGAATCCTCAAAAAACTGAACAAAATACTGGCCCAGATAATCACTGCACCCTAAGTTACATAGCGTGAAACTTGGAATAATGTATAGATAGCCTGGTTCAAGCTTTAACGAACTGGCGGCATCTGATACTTCACCTTCTCCATCATCTATATAATAAATACGGTAGTAAGGACTGATCACATTCCTGTAATTCCATTTGGAGTTGAGCTTCACATAGTCAACGTTGAGGAGCGAGAAAGTATGTTTTAAATTTCTTTTGATCATCTGAATCACAAATATGCAAATTGCATTGATATCCCTAAATGCATATGAATATCTCAAATATAGTAAAGTCGGATTTTTACAACAAAAAGTCCATTTTAATTAAGTTTTTAGATGGCGGCTTACTGTAGGTTTGAATCAACCAATATAAAGAAGGAATATCTCAAAACTTTGCATTAATACCAGGCATTAACAGGCTTGCTTTGCATATTAAAATTCGATATTTACCAAACACTGTCTTTTATTGATTATTTTTATGAATACTCCTAAGCTATGAGATATAAATTATCACTAAGCGTGCTTATATTGTTGTTGACGTTTCGTGTTGCTTTTGCGCAAAATGGCAAATACCAGTTTTCGCAGCTCAACAGAAGCAATGGCTTGTCTCACAACCAGGTTAACTGCATTTTTAAAGATTCTGAAGGTTTTATGTGGTTTGGGACCGCGTCAGGCCTTAACCGTTATGACGGCTATAGTTTTAAAATATTCAAGCACGACGCTAATAATAAAAAGTCACTTAACGATGATTTTGTAAGCGGTATTTTTGAAGGACCCGGCAAAAAATTATGGGTGTCAACCCGCGGAGGATATTGTTTTTATAATCCGGAAACGGAGCAGTTTGACAGTGATATGTCGGTAATGACGAGCTCGTTAAAGGTTCCTGGATATCCTAACGTATCTAAAATAATTCACGGTGGTAAGGGCGAGTTTTGGCTTTTGTGCCCGGATTCCGGTCTTTACAGGTATAATGGAGTCAACAAAACAACCCGTCGGTATTATCACGACCGTTCAAGCGTATCATTATATTCAAATCTCATTTCAGACATAACTCAGGATGCTGCCGGCAACCTTTGGTTGGTATACCGTAACGGAATGGTTGAAAAGTTTGATATCAGTCAAAATAAAATTTCCTACCGCACAGATATTTTTAATAAAGCTGTTAATAGTAAAGATGCATATTACGCCATTACTGTTGATAAGGATAACGATTTATGGTTTTACACACCTGGTTTTTACGCCAACGCGTATTATTACAGTCCCTCAAGCAGGGCGTTCAGGCCTATCGCTAACGAACCTTCGGGGCTCAAATTAAAATCTTATATCATCAGCAACATTATCCAGGCTGATGACGGGTTAATATGGATAGCGACCGACCACGGCGGTATAAATTTGTTAGATAAAAAAACTTTCACATTTACCTATTTATTGAACAGGGAAGATGATGCCAAATCATTAAGTCAAAACAGCGTTATCAACCTTTATAAGGACGATTCGGGTATTATGTGGGCAGGCACCTTTAAAGAAGGAGTAAGTTATTATCACAAAAATATTATCCGGTTCCCATTGTACAGGCACTTCGCCTCAGACCCTAAAAGTTTGGGTTTCGAAGATGCTAACAAGTTTGTTGAAGATAAAAATGGGAACATTTGGATTGGTACAAATGGAGGAGGATTGATTTATTTTAACCGTGAAACCGGCAGCTTTAAACAATATAAGTACGAACCAGGAAATGCAAACAGTCTCAGCAATGATATTATTGTCAGTTTATGTGTCGACCATGATCAAAAATTGTGGATAGGGACATATTTTGGCGGCCTGGATTGCTTTGACGGACAAACGTTTACCCACTATAAACATGACGATAAGATAGCCGGGAGCCTTGCCGATAACCGGGTGATGAGTATTTTCGAAGATTCATCACATACGTTATGGATAGGGACATTTGCAGCCGGGCTCCAGATATTTGACAGAGAAAAAAAGAAATTTTCCCGTCCCTTTAAACAAACAGATATCAGGTGCCTTTACGTTTCTGCTCTGTTTGAAGACCGCAAAGGCAATATTTGGGTTGGAGGATACTTTGGTATCGATGTGATTTTAAAAAATACAGGCAGGTTTATCCATTACAGCATAAATAAAGATGATGCAAATAGTTTGATTAGTAATACTATTAACTGCATTAACCAGGACGGGCGCGGCTTGATCTGGATAGCTACACGCTACGGGTTAAGCATTCTTAATCCCGAAACCAACAAGTTCACATCGTTAACCAAGCGAAACGGGTTACCAGATAATGCCATATTGCAAATACTGGAAGATAGCAAAGGAAGAATGTGGTTGAGTACTGCTAATGGTTTAAGCAGGGTAACGCTTATTGCCCAAAAGGCTCCTTACGCTTTCAGGTTTGAGAATTTTGATGAAACGGATGGTTTGCAAGGCCGGGAATTTAATGATCAGGCAGGGCTCAAAACCCGCAAGGGCGAACTCATATTTGGCGGCGGGCATGGTTTCAATATTTTCGACCCCATAGCTATACATGCCAATATCAATAAACCTAAACTAACTTTTACTGATTTCTTGCTCTATAATAAAAGTATCAAGGCTAATGAAGAAGTTAACGGACATGTGGTATTGTCAAAAGCTATTTCGGCTACCCGCGAGCTGACGCTGACACACAATGAAAATGTGTTTACCATTGAGTTTGCCGCACTTAATTTCTTTAATCCCAACAAAGTAAAACATCAGTATATGTTGGAAGGCTTTGATAAGGATTGGATTGATGCCGATAATGCTACGAGAAAAGCCACCTACACCAACCTTGATGGGGGCGATTATACTTTTAAAGTAAGGGCGATTAGCCAGGAAGGGCGGTGGGACCCTGATTATATCACATTAAAAATTAAGGTATTGCCCCCGTTCTGGAAATCGACAATAGCTTATTTTATTTATATATTACTTTTATTTGGGATCCTATTTTTTATGCGCCGGCGCGGAATTCAAAAAATAAGAAGGCAGTTTGAAATCGAAAAGGAGAAACGCGAGGCTAAATTGTTAATTGAAAATGAGCGGCAGGAGGCCAGGCGTATGCATGAACTTGATATGATGAAAATTAAGTTCTTCACCAATGTAAGCCATGAATTCCGGACCCCTTTATCATTGATAATGGCGCCTGTTGATAAGATTTTAAAGCAAACCGAGGCCGAAGAGCAGAGAAATCAGTTGCAATTAATTAACCGCAATGCCAAACGGTTACTAAATATGGTAAATCAGTTGCTTGATTTCAGGAAAATGGAGGTGCAGGAACTTAGGCTGCATGCACGGAGTGGTGATATTATCAATTTTATTAAGGAAATGGTTTATTCGTTCTCGGATGTTGCTGAGAAAAAACATATCAGGCTGGTATTCGATTCGGAAATTCAAAACCTGATTATCAACTTTGACCACGATAAAATCGAACGCATCATTTTCAACCTGCTTTCCAATGCTTTTAAGTTTACACCTGATGGCGGGCATATAAGTGTTTTACTGGCGATGGTTGAAAAAGCGCCTGAAGAGCGACAGCTTGAGATAAAGGTTATTGATACGGGTATTGGAATTCCGTTAGATAAGCAGGACAGAATTTTTGAGCGCTTTTTTCAAAACGAGGTGCCGGGCTCTATGGTTAACCAGGGTAGTGGTATAGGGCTGTCAATAACCAAAGAATTTGTAAAGCTGCACAACGGTGAAATATCAGTGCAAAGTGAACCCGGCCAGGGCAGTTATTTTACTATACTTTTACCTGTTGATTTAGTGACAGAGGAAGAAGTATCGATAAATGAACCTGATTTCCCCCGGACAGCAGTATCCGAAAACCCCGATTGGGTGCAGGCGGGAGGCAGCAATTCAATTAAGAAGCTTTCTGTTTTACTGGTTGAAGATAATGAGGATTTCCGTTTTTATTTGAAAGACAATTTAAATGATACTTTCAACATTATCGAGGCTGCCAATGGAAAGGAAGGATGGCAAAAAACCCTGGCCCTTCACCCTAACCTGGTAGTCAGCGATATCAGCATGCCGGAAATGAATGGCATTGATTTATGCCGGAAAATACGAAACGATAAACGTACATCACATATACCGGTTGTGTTGCTTACGGCTGTTACAGATGAAGAACAGCAATTGGAAGGGCTTGAAACCGGCGCCAATGATTACCTGACCAAGCCTTTTAATTTCGAGATTCTGACTTCTAAATTAAAGAACATATTGGCCATGCAGCAAGATATGCGTAAAACTTATCAAAAGCAGCTTGACGTTACCCCAACTGAAGTAGAAACCGAATCACTTGATGAAGCGTTTATAAAAAAAGCGGTACAAATAATCGAAAAAAACATTGACAATGCCGAATTCTCGGTAGAGGAATTGAGCAGCGAATTATTTGTGAGCCGCGTAACCCTGTACAAAAGAGCGTTGGCTTTAACAGGAAAATCTCCCGTAGATCTGATCCGTACCATCCGCCTCAAACGTGCCGCACAGTTGCTTGAGAATTCACAATTAACTATATCACAGATCTCTTACAAAGTAGGCTTTAAAAGCCAAAAGTACTTCGTACGATGCTTTAAGGCCGAATTTAATTGCCTTCCATCTGCGTATGTCAGCAACAAGAACAAATAGCGTTTTATAAGCCTTCAGCCGGTTTTACCGTAAGGAAATCGCTTTTAAAATTTGCCGCTTATGGCCTCACCTAAACCCTTTCCAAAGAAGAGGGCTGGTTTAGCTTTAGTTGTGTGCGAAATCGCATTTATTATTTTTTAAAACGATTTACCTGATTTTGCTATTGGTTTAACTTGATGCTTTTGGGGTCTTTTTGTTAAATTTAGTACAACATCTGTTTCAGTTATGACCGATTATTGGGTGTGAATCTACTTTAACATGCTGTAAATAAGCACAGTATGTGGTTTTAACATTTGTGTCCCCATTTGTGAACAATCGATTGCACCCCGGCATTTAGATTAGCAGCGTAATTCAATGTTTCTTTATTGTAAAACGCAATTAAAGTTTGGCATTGCTTAAGCCAATTTTCAAACCTGCTTAATTTACTATGATGTTAAAACGTATACTTTGGTGTACTGCTGCTATTTTTTCGATTGCTTCGCCGCTCAAGGCCGCTTTTTGTTATGTTCCTAAAAAAATAATAAATGACACAGCCGTTGTCAAAACAATTTATCCCTCATACAATATTTCGCCCAAGGCTCCCGATAAAACGGGAATGGATAACACTGCCGTGCAACAGGCAGCAAACATCAAATTAGGCTGGAACATCGGCAACACAATGGAAGCGCCCGGCGGCGAAACCGGCTGGGGCAATCCTTTAATTACAGAAGATTATATCAAACTGGTTAAGCGGAGCGGGTTTAATGCTATTCGTATCCCTTGCGCCTGGGATCAATATTCAGATAAAAAAACTGCCAAAATACAGGACGCCTGGTTAAACCGCGTAAAACAGGTAGTACAATATTGTGTAAAAAACGATATGTATGTGTTGCTCAATATTCACTGGGATGGCGGTTGGCTTGAAAATAATATTACCCCGGCAAAACAGGATTCTGTTAACGCTAAACAAAAAGCGTTTTGGGAACAAATTGCAACAGCAATGCGCGATTTTGACGAACATTTGATGTTTGCCAGCGCTAATGAGCCGGCTGCAGATGATGCCGCGGCAACAGCAATACTTGCTACCTATCATCAAACTTTTATTAACGCGGTTAGGTCAACCGGTGGTAAAAACGCCTACCGTGTATTGATACTGCAGGGCCCATCTACTAACATGGAAAAAACAAGTCATTTTATGACATCTCTGCCAACCGATCAGGTAAAAGGCCGGTTAATGGTTGAGGTACATTATTATTCTCCCTTTAATTTTTGCCTTATGGAAAAAGATGAACCATGGGGCCGCATGTTTTATTATTGGGGGAACGGGCACCACTCATTATCGGATTCTGCGAGAAACCCAACTTATGGAGAAGAGGCTGAGGTTAAGAGCACATTCCAACTCATGAAAACAAAATTCGTTGATAAAGGAATCCCTGTTGTGATGGGAGAATATGGCGCTTACAGACGAACTGCCCCTAAAGATTTGGCGGTACACAATGATGCTGTAGATTATTGGATAAAGTTTACAACCCAACAAGCTATAGCCAACGGCCTTAAACCATTTTTTTGGGATACAGGTATTGCCCTGGATAGACGAAATAATAAAATACTTGATCAACGCACAATTAATGCCCTTGTAGCGGGTGCAAATTAAAAATTTTTGCAATGATAATAAATCCGCTGATTGTCATATAAGACGCTCATACCAAACCTTGTTTAAAAAAATGAAACCAAGCTACTTTTTGTATTTTTTGATTTTAATATTCGCTACTACAGGGAAAACTATAGCCCAATCCCCTGAAATAGCTTCAAAACGCGAACATTTATCTATTGATAATGACTGGCGCTTTGCTTTGGGCCATGCATACGATGTTTCTAAAGATTTCTATAACGGGACCGGCGGGTTCTCCTATTTGGCCAAAACTGGTTATGGCGATGGCGCCGCATCGGCAGAATTTGACGACAGGGGCTGGCGTAAGATCGACCTTCCGCATGATTGGGCAGTTGAACAGCCATTTAGCCCGAAAGGCAGTTTCAGTCACGGATCGAAAGCTATTGGCCGTAACTTCCCCGAGGCAAGCGTGGGCTGGTACCGCAAAACCTTTGCTATACCGGCTTCCGACCTTGGTAAGCGTATATCCATAGCGTTTGATGGCGTTTTCCGAAATAGTATAGTTTGGGTAAACGGACATTACTTAGGCACCGAACCCAGCGGCTATAATCGCTTTGAATATAATATTTCAGAATATTTAAACTATGGCGGCAACAACGTTATAGCCGTACGTGCGGATGTAACTATGGAAGAAGGTTGGTTTTATGAAGGCGCGGGCATCTATCGCCATGTGTGGCTTAACAAAACAAACCAGGTTCACATCGTGCCCGATGGAACGTTCGTTACTACAGCGGTAAAAAGCAATGTGGCCGATGTTACGGCAACGGCTACCATCAACAATGACGACAAAAAAACAAGAAGTTTTAATATAACTCAAACAATTATTGATGATAGTGGCAAAGCCCTTGCGACGAAAACGACTACCGGGCTTACGTTGAAGCCTTTCGCATCGCAGGATATTAAAAATATTTTGACGGTTAGCAATCCAAAACTCTGGTCATTAGAAACACCCTATTTGCATAAGCTGATTACTACAGTTGAAGAGAATGGAAGTATCATAGACAGTTACGTAACAACTTTCGGGATCCGAACCATAAGGTTTGACGCTAACGAGGGCTTTTTTCTAAATGGCAAACACGTAAAAATACAGGGAACAAACAATCATCAGGACCATGCCGGCGTTGGTGCAGCAATGCCCGATGCTTTACAGGATTTCAGAATCAGGACTTTAAAAGGCATGGGCTGTAATGCCTATCGTTGTTCGCATAACCCGCCAACGCCCGAATTGCTTGACGCCTGCGATAGGTTAGGTATGCTGGTTATCGATGAAAACCGCTTAATGGGTGTGACATCCACCCAACTAAATGACCTGAAAAGGATGATCCTACGCGACCGTAACCATCCCAGCATCATCAGTTGGTCGATAGGGAATGAAGAATGGGGCATTGAAGGTAACATTACCGGGGCGCGGATAGCAGCCACTATGCAGGCTTTTGCCAAATCGGTTGATTCAACACGTTACATCACCGCGGCTATAAGCGGCGGCATCGGCTCCGGGATATCAACGGTAATAGATGTGCTCGGCTATAACTACGTTGCTACCAAAAATACCGATGAGCAACATAAAAAATATCCGAATCAATTTAGCTGGGGTACCGAAGAGGGCTCGACAGTTGCCTCGAGGGGGATTTACGAGGATGATATGGACAAGCACCAGCTTGTGGCATATGACAGAAAACAAAACGACTTTTTTTATAGCCTGGAACAAGGCTGGAAACATTATGCCTCGCGCCCATACCTGGCCGGCATGTTCATCTGGACCGGTTTTGATTACCGGGGAGAACCAACGCCGTTTGGATGGCCCTCAGTAGGATCATATTTTGGAATGATTGATGCCTGTGGTTTTCCAAAGGACGATTACTATTATTTAAAATCATGGTGGACTAACCAGACAGTGGTGCACCTGTTGCCGCACTGGAACTGGCAAGGTAAAGAAGGCCAGGAAATAAGGGTGTGTGCATATAGCAATTGTGATGAGGTTGAGCTTTTCTTAAACAGAAAAAGTCTCGGTAAAAAAACTATGGAACTAAACGGGCACCTGGAATGGCAGGTAAAATATGAGCCCGGAACGCTGGAAGCTATAGGGTACAAAAAAGGCATTAAAGCCGGTAACGATATTGTTAAAACTACCCTTATGCCAAATCAGGTTAAGTTAACAGTGGACCGCAAAGCGATTAAGGCCGATAAAAAAGATATTGCCATAATTACAGTGCAGGCCGATGACAAAAACGCCCTGCGGGTGCCAACCGCCCAAAATGAGCTGAGCTTTTCAATTACAGGCCCCGGCAAAATCATAGGGGTGGGCAACGGCGATCCAACATCGCTGGAGGCGGATCAATATTTAGAACGGATAGACCTTATTAATATAGGCGCTTTCAAAGAGAAATTTGTCGACGATTTAAACGCGAAGGCCGAGGTTGCAGCGGATTATAACGATAGCAGCTGGCAAAATGCTTTTAAAGATACCCGGGACGATGAATTTGGCCGAAGAGTGAAAGCCATAGTTTACCGGGCTGGTTTTACCATGCCTGCTGATGCGGCAACCGCTACCGCTACCTTATTTAGTAAAAATATCGGCAAAGTTCAAAACATCTACATCAATGGTAAGGAAATAGGGCACGAAATCAAAGCAGGCGATGGGAACACCGAATTTAAACTGGATGCTTCATTACTGCACCCCGGTAACAATACTGTCGCTATTGTAGCTACCCCCTTGCTTAAAGCCAATATTTGGGCCAGCGTTAATACTGATCCCGGCCTGATCCAGTTGGCTTACCCTGCAGCTCAATATAAACGAAAACTTTTTAGTGGTTACGCCCAGGTTATTGTCCAGTCAACCGGGCAGCCGGGCACTATAGTTTTAAAGGCAATCTCGCCGGGGTTAAAGCAGTCGGCTATTGAAATTACAGCTGCTGATAAATAATGTTAAACAAAGAATTTGAAGAAATAATGTTTATGAAATATATAATTACCTGTATTATAGCGCTTTTTTTGTTTAGTGGCGTATCCGCACAAAACAAAAATGAGGCAGCCCTGAAATTAAAGATCAATAGTATCATCAAAAAGATGACACTTGAAGAGAAAATAGAAATGTTGCACGGCAACGCTTTATTTTCTTCGGCAGGTGTGCCGCGTTTAGGTATCCTCGAATTGACCTGTGACGACGGGCCATTAGGTGTGCGTGAAGAAATAAAACGCTTTGACTGGGCTTCGGCTAACTGGACAACCGATTCTGCTACGTTTTTACCCAATGGTTCGGCAATAGCTGCGACCTGGAACCCCATAATGGCCAATAAATACGGTGTGGTGATAGGAGAGGAAGCGAATGCCCGTAAAAAGAATGTAATGCTTGCACCGGCATTTAATATCTGCAGGATGCCCCTTTGCGGCCGTACTTATGAATATTATTCCGAAGACCCCTATCTAAACGGTCAACTGGCTATCGAGTCTGTAAAGGGGATTCAAAGTCAGCATGTGGCCGCCTGTATTAAACATTTTGCAGCCAATAACCAGGAACTTAACCGCGATAGTGTAAATACGATAGTTGATGAAAGGACCTTACAGGAAATCTATTTCCCTGCTTTTAAAGCCGCCATTCAACAGGGCAATGCTTATACCGTTATGTCGGCTTATAATAAGTTAAATGGTTATTGGTGTTCTGAAAATGGGTATTTATTAAACAAAGTTTTAAAAGGAGACTGGGGCTTTAAAGGCGTGGTTATGTCTGATTGGGCCGGCACGCATCATACTGTGGCGGCAGCAAACAATGGCCTTGATATTGAAATGGGTTCGAGCGGACCTTATGATCAATGGTATCTGGCTAAACCATTGCTTGCCGCTGTTAAAGCCGGGCAGGTTTCAGTAAAAACTATTGACGATAAAGTGGGCAGGATTTTATGGCTCGTGTACCATACATCCATGAGTGCCAACCATCCAAAAGGGGCTATCGCAACACCGGAGCACACTAAAGCCGCATATGATATCGCCTCAGAATCCATAGTTCTGTTGAAAAACGATAAACGATTATTGCCATTAAAGACAAATGGGATTAAACGCATAGCAGTTATAGGAGATAATGCCGTACGTACTTTCGCCTTAGGAGGATATGGCGCGGGTGTAAAGGCTAAATATGAGATTACCGCATTAGAAGGGATAAAGTCAAGGTTCGGTAAAACCGTCGATATCAGGTTTGCACAGGGTTACAGGGCAAAGTACCAGGCGAGTAAAACTGCTGAGCAAAATGGCGACTATAATAAACCCGATCAGGACCTGATTAATGAAGCCATAGCACTTGCTAAAAGCAGTGATGTTGTCATTTTGTGTATTGGTTCAAACCGTGAATACGAAAGTGAAGCCCATGATCGCAAAAGCCTGGAACTGCCTTTTGGCGAGCAGGCTTTGGTTAACGCCGTAAGTGCCGTTAATCCAAATACCGTTATTGTCGTAATGGCTGGTGCGCCATTTGACCTGAACGAAATCAAAAAATCAAATCACACTATTGTTTGGTCATGGTTTAACGGCTCAGAAGCCGGCAATGCGCTCGCCGATGTGTTAAAAGGGACTATAAACCCATCGGGTAAGCTTCCATTTACCTTCCCGGCTTCGTTAAATGATTCGCCGGCGTTTAATTTAAATACCTATCCGGGCAATAATCTCACAGCCGAATATAAGGAGGGAATATTGGTTGGCTATCGCTGGTATGATACAAAAAATATAGTGCCGCTGTTCCCATTTGGTTATGGCCTTTCTTATACCGATTTTTCTGTCAGCAAACTTTCCACAGATAAATCAATTTATAAAAAAGACGAAACGATCCATGCGAAGTTTACGATCAAAAATACAGGAGGAAGAAATGGTGCCGAAGTTGTGCAGCTGTATGTAAACGATCCGGTTTGTTCTGTAAAACGCCCCGAAAAAGAGCTTAAAGCTTTTAAGAAGATATTTTTAAAGACCGGCGAAACAAAGACGATAGAAATGCAGGTGAAAGCTGCAGATCTGGCATTTTATGATGAAGCAAAAAAAGGCTGGAACACAGAAGCCGGCGAATACGTTCTTGAGTTAGGTAATTCATCCCGTAATATCATTCTTAAAACAAAAATTGCAGTTAAATAGCTGTGTTAAGCATACCACTTTTATGAAAAGAATAACAATAGCCACCTTGCTTTTGGCTTATAGTGTTCTAAGTTTTGCCCAATCTTCGGTTGGCTCCGGGCGAAAACAATTGTTTGATTACAATTGGAAATTTAACCTGGGTGACGATTCATTGGCACGGTTACGGGATTTTAACGATAATGCCTGGCGTAACCTTGACTTGCCGCATGATTGGAGCATTGAAGGGAGCGTAAGCCCCAAAAATCCTACGGGAGGTGCGGGCGGTTATTTCCCGACGGGCATTGGCTGGTACAGAAAAACGTTCAAGGTAGCTCCTGAATGGAAAGGAAAAAGCATTTTCGTTTATTTTGAGGGCGTTTACATGAATTCGGAGGTGTTTATCAATGGTAAATCCCTTGGTATCCGGCCTTATGGTTATTCGTCATTTAGGTATGATCTTTCGCCTTACCTGGATTTTAACAAAGAGAATGTGATAGCCGTACGTGTGGATAATTCACAGCAAGTAAACAGCAGATGGTATAGTGGTTCAGGAATCTACCGCCATGTGTGGCTTGACGTTACCAATCCCTTACACTTAGCCGATTGGGGAGTAGCCATTACAACACCCGAAGTCTCTTCAAAGCAGGCTTCGGTACAGGTTAAGGCTACGATAAAAAACGAAACCAGCTTTCCGCATCGCATCGCTGTTAACACCCGGCTGCTATCCGTAAGCTTAAAAGATGTGGGAAATAATACAACAAAGGTAGAGTTACCGGCACACAGCGAAAAAGAGATTACTCAAATTATAAAAGTATCGAAGCCATTATTATGGACACCAGAAACTCCATATTTATATCAGGCTCAAATCCAGGTATTAAAAGGTGATAAAAAAATAGATGAGACAAAGACCACTTTGGGCATCCGCTCAATAAAGTTTACGTCGGAAAATGGTTTCCAGCTTAATGGTAAAATTGTGAAGATTAGCGGCGGATGTGTCCATCATGACAACGGGTGCCTTGGTGCCGCTGCTTTTGACCGGGCCGAGGAACGTAAAGTTGAGTTAATGAAAGCTGCCGGTTTCAACGCTGTGCGTACATCTCATAATCCACCGTCCGAAGCTTTTTTAGAAGCTTGCGACAGGTTAGGTTTATTAGTTATTGATGAGGCTTTCGATTGCTGGAGAGTTGGTAAAAACAAACACGACTATTCTGTATATTTTGATAAATGGTCGAAACGCGACCTGGAAACAATGGTGCTGCGCGATAGGAACCATCCTTCAATTTTTATGTGGAGTATAGGTAATGAAGTGGTTGAGAGAAACAAGCCAGAGGCTGTTGTGACCGCTAAAATGCTTGCAGGTATTGTTAAAGGTATAGATAGCACACGACCGGTAACATCGGCAATTGTAAAGTGGGGCAATGACTGGGAATCTTTAGATCCGCTTATGGCAGCTCATGATGTTTGCGGCTATAATTACCAACTTCAAGGTGCTCCCGCAGATCATAAAAGGGTGCCCTCCCGTGTTATTTTTCAGACCGAATCATACCCGCGAGATGCTTTTGCCAATTGGAAGCTGGTACAAAACAACAATTATATTATTGGCGATTTTGTATGGACAGCGATAGATTATTTAGGCGAATCGGGAATTGGCCGATGGTATTATTCGGGCGATGTGCCAGGAGAACATTGGGAAAATGATTTTTTTCCATGGCATGGTGCGTATTGCGGAGATATAGATTTAACCGGATGGAGAAAACCGATTTCGCACTACCGCAGCATGTTGTACAACGATAAGGAAAAGCTGTACATGGCTGTCCGCGAGCCAAAGCCCGAACCGCTGGAAATCAAAGAAACCTGGTGGTCTGTATGGCCTACCTGGGAAAGCTGGACATGGCCAGGCTTTGAGGGCAGAAAATTAGACGTAGACGTATATTCAAAATATCCCAAAGTAAGGCTTTACTTCAATGACAAACTTCTTGAGGAGAAGCCTACAACAGTAAATCAGGAATTTAAAGCTACTTTCTCAGTACCCTATACGCCAGGGACCCTCAAAGCAGTGGGCGTTGAAAATGATAAAGAAATTGAATCAACTACGCTGCAAACTTCAGGCTCCGCTGCTAAGGTCAGGCTCATTGCCGACCGTAAGCAGCTATTGCCGAATGGGCAGGACCTATCCTATGTTTCAATTGAAATCACTGATAAGGATGGCGTACTACAACCAAACGCATCAGATCGACTTCAATTTAAAATTGAAGGGCCTGGTGTAATAGCCGGAGTGGATAATGCGAATGTCAAGGACACCGACCCATATATAGGCAATTCGCGCAAAGCCTGGCATGGCCGGGCCATGGTGGTAATCAGGAGCACTCATAATGCCGGCGATATTAAGCTTACCGTTAGTTCGGCAAGTTTATCCGAAGCAACCATAACTGTTAAAGCACTCACACATTGACCCGGTGGAAATGTGCAACAAATAGGAGGTTATAAAAAGAGTTAACATGAATGCCCGGCTATATTGTGGCTAAAATTAATATAATATGAGAAGAATGAAATACATTCCAATTCTGCTTTTGCTGCTATTTACCTTACGGTTAAACGCTCAGCAACTGTTTGTTGGAACCAACTATCACCCGCATGATGATAAGAATATAGAAAAATGGAAAAGTGATATTCAACTGATGAAGAACGCCGGTTTCAGGGTTGTAAGAATGGGGCATTTGGCTTGGGATAGCTACGAACCTTCTGAAGGGAACTTTGATTTCAAATGGTTCGATACCGTAATGGATTTGATGGATAAAGCCGGTATCAAGGTAATTTTGGATATCGCCATACGTCCGGCCCCCATCTGGTTGCAGCATAAAATTCCTTCCATAAATGTCACCGATGCCTCGGGCAACAGGTTATATCCTAACCACCGGTATATGGAGGATATTGGCGACCCTGAATATCAAAAGTATGCTGTAAGATATACCGATGTGCTTTCAAAGAGATATGGTCATCATCCGGCTTTGCTTGCTTTTGGCATTGATAACGAGTCGGGAGACGGGCCGATATCTTATTCGGAACAGGCCCGGTTACGGTTTATTGAATGGTTGAAACAGAAATATAAAACCATAGCGCAATTGAATATTGCATGGGCAGGTCAGCGTTGGTCGCGAAAAATTAATGAGTTTGATGAGGTTGGTCTGCCAGCGTCGGGCAATATCAGCGGGCCGCCGGAAAGGGTGTTGGATTTTCGCCGGTTTGAATCGGACGAGATCAATAAGTTTTTGCTGAAGGTGATTGATAAAGTAAATGCAAATGCGCCCAAAGCATTTGTGAATACTAACGCGTGGTATTACAGCGACAAACGTTATTTTGATTATTCAAAAATTGCTTATTCGGGAAAAATGACCCGAGAAGGCTGCGGCTTTTACCCTGGAAACTCATTGGTGAATAATTACGGATTGATGGATGCCTCATTTGGAATCGCCAGGATTCAGTTTGAGAGTACAAATCCATTTTGGTGTACGGAATTTACAACAATGACCGCGGTTCCAAATTCCATCAGAAAATCAGCTTATGCCACTTTGATGTACGGCAACCAGATGGTTTGCGGCTGGACCTGGCAAAGTATGCATGGCGGTGAAGAGCAATACCTGGAAGGCATGATGGACTGGGACGGCGGAGTAAACCGGAAATATGACGAATACAAACAGATAGCTTCCGAGTTTAAGAAAATTGAAAGGTTTTTTCCTTATAAAGTTAAGGCAGATGTGGGTTTGGCATTTTCTTTCCCAAGTCAAATAGCAAGCAGCGCCTTTCCCGAGAGGCACGATGCACAGTTAGCCGAATGCTTTAATGTTTTTTTTAGAAAGAACATAGATACACGGGTGGTTGAAATTACCAAAAGCCCGCTAAACTATAAATTATTGGTAATCCCGGGTGTTACGGTTATGGACACAGTAACCGCAAGAAAGATCAGGGAGTTTATTTATAACGGTGGTACTGTCATCATGACGGCCAACTCCGCGGTTACAAATGAAACAGGGCAGGTTTTTTCTGCAACTCATCCGGGTTTGTTAAGCGATGTTTTCGGTATCCGTGTTTCCGGGTATGAAGAAACCGAAAATTTTAACGAGATCTCGCCAAAAAACTTTAAAAACAAGGATATAGAGGTTGGTTTCGGTTCTAAGAACATTAAAACTGAATCAGCCCGTTTTGATGTCATTCATCCGCAGGGTGCAAAAGTGCTTGGCAGCATAACCAGTTTAGATAAAAACTACCCGGTTATAACTACAAACAAATATGGCAAGGGCACTGCTATATACCTTGGGCTCCCGGCTAAATCCGCATTAATAGATCCTTTAATTGATAGCCTTACTGATTCGCTTTCATTGAAGCAAGGCCCTGAAGTACCGGAAGGAGTTATGGCGAGATTTATTGACAGTAAGCATATACTTTATTTAAATTTAACCGGTAAGCCGCAGACTATCGACCCCAAACACGCATCTAAAAGTATATTGTTTGATAAAGACTATGCCGGAAGTTTTTCGCTTGCGCCCTATGAGCCCGAATTTATCGAACTGCGATAGATTTTTCTGTTTACATATAAATACCTGAAAAAATGATAACTAACCTTAAAAAGATTTTCGCGCTTAGCTTCGTCCTGTCCGGGATGTCGTTGATGCTGCGCGGACAAGAGCTGTCCGTTAACAATGGCCCGTTCAAGCCTTCGGATACTTCTTTTAAACAATACCAGTATCCTGCGTGGTTCAGAGATGCCAAGTTTGGTATCTGGGCGCATTGGGGGCCGCAAGCCGTGCCCCGCCAGGGTGATTGGTATGCCCGTAACATGTATATTCAGGGCAGCGAACAAAATAAATATCACGTTGCGCATTACGGGCATCCGTCAAAGTTTGGTTATAAAGACATCATACCATTATGGAAGGCTGAAAAATGGGACCCGGTGAAACTGATGGCGTTATATAAAAAGGCCGGGGCAAAATACTTTGTTAGCATGGGGACTCATCATGATAATTTCTTTTTATGGAACTCTTCACTGCACCGGTGGAATGCCGTACAAATGGGCCCTCATAAAGATGTGGTTGGCATTTGGCAGAAGGAGGCTAAGAAGAACGGTCTTAAATTTGGCGTGTCGGAGCATTTGGGCGCAAGCTATACCTGGTACCAGCCTTCACATAATGCCGATACCTCCGGCGCTTACAAGGGTGTTCCATACGATGCGAATGATCCAGCTTATGCTGACTTATATCACCCGAAAGCGAAAGCCGATGATCGCGGCTGGTATACTACAGATCCTGAATGGCAGCGTACCTGGTATAAATCTATTAAAGAACTGGTAGATACTTATCACCCCGACCTGCTTTATTCAGATGGCGGCTTCCCGTTTGGGGATATTGGCCGTGACATGCTAGCTAATTTTTACAACGGAAATGTCGCCTACAACAATGGGCAGCTCACCGCTGTGTATAATTGCAAGCAACCTTCGCAGGGTATGTGGGTACAGGATCTTGAACGGGGCGTTCAGGATTCAATCAGCCCGTATCCATGGCAAACGGATACTTCTATAGGTGATTGGTTTTATCGTACCGGCCAAACCTACAAAAGCGGAACTGATATTATAAGAATGCTGGTAGACATAGTAAGTAAAAATGGTAACCTGCTGATAAACATTGTGCAAACACCCGAGGGGGATTTAGAGCCCGATATGTTGAATACACTTGATGAGATAGGCAAATGGACGGCTGCTAATGGCGAAGGGATCTACGGATCACGACCATGGAAAAAATTTGGAGAACGCCCGGAAAACGCAGTGAAAGTTAAATCCGATAACTTTAATGAAGACCGGATGAAATACACGGCCGAAGATATCCGTTTCACCAGCAATGGCAATAAGTTATATGCATTTCTGCTTGACACCCCCACCGCGGATATTCGAATCAAATCGCTTGGTAAATCGTCGGTAATAAACATCAAAAAAATACGCTCCGTGAAACTTTTGGGCAGCAAAGAAAAAATACAATGGCAGCAGGTAGCGGATGCACTTGTTATCAAAAAGCCCGTAAACTTGCCCGCCTGGAAGGTATCAGGTTTTAGGATTGAGCTTGCTGATTAAGGGAAATCGGCTTAAGATAAATAAATTAAAAGACAGGCCCTTCTGCTTCAACAGAAGGGCCTGTCTTTTTCTGGAGACTAAAAGGAAGCTGCGTGCAATTCCTGCAATGATAAACTTCGATCTACTATTTTCGCTACATTAAAGCAGTCGATAAGCAGCTCTTTACCATATTTATTTTATAAAAATCAAACCGCGTTATCTGTAAATTAATAGAAGATTTGTTAATTTAAGAAACGTATTTGAAGATAGAAAAGTGAATATCAGGTGTATAAAGGTTGTTATATGATATGCTTGACTTGGCTTTCTCCTGTGTTGTGTTATTAATTATATTCTATGAATCAACTACTGCGTAATAACATCGCCAGGCACGTTTCGCTCAGCGAAGATCAACTGCAACAGTTTCATGATCTTTTTGAACCCCGGTTGTTTAAGAAAAAAAGCTATTTTCTATCAGAAGGACAAATTTGTGCTCATGAAGGTTTTGTGCTGAAAGGACTTTTTCGTGTTTACCATGTGGACGCAAAAGGTGTTGAGCAAGTTCTTTATTTTGCGCCCGAAGATTGGTGGATTGCCGATATAGACAGTTTTTCTAACCAAAAACCGTCAAATTTATTTATTGAAGCTTTGGAAGATAGTGAAGTCCTGGTCATTTCCCGGAAAAACAAGGACCTCGCTTATGAGCATTTCCCTGCCATTGAGAAGCTGTTCCGTATCATGACGCAGAAAACGCATGTAGCCTTGCAGCGCAGGATGATCGATAATTTGAGTAAAACGGCCGATAAACGATACCAGGACTTTTTAGCAAAGTATCCGGATTTATACAACAGGTTATCCAACAGGCAAATAGCAGCCTACCTGGGGATTAGTCATGAGTTTTTGAGCAAAATCCGTAATAAACTGGCAAAGGAGAAGTAGCTATCTTTTTGCGTTTGTTGAACTTGTTCAATGTTTTTCGTTTTGACCATGGGTACCTTTGTTTAATCTATTAATCAATAAGGTTTAACAAAAGGTTTTTAACTATGGAAACGCAGGCACAGCAATTTAAACAATTTCAATCAGGCAATCTTACACTTGATGTATTTATTGCAGCAGAAACCAGTTTTGGCGTAACATCAACAATTATTTCGGGGAAGACGGAAGCAATACTCATCGATGCCCAGTTTACCCTGGCCGAGGCGGAAGTTGTTGCGGAGCATATCAAAAACTCGGGTAAGAAATTATCTTTAATTTATATCAGTTATGCCGATCCCGACTTTTATTTTGGATTAGAGGTCTTCAAACGGTACTTTCCTGAAGTCACAGTTTATGCAAATGATACAACTATTGAACATATTAAAGCAACCTCGCAAAAAAAGCTTGACGTTTGGGGAGGCCGCCTTGGCAATGCCCTTACCAAAAATGTGGTATTGCCGCAATTGCTAAAGGACAGTTCATTTGAACTGGAGGACGAAAAAATTGAAATATACGGACTTGAGGAATTCTCTTCAAGATCTTTTGTATGGATCCCTTCTATAAAAGCTGTAATAGGGGGCATTAATATTTTTGGCAGCAATTTCAACCTATGGACAGCCGACGCACAAACGCCCGATGCCCGAGGTAAATGGATTGCTATCCTGGATAAGATTACTGCTCTGGCACCATCTATTGTAATTCCTGCCCATACTGATCAGTATTCCGCTTTCGATACTACGTCAGTGTCCCACACTAAAAACTACCTTTTATTTTACGAAGAAGCCCTGAAAGCAAATAAAACATCAGGGGAGTTGGTTGATGCTGTAAAGAGCCATTATCCCGATCTTAAGTTTGATATAGCACTTCAGATTGGAGCTAAAGTAAATACAGGCGAAATGAAATGGTAAACATTAAAAGCAATGACAAATCTTGAAATTGTAAAGAGCACTTACGAAGGCAAATCTTCGGAAGAGAATGGTAAAAACCTTCAAAAATTTCTCGCACCTGATGCTGTTTGGACAGAGGCCGAGGGATTTCCTCTCGCCGGCACTTATATAGGTTTTGAAGCGATTGCCCAAAATGTATTTTACCGCCTGGCTACCGAGTGGATCGATTATAAGTTTACGCCGGAGGATTATGTTGCTGACGGCGATAAAGTAGTTGCCTTTGGTACCTATAGCGGCACCTATAAAGAAACAAACAAATTTTTTAAAGCGCGCGTGGCGCATCTATGGCAATTGGAAAACGACAGCATAATATCTTTTGAACAATTTGTAGATAGTAAAACGGTTAATGACGCAACAAAATGAATAATCAATAATGAGCTCAGTTGAGTTCATTATTGATTAGATGGCGACAAAAAAATACCCGGGGTCAGTGGAAGCCCCGGGCGTTTTTTTAATTTGCGCCTTGCTTAATAGCGGTTATCGTCCGCTGATCTTTTACGGTATAATTTCTTCTATCCAGGGCACCGCCTGTATCCCAGTAAAATGGCAGCATGCCACGTGTTTTCGCTTGTTTTGTAACATAAAAATTCCAATAGTCTACCGCATCCTCGTGTGTCGGTAAATCTAAAGGGACATGCGCAGTATTGTCACGCCTGTAGGCACCATATTCGCCTAAAAGAACAGGAATCCCTTTATCAACGAAGTTTGTTTTCATTAGGTTGAATGAGGCATCGACATCACTTTCTTCGCCCCAGGTGGCATTTCGTTCAGGTTCAATAGCCGAGTGGTGCCCTGTGCCCCAATAATAAAACATTTTACCCCAGCTTGCATCATTGTCCAACAGGCAGCAGAACTGAAATGGAGAGTAGTAATGTACCTCTACCATCAGCTTGTTTGTCACCTGATCTTGCGGGAGATTGGTCATAAAAGCACTTGTTTTCTCCATATTAGTAGAAGGGCCCTGAAGCACCAGTACACGATAGGCGTTTTTACCACCGGTTGATCTAACCGCATTAATAAAGGTTTGATGATAGGTAGAAAGTATTGCTGTTGCTGCGGCATCATCTGCTGCCGGCTCATTGGCGCTGGCAAACATCAAATGTTCGTCAAAATCGCGCATGGCCGTTGCAATTTGTTCCCATAATGCCTTTTGTTTAGCATTAACTGAATCTTGTTTGGCTTGGGTAATGTTATTTTCAAGCCAGCCACCATCCCAATGGATGTTAAGCAACACATACATGTCATTGTTTACGCAATACCCTACAACTTCTTTAACCCTTTTTATCCAGTTTGGATCTATTTGCGCAGTTGCCGGGTTACTTAAATGGCCCATGTTCCAGGCGCAGGGAAGGCGTATAGCATTAAAGCCTTGCTGTTTTACAAATTTTACATAATCTTCAGTGATTAGCGGATTGCCCCAGCCTGTTTCGCCGCCAGAAGCTTCCAGTGTATTGCCGATATTCCAACCCAATTTTATTTTCGCGGCAAGCTGAACAGCGTTACTGCTCATCCCGGTTGCATCAGGAGCTATTGGCGATGTATTGTAGTTAGGAAAAAGGTTAGATGTTTGAGATACTTTTAAGGTTCGTGCCTGTCCGTTTGAGGAGTTTATGGTCAAGGTACTGGAACGTGTTGATCCTGTACCGTTTTCTGATAACGTTTTGATATGAATGACGATACTGCCGCTGTTGCCCGAGGTGGTGCTTAACTGCAGCCAGGTAGAGCCTGAATTAACGATATTCCATGTTGCATTACACGAAATAGAAAAATCCTGCGTACCGCCTTCGGGCGTAAAAGTTATTGCTGTTTGGTTTACGGTAAGTTCCGGCGGTGCACTATTCGTTTTTTTACACGAAAAAAACGATATCAATACAACTGTTATTAAAAATACCGATTTTAAGGAAAATGTTTTTTTCATTTTTAAATGATTGGTAATAAATTCTTTGTTTGTTTTTGCATGCGATTATTGGTTTGGGTTAGGTAAGTATTGGAACAATTGGTCCTGTCATTTGATGTACACAGAACCATTTTTAAAAATTCATGTTACACATGGCATTGTTAGCTTATGTTATTAAAAAATGCCGGGGCCCTGCTACAACCCCAGGCATTCACTTATTCAACTAACTTTTACTTTTTAATTTAAACTGTTGTGAGGTTATGAACAGTTATATTAAATTCTTTACCGGAATTTTCTCCCTATCTCAGTTTTCAGAGTTTTAATATCCAGGCATCAGCTAAAAAATGCCGGGACCTGTTTAGGCCCCGCGCATTCATTTATAATCAACTAACTCTCTCGTTTATTTAATTCTTGCTACCCTGATATTATCAATAGCCACCTCAAAAGTTTGGATTGTGTTTGAACTGTCATTGATAAATTGGAATTCGATGCCGCCAGCACCGGTTGAACCAAGAAAATCTGTAAGTGTTGCGGCAGGGAAACCTTTGTCGTTTATAAAACTTGAAAACGGAATAGTAACTGTTTGCCAGCCTTTTGTAGTAAACGCGACTTTTGAACCGGAAGCTGTATTCCACGGGCGATAAAGCGCTGTGTAACTTCCATAATCTTTTAGAATTTTGATTGAACCGTCTGTCCATGGCTTAGTCACCGATATTTCAAACTTTACGGCATAATGGCTTAAGGTATCTGTTAAGTTAGCTTTAGGCACCCATTGTGCCGGGTTTATATTAATTGAATGACCGTCAGTCCACCAGGCTCCGTCGCCCGCAGAAACATTAGATGCTTTCATTATCCCATAATAGCCAGTGTTGCCAGGGTAGCCGGCAGAATTATCGGATGTACCAGATCCCCACGAAAAATTATTTATATTATCATAATTGTTTAATACACCGGTTACAAAATCGTGCACATTGTAAGTAGTCGTAACTTTCCCCGATTTGGTGGATACTGTTACCGGCCCTTTGGTTAAGCCGGCAGGTACTGCCAGGCTGATGAACGTACCGTCATTTGATGCTTTATAGCTGGTTATGTCAATGCCGCCATAATTAACACTTTTAACAAAGAAAAAGCTAAGGCCGTTTATTTTAACCGAATCACCAGGATTAGCGTCTTCATTAGAAATTCCCGAGATGGTAGGGGCGGGGGGAACAATAGGGAACGAAAACGTGGTTTGACCGTGATTGGTTATGTATTGTATGGTATTCAGTTTATCTGAAGGTATTGTTGGGAACGCGATAACTGCCGGGATCAGGGCAATAGCGCTGGTATCAGAAAACCAGGCATCATTGAACGAGCCTTTTACGCCATCGAAATTGATAGCAAGTGCACCTTTTAAATTTTTACCTGAAATAACTATCCATTGGCCTGTACCCACGCTGCTTAAAAGCGAATCGCCCGGATGGGCCACATAATTACGGATAGAGGTAATTACCGGGGTCCCTTTTGATGATGACGAATTATCCTTTTTGCAGCCAGACTGCATACAAACCACTGCAGCAAGCAGGGCAACCAGCAGGCAGCTTTTGATATAATAATTTAATTTTTTCATGATTTTAAGAATTATCAAATGATTCAGAATACTACTAATAATAAGGTACAGGCGCCTCCAATAACTTAGGATCTGCTGTTTGCTCATTTGCCGGTATAGGCAGTGTAAATGTATTTGCGCTTGGCGGGGTTATGATCAGGCTGTTATTTGAAGCTGTTTTAATTCCGGTGGCCGGATCATAGCTAAATTGTGACCGGGGTATATATCTCTTGTTAGGATCCGGATTATCAGTAGGGGTAGTTTGCAAATGAAGTATCTTAATCGCTTCCTGTGGATCGTAATAAGAAAGACGAACAAGATCAAACCAGTACTGGCCTTCGAATGCAAGTTCAATCCGTCTTTCTTTCCTGATAATATCAGGAGTTAGGACGGTGACAATATCAACACCGGCCCTGCTGCGTACCTGGTTAAAGTAAAGTAATGCATCGGCGTTTGTTGTAGATGCGTTGTTGCCTAATAGGGCTTCGGCATAAATTAAGTACACATCGGCAAGGCGTAATACCGCATTATGCTCGATAGATGACCAAAGGTCCATAGTTGGTGAGTTATTATCAGCGGCGGTACCAACAATGTGTTTTTTGACGTTTACGCCGGTTGCCGTGTAACCTCCGCCTGCCGCGTTAAGCTCCCGGTATTTGTCGCCGGTAAGCATAAATGTGGCTTTACGGCGTACCGAGTCCTGAGTAGTATATTGGTTTGCAAGATCTATTGTTGGGCCAATCGCCCCGCCCCAGCCGCCCCCGCCTGTAACGATGCTGCCGCTTGGTGCAAATTGGGCTTGTATGGAATTACCTTGCCCGTAAGGTACGCCAGGCGCCCACTGATAGGCAAATAGTGATTCAGAATTGTCATTATACTGGGTCCTGAAAAGATTGTAGTAGCTTGGTAAAAGGCTTAAACCGCTGCTTTTGCAAACATTCCCGGCGTAGTACGCAGCACTGTCCAGATCAGACTGATTACGTGAGCCTTTTTGATTTAAACCGGCTCTGCTTAAATAAACTTTTGCCAGCATACCCTGGGCCGACCACGTAGTAACACGGCCAGGCTGGTCAGTTCGCGGTAAATTGGCAACGGCATATCTTAAATCATTGATAATAAACTTATATACATCCTCAAGCTTATGGCGAGGTACCAATGGGTTAGCTATCAACTTGTCGTTATCTTCTATAATTGGCACAGCGCCCCATAGCTGGGCAAGATAAAGATAAGAAGTAGCACGTATAAACCTGATTTCACCAAGAGCGCCTGTTTTACTTTTTACGGCTACGCTATCGGGCATTTTGGTATTAATGGCTTTAATATTGATATTGCAATGCGCTATAACGTTAAAAAAGCTTTGCCATGCCGATGTTAGCGTTCCGTTTTGCGGCGTGATGGAAAAGGTAGTAAGCTGAACAAGATCGCCATTATACGGCTGTAACATGTTGCCACTCATGATATCTCCCATACCAAGCAATGGAAAGTTATTCCAGGTAGCCCAGGGCTGCGCGTAAAGTGTAGCTGTAGCCAATCTTAAATCCGAACCGCTTTTATAAAAATTATCAGTAGTGATACCGGTTAGAGGGGGACGGGTAAGGTAATCTTTTTTGCAGCTGCTTATCATAATGATACCGATAACCAGCAAGACTATATTTGTTTTAATACGTTTCATAAATCTTGATTTTAATTGTTTAGGGATAAATTGAGGCCAAATGTGTAAACACGCGGCTGAGCGTAATATCCATTATCGATACCGGCTGCTAATGGGTTCCATGAGCCAATCTCAGGATCGTAGCCGGTATATTTGGTAATGGTGAACACATTGGTTACGTTGACATATACCCTCAATGATTTTAATTTAATCTTATTTAAAAGGTTATTTGAAAAACTATATCCTAAAGCGATGCTTTTGCACTTTAAAAACGACCCGTTTTCTATGTATTTGTCAGAGAAACGCTGGTTATCATTACCGCTTGCCTGGCTAATACGGGTAATGTTTGTAGATGGGTTTGTAATGTATACGTTATTAATATCCGAACTTGAACCGGTTGATTTAATCAACCCGATTTTTGCATAGTTAAACACAGATGGGAAATAACCAAAGTTTTGATTTGGATTATCGCCGTTAACTTTTAACTGGTTATAAACTTTATTGCCATAATTGCCGGCCATAAAAATATTCAGGTCGAAATTTTTATAGCTAAAGCTGTTATTGATGCCAAATTGAAATTTAGGCATGGGCGAGCCCAGAAAGGTTTGATCGTTTGCATCAATTTTACCATCTCCGTTAATGTCTTTAAAAATAACATCACCTACCCAAACACCACCTGAGCCTGGCGTTATAGGTATAGGACCGCTGCCATTTTGGGGCAAGGCGGTGTATTTTGCAAAGTCGGCGGCGTTTTTGTAAATACCCAGCACCTGGTATCCGTAAAATTCGCCGATTGAACGGCCAACAACAGTTTTGGAAACAGATCCGTAGATTGCCGGGGTGCCGTCAACCAATGCAAGTACTTTGTTAATATTTCGGGTAAAGTTGATGTTGGTGCTCCAGTTAAAATATTTTGACCGGATATTTTGTGTATTAAGTGAAAATTCGAAGCCCTTATTGCTCACCGCGCCAACGTTTACATATGGCGCCTGCACTGCGCCGGGTGAATATCCGCCGGCGGCAAATGTGCCTGAATAATACGGTAAGGTAAGGCTAAGCAAAAGGTTGTTGGTTTTGCGGTAATAAACATCGCCCGTTAAACTGATCCTGCCGTTTAACACTGTTGCATCCAAACCAAGGTTATATGATTTTGTAGTTTCCCACTTGATGTTCGGATTACCAGTTGTAGTAGTTATTTGCGAATTACCCGATAAACCTGTGGATATTGTACTTAGAGTTGAACCATAAGCATATTCAGCAATATTTTGATTGTTTACCAATCCGTAACCGAGCCTAAGCTTAAGATCATTAATCGCTTTTACACTTTTAAGAAAGCTTTCGTGGTTAATCTTCCAGGCAAGGGCACCTGAGTATGTGGTATTCCACCGGTTGGCTTCAGCAAATTTCGACGAACCGTCATGACGTACGGTTGCGGTTAGCAAATAGCGGTCGTCATAAGTAAAGTTAGCCCGGCCAAAATAGGCCTCTAAAGCGCCTTGTCCTTTAACACCGGTATTGGTTGCAGTTGTGGCGTCGCCGCTGCTGATTGTTTGTACGTTATTACTTGCAAAATTGGTTCGGGTAGCCGATATGCCGCTATTTTTAAGCAACTGGGCTTCATGGCCGGCCACTACGTTTACCCAATATTTTTTTGCAAATGTGTGCTGGTAAGTTAAATAATTCGAGATTGAGTTATAGAAATTTTGCGCGCTTGAAGCTGTACCACTGTTATTGCTCTTGGTGTAAGCGCCCATAACATAGCTTGGGTTAAAATAATCTTCAGTTGCAAAGTCAAAATTTCCGGCAACTTCATTGCGCAAGGTTAAATCCCTGGTGAATTGGATTTCTGCATAGGCATTGCTAAACAACTGGTAGCGGCTTTTAAAATCTTTTACAATAGTTGCTATCGCAAACGGGTTAGTGCCCACCGCACCATAAATATTGGGATCATTACCACCCCATGTGCCATCAGGATTTTTTACAGCTACGTCGGGCGTTTGATTAAGCGCCTGTAAGATCACACCTGTATTGGAAGTGGTAACATTTTCGGCCACATGCGCCATATTCAAGTTGATACCGACCTTTAACCAATCGGTGGTTTTATTATCGATATTTGCTTTTACCGAAGTCCTTTTAAAATCTGAGCCTAACGCTATCCCTGTTTGTGAAAAATAGGTGCCTGATATATAATATTTTGTCCTGTTATCACCACCGCTGATGGCTAAATTATGGTTTTGCATAGGTGCTGTACGGAACAGCGCTTTTTGCCAGTTAGTACCAGCACCCAGGTATTGCGGATTTGCAAATTGCGGCCGCATGTCATAACCGATAATTGCCGATTTTTCGTTCATGAAAGTAGCATACTGCCTTAAATCCATTACATCATAATATTTCGGCAATTTCTGCCAGCCCTGGTAGCCATCATAACTAATAAGCGGCGGGCCCGCGGTACCTCTTTTAGTGGTGATAATTATCACACCGTTAGATGCCTGCGAACCATAAATAGCGGTAGCTGAAGCGTCTTTTAACACATCTATCGAAGCTATATCTGAAGGGTTGATGCTGGATAAGGGGTTGGTGCCATTACCGGGAATGGCCGATTGCCCATTCGGCGGGATCTGTACGCCGTCAATTACATATAGCGGAGGAGCACCTGTAAAACCACCCAAACCGCGGATCTGCACGTTAACATCACCACCGGGCTGGCCTGATACCTGTTGTACAACTACACCCGCTACCCTTCCCTGTAAGGCCTGGTCAAATGTGGTAGGTTGTGCTTTTAATAGGTCTGCCGCTGTTACTGATGATATAGCACCGGTAAGGTCATGTCTTTTCCTGGTACCATAACCAATTACAACAACTTCGTTCAAGTCGCTGGTTGCTGGTTTGAGAGCTACGTTTATAACTGTAGATGAGCTTACGTATATTTGCTGGGAATTGTAGCTTATAAAGCTAAAAATCAGCACATCCCCATTTTTTGCATTGATACTGTAGCTGCCATCCGCACCAGATAATGTGCCTGTTGGCGAATCCTTTACTTTAATGGTTACACCGGGCAGCGGCTGATTATTGTCTGCACTGGTAATTTTACCTGTAATTTTAACACTTTGTGCGTAACCTGTAAGGTTTAACAACAACAAAGTTGTAAACAGCAGTACTACATGTCTTAATCTTTTTCGTAAATCTTTTTCCATGTTAATTGGGGTTCATAATTGTTTGGTTATTTGGTTTGTTTATTTGATTGGTTTCGGACATTGATTTATCCTGTCATATTCACATTTGACGCTGTGGAACTGGAGTCGGGGACAGCATCGGTATGTTTACACAGAAGTATACCGATGTAATGCGGACGGGATATTTACAATAAATCCTGAATTGATTTTTTTAATGGGCTGCCTCGTGAATGGCACAGGCATTAATAAGTACGCGTTTTGGCATAATGCTTAGTTTAAATTAGGTTATTATAAAATTGGTTATCTCATCTGTCCCTTTGTTCAGGCATCAGACTACGGCATCGGTATAGAAGATATGCCGCTTTATGGAGGATGAAATTAGATGACAAATCGCAATCGATTGTTTACAAATGGGGGTACAAATGTTAATTGAAATTAACTAATTGATTATGAGTTGATTAAACTTATTTTCGTCAATGATAGAAGGCGAAATGCCATTGCAGAGCCGACAATATTCTCAAAAAAAGTAAAAGAGAGGCGTTTAAGAACAGCTATTGACATTGAAATTTGAAGGTGAAATCGCCGAAAAGTGCTAATAAATGCGAAAATAATACCAACTTTAAAACTTGTTGGAGAGACCGGCGCGGGTTATTGCAGACTCCATCATTTGAAAATTAACATTTGTATCCCTATTTACCAACAATAAGGAGCGTGGTGCAACATAAATTTGCCGCCTCTGATATAATATTGTTTGGCTTCGTTTATCGCTGCGTACTAATATTGTATCCCACGTAATAATTATCAGACAAGTCTTGTAAACAGAGATATAAAAATCAATATGAAAATCTTACCCATTATTTTAGGAAGCCTGTTTTTTAGTAACGTTTTTGCTCAGGGTAACAGCCCGGAAAAAGCAAATCAAGCTAAAAGGGTTATTAACATCGATTTTAAAAAAGAAAAAGGACGTTTTAATACGTCATTTAATTTATGTGTAGGAGCAGGGCGTGCAAATGAAGGCTTGCGGGCCGACTGGCAGCAACAATTGGCCACTGTACAAAAGGAATGTGGTTTTAAATATATCAGGATGCATGGCCTGCTTACAGACGATATGGCTGTTTACCGGGAAGACAGGAATGGTAAGCCGGAATATAATTACCAATACGTTGACGCTTTATATGATTATATTTTAAGTATAGGCATGAAACCGTTTGTTGAACTGGGGTTTATGCCGGGAGCGCTGGCAAGTGGTAATAAAACAATTTTTTGGTGGAGAGGAAATGTAACACCCCCGAAAGACTATAGTAAATGGGAAGGTTTGATCCGTAACCTTACCCGGCATTTTACCGAGCGGTATGGAATTGACGAAGTAAAAAAATGGTATTTTGAAGTTTGGAATGAGCCGAACCTCAAAGATGGTTTTTGGACCGGTTCGCAAGATGACTATTTTAAATTGTATCAATACAGTGCGAAAGCGATAAAAAGTGTAAACCCAGCCTATAAAGTAGGAGGGCCGGCTACTGCCGGTGCGGCATGGGTACCTGACATGATAGATTTTTGCAGCAAAAATTCAGTTCCTATTGATTTTATAAGTACCCATGCTTATGGTGTAAAACAAGGCTTTTTGGACGAGTACGGTTCAACCGGTACCGTACTTGACAAAAACAAAGGAAGCGTTAGCGGTGATGTTCGGAATTCACGCAAGCAAATAGAAAACTCCACAATTCCGGGCCTCGAGTTACATTATACTGAATGGAGCTCATCTTATACTCCGTCAGATCCCATACACGATAGCTATCACGAAGCTGCATATATACTTGAAAAATTGAAGCAAACCGGATCTGCAGCCAATTCCATGTCTTACTGGACGTTCACTGACATCTTTGAAGAAGCCGGACCACGGTTTACGCCATTCCACGGAGGTTTCGGTTTACTCAATACTCAGGGGATAAAGAAGCCGGCTTTTTTTGCCTATTCTTTTTTAAACAAATTGGGTGAAACGGAAATAACAGATCAGGATAGCTCCTCCTGGGCTTGTAAAAATAAAAAAGGGGATGTTCAGGTGTTGCTTTGGGATTACACTTATACTTTGCCTGATTCTGTCAATAACCAGGCTTACTATGTCCGCGACCTACCTGCTAAATCAAAAGGAGAGGTTGAGTTGGTAATATCCGGTATGCCCAGCGGCAAATATCGGATGGAAATCTATAAAACGGGATATAAGGTAAATGATCCATACACCACGTACCTGTCTTTCAATAAACCTGATCAACTGACAAAAGCACAGGTTGACAAGCTAAAAAAGGAAAATAGTGGTGCAGCCATCTGGCATGAGGATATTACAGTAAATGCATCAGGTAAGGTGTTAAAGCATCTTCCTGTCAGGGAAAACGATGTTGCTTTCATCAATATCGTTAAACTTTAGTAAGCCTTCAGTTAGCTCATTTTAATACATCAGCAGGTGATACTTTTAAATGAGTATACCTGCTGATGTATTCCTGGTATGGGTTGTTATTTAATTTGCAAAGCTAAGCCTCTTACAGTCTTCTTTTCATTTTCGGCAGTTCAATTAAGCTGCACGCATATTTATTTGCCTGCTGGTGAGCAACATTTATTACTCTATATGTTATAAATATCTTACGAGTACTTCAAATAATATTCAGGGCTTCTTTTTTTTCGTTGACGACCTGATTTGAAAAATTACCACTGCCGTTAATAAAGTAATGGAAGTATAAAACTCGAAATTTTGTAGCGGCGAGCCTACAGACATGGTCGCGGCTGTCCTTTCTATCTTGCTAATCATTTAAAGAAGGTTGAGGTATTAATGATATTACTAAATTAATATTATTTACAACTTAAAGGAGTAAAACGAATTGGTTTTGTTTAAATTACTTCAGTAAGGCATTAATCTTAGTTGATAATAATTTTCGTTACATTTTATCTTGGATTATACCTATAGTATTCAAGATTATAGTCACCAGCACTGTATTTTCTTTTAAATTAAACATTTAGCACCCTATTTATTCACTTTTGTGGCCTTTTCGGCCTATATATTTGGCTCCCAAACCAATAGCCCAAGAGTGGCTTTAACCAAAAAATAACCTGCAACTGATTTAAAACAGAAGCGCAATCGCTAAAAGAGCGTTTGTTTATGCGCACTGTTTAATTGTTCTTTTTTGCTATGAATCAATTAATATTTAAATATGAGAACACTAAACTATTTATTTGGGGTAGCCGCGATTTTATTGCTTACCCGTTGCCAAAAGCAACAAATTGCCAGTCCGGTTGTTAAGCCGCCTGTTTCCAAAGCAGTTAAAACATTGGCTATAACCAGTTATCCAAATTACAATACGTCGCCTCTTGCGCCTGATCAAACAGGGGTAAGCAGTACTGCCGCCCAGCTTGCAGCAAAGTTCCAATTGGGGTGGAATATTGGTAATACACTCGAAGCATCAGGCAGCGAAACAGCCTGGGGTAACCCTTTGGTAACCCAGGCACTTATTGATAAAGTTAAGCAAGCTGGTTTTACCGCAGTTCGTATCCCCTGCGATTGGGATCAGTATTCTAACCAAACCACGGGGCAAATTCAGCAATCATGGCTCAACAGGGTGCAACAGGTTGTTCAATATTGCGTTAATGACGGTTTGTATGTGATACTAAATATACATTGGGACGGCGGGTGGCTGGAGAACAATTGTACCACCGCCGCACAGGCCGCTGTTAACGCCAAACAAAAAGCTTTTTGGGAGCAAATAGCCACGCAAATGCGTGGTTTTGACGAGCATGTGATTTTTGCCAGCGCCAATGAACCCAATGTATCAGATGCTACCGGGATGAGTGTGCTGCTTTCATATCATCAAACATTTGTTAACGCGGTCAGATCAACCGGGGGGCATAACAGTTACAGGGTGCTGCTTGTGCAAGGGCCAAGTACTAATATTGATGGCACCAACACTTTGATGAATACGCTTCCAACTGATCCGGCAAGCAACCGTTTAATGGTTGAAGTACATTATTATGATCCGGCTCAGTTTTGTTTTTTGACATCGGATGCAAGCTGGGGTAATATGTTCTATTATTGGGGCAGCGGGTATCATTCTACAACCGATGCTTCACGAAATGCTACCTGGGGTGAAGAGTCGTATATGACTTCAGAACTTTCGTTGATGAAAACAAAGTTTGTTGATAAGGGCATTCCTGTTATGTTGGGAGAATATGCAGTAAACCGCAGATTAGGTCTTACCGGCGATGCGTTAAACCTGCAACTTGCAAGCAGAGGTTATTACCTCAATTATTTTGTCCACCAGGCATTACAATATGGATTAAAACCATTTTATTTTGATTCAGGTGGTACGGACTCAACCAATCCGGGTCGGATTTTTAACAGGCAGAACAACAGCGTTTACGATCAGCAAGGTTTAGCCGCCATTTTGCAGGGAGCGCAAAATAATACCTCTTCAATAATTCAGGTTGGCCAGGTTTACCAGATTTACAGCAGAAACAGTTTTAAAGCCCTGGAATTTGCGGGCTGGGGAACTGCCAATCAAACACAGGCCGATCAGTGGGACTATTTAGCAGGGGCAAACCAGCAATTTAAAGTAGAAGACGCGGGAGGCGGTTATTACAGGCTTACTCCAATGCATGCAACCGGAAAATGCCTCGAAGTTTATGGTTTGAACACAGCTGACGGAGGACAGGTAGACCTGTGGGATTACTATGGCGGCGCAAATCAAAAATGGTCAATTCAGCTAACAGACAATGGATATTATAAAATCATCAATGCCAATAGTGGGAAAGCTTTGGATGTTAACGGGGCTTCGCTTAATAACGGTGTAGCTGCTGTTCAATGGACCTATTCTGGCGGGCGTAACCAGCAATGGGGCTTTGTGAAAATATAATGTAACCCTTAAGAACACTTATATCTTTTTCTTTCTTCACAAAAAGCATGAAAGATGCGCCGCGATATAAGCGGTAGTTGATATTTAAAAATGAACAATAATGTAAAGGCCTTCAAATTAGCGATTTGAAGGCCTTTTATCTTTTTATTGTTGTTTTAACACTTAATGATGTATCTTGCCGATGAAAACCCAATTATGAAACGCATCGCTTTTTTATTGATTTTTAGTCCGTTTTTGCTGTGGGCGCAACAAAAGCAGGTTGTCAAAAGCTTTCCTCTACAGGATGTTAGGCTATTACCGGGGATTTTTAAAGAACAGGAGCAGACAGACCTCAACTATATGCTTGCCCTGCAGCCCGACCGCCTGCTTGCACCTTTTAGGAGGGAGGCGGGGCTGCCACAAAAAGCTAAAAGTTATACAAATTGGGAAAATTCGGGCCTGGATGGACATATCGGTGGCCACTATCTTTCTGCCCTGGCTATGATGTATGCTTCTACTGGTGATAACCGTATGCGCCAGCGCCTTGATTACATGATCAATGAGCTTAAATTGTGCCAGGACAAAAACGGTGACGGATATTTGGGTGGCGTGCCTGGAAGCCGCGAACTTTGGCCCCAGGTAATGAAGGGTGATTTTACAGATTTCAATAAGAAATGGGTGCCTTTTTATAATATTCATAAAGTATTTGCCGGGCTGCGCGATGCATGGCTGTATGAAAATAATCAAACAGCAAAAGTCATGCTGATTAAACTGGCAGACTGGTTTTACAATATCAGTACTGCACTTAGCCAGTCACAAATGCAGCAGCTGCTTGGGAATGAGCACGGAGGTGTCAATGAGGTACTGGCAGATGTATACGGGATCACCGGCGAAAAGAAATACCTTGACGCGGCCTACAGTTTCTCTCACCAGGCTCTCCTTCAGCCGCTTGAAAAAGGTCAGGATAAACTGGATAATTTACATGCAAATACGCAGATCCCCAAAGTGATAGGTTTTAAGCGGATTGCTGATTACAACGGTGATACCGCCTACAATCGTGCTGCGGTATTCTTTTGGCAAACCGTGGTACATCATCGGTCGGTAGCAACAGGTGGTAACAGCGTAAGGGAACATTTTAACCCCGCTACAGATTTCTCAACCATGATCTCCAGTGTAGAAGGACCCGAAACATGCAATACCTATAACATGCTTAAGCTTACCGAAGATCTGTACAGGTCAGATCCGGATATTGCCTATATCGATTATTACGAACGGGCGTTGTATAATCATATCCTTACAACCCAGCGGCCGGGGAAGGGCGGTTTTGTTTACTTTACACCGATGCGCCCCGGGCATTACAGGGTGTACTCCCAGCCACAAACAAGCATGTGGTGTTGCGTTGGCTCCGGTATGGAAAATCATTCAAAGTATGGTGAAATGATCTACAGCCACTCAGATAACGAGCTATATGTTAATCTGTTTATTCCGTCTCAGCTTATATGGAAGCAAAAGGGCTTGCAATTTAAGCAGGAAACCGTGTTCCCTGACAAGGAAACAACTACGCTGAAGATTTTGAAAACTGGCAATAGTGCATACGGGATAAACATCAGGTATCCATCATGGGTAAAAACCGGTGCACTTTCAATTAACATCAATGGCCGGTCCGTTCAAGTTAAAGCGCAGCCGTCATCATATGTGCAGCTAAAAAGAAAATGGCGGAAAGGGGATATCATCACCGTCCAATTACCGATGCAGACGACGACGGAGAAACTTCCCGACGGCTCCAATTATGAAGCCGTATTGCATGGCCCGATCGTGCTTGCTTCAGTGATTGATACAATTGCCCAAAAAGGCCGCGAGGCCGATGATAGCAGGATGGGCCACGTTGCTGGGGGCAACCTGTATAAGCTTACAGATATGCCGGTTTTTGTAAGCGATTCTACAAATGATGCCCCGCTAATAGTTCAGGATAAAAATAAACCGATGTCCTTTAATGCCGGGCGATTAATATACCCGGTTAAATACCGAAACCTGAAGCTGGTGCCGTTTTATAAGATACAGGATGCCCGTTATGTAGTGTACTGGCGAAAAGAATCGGCCAGGGGCTTTGACGAATTGCAGGCTAAGTTAGCGGAGGAGGACGCGAAGGAAGCAAAACTGGCTGCTAATACTATCGATGTGGTAACTCCGGGCGAACAACAACCCGAATCAGATCATTTCATGGAAAAAGAGAATTCTTTTGCCGGCGTTAATTTCAATAGGCACTTCAGGGCTGCAACGGGGGCGTTCGGCTATAAGCTCACCGATAAAAATAAAGCTGCAAAGAAAATTAGTATCACGTATTTTGGAATTGAAAGGAACCATAAGTTCTCCGTCCTTATCAATGAACAGGAATTGGTCAGAGTTGACTTGAAGGATGGTAAACGTGACGCTTTCTATACCGTAGAATATGATTTGCCAGCCGATTTGAAATACAACGCAGACCAAAGTCTCCGGATAAAATTCCAGGCAGATAAGGGTGCAATGGCCGGGCCTGTTTATGAAATAAGACTTTTGAATAATTGAGGGCTTAAATCCGTTGCAGGCCGTTGCAATTACAGGATCGGTCATTATTGTCTGGTAAAATGTTATTCGATACATATAAATACTACCCAGGGCCTCAAAAAGACCCTTTTTTGTGCCCTTTCCAGAAATAAACCGCTGTTTAACCGCAAAATTATTCCTGCCTCTAAAACCAGGCTGTCTGGTAAAACTTTTAGAAAATTTTTAATCTTTTACCGGGCAACCGTGGAATCGGTTTGGGATAACAAATACCGCGCTTCATTTTTAATGAATGATAAATGATAGTCATTAATGTTGAACCTCAAATCAACCATATAAGGTATCATTAAGCAAATCCTTAACAACGTTGTCGATTCTTAGAACGCTGCCTTTCTATCGTATAGGAATACTCGGCGATGACAACTTGAATAACAAAACTATTCCAATGCGAACGTCATAGGCTTAGGAACCAGTAGCGCTTAATACAAACAATTGTTTTTTGAACACCAATAATTCAAAATGCCGGTAACAGCCAAATATTGGTATGCGCTTATCGATGCATGGTAAGAACATGAAAATATACAAATTGAAACATTTGTACACCTATTTTTTAACAAATGGCGCTACTCCGCAAAGTATTTTTGAACGCCAGAATTACTTATTATATAAACCATAAAGCTCATTTAATATTTTCTTACAATCAGGATGGAGATGCTTGCTATATTTTCGCAATCGATTGTATTTTAATATTGGTGTTTATTTAACAATTAATTGTGGTTAAATAAAAGTTTTACTTAACAACAAAAACCAATTATGAAAATGAAAATTACAAATTTTACGAGGCTGCTAAGCGCAGCTAAATTACGGCACTTGCTGCTACTGCTGGTGTTTATGAGCACATTGCCCGTAATGGCACAAACAGTCACCATTAAAGGCGTCGTAAAATCGGCCGATGATAACAGTCCGCTACCCGGGGTTACAGTTGCAGAGAAAGGAAAGGAAAACGGAGTTATTACCCGGACGGATGGCTCTTATTCGCTTAATGTTACAGGGGATGCTACCCTTGTATTTTCTTTTGTTGGTTACACAAAACAAGAGATTAAAGTAAATGGAAAAATCGTACTGAATGTAAATTTACAAAGTGATAGTAAAGCCCTTAATGAAGTAGTAGTAATTGGCTATGGTACCGCCCGTAAAAAGGATCTGATAGGCTCGGTAAATGTGGTAGCTGCTAAAGACGCAGGGGCTAACACATCTACAAGTCCGGCTCAATTATTAATAGGCAAGGCACCTGGGGTTCAGGTAATGCAGGCTAACGGTGTGCCTGGTTCGGGCGCTCAAATTATCGTACGCGGTACAGGCTCGTTTACCGATGTTAGTCCGCTTTACGTAATTGATGGTATCCAGGGCGATGCCAATTTGTTCAACGCCATCAGCCCCCAGGATATTGAAAATATAACCATACTAAAAGACGCTGCCTCCACAGCAATATATGGTGTTGCTGCAGCAAACGGCGTTGTGATCATCACCACCAAAAAAGGTAAGGCGGGTTCAACTCAAATTACATTTAATTCGCAGGTGGGTGTTTCAAACGTCACTAAAAACCTTGATCTGCTGGGTGCCGCCGACTATGTGAAGCTCCTTAAAGATATAGACGCGACCAATAACAACCCGGTGCCGGCAAAACTTAACACGCCATATGTATTAGTTGACAGGACCAATTGGCAGAAAGAGATTTTTAAAACATCCGTTTCAACTCAAAACGACCTGAGCGTAAGCGGAGGGAGCGACAAGGTTACTTATAACATGTCGGCAGGATACGTTACGCAGCAAGCCGTAGTTAAAGATTATAATTTTAGAAGGTTTAATAACCGGTTTGTATTAGATGAAAAACTGGGTCGTTTCCATTTTGGACAAACCTTGAACTTACGGTATACTAAAACTGCAGGCCAGGTAACAAGTATTGGTAACGCGCTTGGTTATGCACCGTATCAGCCCGTTTATGATGCGTCTATCCCCGGTGGTTACTCTATCCTTACCAACGTTGATGATAACAGCAATGCTGTAAACCCATTGCAGATTTTAGGTGTACAAACCTTAAGCAGCCACGACCTCGTTTTATTTCCGCAGGTATTTGGCGAGGTGAAAATTATCAACGGGTTAACTCTTCGTTCGCAGGTATCAGGTGTATATGGCAACAGCGTGAACGATTCGTACCAGATACCATATGTTACCTCCAACAACCTGGGATACACCAGGCAGGCAGGTCGCGCGTCAAATAACTATTCTAATTATACCATCGAAAATTACTTGTCATATAATCACAGCTTCGGAAAACATAATATTTCATTAACTGCAGGTACCAGTTATATTGATGCAGGGAGTACCAAATACCTTAGCGTGCTGGGCACAGGTATGTTATCGGATGCTGTAAGGGATATTGGTGTAGCGCCTACGCTTACCGTGCAGGGTAATTCATCGGGCTATTACACTCAATTTGGCAACGTTATTTCCTATTATGCCCGTTTAATCTATTCGTTTAACGATAAGTACATTCTTTCGGGTAGTATCAGGCGCGATGGTTCGTCAAACTTTGGCCCGTTAAGCCGTTATGGTAACTTTCCGGGTGGCGGTTTTGCGTGGCGTTTTGCCCAGGAGGATTTTGTTAAGTCGGCGTTGCCATTTATCAATGATGGTAAACTGCGCGTAGGATGGGGCCGCACAGGTAATAACAGATTTGGCCTTACAAATACCAGCGTATTTACCTTTAACGGGCCGCCGGGAAACCTCGTTTATTCGTTTGGCCAGACCGAACAGTTTGTTAACGGTACAACTGTAATAACTATCGCCAACCCTTTATTACATTGGGAAACAACCGACCAAACCGACGCGGGTATCGACCTTACGTTCCTAAATAACCAGTTAACTTTCTCGGCCGATTACTATAATCGTAAAAGCAGCGGCCTTATAGTAGCGATACCTTTGCCGCCAAGTTTGGGTGTGGGTATAAACACATCAAACAGTAACGAGATTGTTAATGCGGCGGATGCCCAAAATAAAGGTTTCGAATTTCAGTTAGGTTACCGTTCAAAGCCCCAAAACGGTTTTAGTTATAATGTAAGTGTAAACGGTGCTTACAATAATAACAAAACAATATCATTAGGTACACAATCGCCAACACCGATTGTTGGTGGAACAGGAGCAATTTACACACTAACCCAGGCAGGTTATCCTATCGGCTCATTTTATGGTTACAGGGTTGGCCATGTAGCTAAAAACCAGGCCGAAATTGACGCCCTGAATAAAACGGCACAGCAAAAAAACGGCGATGCCAACGCGGTTTATCAAACAGGGTTGCTTCCGGGCGATTTTATATTCAAGGATTTGAATGGGGATGGAGTTGTTGACAGCAAAGACCAGCAAGTTTTGGGAAGTGCTATTCCAAAGTTCATATACGGTATTAACCTTGGGGCCACTTATCGTAATTTTGATCTTAATGTGGTATTATCAGGCGTACAGGGAGTTCAGATTGGAAACAATTTAAGATCAAGTTTGGAGTTTGCCGGAACAGGACATAATGCCTCAACAGCTATATTAAACAGATGGGAGAAACCTGGCGATAACGCTCTCCTGCCAAGAGCCGGGCAAAATGCAACCGGATCCGGAAATTTAAGGCCATCAGACTTTTTTATCGATAACGGCTCCTATTTGCGTGCGCGTAACATAACCCTTGGCTATTCCTTTAGTAAAGCCACACTGCAATCGTTTTCAGGTTCTGTTTTAAGCAAACTGCGTATATATGTGGCCGCCGAAAATCTTTTTACTATCACCGGTTATAAAGGATATGATCCTGAGTTAAGTACAGTTTATGGCGATAACAATTCAAACGATACTATTTTTAACCGCAATATTGATAACGGCCAGGTACCGCAACCGCGCACATTTTTATTCGGGATACAAGCAGCATTTTAAAAGGCATTCTTTAAAAATAAAAACATGAAAAAATATATAAAATTCCTTTTGATGACAGCACTTCTTGCGTTCTCAATAGGTTGCAAAAAAGATCTGAATCTGACAAACAAAAGTGCATACACTTATGATACTTATTTTAATAGCGATGTTGCTATAAACCAGGCTGTTGTAGCCACTTACGCCGCTTTGCTGCATACAGGTTTTTGGTCTGGTGATTATTATACTACTTTTGACCTGCTTGGATATGACGCTAAAAACAACCAACCCCTTTTAGGTGATTATTTGCAAGTGGCCCAGTATAATTTTGGCCCCGACCTTGACGTAATGAACAACACATGGTCAGTATTTTACCAGTTAATTGCACGGGCCAATGTTGTTATTGACAGGGCACAGGTGTGGAAGCCAGCTAATGCTGCAGAAACGACCGACCAGGCGCAATATGTTGCCGAAGCCAAATTTTTGCGTGCTTATGCTTATTTTAACCTGGTTAATTGTTTTGGACGGGTACCTTTACGTACCAAATATTTACCCTTGCCAACACCTGCCGATATCAATATGCCGAGATCATCCGTTGCAGATGTATGGGCCTTTATTGAACAGGATCTGAAAGATGCCGAAGCCGGTTTACCAATGTCTTACCCTGCAACCAGCTATGGGCGTGCTACGCAGGGCGCTGCAGTGGCGTTGCTGGGTAAATCATACCTTTATGAAAAAAAATGGACCCAGGCCCAGACTGAGCTTACCAAGCTAACGCAGCAACCTTACACCTATGCACTGGCGCCAGTTTATAATAACCTGTTTGACGATCCTAACCAGGATAATCCTGCCTTGAACCCTGAAACTATTTTCCAGGTGATGAACCAGCAGTGGACAGATTGGGGGATTGGTAACCAGTATTATATGTTTGGGGGCCAGGAAACCTGGGGCGGTAAGGCAACACATACCGTTCGCGCTCAATCATATGGCTTTAATGATTGGAATAACGTTTATGTAACTACAACAGCTGTTAAAGCGTTCACTTACCCTAACCCGCAAAATCCATCGGTTAATTACGTTGACCCACGTGCTGCTTTTACTTTTTACGGCGATGCCGCAAGCGGCGGACAGACACAGTATTGCCAACAATGTGCAACCGGTCCGATAGCTTATCCTTTCGCTACAAAAGGTTACGAATGGCTTAAGTACGAATATTATAACAAGGTAGCTACCTTTGGTGGCCCGCAAAGCGGTATCAACGGCCAGGTGATCCGCTATGCTGATGTATTGCTTATGTTGGCCGAAAGTTATATTCAGCAGGGCAATACGGGTGATAAACCTTTGGCCTTAATTAACCAGGTACGCAGCAGGCCAAGTGTTAATGCGCCGCTTTATACATCATTAGGCAGCCAAACCGATGCAATGCGGATATTAATGCGTGAACGACAATTGGAACTAACGGGAGAACAAGTTCGTTATTTCGACCTGATTCGCTGGGGTATTGCCAAGCAAACTATCAACGCCGAAAGGCAAATTGAAGATGGCACACAACCTTTCCAGGATAAAAATGTGTTGTTCCCGATACCGTTGGCAGAAAAGAATGCCAACTCTGCAATAGCAAAAGATATTTCAGGCGACTGGAATTAAGAAGCCTATTAAGGAGTTGGTTTGCAACTAAACTATACAGATCGTGAACTAATAGGTGGCGTTTCCATAGGTTTAGCTTTTAAGTAACATAAATTCCAATAAGAGCAGGCTTTGTAGCTTGCTCTTATTTCATAATCCCGGCGAAAGATTTCTTTAATTTTTCTTTCTCTTTTTATAAATACCATGATACAGGCCAAAAACATCACTAATCCTGTCACTAACCTTACCACATAATATTCATCACGTTTCTTGTAAAGCGTATAGGACTAAGCAAGCAGTATTGTTTTGCTTTTCCGTCGGGAAACGGTTTACCGGGGCGGTTTTTATCGCGATACTTCTTCAAAAAAAGTAAAGTATAATCAAACGCATATGAGCCGGGATAGGTTTAAAATAGCCAATAAACTACTGGCTAAGATTAAGTTTAACTTTTTAAAAAAGGGTAAACAAGGCAGGTATTACAGGTTTATTTTTCTTTCGGCCCCCTGATTAACCATGGCGTTTTTAAAATTCTTCCTGAATTTTTTGATGTATTCAGATGGTTTTAAATCAAACACCTTTTTAAACTGCTCACGAAAATATTTTATATCTTTTATTCCAACAGCATAAGCGGTTTCCAATATATTTAAATCGCTGTGAACAAATAGCTGCGCGGCTTTTCTTAACCTGATAGCTCTTATGAAGCTATTAGCTGGCTGGCCTGAAATCATTTTGATTTTTTTGTAGATCCCCGAATAAGACATATTTAATTCGGAGGCTAAGGATTGCAGATTAAAATCGGGATCAGTTATATGATCTTCCACAATTCGGATACATGAATCCAGGAATCTTTTGTACTCGATAGAGATAGTGTGCGGGTTATTGTTCAGCGTAATTTCATTATAAAAGTATTGCTGAAGTGTATTTCGGGTTTTAAGCAGCCCGCTAACCCGTGCTTTCAGGATATCTTTATCAAAAGGTTTTCCAATATAATCGTCGGCCCCCCCTTCAATACCTTTTAATTTAATTTCATTTGATGCACTGGCGGTTAATAAGATCACGGGAACATGAGATGTTGTTATATTCTCTTTAATAGCGGCGCAAACTTCTATCCCGGTCATGCCCTGCATCATCACATCGCATATGACTATATCCGGCCACTGCTCATTAATAATCTTGATTCCATCCTCACCATTTGGCGCTACAAGAACATTATATTCAATTTTAAATATCTGACGGAGATACTCTCTCATATCCTCGTGGTCATCGATGATTAACAGTGTTTTGAGGTCAGACGCTGTTACTTCCTCTCCCGGCTCTGCTGCGGGCACTATATCATTGGCTGTAGTTTCAGAATCTATCAACTCTTTTAAAAACTCAGAAGTAGCTGTTGGCTGTTCTGAGATGATCTGATCTTTTAAATGCGCTTTCCCTTTTTTTAAAGTGATTGTAAAAGCTGTCCCTTTTCCTGCTTCGCTGTGATATTCAACAGTTCCGGCCTGGCGCTCTACAAAATTTTTAACAAGATAAAGCCCAAGGCCAAACCCTCCGTTTGACGTACTGGCCAAATCAGACACCTGGTAAAACCGGCTAAAAAGTCTTTCGCCAACTTCAGGTGGGATTCCGCAGCCGGTATCCTCAACGATTATTGAAACTGTCTGTTCAAATTCCTCTGCACAAACCCGAATTCTACCGAGTTTTGGAGTGAACTTCATTGCGTTTGAGAGCAAATTAAACAGCACGATCTCTGTTTTTTCCCGGTCGATATAAACATTCAAACAATCGGTTGGTGATATGAATTCAAGTTGAATGTGTTTTCTTTTTGCTTCATGTACAAAGCATAAATAAACCTCCCTGCATAAATCGATTATATTAACATTACTTATCCTCAATTGATCAGATTCCGATTCGGCCTTTTTGAAAAGCAGCAACTGATCTACTAAACCTAATAACCGGCGCGCGTTCCTGTAAACGATGGTTAAATTGGAGGTATCTACCGTCTTCTTTTCATTATATAAAAGTTCCTTAATAGGATTAATGATCAATGTTAATGGTGTTCTGAACTCATGCGAAATATTGGTAAAGAAGGCGAGCTTTCGCTCGCTGAGCTCCTTTTCCTTTTCGCTTTCATAATGTGCTATTTGTATTTCATATTTTAATTTAGCCTGACGGTCCCGGTATAAAAGATACAGATAAACTATCCCGCCAATAAATATGGCATAAATTGTGTATGCCCACCAGGTACGGTACCATGGCGGTGAAATAATGATGATTAGGGATTTGGGTGTCTTGTTCCAGATACCATCATTATTACTTGCTATAACTTTAAATTTATAAGTTCCGGGATTAAGATTGGTGTAAGTAGCCCTTCGCTGGTTACCGTTAAAATTCCATTTTTCGTCAAAGCCTTCCAGTTTATACCGATAAATATTTTTTTCCGGATGAGTATAATTCAGCGAAACAAATTCAATTGAAAATACATTTTGATCATAATTAAGAAAGGCAGTATCTGCTGTACCAACAGGTCTTTTCAACGGTGAATCAGCACCCGGTTTTACAGATTTATTAAACACCTGAAAATCGGTAAAGTAAACCGGTGGGATTTTATCGTTCAATTTAATTTTTGACGGATCGAATACCACGACACCTGAATTTCCCGCTAAATAAATTTGCCCATCTGCAGATTTGTAAATAAGCGAATGCGAAAATACGCCGTCGCCCTCATCAAAGTTAGTTATGGCTAATGTTTGGGGTGTAAACTTTGATACCCCCGTGGCAGAATTGATCCAAAGATTTCCCACCTCATCTTCAACTACACTGTTGAAAACGTTGCTTGCAAATCCGTTTTTACGTGAATAAACAATAAAAGAATCGGTTTCCGGAGCATATTTGTTTAATCCGTCGGCTGTGCAGATCCAGATGTTCTTTTTGCTATCCTCAAATATGCAATGCACAATATTATTACTGAGGCTGCCTGCAATTTTATCATTATAAGTATAGTGGTGAAAAATCCCGGTTTTAGGATCAAAACGATCAACACCGTTTCCGCTTGTTCCGATCCATACATTGCCTTTGCTATCTTTTAAAAGATTATAAATATGGTTACTGGCAATTGAATTGGGGTTCCTGTCGTCATTATAATAATGTTTAAATTGCTGTGTTTCTTCATGGTAAATCTTTAAACCGGCATCTGTGGCGAGCCAATATTCGAGAGGCCTTACTTCAAGAATATCCCTGAAAACATCTTCATTAAAAAAATTACTCAGGGCCGAATGGTGAAAATGATGGATAAACCTATTATTGCTGCTGTCAAATTTATCAAACCCATTTTCGGTTGCTGCCCATAGCACCCCCTCATTATCCAAATATATTTTACCAACCTGGTTACTGCTGATACTTGAGGGATCATTGGTATGTTGAAATAACTTTGTTGTCTTTTTCGGTAAATCAAACTTATATAGCCCTTCGTTGGTAGCCAGCCACAACATATTGCCTTGCAATAACATACTTTTTGCTTCGCGGGGCGCGATTGATAAGGGGATGAAACGGAATTTATATTGTGTAAAATCAACTTTTGTTAAGGCGTCTTTGCCACAAAGCCACATAATACCGGCCCCATCATTATAAACATATCCATCCGCAGTACTATTAATATCGCCAATCTTTCGCCATTGACCATTACCCTTATTTATAAAATAGAACCCGCCGTTACTTCCAACAACTAAAGTGGAGTCATTAGCCTTATCAATGCTAAAAGCTCCTACGTTGATATTATCGTGACTCGAAAACCGGGTATATTGCTGGTTTTTAGGGTTAAAACAAAAAAGGCCGCTCCAATAGGTACCTACCCAAATGCAACCGTTTTTTTGATCGTAAAAAAGGCTCCAAATATCATTGGGGCTTTTTTTAAGCTGAGATTCAGTCTGCGGATAATTGCTGAAATGTTTACTTACCTTATCGAATTTATTTAATCCACCATTCCAGTTTCCCAGCCACAAGTTTTTTTTATCATCCTCAACAATTGCATTTACCGACTTGCCTTTTATTGAAAATCGATCATTCTGATTGGGTTTATAACTAACAAAAGATCGCTTATTTGACACGTATTGATTAAAACCATCATCCGTACCTATCCATATTGTTCCTTCTTTGTCGCAGCAGATCGAAAAAATCTTATTATTACTTACCGACTCTTTGATCTTATCGCTATGATAAAATCGTTCAAACTTCTCGGTATTGGGATCTAAAATGTTTAAGCCGTCCATGGTGCCAACCCATATCTTTCCGTTCTTGTCTTCGGCCAGCGCACTGATAAAATTTGAACTTATACTCGCGGTATTTCCGGGAATATTCACTAAACTTTCAAAAGTGTAGCCGTCAAACTTACAAAGCCCGTTATCCGTCCCTATCCACATATACCCCCGGCTGTCTTTAAGTGCCACTGTTACATTTTCAGAAGGCAGGCCATCATGAGTGGTATATGATTTTAATGCAAAATTCCTTGCATCGTTAGTTGGAAAAGTTACCGGAGCCTGCGCGTTCACAACACTGACAAACAGAAGATTAATCAGAAAAAACAAGACAACTTTATGCATAGATCCGTTATCACTTTTAATTAGGCAAATACAACACTCCGTATCATCGCTAACATTTTTTACACTATAAACCAGTTATCGCCGCCTTGGCTTAGGCAGGCTAATGCGTTTAATATTGTACTTGATACACTTGTAACCTTCAACAATTTAGCAATATAAAAACAGAGTTTGTTGGCTGTGCCAGAAGTGCCTGCAAATAATTTTCTAATATCCAGGTATTAGATGTTCATTTGATGAATTTTCCTGTAAGGACCAATAGGCATCAAAAACTCATTTAATGCTCATTAAAATGATTCATCAGTTCGCTTAACTTTTGGCAGAGCCTGTCATATAATGCTGGAATACTAAGTTTATAAGGCATTCAAATGTAAATAATTATTAATTGTATTTATAACAATAATTACGAACAAAAGGCATTCGTTGAATCGACGAAAAAGCAAATTAAAAGCTGTGCTATTGTAATAAACCCGGATAAAATGCCACTTTATCCCCTCAATATTGAGGCTTTGCCCCTTTTCAATTCCTACTTTTTAAAAGAAATTTAGGACAACCATATAAACACGGATTTTCATCCTCCGATATTACGTATAGCCATTTTTAATGGCTAATTAAATTACTGACGGTTACATGCCGCAGTGATTGACAGTTAATTATCGGCAGAAAATCTATTGTTCAAAACATCTGCCATGATAATATTTGATTTGTGCCCGAACATGCATTCGGTCAGGTTACTGGTAACCGATATAATTCACTTCATATTAACGCTGGGAAGGGCCCCGCCATAATTAAAAATTAAAACCGATTGATCAAAAGAGCTACTTATTTAACACCTGATATAAAATTATGAGAAAAAACTTAACTACCGGGGCACTATACTGCCTGTTAGCCCTGGCCATGGGCTGTTCTAAAAACCCTATTCAAAAAGGCGCTGACCTATCAGGCCAAAAATTTGGAAAACAATCATTTGCCCTTTCAACCACCAATACAAACGGTTTCAGGGGTATAAACTGGGCCGACCCTAACGGAAACGAGGGAGATGGGAGGGTTGTATTGCCCAGTGGTATGACTACATCGCTTACCGCTACGCAGGCTGCTACTTTGGCCACTAATATATCCAGTGCCGTTAAAACAAGCGGCGGCACCACCATCAGGATGCCGATAAACCCCTGGACTGCCTCAAGCTCAACTTATTGGCCGGTTTACCAGGCTGCAATTAACGCGGTTGTGGCAAACGGCTGTAAAGTAATACTTTGTTACTGGCCGGTTGGGGTACATCATGTACCTGATACTGCACAATGGCATACCATGTGGACAACAGTAAATAATGTATATAAAAACAATACATCGGTATTATATGAACCTATCAACGAGCCGGTTGATTATTCAAGTACCGACCTGAACAACTTATATGCTGGTTTCTTAACCACTTATAGCCCGGCCGATGGAAAATGTATCCTTGATGGTACAGGGTATGCCGCCGACGTAACTGCGGTTGGTGCCGATTCAAGGTTAGCCAACCAGTATCTTGGACTGCATTGCTACTGGTGGTTCTGGGGCTCGTACAATGTTTGGTCAAGCTACTATAATATCATGTCGGCCCGTACAGGTTCATACGCGTCACGTACCATAGTTACCGAGGTTGGTATCGAAACTTTCAGGAACATGAGCTTTTGGTGGCAATGGGATACCGGCGTATATGTTGACCAGGCCTTCCTCACCGGATCGCTTGCCTACGCCAAGGATAATTCAATGGGGACAATAGCATGGTCGGGCGTTAATGATATTGATACTTATCGGTGGTATACTGCAAACAATAACCTTACCGAGGTTAGCCCGGGTACCGCAAATATGTTCAGGTGGTCATGGAAGCTTACCGCTGCACCCGTATGGATAGGGCCGGTTGCTGACGGGCGATATCAACTTCAAAACCGGGCATCGGGCCTTATGCTTGATAACCTGGGCAGTACAACCGATGGCGCAGCTGTGGCTCAATGGGCATCAGGAACAAGCAATAACCAGAAATGGAATATAAGCTACACTGCCGGTTATTATACTTTAAGTTGTGTTACCGGAAAAGAATGTCTTGATGTGGGTACAAATACCGCAGATGGGTCAAATGTTTTACAGTATGTAGTAGGCACGAGTACAAACCAACGTTGGTCGCTTGTTTCAACCGGAGATGGCTATTATAGGGTAATTAATCTAACCACAGGCAAATGCCTTGATACCGGAGGTTTAACTGCCAATGGATCAGCTGTACAGCAGTGGCCACAGGGTTCAAGTTATAACCAGCAATGGAAACTTATTGCTCAATAGAACATATTTAATTGCCAGGGTAAGCACCCGGCTTTAGTTTAAAAACAAAATTCAAAAGGCTGTCTCAAAAAGGACGGCCTTTTGAATTGATAATTTGCTGCGCGAATAATTATTCATGTTGCAATCAGATTGATTTGCTTTAGTCCCATAATGTTTCGCAAAAAAAAATCTGGTTTAATGCATTTTATGTAGAGCATAATTGCGTCTTCCACAGGACAAGCCGATTTCAAAAGCTTCTCAGTTGTCGTAAATAGCAAGCGAGAGACGCATTATGCGTCTTTACAATCAAAACTATCGTTTTTAAACAACACTATAACAAGTAACAAAATTTCAATCAGATACATTACAAAGGCACTTATAAAACCAAACCCTCGATAGGTCGCCGCAATCGGCAGTCCTATCGAGGGTTGTATAGTTAAAGAGGGGGGGCAATCACATCATTTAATGATGTAATGTCCGGGAGCCCTAATATCCCGGATTGTTAGGCAACAATTTTTTATTAATATCAATATCAGCCTGAGGAATCGGCCAAAGCCACCCTTTGCCAGCGTCAAATGTCCTGGTCTCTAACTTAACCTGGCTAAATTTCCAGGTAGATGGGCTTGCCGGGTTTTTTAGCAACGATTTGTCGTAACCATACACGTCATGAACAAGGGATTGATCTTTCCATCGTAACATATCTGCATACCGGGTGCCTTCCATAAAGAACTCTACCCTACGCTCGTGGCGCAAAACGGCACGTAATTGTGCCTGGCTTAAACCGGCTCCCTCCACACTTTCTACCGTTGGCATATTTACCCTTGCCCGTATCTGGTCAATGAGTGTATAAATTTCGGGTGCAGTACTTCCGGATTCAATCAAGGCTTCTGCACGAATCAGTAATACATCTGCATAACGCATCAGGATAGTATTTAAAGAGCAATTATTAGGGTCGGCAATACCAATTGCTGCGTATTTACGCGGACGGGCCCCTGACGGCACTACATCAGTGGCGGGGATGTAAGTAGTTGAACCCCACTGAGAGCCGGGCAGCACCACTGAAGCGGCCAGTCTTGGGTCGCGATTAACATAAGGGTTTTGCGAATTGTACCCAGAAGCCGAATTGGTAATTGGCAATCCATTGGTCATGTAATATGAATCGATCAAATCGGTGGTAACATTTGGTGTTGGCCAAACGCTCAAAGATAGGGCAGATGACGGCCATGGTTGTGGTTGGGTGGTTGGAATATATTGGATATCAAAAATTACCTCGCTGTTGTTTTCATGCGCTTCATCAAATAATAAACCATAATTTGGATATAAACTATAGGCTTTAAGATCAATCACATCCTGCGCTGCCTGCGCGGCATCGGCCCATTTTCCATTATACAAAAGCACTTTTGCTTTGTAGGCCAGGGCGGCACCCTTTGTTGCACGGCCCACGTCGGTACCTGAGTAAGAGGCTGGCAATGCTGCTGCGGCATCTGTAAGGTCAGTTACAACCTGGGTAAGCACAGTGGCTTTGGCCGTTCTTGAAACATATGCGTCCGAAAGTGACTGAACTTGGGTAATTAAAGGTACATCGCCGAAATAAGCAATCAAATCAGCATAGGCGTAACCACGTAAAAACTTAGCCTCTCCTGTCATTTGGCTTTTTACTGTAGCATCAATGCTTGCAGCGGCAACATCCTTTAGGAACTCATTGGCTCTGGAGATAATAGTATAGTCCTGCGTCCACTTAGCGTATGGGGCCCAACTGTTGGATGTTGTTTGCCATTCCCCCACTTCCTTCGAGCCCTGCCACGCGTCCTGGCAATAGGCGTTATCCGATTCAAAATCAAACTGGAAAAATTGTGCCGGCGTGGCATTGGGCTGTAACGCATTGTAAATACCCACCAAGGCCATTTTTACCTGGGTTTCATTTTGGTAGAATGTTGATGGTGATAAGCGGTCATTTGGAGTCTTGTCCAACAGACCTTTCTTGCAGCTTGCAAGATTAATAACAGCTAATACAGTTAAGACTTTATATATATTTTTCATGATTTTATCATTTAGAAATTAACATTTACACCCGCGGTCATCACACGGACCTGCGGATACGCTTCGGCCCTTGTTTGATCTGTAGTTTGTTCGGGATCAAAGCCTTTGAATTTGGTGAATGTGAAGGCGTTTTGCACGTTCGCATAGATCCTCAATGAGCTTAAACCGATCTTCTTAATGGCAGCCGGACTTAAGGTGTACCCTAATTCAATATTTTTGATCCTCAGATAAGATGCATTCTCAACATAAAAAGAGGAGTGGATATTATTTTTTACGCCATCTAACGTGATGCGCGGATAAGTATTAGAAGGATTTTGCGGTGTCCACCTGTTTAACCACCAGGTACCAAGGTTGGCAAAGCCGCTGAAAGGCGAAGCAATTTCATAGTAGGTATAACCTTGCATACCTTGTACGCCTTGTAAAAACGCGCCAAGGTCAAAGCCTTTCCAGGCCACATTGAAATTGAATGCATACGTTACACCTGGAAACTGCTTCCCGATAACTTTACGGTCATGATTTTGATCAACTATACCATCTCCATTAAGATCGGCATATTTAATATCGCCAGGTTGTGCGTTATAATCACTTACTTTAACAACACCTGGCTTAAGCGTATAAGTACGGCTTGCATAAGGTATAGACGCATCACTATTGTTTTGCCATGTAAAGTCGGCGATCTGGTAAATACCCGTCATCTGATAGCCGTAGAATGAATTGATAGCAGAGCCAACAACAATAGCTTTTGGTGATGTAAACTGCTGAGGTACATTCATAGCGAGGATCTTGTTGACAATGTGCGACACATTTAAAGAAGTCCTTAATTTAATACCATTATCAAATGCCTTTTTATACGAAATCCCGAGTTCGAAGCCCTTGTTTTGCACTTCACCTGCATTGGCCGTTGGAGCCGATTGAGCAATTGTTAGTGGAATCGGTTGGGTCAACAGCAGGTTTTTAGTCCTTTTGTCAAAATAATCCGCTGTAATTTCAATATTATTGTGCAAAGAGATGTCGAGGCCGAAATCAAGCTGCTGAGCTGTTTCCCATGTCAAATCTTTGTTAGTCATTGCGGTAATGGCAACACCCGAGTAAAGGGTTCCGCCAAACGAATAGTTCTGGCCCGAATTCAGAATATCGCTGCCATTATAATAATTGCTGATATTTTGATTGCCTAAACGGCCCCAGGAAGCACGAACTTTCGCAAAATCAAGCCAGCTCAGGTTTTTCATAAAACTTTCCTTAGATATCACCCATCCAGCTGAGAATGAAGGAAATGTACCCCACTGTTTTCCTTGTGCAAATCTGGAAGAGCCGTCCCTCCTGATATTGGCTTCAAATAAATATTTTTCATCAAAAGCATAATTGAAACGGCCAAAGTATGAGCGAAGGCCAAGAGCATAGCTGCCGGCATTATTTGTTTGCGTAGCTGCATCGCCAAGATTCAATATCCGCTGAGAATTATTTACAAAATGTGCACGATAGCCGCTTTGCCAATCGTAAGTAAACTCCTCTTCGCTATAGCCACCTAATAAATTGAATGAATGACGGTTAATGGTCTTGTTGTATTTTAGTAAACCGGTAAGTAATGAGTGGCCATCAATCTCGCTTGATGTAGTCAAATCAGAAGGTAACTGCGTAACTGTTCCGTTTTGGTTTTGTAAGGTTACATTGGCATGAAAGGCATTGCCGTTAGTAGAGATAACGTTATAACCGTAGGTAAGCTGCGCACTTAAACCGGGCAGAATTTTATACTCCGCTTCGGCCTGACCGCTGAAATTATAGCGTTTTGTAAGGTTTGTACTGCCCTCTTTAATTTCACCGTAATAGTTGCGTTCGCCATTAACAGAAACCCAGTTGCCGTTGGCATCTTTAAGCGGATGTATTGGCGCTAAGGTTGCGTACCATTCAGCGTTCCAAAGATCGGTTGGTTCATTTTTTATCCCTACGTTGCCGGATATGTTGCCCGAAACACGGAGCTTTTTATCTTTTAAATGATAGCTGTCAAGGTTAAGACGGAAGTCCGTTTTCTTGTAATTGGTAGCAACCAGAATCCCATCCTGATCCAAATGGCCAAGCATAAAAGAATAATTAACGTTATCACTTCCTCCTGTTGCACTTACCCGGTGGTTTTGCATGTAAGCATTACCATAGTATACATCAAAATAATTGATATCCGGATACATGGGGTTATTGTGAGCCGCGTACTTTTGGATTATCGAGTCGGGATATGTAGGAGGCGCTCCACTATTTATATCCGCCTCATTATGCAGTGTAGTATATTGAACCGAGTTTAGTACTTTAGGTAGCCTTGTCGGGCTCTGAATACCTGCATATCCGCTGTAATTAACACGGACTTTGCCTGCAGATCCTCGTTTAGTAGTAATTAAAACAACGCCGTTTGCAGCCCGGTTACCGTAAATAGCCGATGATGCCGCGTCTTTAAGCACCGAAATTGATTGAACATCATTAGGGTTCACGTCGCCTATAGCCCCGGGAAAGCCGTCAACTAACACTAAAGGAGAATTATCTCCAAAAGTTCCGACGCCGCGGATGTCGATGACAGTATTGTCATCTCCGGGTTTACCTGAACTTTGCAGCGCATAAACACCTGAAACTGTACCTTGTAGTGCCTGGCCTGTATTTGTCAAAGGCCTGCTTTCCAGATCCTGCGTATTTACAATACCTACAGAGCCAGTAAGGTTTTCTTTCTTCTGCGTTCCGTAACCTACTACTACAACATCGTTGAGCGTTTTCATCGATGGCTGAAGCTTTATGGCGATATCAGTCTTTCCGCCTACGGCTATTTCAACTTTTTCGTAAGAGATGTAGGTTACAACGAGCACGGCATTTTCCGGCACATTGTTAAGTTGAAAGTTTCCCTTTATATCACTTAGCGTACCTTTGTTAGTTCCCTTGACACTGATAGAAACACCTACCAGGGGCTGGCCGTTGGAGGCGTCTATGACGGATCCTTTTACAGTAATCGCAGCTTTATCAGGAACTATTTGAGCGATTATCAGGCTGCTTTTGTGAATTAAATTTGGAATTGACGCGTTAGCACCGATTGGCAATATAAATAATGCCAAAGTTTTAAGTGTGGTGCGAAAACCCCTGGAATACAAATAATTTGAAATAAGTAATTTTCGTTTCATAATTGGGTTATTAATAATTTAGATTTTTGGGTATTGGCAAAAGACAGTTATGTAAACGCTGTTGGTATGTAAGGCACCAACAACCGAAAAGCATAATTTAAATGAAGCTTTCAGGGTTAACAATAAAGGACAATTGCCCGGGCAGTATTTATACCGACATTTCTCGAGATCGTTTTCAATTAAGATGCATGCTGCTTCCTTTTCCTGGGAGCATGCGCTGCGTTCGGTTTTTTTTCATCATGGGTTTAATTAACAGTATAATTGGTTGCACGAATAGTCATCTCTTAATGACCATTCGAGAGATGCAAAGTCTTTGAAAAACACAGAAAACAAAAGGGGCTAACCAGCAAAAAAGAGGGGACAAAAGGGAAATTTTTAGTTGAAAAAAGCACTTAGTGGATAAACCACAGCATATTGCTCCAGGGAGGCAATCATCTAATGAGAAAGCGTTTTGTAGCACTTATAGTCTTCAATTGCCACCGGTTTCCCATTCAATTCGCATACCGGGCAACTGGGCAATGTAAGGCCAGCGGTTAAATGAACTGCACTTCTTGTAGTAATGATCGCGTTGAGTTACACTGTACCAGGGATTAAAGGCGTTGATTGATGATGCCAAGCTGAAAATAGCCAGTACAGATAAAGCCAGGTCAGCATCAACTATGCGGACGGGCGGAAGATCGCTCCAAAGGGTACAATGGAAGCGTTGCCAGTGGAAGACGGCATCGTATCCCGTCTTGGAAGATCGGTGGAGGACATACTATTACACAAAGTTATTCGGTAAATACCGCTGCTAATGCCATCAGGCTTTGGGTGATAAGTACTGCTATTACCGGGGCCTCACAAAGCTCGATTTATCCGACCGGAAGTCCTGCGGCGGGCATACAGGCGGTGCATTTGCTTCAGCTAAAAACTAAGTGATTAAAAATATACCTTTTACGTTATAAAGAACGTTAATGCCCTAAATAATACGATTGGGGCGGCCCGCGATACTCAGAAAATTGCCAACCTGTTGCCGGGAGTGAACCTCAGGCGGAAGGTTAAGCAGCACTCTGAAGTGACCTTTCTGAATGCAAATTCAGGTTAGTGCCCAGCCCAGATTTCCTGAACCTCTTCCAACGATTTTCCTTTGGTTTCGGGAACCATTTTATACACAATCACTAAAGAAAAAAAACAACACGCCGCAAAGAACCAGAAGGTGACCGCCGGCCCGATTGAATTTAAAAACATAGGGGTTAGCTGCCCTACAATTGTATCCGCCACCCACATGGTCATGATGCTTAAGCCTAAAGCCCGGCCTCGGATTCTTGTTGGATAAATTTCGGATGCGATAACGAATTTCAACGGGCCTATCGAGAACGCGAAACAAGCTAAAAATAGGATGATGCTAACAACTAATGCAAGGCCGGTTGTAGCACCTGTATAAAAGCAAGCCCCGGTAAAAAGAAGGCAAATCGTGGCGCCTAAAGCGCCGGCTATATATAGCGGTCTGCGCCCCATTTTATCAACTTTCCAAATGGCTATTAGCGTAAAAGCGAAGTTAGCAATGCCAAATATGATCTGGCTAAGCAGGGCGTTGCTGATATTGATGCCTGCATCGCTCAATATTCTGGGGCCATAATAAATAACGGCGTTAATACCACTGAACTGAGAGAACAGCGGAAGCAGCAAGCCAATTAGCAATGGTTTACGCATAGCTGGTGCAAATATCTCGCGGTAGGTGCCTATGTCACGGCTTTGGGTGTTCTTTATCAATGTTACGTCTTTTAGAGCCGTTGCATAGTCGGTTACTTTTGAGAGGACGGCAATGCCATCGTCGGTTTTTCCGTTTTGAATAAGCCAGCGTGGGCTTTCTGGTACAAAGCACAGACCAACAAAAAACAGCAGGGCAGGGATGGCGCCCAGGCGAAGCATGCTGCGCCAAACTTCTTTAACCATCACCAGATCGATAATTGTACCTAAGTAACTGCTCTTATGGTGTAATGAAAAATTAAGTAAGCCGGCATTGGTAAGGTAGGCTACAAGAATGCCCGCGGTGATAGCCAGTTGATAAAAAGTTACCAGGCGGCCGCGTATCCGTGCCGGGGCAATTTCTGATATGTATAGCGGTGCCACAATTGATGCTACGCCAACACCCATACCGCCCAGCATCCGGGCTAAGATAAGCAAGGTAAAGCCCGATGACAAGGCCGAACCCAGGGCAGAAAGCAAGAAAAGCACCGCCGATAACATCAGCATTTTTTTACGGCCTACCCGGTCGCTTAAGTCCCCCGAAAAAGCTACACCGATAATACACCCGATGAGTGCCGATGATACGAACCAGCCTTCGGTAGCAGCCGATAGCGCGAACTGGCTTTTCACAAACGGGAGCACACCCGAAATAACGGCCATATCAAAACCAAAAAGCAGGCCGCCTAATGTGGCTATAAGGGTTACAGCGGTTAAAAACAGGGCGGAGGTTTTGGTTTCCGGCGATAGTTTTTGTTTCATAGCGATTTTATTTTTCGATGCGTACAGTGATTATTCCTTTTGCCGAAATCTTAAAATTGTTATCAAGCGCGGCCACCTTTTCTTCGGTCAGATTGCTTTTCCAGATCTTTATCGTCGCTTTTGCTTTTGGAGTGATGTTCACTTCGCTATCGCCGGTGCTCACTATCTGCGCAATAACGCCATTGCCATCATCGGCAGGTTTTATGGATTCTACATAGATCTGCTTACCACCGATATTAAAAAACAGTTCGTCATCCTGATTATCCGAAGCGGAAACTACTAATGGCTGATGATTATTAAGGCCAAACCGGTTGGCATCAAAACTATCGTATCCTAAGGCGTGTGAACGGAAGATATAACGGAAGGTGGCCGGCCCTTTTTCCTGCTCGGCGCGGAAATTGGTATGCCATAAGTTGTTCATTACCCACGAATAAATCTTTGGCGACTGCGCCGTGAATGTTAGCCACTGCGGCGCGTGATGCAAACCACCAAGCAAATCGGCAGTTGTGATCTTGCCTATCTCAAACAAAGGCGCATCCGGACTTGACCAGGTAATACCGAACGTCGAGTTTGAAACATCAACCCAGTGCTGCATGGTAAACCAATTTTTATTGGCGTTAGGGAGTTGGTCGGCTTCGGCAGCAGCACTTCCCCACGGAATACTATAACGTACCTGCGCACCTGGAACACTAAACGGAAACGCGAAGTGAACGCTCTCTTTAGAGCGAATACTTTTCTTATCAATGGTATTGATCAGCTCAATTTTATCAAGCCCGTTAACCAGCCTGATTTCGCGGGTTAAGCCATAGGCTCCAGGCGCTTTTGAGGTAACCAAAAGGCTCACCACCAATGGCCCATCTTCTTTAATACTAATGATGGCGTCGGTACTTGTTTGCTGGCGCTGCAGCGAATCGCCGGGCATGTAAATGTATTTGTTAAAACCGGTGCTATCCACCAATACCTGTTTTTTGCCACTCTCGGTCTTTACCAGTTTGCTTATATCGCCGGTTTTACTGTCAATTGTGACAGTGTAGATGCCGTTAGCCAATCCGTTTAACGAAATGACAGCTTTGCCCTTTGCAAAAGCTTTACCACGGTTAATAGTGTACGTTTTTTTACCAAACGCCGGTACCCCTGTGGCAACAAAAGCCAGCTCGCCCGAGCTTAAGCGTTGCGATGGGATTGCATTGCCTGTTGCATCCTTAACCAGGTCGCCTGCTTTGCTTAAACCGGCCGGTACATAAACAACATCGGTGCGCAGCCACGACAGGGTGTTGTAAACGTCTACCTTATTTGCTGCTGCGGTTTTTACAGCCAATATCAAATTGCTGAGCGAATCGGTTTGTTTTTGGGCGCTTAGTGCATAGCCTTTTTTAACAGTCCACTCGCTTTTAACTTTTGCATCTTCGGGGTCGCTAACACTATTATATGCGCCCCAGGTGTGTTCATTGTAAAGCAGCAGGTTTTTCCAGGTGTCGTCAAAATCATCAACAGGGTAGCCTGGTTTATTACGGATGGCCCAAAGGGCCGATGCCTGTTTTAGCTTGTCAGATGTTTGGCGGCTGATGGCTGTTTCTTTCGCTGCTGACGACACGCCGTCCGTCCAGTACTCAGTATAATCGCCGGTGAACGACGGGATTTTGTCTTGATATTGTTTCTCAAAATCCTGGAAAAATTGTTTTACCGAGGTGATCACCAGTTTTGGCGAGGCAAAATGCTCGTTCCAGCTTTTAACAGCATCGGGAAGTTCAGGATCGATAGGAGCATTATCGCTCATAGCCCAGGTTAACAACGACATGTTATACGGAAAGTTATTTTGTTCAAGGCCGCCGAGATATTGGAAAAGGTGCGGGTTTAGAAAATTATCCGATGGGTGACCAGTATAAAAAGGTTTAGGATCGTCTATAGTAAAAAAATTAGGGATCCTGGTTCCTTTTAGCGCATAGCCTATCGAGTAAGGCTGGCATTGCCAGAACAGTAGTTTTTGTTTACCCGATGGCGAAATCCAATAAAATGGTTTATCCTGCCATTTGGCAAGGTTGCCTATCCTGTCGGATGCGTTTGGGCCTGATAAAAAGTATTTGATCCCGGTTTGTTCGCTTTGCGCAGCAAGGCCCCAACTGGCGCCCGGCACATCGCCCTGGAACATGGTATGGATCTCAACCCCATTCGCCTTAGCCAGTTTTTGCGATTTGGCGAACATTTGCATCAACTGGTAGGAGTCTGTCATGCTGGTGTTGATATTACCGTAAGCACCATCCAAATTAATCCATCCTTTTTTCACCGCGTCCCAAAAGCGTTCTTTTTTAGCTTCATCTGCCGCTTTCAGGTAATTATCAACTACCCAAATGGCTTCTGTTGTCCATTTATAGCGGGCTTCCACTGGGTAATTGGCTGTTTTTTTAGCCAGATCAATAGCCTCATCAATATTATCCATGTGCAGCTTCAAAACCTTTGCCTGTGTGTTGGTGTAACCGATATCTACATGCGAGTGAGGGAGGATATACATGGTCCAGTTGTTACGGGCCGGTTCAACAATGCAGCGGGCCATATAGGTTTGCCCGCCGGAATTTAAGATAACCGTAACCTGTGCTGCCGAAGTTATTGGCGAGCCGGGAAGCGGAAGCTCAAATACATCAGTGCCCTCTTTACTGGCCGGTATTATAACATGATCGGTTATGCCATTGAAGGAAACGGTGGCCTCTGTGGCTGCGCAGTTTTTACCCTCATGAAATAACAGCCGGACCATTCTGCGGGGCTCGCCCTGGTAATTGATATAGGCTATTGTTGGTTGCAGGGTGATTCCATTAAAATGCTTACCACCTGTTTGCGCCATTGCTGATGTGCATATGGAAATGAATGCCGACAGGATGGAAAAAATCTTATTCATAACTTAGAAGGTTTTAAGAGGATGCGTTTTGAGTTTGATTTAAGCAGAGATATTAACAACATTCGTCTTTAACAAAAGCTTTGACAACCTTAACCCTTGTTTTGCCTGTATTTTTAAGTGTATAGCTTTTAACCGCGGCCGGAATAATAAAGGTTTCGGCATAATGAATAACCTGTTCACGATCGTTAGTGATCACTGCAATACTTTCGCCCTCAACCAGGCTCAATACATGGCATTGGTTATTGGTATCTTCAGTTATCTCGGTATCAAACTCAAAGCGCTCAATAGCGTAAAAGTGCTCAGGATGAGTTGATAGGTTAATGATCTCCCAGTCATGGCCTTTTTTTAAGGTGGTTTGTTTGGAGATGAGGGTTTCCGTCACTACATCACCTTTCCTTTCGAAATTGAGGTTTTCAAAGGCCCGGTCGATATTCAGCGTTCGTGGATTTCCGCTTAAATCGGGACGGAGCCAGTCGTACATTTTAAAGGTAAAGATGTACGGCGTGGCGCTGATCTCCAGTACCATATTATTTTTGCCCGAGCAATGTACCGTACCATTCGGGATCAGGAACAAGTCGTGCCTGGTTGCCGGGAAGGTTTGTACGTAGTCTTTGATCTCTACCGGTTCGTTTTGCTCAAAGCTGTTCTCTAAAACGCTCCTGAATTGTTGTTTATTGATATTTTCCTGGAAACCAAGGTAAACTTCGGCGCCTGGTTCTGCATCGAGGATATAATAAGTTTCATCCTGTGTAAAATCTTCGCCGAAGTTATTTTTAATGTATTCAACAGAAGGGTGGCATTGCAATGAAAGGTTGCCACCGTCAAAAGTATCCAAAAAATCAAACCGGATAGGAAAGGCATCGCCAAACCTGGCTGCCGCTTTGCCTAAAATGGCTTCGTTATCCAGTAACAGCAAGGTATCCAACGATACCTCTAATATATTGTTGCCGCTTTGCAGCAGGATGCCGTTCTCCGGGGCGATAAGTTCAAATGACCAGGCATAGTTTACAACATCTTTGTTCAGGCCATTGATGTTGTTTTTAATCCACTGGCCTCCCCAAACCCCGGGCTCAAACCAAGGTCTGGCCCTAAACATGTGGCTGGACATGGTTTTAAGTCCGTTTCTTAATGTATCGCCAGTTGCCCACGATATTTCATTGATCCTTTGCTCATCGATGATTACATCTATGGCAGGCAAAAGCTGTTTTTTATGTTTATTGAGTACCGGCCAATCTATAAAATAAAAACGTTTGTATTGATTTTTGGGATCGGAAGGCAGCTTTTCGCCAAGGTTGCAGATTGTGTTGGCCCTTGACCGGAACTGGATCTCATTTTTAGGAACATCGATATATAGCAATGTACATTTCCATCCGGCAAGAGCGGCACCCGCACCATACAATATGTTTAATTTGTTTGGTTCGGGTTTAAGACTTTTGAGCTTTTCGACATCAAAAAAATCGCTCAGCTCCCCATCGTATAGCTTACCAAATAACGGGTCATCGCCACCATCGTAATTAGCGGTTATTTCATGAATAATGCTTTCCGGTTTTAATGCTTTATTTACATTAATCCAATTAGCCTGGATGTTTGAAGCGGCAAATTCATCGTTCAGGTTGCAGATAAGTACATCCCAATATACGCCCGAATAGCCATCTATAACAATATCATGGTTGCATGCAATGATCCAATTGGCTAAGGCTTTATAGCCGGTATATATTGGCCCGGCAATGTCGAAAGTGGGGTAAATGTCATACTCCTGCCTTTTCGCGGCTTTCTTCAGATCCGGAAGCAGAAACTGTTTGGTGTTCCTCATCGTTTCGATATTAACCGCGTTCGATAAAATAGATTTATTCATGCACTAATATGTTGTAATGTGCAAACATATTTTATTTCATTTATATTTCAAATAAGTCAAAAAAAAATAAATTTAGGAACTGCGCCTGCTTTCTACCGTATAAACAAAGCTTTCGGCTTTATAATAGCCCAGGTTATACTCCATCGGCCGTTCGCCCTGATCGTAAACAAACCGTTTCCTGATCAAAACAGGACTGCCCGGATCTATTTCCAGTTTACCTGCTACGAATTTATCGGCCGCCTTGGCGCTTATTTCTTCCTTTGATAGGTCTGCAACTACAGAATGCTCACTCTCAAGCATTTCGTAAAGTGGTTTCTTGAAATCTTCTTCGCCCGTAAGCCCGATCCGTGGATGAAAATACGAAATAAAATACACAAAAGCTTCTTCGGAGTTTCCCCTTAACCTTTCCATTTTCAAAATTTTCTTATCTGTTTTGATATCGAAAAAATTGGCTATATGATCTTCCGGAAAGACCCAGCTAATATGAAGCTCGTAATTTTTTATAGGGATGCTGCGGGCTTCCATCTCCTGTGTAAAGCTCAACCAATTCATTGATTTGGAGCTCATTTTGGTATGGGCCACTTTGGTTCCGAGCCGTTTTTTTCTCACCAGCAGCTCTTCATAAACCAATTTGTTAATAGCCTGGCGTAAAGTGGTGCGCGATATAGCTAACTTTTTAGCAAGATCAACCTCGTTAGGCAATAATTTACCGGCCTGATATTCAGGCTCGCGGATGAGCTCTCTTAGCAGGTTCTCTGCCTGGATATGTAAGGGTATGGCGCTTTTATGATCGATGGAAATTTTCATAATGAATTAAGTGGCAAGGTAATAATTTATCAGGAAAACGGCAGGGGGCGGCATGTAGTGGTATCACCTTTGGAGGAGGAACATCTACGGAGCAGAAAAAGGTTGAATTTTTTTATAATACGGTTTTGGGGTTCAGTAGCAGCTTCCTTTACTAAGGTAATTTTCTGACCTCTGTTCATTTTTTATCATAGTTAATAAAAAAACTTTGGAAAAACTTTGGAATATAATATTATGACACTATGTTTGTACATACTATAACAATCTGTCTCCATTTCTATCTGGTAAGGCAGTAACCTAATTACATATTTACCTGCATGAAAAAACGTTTACTCATTTCTACGGCATTGTCTTGCTTTATTTTTTCCATTGCCGGAGCACAACAGTCCTCCAACAAAGCTTTGGCAGAGAAAATTCTTGCCGATATCCGGCTTGATACAGTCCAGGCGAAAGCTTTACAACTGTTATCCGGTTTTTCTGCAGGTACATCCTACAGTGAGGTGTGGATCCGCGACTTCAACACTTTCATCAATGGCTCATTAAAAGTACATCCCAAAGAAGAAGTAAAAACCAAACTATTGATGTTTTTCCGCATCCAGGGCCAGGGCGGGGATATTGTGGATGGTGTGGTTGACAGCGCTAAAGCCAGTGTAGGTTATAAATATCGCTACTCATCCTTATTACCGGGTTGGGCAGCGCATAAAAACACGGTAGAGACCGACCAGGAATCGTCATTGATCCAGGCTGTGAAAAAATACATTGATTTTACCGGTGACCAATCTATTTTAAACGAGTGTATTGGTGGTAAAACGATTTTGCAACGAATGGAGGAGGCGCTGGCCTATCTGCATAAAGATCGCTGGTCGGAAAAATATGGTTTGATAACCGGGGCCACCACTATTGACTGGGGCGATGTGCAATCCGAAAACGGCTGGGGCGTGGCCATTAATGATAAAACCAAATGGGCTTTGGATATTTATGATAACGCCATGTTTGTGAAGGCAGTTCAAGATTTCCTTGCGATGGCACCCCGAGGCTATAAAGCCCAAACTGATTGGAAGATCATTGCCGCAAAGGTCACTGCCAATGTTCGTAAATACCTTTGGGATGCTGCCGCTCAAAAATATATCCCGCATATCTACCTTAACGGCAGCCCTTTCTCTTCGGATTTTAATGAAAAAGAGATCTTATACACCGGTGGATCCATATGTGCTATCATAGCAGGGTTTAACACTCCGGCCGAAGTTTTGGAAATAAACAAACAAATGCTTGCAGCCGCGACTAAAGAAAAGCATGCCACTATCGGCATTACAGTGTATCCTCCTTATCCTGAAAAGCAGTATCCAAACATGAAGCCTTATAATTATCAAAACGGCGGCGACTGGACATGGTTTGGCGGACGAATGATAGCACCGCTCATTATCTATGGTCGCCCGCAGGAAGCTTACGCGGAGTTGTCACCGATGCTCGACAGGATGCTTGCCAACAAGGGCTTTTTTGAATGGTATGATGTACAATCCGGCGCACCAAAAGGTTCGGGCGATTTCAGGGGTGAAGCAGGTGTTTTATATGATGCCATTACGGCACTAAGGCAATGGGCCGCTAAAAACCGGTAGCCTGCCAGCCAATAAGCTGACATAAACTAAAGTAAACTATAATCCAAATTCATGAAAAAAAATGATGCCATAAAGGCAATCCGGACTTCTTTGCCCTTTCTGAAGGGCAACTTCCGGCCTTGCGGCGGTTATAAACCGCCATGAATGCTTCGCAGAGAAGTGTTCCTATAATTACCAGTTTAAAAACAACCTACTAAACAATGTTATGAAGAAAAATCTTATCTACTCAATTCTGCTCACCTTGCTGTCGCTGCATACGATGGCGCAGGTTAAGATCAGCGGCAAGGTAACCGATGCTAAGGATAATTCAGCTTTACCTGGTGTAAGTATCAAAATAAAGGGCACCCAGGGTGGTACCCAGACGGATCTTAACGGAAATTACTCGATACAGGTAACCAGTGCCAAACCTGTATTGATATTTTCATATACAGGTTATGCCAGCCAGGAAATATCAACCGTTGGCAAAACTGTCGTTAACGTGCAGTTAGCTGGCACGTCCAGCGCCCTTAACGAAGTTGTGGTGATCGGCTACGGAACTGTTAAAAAATCGGATCTTACCGGCGCTGTTACCGGCATCAAAGGCGATCAGTTAAATGATAAACCCGTGGCTAACGTAACCCAGGCCCTGCAAGGCAAAATAGCCGGTGTGGAAGTTAGTGTTAACAGCACGGCCCCCGGCGCGGGCGCTAAAGTACGAATTAGGGGTATCGGATCCATCAACTCCAATGTTGATCCATTATATGTGGTGGATGGTGTGGTTGGAGTTGATCCAAACTCTATCAACCCGCTGGATATAGCCTCGGCCGAGGTGTTAAAAGATGCTTCGTCCACAGCTATTTATGGTTCGCGTGGTGCCAATGGTGTAATTATGATCACTACCAAACGTGGCCGTACTGGTGCTGCAACTATTACTTATGATGATAACTTTAACGTAAGCGAATTGTATCGCCATTTACGCACTTTAAATTCGGCCGAGTTTGTTAAAGTTTACAATGAATCATTCGCCAACGGTCAAAAATTTGACCCGGCCGGAGGGGTATGGGCACCACCGGTTGCATTAAACCATACCAATTTCCCTAAGCTTTTTGACGCTAATAATAACCCAATTTATGATACCAATTGGGAAAAGGAAACCTACAAGCCGGCGTTTTCTCAAAGTCACCAGTTAAATATTCAGGGTGGCAGCGAAAAATCGCTTTACAGCTTATCGCTTGGCTATTTTAACCAGAATGGTCTTGCGCCAACATCGGCCTTTAAAAGATATACCATCAAAATGACAATGGATAACGACCTGAAAAGCTGGTTGAAAGTGGGCGGCAGCATCAACCTCATCAGCAGCAGGCAACGTTTAGTTACCGATGGCAACGGTGGCCTGAACGTGCCAAGGGACGTATCAGAAGAGGTGCCAATAGTACCTGTTAAATATCCTGATGGCACATGGGCAGGTAATTATGACATTGCCGGTCTTGAGGGCGCGCCAAACCCGGTGCAGGTTGCCAACGAGCGTTACACGCTTAACAATAACCTGCAAATGTTAGGTAACATCTATTCCTTGTTCCACATTACAAAAGAGCTGGATTTTAAAACAGATTTCGGCTATAACTTAAGCGCTCAAAAAAATAACTTCTATTCAGCAGGCGATCTGCCGCATTTATCGCAGGATCAGGGAGGTGTAGCTAATGTAAACGCTTATAATAATTACTACTGGCAAACAGAAAATTACCTTACCTGGAACAAAAAGATCAACGAAAGGCAGCGTTTTACCGCTTTGTTAGGTATCTCGTTCCAGCAACAAGGGTATGCCCGGGTACGCTCAGAAACGCAGAATTTTATTGATGATATTTTTCAGTACCACTACGAGCAGGCAGGGTCTGTAAGGAGCGCCAATGAAACGCAGGATGAAAAATCATCATTAAGTTCATATTACGCCCGTTTAACTTACAATCTGGATGAAAAATACCTGTTTACCGCAACCGGCCGGTACGATGGCTCATCGCGGTTTGGGGTGAATAATAAGTACGCATTCTTCCCTTCGGTGGGTGCCGCCTGGCGTGTATCGCAGGAGAATTTCCTGAAGGATAACCATACCATCACCAACATGAAATTGCGGGCCAGTTACGGTACTTCGGGTAACCAGGAGATAGGTAACTATCGTTCGCTGGCACAGATCCAGCCGAGCACCACGGTTTTGGGTGGGGCTGCTCAGTCAACATTGTTGCCAAGCTATATTGGTAACCCTAACTTAAAATGGGAACGTTCTGTTCAGTTTGATGCCGGTTTGGAGTTAGGTTTATTTCATGATCGTGTAAACCTTAACCTCGATTATTATAACCGCACCACTAAAGATCTGTTGTTGCAGGCCCCTATACCATGGTCTGCCGGTGAAACCAATGCCAATGTATATAAAAACGTAGGATCAGTGCGTAACTCCGGTGTCGAGGTTAGTCTGAACACCCTAAACGTTAAAACTCCCGATTTTGAATGGAGCACCAATTTTATATTCACTACCAATAAAAACAAAGTTTTAAAACTAAATGATAACGGCGCGGACATCTTCCCAGGCCCTAATTTCCTCGGTCAAAACTTTGTGATCAGGGTTGGCGAACCTATCGGTTCGTTTTATGGTATGACAAGGCTTGGTACCTATAGCACTTCGGCCGAGGATGTAGCCGAGGCCGCTAAACACAGCTTAAAGCCCGGCGACAGGAAATATATTTACAATCCGGATGGCAGTAATTATTATAGTATCATCGGCCGCGCTTATCCTAAATGGACTGGCACCTTCAGCAGCAGCTTCAGATACAAAGCTTTTGATTTTTCGTTCGATATCCGATTTGTTCAGGGAGTAAATACTGCCGCCAACTTCAAACACTCGGTTGAGGACAGGCAAACCCTTTCAAACAGTTTGGCCACCGTGCTTAACGCCTGGACACCTAATAACCAGAACACCTATATTTCGCAGGTGCGTAACTACAAATTCGCGCAGGATTCGCATTTCGATACCTGGTGGGTTGAGGATGGCTCGTTTATTCGCGGCCAAAACTTTACGTTGGGCTATACCTTGCCACAGCTGGTGCTTAAAAAGCTTCATGCCAATCGTTTCAGGATATATGCAAGTGTTCAAAACGCGTTCATCATAACCAAATATACCGGTTATGACCCGGAGGTGGATACCTTCAATTCAAGCTACGGGTCGAACGGTTCGTTCTCGCAGAATTTAGATTTCTTCTCAAACCCTCGCCCCCGAGTATGGAACCTTGGTTTACAGGTAACTTTTTAAACAGGGGTAGAGGATCGATTGATAGTTTAATTTAAATTATATAAAAATGAAAACCATAAAAAATATAATGCTTGTAGGGGTGGTGTTGTTTACATGCTCCTGCAAAAAGTTTTTGAAGGAGGAGCCTACCAGTTTCCTTACGCCCGAGTCGAATGTATCGAGTGTTAAAGTGGCCAGGGCTTTTGCCAATTCGGGTTACCAAAACCTGCAGGGCTTTTTATCTGGCCAAAGTGGCTCGTACGGTGGTAATACCTGGAATTTGATGGAATTTATGACCGGCAAATCGGGCAGCGACCTTGGGCAAACCGGTTACGTAAATTACCAGAACCTAACTTATAGCACCACCTCATTTTATTTTGATACCTGGTGGCAGCAAATGTACCTTGGTATAGGTGCCTGTAACCTGGCCATTGGTAAAATACCTGCTATCAGCGCCCCCGGCCTTACCGATGAGGTAAAAAATAACATGCTTGCCGAAGTAAAAACCCTGCGGGCGCTTTATTACTTTCAGTTGGTACGTATGTACGGCGCGGTGCCAATGGTTACCGAAACGCCTAAGGATCTTAACCTGAATATCCCGCGCACCGCGGCTAAAGATATCTATGATAAAGTGATCATCCCCGATCTGTTAGCTGCCGAAAAATCAACGCTGCCATGGAAAGACAACACGGGTAAAGTATCTATGGGTGCTGTTGAGGCCTTATTGGCCGATGTGTATTTAACGTATGCAGGTGCCGCGATCAATGGTGGTAAAACATTCTACGCCGAATCGGCCAAGCGCTCGCTCAATGTGATCCAGAATGGTGGTTATACCCTGTTTCCGGAATATACCGATATGATCAAACCTGCAAATAAAAATACAGGCGAATTTATATTCCAGGTGCAATATGCGGCGTCGGTACCATCGTCAAATCCGCTTACACCGCTTACTATTCCGAATTTTTCGGGTGTTTCGCAATACTCAGATGAGTATGGTTCGGTTTATCCTACAACTCAGTTTTTAGCATCATTTGCTGCCGGCGATAAACGAGTACAAGAAAAGCAATTCTTTTACTCCAGCTATACTAATACAAAAACGGGCAAAAAAATTACTTTCCGCAGCCCCTATATCTACAAGTGGTTTGATTCTACCGCAGTTAATACCACGTTAAAATCTGATCTTAACTACACCCTTTACCGTTTGGCCGATGTTGAGTTGATGTACGCCGAAGCATCAAACGAAGCCGAAGGTGCACCAAATGCCATGGCTATTTTGATGGTTAATAATATCCGTGCAAGGGCTAAGCTGGCCCCGATAGGGGTATTGACCCAATCTGCATTTGAGCAGGAGGTGTGGTTACAGCGGTATTTTGAGCTCTGCTTTGAAAATAAAATGTGGTTTGATATGCTCCGAACCCGCAAAGTTCATAACGATGTTACCGGTAACTGGGATAATTTTATAGGCCATAAAACAGTATTTGGCGCCACGTTTACCGATAAACAACTGCTGTTCCCGCTGCCTAAACAGGAAACAGATGTCAATCCGAAGTTGTTACCTAATAATCCGGGTTTTTAAAGGGAAAGTAATCTGAAATTTATTAATAAGAAACAGCAAAAGGCCGGGCAAGCGGCCTTTTGCTGTTTGTGGGTTAACCAACAACCTCTGTTTAAACCAACTTAGAGGTTTCTTTCGGATATATTTAATATCCGGGATTTTGTATTAGTAAATTGTTCTTGTTTACTTCATCGCGAGTGATTGGCCTGAAGTAAAGCGCGTTGTTCCAGGCCCTGTTTTCCAATACATTATATTCGGACGGTGTGTAGCTATAATCATAAACCGATGGGTCATAATGGTAAGGAGAGGATTGCGTTTTTCCCGATTTGAATTTTCCGGTAACAGTTACTATGGTTACCTTCCTGCCTACGGTTTCGTTGGCTATCAGCCATCTTCGTACATCATGATATCGCTGTTCTTCATAGGCCATCTCAATCCGGCGCTCATGACGGTATATGTTTCTCAGGCTTGTTTGACCTGTGGCGGTAACCGCGGGCATACCAACCCTGAAGCGGATCTTGTTTAACCATTCTACCGCCGGGCCTGTGTCACCGAGTTCGATAGACGCCTCAATATAATTCAAAACCGCTTCTGTATATCTGAAAAAAGGCCAGGGAATAGTTTGCGGCATGTTTTGATCAATGATATTAGGATCCGGATCGGTAAATTTATGATAGTAATAGCCGGTGTAGGTACCGTTCCAGTTTTCTAACGAACTGTTGCGGGTGTCCAGTCCGCTGAAAGATGTTAGTTTGCCGCTCACCATCAAATCATAAGTGCCGGTTTGAATTTGATTGGCGGGGTCAACATTGCCGGATACTTTATCGCGGGGTTTCCAATCCGAGCCATCGTACAGCACCGTTGCATAAAATCGGGGGTCGCGGTTTTTATAGGGATCAGCTTTTTCTAATGGGTTCGACCAACTGAATGGAGTGCCGTCCTGCATATCATAATCATCAACAAGTAAGCCAATCGGAGAGTTTCCGCCCCAGTTATGATAACCGTTAGGCCCGTTGTAAAGGTTTGGTGTTACGGCATAGTTTGGCAGCAGGAAATACTTTGCAAAGATGATTTCCGAAGCCCCGGCGGGGTCAATATTGGGCGCTTTACTACCTCCGCCCATTGCGATACTCGCATAGTTAATAGCACCCTGACTGGCTGAAACAGGAGCTGATAAATTTAGTTTATAACCGGTGCGCGGATCAGCATCCATTACCGCCTTTGCCGCGGTTTGTGCCAGGCGGTAACGATCGGCCTGGTTGCCGCTTGTGTAACACAGCAGGGGAAGGGTTTGATCCGGAATACCACTAACTTTTGCCGTTAGTTTAGCTTTATCATGCAAGTCACTCGCTGCATAAAGTAATACCCTCGATTTAATGGCCAGGGCTGCAAGCGCCGTAGCACGACCTTGCCCCATTGTTTTACCGGATAATAATTTGTTCGCTTCATCGCAATCTTTTACAATAAAGTTTACACACTCCTCGTAGGTATTACGCTTTACCTTAAGGTCGTCGGTAATGTTATATACTTTGGTGATGAGGGGGACACCGCCGTAAAAGCGTAATAATTGCTGGTAGTAATAGGCCCTCAAAAAATAGGCTTCACCTAAAAACTGGTCTTTTTTGGTCTGGTCGGAAATGCTGTTTTTGCCGCTTACAATTCTGTCGATGGCCGTATTACAGGTCCTGATATACAGGTACATCCTGTCCCAGTTCCACGAATCGTCGATCCAGCCGGTAGTAGTGGGGCTAACATTGCCCGTATTGACGATATCGATACCTCGTCCGGTATGGTTAAACAGAGATTCGTCGGATACGGAGGCGAGCATTTGCTCAGATAATCCACCGTTTATCAGGCCTTTATAGGCATCGTTCATATAGGCTTCGGCCAAAGTCGGGTCGCTCCAAACCACATCAGCAGATAGTTGGTTGGGTGGAGCAACATTCAGGAAATCCTTTTTACAAGCCGCGCCCATTATCATAATGAACACCAGCAGATACAGGTTTTTATTTTTTAATGTCGTTTTCATATCAATTCCTTTCATAATGCGTTTTCTTACGCTCCTTAAAAAGTAACTTTAACACCCATGTTAATTACCTTAGCCTGCGGATAATACTGTCCGCTGGTATTGGTAGATTCGGGGTCCCAAATTTTGATCTTATCAAAAGTGGCCAGGTTGATGCCATTAGCGTAGATCCTCAATGAATTGAGCCCCAACTTTTGGATCCATTCTTTCGGAAGCGTATAACCCAACTCCACATTCTTTATCCGGATGTAATTGCTGTTGATTACATAATAGCTATTGTCTGACGCGCTGGAAGTGAAGTAGGTAGCGCCGCTATTAGAGTCAGATAACCGCGGATAAAGGTTGTTAGGATGATCAATACTCCAGCGTTTTTGATATGACCATTCCAGGTAGTTACCGATACTTCCTGATTCGGTCAGCCCTATTTTTTGTAAGCCGCCGGTAGCTCCCTGAACCAATACGCTTAGGTCAAATCCTTTGTAACCCAGGTTGATGTTCACGCCACCTGTAAAGGTAGGAGTGCCGTTTTTATCCATCCGTATTTTGTCATCACCATTAATTTTACCGTCGTGGTTTACATCTTTAAATTTCATATCTCCGGGCCTTAAGCTCGAGTTTGAAATTCCTAATCCGCTGTAGTCAAGCTTATTGGCGTCGATATCTCCCTGGTCTTTAAAAACGCCGTCATATTGGTATAACAGCCAGGCATCTGTTGGATGATCGGTTGCTCGCTGCCAGTCTGGCGCGCCCGGGGTTTCGTCAAAATACAATACTTTATTTTTAGCATATCCGGCGTTTACACTAACGCTGTAATTAAAATCGCCGGCGCGGTCACTGTAATTCACGCTGAAATCATACCCCGAGTTTTTCAACCTGCCGAGGTTAACAGGAGGGAAGTTGTATACAGGGATACCTGCGCTTCCCGGTATCGATCCGGTTTTAGGCGCCAGCACATTTGAGCGGAGGTTATAAAAATAATCGAACGTTACTGATAACCGGCTGTTTAAAAAGCTTGCTTCAAGGCCAACATCGGTATTGTTTGCAACTTCCCAGGTAAAATCATAATTAGGTACGGTGCCTTCATAAACCGTCGCAACGGGCTGTCCGTTAAACATGTTATTGCTGGTTGCCAATAAAGTTAGGTATTGGTACTCTTTAAGCGCACCGCCATAATATGCTTCGGCCCCCATCCGGCCCCATGAGCCCCTTAGCTTCAAATTATCGACAAAGTGAATGTTGTTTTTAAAGAAGCCCTCTTCCGAAATGCGCCATGCTGCCGTAACACCCGGGAAAAAGCCAAACCGGTGGCTGGGCGGAAAGATATAGGAGCCATCTACACGCCAAAGAAATTGCGCGATATATTTTTCTTTATAGTTATAATTGGCAGAACCGAAATAGCTTAAGCGCGCACTTTTAAATACATCATTGGCCCCGTTTGATTGTCCCAATTCCTGGCCAAATGATAACTGCGGGATTTGCGAGGATATAAAGTTGGTTTTAAAAGCTGTAAAGCCGCTGCTATTAGCAGTTTGGCGCTGTACACCGGCCATTAATGAAACCGCATGACCATTAAAGTTCCTGTCATAATTGATGATGCCGGTTAAGTTTATATCCAGCTCATTAATGTTTTTTTCTGTAAGATTTGGTGTATGAAACTGGTCAGGATAGAAGTTTTTAACCTGCAATTGCGGGCTGCCATCATTATTTAAGGTAGTTTTATCCCACGAATACAATTCATATGGTGTTCTCCAGGTACTTTGCCTGTCCCAGTATTTATCCAGCGACGCTGTACCGGTTAATTTTAGGCCTTCTACGCCCGGCAATTTAATTTCTATTTTACCGGTAGTCTGCAGGTAATCTTTAGTGTTTTTATCATATCCGGTTTGGTTAGTTGTAGCCACAACCGGGTTAATACCGTTTTCAATATCCGGACCGGCCGAACCGTTGGGCCAAATGGCTACATCCGTTGGCCTGCCACGCATAATAAACCTGAAAATGTTGGCGGCACTCACTGTTGGGTAGTTAGGGTTTTCTTCCCTGCCGGTAACATTTAAACTGGTGGTGATATATTTACTAACTTTAGATTCTACATTGATTCGCAAATCGTACTGCTTGTATCTGGTGGCCGAGTTCTTATAAAAACCGTCCTGGTTTAAATAGCCCAGCGAAACAAGGTATTTGGTATAGTCGTTACCGCCCGTAACCTGCAGGTTGTGCCTTTGTTGCGGCGACCATTTTTGAAATACGGTGCCAAACCAATCGGTATTGGGATATCGGAGCGGGTCAGATCCATCCCTGAATTTCTGCATAGCCTCCGGCGAAAAAGCAGCGTTTATGCTGCTGCCATCAGGCCGGGTGTACGTGCCTGTGTTTTTTAAAGCTTGCCAGGCATCGTTCCAGTTGCTTTGATTTAAGCCCGAATTGAATATTTGTAATTCGTTCATGATCTCGGCATATTCCGGTGCGTTTGCCATTTTGGGTACACGGGTAGGACGCTGCAAACCATAATAAAAATCATAACTGAATTGTGGCTTACCCGATTTACCTTGCTTGGTAGTAACCAAAATTACACCGTTACCGGCCCTTGATCCATATATTGCGGCTGATGCATCTTTCAGGATTGATATACTTTCTACGTCGTTAGGATTGATCCTGTCAATACCACCTGCACGTCCCGGTACCCCGTCAATTACAATCAGCGGATCTGTGTTACCGCCTGATAAGGAGTTGATACCGCGGATGCGAATAGTAGAGCCATCACCACCAGGTTCGCCGCTTGATTGGATAGCAACTACACCCGACAGGCGGCCACCAAGAGAGTTAGAGAGGTTAACAGAGGCTGATTTGGCCAGCTCCGAGCCCTTTACATCTGATACCGCGCCCGACACAACGACCTTTTTCTGCGTGCCGTAACCAACCACAACAACCTGGCTCAGATCTGAAGCCAGAGGAACAAGCTTGATATTATCGAGGTTCTTTTTCGCCGGTACTTCCAAAGTGGTAAATCCCACGAAAGAGATAACCAGGATACCATCATCCGGAACATTGCTTAACGTAAAACGCCCTTCGGTATCGGTTTGTGTACCTAAACTTCCGCCTTTTAATTTTACCGATGCACCCATAAGGGGTTTTCCGGTCTCATCAACAACCTTTCCCTTGACGGTGATCGGCGGAGGAGCGTTTTCCTGCTCAGCTGTTTGAGGATAAGTTGCTCTCAGCAAAATATTTTTACCGGTGATCTTGTAGCCGATCTGCGCGTTTTTAAAACAGGCGGTCAATGTTTCCTCGATCGAGGCGTCTTTAACATTAACACTGATGGACGTATTCACCAGGTTTTGATCGGTATACAGAAAAACATAACCTGACTGGTTTTTAATCTGGGATAAAACTTTTTCCAGGGGGGTATTTTTTTCGTTTAGACTGATCTTTTGACTATAACTTTTAGCGCTTGCATGTAATAGCGTAATTATTAGTAGGAGGGTGGTTAGTTTCATAACCATAATAAGTTTATGGACCAGTGAGCCTTTTTTAGGGCATATCACTGTCAGGACACCTGTAAAATTCATTACATTTGTTAGGTTTGAGGTTAACACATAAGATAATACTCCATTTGTTTTACCGATTTATTCGGAAGGGTTGACTCAAGCTTTATCGCAGAAGTGCTTCGAACCACTTCTGCGTTCTTTTAAGAACCCTGTTTTCTCTGATCAGGTTATTTGACGTAATATTTTTTTCATCGTTTTCAGGTTAGCTGTTAAATAATTGGTTATTTATTTAGTGTAGGTTTAAGGTTTAATGATAATTTTCTTTTCTGAGCCTTTGGTTTGCTGTACAATTTCATAGTTTACTTTAAAATAAGCCAGCATATCCAGTATTTGTGTGGCGTTCGCATCTTTGATCATTTCGCCAGAAAAAACGGTTTTCGGAACACCATACGGGTATGAAACATCAACGTTGTACCAACGCGATAACTGCCGCATAACATCCTCAATTTTTGCTTTTTTAAATTTGAACAGCCCGTTTTTCCAGGCGGTTGCCTCGTTAATATCTGCGTCTTTAATTTCAATTGCTGTATTTGATAAAGACGTTATACTTTGCTGTCCCGGGCGGAGGAGCACACTCCTTGAATCTCTTGATAATTTTATGCTGCCTGCCACCAGGGTAGTTTTTATTACCTGTTCATCATCATAGGCATTTATATTAAACTCAGTACCGATATCTTCAATAGTATGCCCTTTGAAATTTACCCTGAATGGTTGTTTCGCATTATGTACAATCTCAAAATAAACTTCGCCGGTAATATTTACGGTGCGATCATTTCCTTTAAAAGCCGTGGGGTAAGTGATGGATGAGGCAGAGTTTAACCACACCTTGGTACCATCAGCTAACACCAGGTCATATTTCCCCCCGCGGGGGGTACTCAAAGTATTGTAAACTACAACTGAAGGATCGGTATTGTCAGGTGCATAAGCCAACTGACCGTTAGCCGTTTTTACGATTCTGATATTGCCTTGTTTAGCTATTGTCCCGTTTATCTGGCTGTTTAAATTAATCTTGAGGCCGTTGTTTAGTACCAGGACCGCTTTATTACCGCCAGGGGCAATGTCTACCCTTTCAACCTTTGCCGTCATTTGTTGCTGACTGGCTTTCGAATTTGAAAGATAATAGTAGCCCCCTACTGATAAACAAAGTATCACAGAAGCTGCCAATGCTATTCGTGGCCATAGCCGTTTGGTTGCGGCCGGCAGTACAGTTACATTTAATGATTGCCAAACATCCGCTTTCATCTGGTCAATTTCTTCGGATGAAAGCTCCTGTTGTTCGGGGGTCCATTGGGCGTACCACTCCTCCAATAAAATGCGCTCTTCGTCGGTTATCGTGCCGGCGTGATATTTACTTAATAACTCCTGAAGATTGATTTTTGGGTTCAACTGGCTAAGTATTGTCTTATTTATTATAGACAAATAGCCCGGTAGCCAGGGGGGTAAAAATTATTTATCGAATAAAATAAAAATCAAAAATGTTATGATGCCCAATTTAACCCTCAATACTTTAAGCGCATTTTTTACATGGCTTCTTACAGATTGTTCGGTAATATCCAGCTTACCGGCAATCTCCTTATAGGTCATATGATGCTTGCGGCTCATTTCAAAAACGATGCGCATTTTTGGGGGTAAGGCCTGAATTTCTTTGTTAATGATCTCGGTCAGTTGCCGTTCACGCACCAGGTGATCGGTCATGATAGGGGCGATAAGCTGGTCAGGAAGTTTCAATCTATATCTTTCATGGATCTGTTTACGCCCTATTAAGTTCAGGATCCTGTTTCGGGTAGCAGTATACAAATAATTTGACAGGTTGGTTTTAAATTCAATGGAACCATGATTAGCCCACAAAAAAGCGAATAACTCCTGCACTACGTCTCTTGCTTCTTCTTTATCCCTTACGCGGTTAAACGCATGGATATAAAGCAAACCGAAATACCGGTCGTATATCTCTGCAAAGGCCAGCGGATCATCCAGCTTGAGAAGATCTGTTAATTCGGAATCGCTTAATGTGTTATAATTGACCATCGCGATTATTTAAGTTACCTAAAAAAGCACACCTGACTGACGTAAGCAGCCATTGCGTGTAAATAATCAAGTTATTAATTGGCAGATGTATTAAATGTGGTTTTGACATTAAACGCAATTTGAGTAAAATGGCCGATCAACTCCTATGAAGATGTACTGAAAATCTTGAAACGAATTGGCTGGCGTTATAACTTAAATTTCGACTTAAATAAAGCACAATAAAGCAAATTTATTTTTATGCAGGAAATTTATTTCATTATGCCGGACGCGGACATAGCCGGCTTCAATTCAGACGGATTGATCCGCTCGGTTTTGGGGCTGGTAAACATGCGCGGTCACGGATTACCTGTGAATCCGAATAAATTTTGTTCATATATCAATAATTCAAAATCACATTAACGGGATTTCGTGGCTTACTGATAGCTTGATTTTTGATAGTGTGTTAATATTCAGGTATTTATATGATGGTGTTACATTTGAATATTTGATAACAACCATCCCGCGAAACTTTGACTACCTCATCCGGACCCGTGGTATCAGCACATTCAGCTATTGTCATGAAAGCGTTGCTAAACAAGGTCACTAAGATGAATAACTTGATATTTGACAGATCAAAAGCGAGCGTTGATCTTCAGGAGAAAGTCGGCCAATTTTTTTATAATAATCAAGCGGTTCTGAATGTAAACGAAATCGGCGAAGAGGGGTCAATCAAAATGGCTTATCTACTTGCCCTGCTCTTTCAATTGTAATATCGCCGTTGCAGTGAAGGTATCCGAAACCTTTTCTGCTCTTTATAAATGTTTTTATTCTGTGAGGTCACTGCATAACATCCTCGTTTTAACAATGGGATAGCAAATGTTGAGCCCTTTAATAGGTTTTCCCGGTTATCTGAGGCTATGAAGGGCTATGTTATTTATTAAAAACGTACGCTGCCTGTGCGGTTTTATTACAAATGAATATGTGAAAGTTTTTATAACTATTTATTAGTTAGTTAGTTATTGATTTGGAATGACGATTGAGCTAATTGAGCACGTGAATCATATTCCTATTATATGACCTTTTACGATCTGGCATCCCTTGGAAGCTTGTTTACCGGGCTGACGCTTGCTTTGCTGTTGGCAGCCAAAAGCACCGACCGTAGCAGTAACTTATTTTTAAGCTCTGCGTTGGTTACAGTCGTATTGAAGACCGGCGGACTTACACCGGTTCTTTTGCCGGCCCTGGGGCCGCTGTTGTATTTTTATGTGCGGCAGCAAACCTGTCCCGGCCAACGATTCAAACTAATAGAGCTGCTGCATTTCTGCCTCTTGCTGCCTGGATTTTGGATGCCGGGATGGCTGGTATTAATTTCGACCATTGGCTACTTGTATTTGTCACATCGTTTGATCAGTATTTTCTATGACCGGATACAGCCGGTGTTGATGGACCGGCCCCGGCTTGCTTTTCGGCGGCTGGAACAGCGACTTTTCTTGCTGGCTGTGCTCTGCCTGCTCTGGTCATTTTACACCATCTTCGGTTTTGCCGTAGCCTTGGTATTGTTCGGGATGACGGCCGGTGCAATACTGAAACCCCTTGGATCGGTGCAACCACAACCGGTAACGACGGACATACCGGATGCCAGAAGTAAAAGCCGGAAACTTAAAGAAGCGGTAGCCGCCGGCCGCCTTTATGAAGATGCCGAACTGACCCTGGCTACTCTGGCGGTGAAACTGGCGATGCATCCGCATGACTTGTCCCGGATTATTAACCTGGGTATGAAAAAGAATTTTAATGATTTTATCAATGAGTTCCGGGTACGGGAAGTCGTCCGGAAAATGCAGGATAGCAGCTATAACCACCTGACCCTGTTCGGCATCGCTTTCGGGTCCGGGTTCAATTCCCAAAGAACCTTCAACCGGGTTTTTAAAGAAATGACCGGAAAGACCCCTGTGGAATACAAAAACAACCTGAAAAAAGAATGGCCATTTGATAAATTGGCCATTCTGCCGCATAAGCGGCCAGTAATATTGCGTTCGGAAAGTCCGCCAAATCGGGTCTCCGAAAAATTAAAACGCAATCGTATGTTCCGCAATTATTTTAAAACTGCATTCAGAAACCTCCGTCAGCAAAAGTTGTACTCCATCATCAATATCGCCGGTTTAAGTATTGGGCTGGCCTGCGCCATGCTGATCATGCTATATGTTCAGGATGAAGTAAGCTACGACCGCTTTCATCAAAACGCCAGCCAGATCTACCGGATCGATAAGCAAACGACCAAAGATGATAACAGTGTCTCCAACGGCAGTTATACCGGTTATTTCCCCGGTCCGCGTTTTGCTGCAAAGATCCCGGAGATACAAAGCTTTGTCCGCTTTCAACCGGCGCAGGCAGATATTAAAATCGGCACCGATGTCAATTCGCAGGGTGTATGTTTTGTCGATGCTAACTTTTTTTCGGTATTTAGTTTTCCTTTACTTAGTGGTGATGCACGTTCCGTATTAACCCAGCCCAATTCCGCGGTAATTACCGAAGAAATGGCGAAAAAGTATTTTGGGCGTTCAAACGCCGTTGGCCAGATTATCTCCATCAAGGACGACAGTGTATTTAGACCCTGCATGATCACAGGGATTGCCAGGGATTGCCCGCAAAATTCATCCCTCAAATTCCAGGTACTGCGACCGCTGCATGTTTCTGCTGCAGCCGAAAATAATAATGCTAATTGGTTTAACTCATTTCTCAGCACTTTTGTCGTGCTATCTCCCGGCGCGGATATTAAAGCTGTTGAAGCAAAAATGAACCAGGTATTTGTATCAGATGCCGGCAAAGCCATTGGGGAGATAAAAAATAAATATCACGTAAAAAATATCGGTATAGCTTATTTGCTGGAGCCGCTTACTAGTATTCATCTGGGTAAGATGGTGCCGGGTGAAAACGAAATACTCCGCGATAAAAGTAACCCCGAATTTGCGTATATTCTTTCGGCTATTGCCCTTTTTGTGCTGCTGATCGCCTGTATCAATTTTGTTAACCTTACCATAGCACGTTCGGTAAAGCGGGCAAAAGAGATCGGTATCCGTAAAGTGATCGGCGGCACCAGACAGCAATTACGGCTGCAATTTCTAAGTGAGTCTTTTGTGCTTTGTCTGATCGCTTTCACCGTCGCGATAGGGATCGTTATAACGCTATTGCCTGTATTTGGCGGGTTAGCCAATAAAGTGCTGTCGCTTACTTATTTGCTTAATGCAAAACTGGTGAGCTGTTATATCGCGCTTTTTGTGCTCACCGGTTTACTGGCCGGGTTTTATCCCGCTAGCATTTTGTCCGGTTACCACCCGGTCAAAACGTTGTACAGTCGTTTTAACCTGGCCGGGAAAAGTTATTTACAAAAGGCCTTGGTCGTCTTTCAGTTCGCGCTGGCTTCTTTTTTAATCATAGGCGCGATCACCATTTTTTTACAGTTCAATTACCTGACCACGCAAAGTCTGGGTTATAATGATCGTAATTTGATTACGGTTGACCAATTCCCTTTGACCCGAAGTGAAGCGGCTTTGATAAAAAAGAAATTGATGGAGAATCCCAATATTGTTGAAGCTGCTCCTAAAAATGGCGGTTATAATAACAATACAGTAAAAATAAATGGTGATCAGCAGATTAACATTGCTGTTGAAGCGATAGATGCTGATTATTTACCGCTCCTTCGTGTACCCGTTATTGCCGGCAGGAATTTTTCAGTTGCCTATCCGTCGGATCAGCTAAAATCAGCCTTGATCAATGAGGCGTTTGTCAAAGAAGCCGGTTGGAAGCAACCCGTTGGGCAGCAAATCAACACCTTTGGTAATGAGACCTACACGGTCATAGGTGTGGTTAAGGACTACCATTATCAGCCTTTGACTGAAAAAACAGGCCCGCAGCTTTTCACCATGAATCCGGCAAATAGTTTCGGTATGATGTACATTAAAATCAAGCCCGGCACAGAGACCGCGAGCCTCCGGTTCATTGGCCGGGTATTTAAAGAATTGTTCCCGCTGAATCCTTTCGTTTACAACTTTAAACAAGACCAGAATAAGCAAAGTTATGCAGCCGAAGCCAGGTGGAAAGCGATCATTTTATTCAGTGCCGCAATTACTATCTTTATATCCTGTATCGGCTTGTTCGGCTTATCTGTATTGGCCGTTGAGAAGCGGGTCAAAGAGATCGGCATACGCAAAGTGCTTGGAGCTTCAGCAGGCAACGTAGTGGTAATCCTCTCAGCGGATTTTTTTAAGCTGGTCGTTATCGCGCTCGCCGTATCTATTCCGTTTGCCTGGATCGCGGCCAGCCAGTGGCTGCAACATTACCCCTACCGAATTATACTCAACTGCTGGTTGTTTGTATCCGGTAGTGTATTGGTTATACTGATCGCCCTGATCACCATTAGTTTTCAATCTGTCAGGGCAGCGATTGCCAACCCGGCCAAAAGTCTACGAACGGAGTAAGTTATTTACCATTTCTCAGTTTACTGGCCTGCTAAATACCCCGAAGAATAGAACTAAAGCAACTTAATGATGAAGAAAATCATGTTCCTGATTTTGTTGGCCCCGGTGCTTTGCCGGGCACAGCATGTTTCTCAAACAGACTGGAAGAATTTTTGGACGATGCGCGATAGCGTATCAGCCAGCCCTGATACAGCCCGGCAACTTGCCGCGGTTAACCGTCTGTATATCGGCAACGCCAGTGAAGGTCTGAAAGCGTTCATGCGTAATAAAGACGGCCTGGACCGTAAATGGCTGGCGTTGCTTAAGAGCAATCCCGGCTTTTGGGATACCCTGCAAAGAAAGCAATTCATGATCTATGCTACCGTACGAAAACTGGAAAGACAGATCGCCCGCTTTCAAAAGCTATATCCCGGGCTGAAGCCCGCACAGTCCTATTTTATTGTTGGTTTACGACAGCAGGGCGGCACGGTCCGCGGCAGTCTGTCGCTCATCGGGGTGGAAGTCGTGTTGAACGATCCTGAGATGACAGGCGATCAGTTGGTACGCATGGGGATTCACGAGTATACCCACACGCAGCAAAAGCGTCCGGATTTTCAGCATATCAATGTACTGACTTCGGCTATCCGGGAGGGGGCCTGCGATTTTGTGGCCAAACGGGTAACCGGCATCCCAATGAAAACACCTTATATGGCCTACGGTCCCCTGCACGAAAAGGAAGTGTGGCACTCTTTCCGACAGGAAATGTATACTCAAAATAATGATAACTGGGTGAGTACCGGCCTTAACCCGGCGTTGCCCGCGCCTGACCTGGGCTACTTTATCGGTTACCGGATATGCCAGGCCTATTATGACCAGGCAAAAGATAAAAAAGCGGCGCTAAAGGAAATCATCGAATTAGATTACGCAAACCCGGTAGCAGTGGACGATTTTTTCAAACATTCGGGCTACCAGGGCGGGCGGTCAAGTAAATGAACCACGATTTAAACCAGGCCATAATAACGGTGATAACCAAAGTAGCTTGCTGCCCACATACTGGCTAATTTCAGCGAGGATTGACTATAACCCGGTTTTTTTAAGCGCTGAGCTTAAAGTGGCCTCTCCGGATGGAGATTTGTTCAGGATCGCATGGGAAATCCGGGAAAAGAAGAAATAATCCGAATAGCTATCTGTTTTTATGTCATTAATCTTCATAAAACTGTATCGTACAACGATTTTCCTGCGTAATATCTATTATACCCGTAACCTGAATTACCATGAAAAAATTCCTGATCATCTCTACCCTGTTATTTATCGTAAGTGTCGGCTGTAAAAAAGAAAATGTTGGTGGCGGCGGACTTTGTGCATGCTCCCCGGTACGTGGGCCCGAAGTTAATTTAGTTATAAAAAACACTAACGGAGGCGATCTTTTAAATGATAATACAACAGGATCATATACAAAAGACAGGATCGCTGTATACAGGAAAGATGGAAATGGTAATGTCATCCCAATGGACTTTGCGATACGACCAGGGTTTTCTTATGGTAATGAGAAGTTCAATTTCAATACCTTATTCCTTGGTAATCTTACTTTTCTGCAAAAATCACCTGCCGATGTTATCTATCTGAAGCTGGGAGAAAAGGAAGCCGGGGAGTTACGTATACAACTCAATCAGGAGAAATATGAGGTAGAAAAAGTGATGATCGGTAAAGAGGAAGCCGTAAAGGATTCCGGTACCGTCTCCAGGTATGCTGCTGTTTTTTATCTGATACAATAGAACTGGCATCTTCGTTATCATTTCCGATAACTTTAAAATACGACCTTAAAAAAGACGATCTATTTGGAATCATAGCCTTGCGATAAACCTTAGTAAGCGTCTCGCTGTCATCTGTTAATTTAATGAGTTTGTCCCTTATCCGGAATGTTTTTACGCAACTATGTGATTTGAATTAACAGGCTTTAAGTAATCGATGCGGCAGTTCATCCGGCAGTTCGCTTCGTGCTATAGTCTCGACTGCTTTTTCGTTATCGTAATCAAAGCGGATGAATTCAGCCTTTAAGCCGCCGTTCGCCCTTAGGAGATGATGTCGCGAGGCCGGCATCGAGATCATAATATTAATAACGAACCATTAATTTACTGTAATGCCTAATACGTACTTGTATGCGCTCATTTTACTGTAATTCTGTATCTTGGGGCATGGAATTTCGTTTCGCTGAACCAAACGACTTAAAGGCGCTGGCTGCTATTCGCGGGACGGATGATAATTCTGAAAGCTATTGGTTTAACCGGATTTCCGGTTATTATCACGGTACACACAGCCCACAACTGGCGTTAACCCCGCGTGTTATTATCATCGCTACTGACGATTTCAGGGTTATTGGATTTGTAGCAGGACATTTAACCCGCCGTTATGATTTCGATGGAGAACTGCAATGGATTGACACTATACCTGACTACCGGGGAAGGGGCATTGCCACAAGTTTATTTCAGCTTTTGAAAAACTGGTTTATAGAACAGGGTACAAAACGCATTTGTGTCAATTGCGCTTCTGACAACCTGGTCGCTTTAAATTTTTATAAGAAAAATGGTGCCGTTCCACTGAATGAATACTGGCTCGTCTGGGAAGATATTGGACAGGGATTATAGATGATTCAACTCATTTTACTTGCAACAACAACGTCCGTCTATCGCAGAAAAGTATCTTTGGAAGATTGCAGATCTTTTAGGCCTGCATAGACTGCTTCATTTGCCTTTTCGGACTGTATGTTGATTTAGCTTGATTAACCTTGTTATGGCAGGCTTATTATTCAGAATGTATTTCATAAGGAGCAAATGGTTATTTGTATGGAGAACCCTGTTGTCCATATAAAGTATTTTAGAAAACAGGTGGATCATATACGAGTTTTATTTAATAAATATGGCCACGTTTTTATAGATTTAAACATTTTTATGCTATTAAATAATTAAAGCGGAAATGGACAGTAAGTGCATTTCGTTGTTAGCCAAAAAATCATCGCTTTTCCCGGCCGGCCGGAAACTTACGCTCTTGCTATAGTTATGCATGTTCCTTTTCCCGGTGCCGAAGCTAATAAAAACTGAAACCCGATTTGCTCTGCCCGGTGCTGCATGTTTCCCAATCCATAGCCGGTAGGTTTGCTGCTGACCTGAAATCCTATACCGTCGTCGGTTATGGCAAATGATAGCCTGTTATGATGGTCTGGTTTAATGACGATGCTGATATTACTGCATTTCGAATATTTAAAGCAGTTGTTGATCGCCTCTTTTGCAATCAATAAAAGGTTTCTCTTTTCGATCTTGGACAAATGCTGGTTTTTTATTCCCGGATCAACATATGTTTCAAATTTAATCCCGTTCGCATGAGCCGGGGGCAGCACGAAGTTTTTGATACGTTCCATCAGCACGTCGATATTGTCCTGTGAATCCTCGAGGACCCATAGCATGTCACGGAGGCCCGCTGTCATACCGGTTATAAGCGTTTCAATTTCGTTCAGGTAGGATTGGTTCTGTTTTTTTTCGATCGCGAGGTGTGTGAAAATCTTGATTGAGTTGAGGCTGCTGCCCAGGTCGTCATGCAGGTCATTGGCAATATCCCGCCTGATGCGGTGCTGAATTTTAACCTGTTCAATACGATAGCGGTAAATACTATACAAAACACTGCATAGGAAAAGGATCATCAATACTTCAAACCACAGGGTTTGGTACCATTTGGGGACAAAGATCATCGATAACCTGATCGGCGCGGTAGTCCATATACCATTTTCATTGGAAGATTCCACTGATAAATGATAGCGACCGGGATTGATACCAATAATGTTGATGAAATTTCTTGTTCCTAAGTCGATCCAGTCATCGTTAAGTTCCTCAATTTTGTACCGGTACTGAACTCTTTTGGAATTATTGTAATGTAAGCCGGTAAAAGAGATCGTGGTTTGTAAGGCGTCATCGGGAACCAATAATTCTGAAATGTTTAAATTTCTCGATACCGTGCTGGCTAATTTGGAGTCTATCCTGATATCGGTGAAGTACAATTTTGGCGGATGGCGATCAATGATCAGCATTTTAGGGTCAATAATCGTGAACCCGTTCAAACCGCCTGCATATATTTTCCCTCCAGATTCGATACCACAATTTTCATCAAAGGCGCTGGAATGCAGGCCATCCTCCTCGTAGTAATTGGTAAAGGATGAGGTAGATAGATTATACACCGATAAGCCATTGTTTGATGTTACCATCAGGTTATCGCGATCAACGCGGAATATTTTATAAACACCGTCATTGCATAAGCCGTTAGCACTGTTGAGTACTTGAAATACTTTGCCGGCGGCGTCGATTTCCACTATTCCGAGGCTGTAATTGGCCAGCCAGAACCGGCCATTGACCTCACATATATCAAAATACAGTCTTAATGGATTACCGGAAACCGGGTTTTTTATATTCAGATAACTCACTTTTGAGAAATCTTTTTCGATGACATCGATCCCGAAATCGGATAATACCCATAACCGACCGGAACTGTCCTGAAAGATTTTTTTTACGATATTGCTTCGCAACCTTATAGGTGAGCTGTTATTATTGACGATCCGGAGTGTCCGCCGTTTGAAATTCCAGCAAAAAAAACCTCTGTCATTATCTGAACCTATTACCTCGAGAGAATCACCTATCCTTATTGCGCTGTTGATATAGTTGCCTGACACCGGTTTTAATTCCGGGTAATAAGCGTTAACGGGGATTAATTTTCCCGCGGTAAACACATATAGCCCGTCGTCACCTGAAACAATTACGCGCTTGTTGAAGTCCGTGAAGGCAAAATTGAAAGATCTTTTTTGGTCGATCTTAGAGAATCTGTCGGTCGTGCTATCATACAGCAAAAGACTTTTTTCCTGGCCAACCAATATCTTACCGAAAGGTAAGGGATACAGATTATAGGTATGCGTAAGTCCGGCGTGTGCATACCCTGTATTATTAAAACCCCGGAACGCGGATGAGGTAGTGGACAGATAGGCAAGTCCCCGTTTACAACCGATCCACAGGTTGCCATCACTGTCCGTACACAGGTGGTTGATTTCGTTTAACCAGGATTCTTCGCCATTGCTGTTGGACTCCTTGATCTTGATGCAGGTTGACAGTCCTTCGTCGGTCTTATACAAGCCGCTGTTTCCGGCGAGATAAATATGACCGGCGGCCTTTGTCATCGCTGTGGTCTGCTCGCGGGCCAGGGTCATCAGGGGGCCGGCAAACCGACGGCGGATGACAAGTTTCAGACTGTTGTTATAACTTAGGGCGATCAAACCGGATGATGTGCCAAGCAGAAGTTCTCCTGGTTTAAGTTCTATAACGGTCTTAAAGATCAGCGGGCCTGTTTCTCCGGTCAGTTGTGCATTGGTGATGACCTTAATGATGTTTTTGGTCTTTCCGTCAATAACGGCAATCCCGTAGTGGTTAAAGAAAGCCCAGATACGGCCTGAGCGGTCAGTGAAGATTGTCCTGACAGCGTACAGATCGTCGTCTCCGTTTTTTTTAAACGGGGAGGAAGGGCCGTTGATCCGGGCTTGTCTGACGATATCATATATTTTGATACCGTTGGTACAACCCAGCCAAAGCTGGTCCCGATAAAGGGTCATCGACACCGCCCAGTCGTCATTGTCTGCGCGAAGTCCCCTGATTGTTTTAACTACTTTCCCGGTTTCATAGTCAACCGCGTTTAATACGATCTCCGGATTTAAAACCCAGACCCAATGCCTAGAAGTATCGGTTATCAGCCAGCGTATATCCGTGCCGTAAAGCTTTCGGGTTTTTTCGGCGTTCTCCGTATACCTGGAAAAGGCCTTGCCATCGAACAGATTTAACCCGTCCTGGGTCGCTATCCACATAAAGCCTTTAGGGTCCTGCAGGGTATGGTGAATATTATAACTTGATAAGCCGTCGTTTTGGGTATATTTTAATAATAAATGGGTCTCCGTCTGTTGGGAAACGCTTTTAAATGAATATATTAGGAGTAAAAAACACGCAATATGGAAACTCATGCTGTTATCCGGAAATGGAATATTATTTTTCTAATATATGCAGAATTGGAGGATATTACAACTAATTTTAATGGCCAGGATGGCTATGAAGCGGATGTGAAAGCAGACCTTGATCAACTTCTGAAAATAATACTCGAAATTGATACGCATGACAGTTTCAACCTGCTCACAATAGAAAATAAAGTTCAGATAAAAGATGAAATTATTCAAAGCGACGCGACTTACATTAGCCGACTGATCTTCGATCCCTGTAAAGGAAATAACACCTTGTTGCAACTGCAGCAATTGGAGGACCGTGACTTTGCACAGAAAAGCGACAGCATAAAAAAGGTATTTCGTTATATAGACCGGTATTATCCGGCCGAAAAGAACATGCTGATCACCTGGGATCATGGATCGGCATTTGGTATTTTTAAAAAAAAGCTGAAAGATCCGCCTCGTCCTGAAGATGAAGAGGTTAGCCCGGCCAGAGGGGGGGCAGGCATGGCCGATGATTTGCCGATCCAGGCGAAGGAGGACCTTCTATCCGTAAACACAAAGGTACCGGAATCTCCGTGTTATAAGGTCCTGGCACAAAAAAAGCTCGATGAGAACAATACAATCTTGGTAGTGAAAAATAGGCGCTTTTTACGACCGGATACTTTTTTTACTGAAAAAATGCGGTCAGGCACTTCTGAAGAAGCGCAAACAATAGATTTTGCATTGCTTTCCAATGATAAGCTGGCAGAAGCGATCAGCATGGGTTTTAAAGGAAAGCAGGTCGATGTATTGCTCATGTTCAACTGTTTTATGCAAAATGTGCATACCTGTTTTTCCCTTTGTAAAAATGTGAGTCACCTGGTAGCTCCGGAAGGAAGTATCTGCGCTCCCGGTTATGACTACAAAGCTATTGCCAGGTCAATCAAAGAGAGTCAGGGAAACATTGATGGTAAACAGCTTGCCAGGTTGGCGGTGAATACCTTCCGAAAGAATTATATATTCTGGAAACGCGCTGCGGCCCTAAAAGCTATTGGCGTATTTGCTTTTTCGCTGCAAGACTATGAACAACAAATGATTGCTGCTTTAAAAGATTGGATCCAGTCGATGGAAGAAATGATCCGGACTTTCACGGAACTGCCTGGTGAGATGCGGGCCGCCAGGGCTCATGATTACGAATTTGGGATCGTTCAGGACATGGACTATCAATTTATAGATCTGAACAATTATATGCTTGATCTCGTAAAGCGATCTGATAAACCGGCGCTGAAAAAGCCGTATTCGGCGGGGATCAGAGCTTTGAAAAAATCATTAAAAGTAGCGAGTACCGCAATAAGAACAGCAAGTACCATTGGCAGGGGATTTTATGCAGATGGGCGGGGAACCTCACAAACGATAGACAAACAACGGCCGACCGGTATATCCATTTATTTCCCTCAGGAAGCGCAGCAGCCGCCCGGAGCAATCGAGCAGTTGTTTATAATTCCCGGTGCACCATTTGTCACGAGCTTAATTGAGGTTTTAAAATGGAGGGAGTTTATCGATGTGGTTTATCCCCCCTCCACTTAAGCTATTACACATGATCAGTTGCCATAATCCCTTTTGGGTTCGGCAAGCGCAAGCTGTAAATTCAAAAAGCCCTGCTGATCAGTAAAAGTTACTGACAGCGCGTTCCCGCCTTTGGGCTGGGCCGTTTCGGGTAAATACATTTTGTCCGTACTGGCAAAACCGACTTCATTTTTAGCCAGTTTATACTCACCCTGGCCGTCCGGCGGGACGACTCTGAATAATCTGGGATCAATAGGAATTGTAACAGTCAGAACCGCCGAATTGATCGTACCGGTAGTGTCCTTTCCTATTTTGATCTCAGCGTTTACACCGCTATCATTATTGCCAGGATTGGATAAGGTTTCACCAAATGGGAAAACCAGAAGGGGAGAAGCAGCCATAATGTAAAAATTTAAAGGTTAAAATAATTTATTCTTTTAAGATTACTTAGTTTTCAGTTCAACCAGACCTAATTTTATGCCTTCTAATGCCATTCCGGTCCGGCTCTTTACGTTTAATTTGCTGAACAGCGATTCCCGGTAACCATCGATGGTTTTCTCGGATAAAAACATTTTCGAGGCAATTTCCTTGTAGGTAAAGTCGCTGCAGGCCAAAGTCAAAAACTGTTTTTCCCGGTCAGTAAACTTCATTTCTTCCTGATTCCTTAACAGCCGGCGGTAATGCAGCCGAAATGTGTCGCCATTATAAAAACCTGTTTCACTTAATTGAAGCAACGCCGTTTCCAGTTCTTTGGGATGCACATCTTTCAACAAATAAGCGGAGCAACCAGCCCGCAACATGCTTAGTATCGAATGGTCATCCTCTTTCATTGACAACGCCGCCGTTTTTATTAAGGGAAAGCGTTCCGCGATCCGGGAGACTGTCGCAGGACCATCCATTACCGGCATCTGTACATCAATCAAAACAATATCGGGCAGCTTATCCAGCGTGGTTAACTGTCTTAGCAGCTCCGCACCATTTAAGGCTTCCACTACTACTACGAAATTATCGAATGAATTGATCAGACCGGATAATGACCGCAGAAATAATTGCTGGTCATCGGCTATACCTACTGTTATCTTCATGGGGAAATTTGTGATTCAGATCGATGTTAGGTTGTTATTGTGCTTAATATTGCATACCTGCATAAGCCGATCTAATTTGCACAAAAAAAATTATACCTCAAAGAGCTTAACCGCCTTTTTCTTACTGAAGCGAATACAATTATAAAACCTCCTGTCAAATTTTTGTACCGGAAAAATCCGGTTTTATATACCGGGTTTTTCCTCTTAATTATCTGTTTATAAGCGATTTAAATTTGTTCTGTACAAAACTTATTGCTCACGCTAAAAAACTTAAACAATGAACGGTATCAGAATAGCAGTCCTGAATCAATTTGCAGGCTTAACAGACGACGAGGTTGCCGCAGCAGTTACAGCCTTACAGATACAAGTACATGAACACTTTGAACCGGCATGGGGAATCGATGCTGAGGTCACTTTCTATCCTGACGGTCAGGCACCCGCCGGATGCTGGCAATTGGTTATTCTAAACAACTCGGACCAGGCCGGCGCTTTGGGCTATCATGATTTAACGAATGAAGGTTTGCCGCTCGGCAAAGTCTTTGCCGGTACGGATTTGGCATACGGCAACTCATGGACCGTTACCGCCAGTCATGAATTGCTGGAAATGCTTGGCGACCCGGATATCAATCTGACCGTTTTTATCGAAAACTCGGCCAACGGTGGGATCCTTTACGCTTACGAAAATTGTGATGCCTGTGAAGACGACCGCTACAGTTACGCGATCAACGGCGTTCAGGTATCCGATTTTGTTTTCCCATCCTGGTTTCAAAACTTTAACCTGCCTAACACGCAATATGATTATTGCAACCATATCACCCAAGCTTTTGAGTTATTGCCCGGCGGGTATATCGGATACTATAACGTTAACGCAGGCGGCGGCTGGCAGCAAAAATACGCAACTGGCCAGTCGCTCAAGTACAGCATGCGTGCGTATATAGCAGCAGGCGGGAAAGGAGAAGAACGCCAAAGGTCCAGTGGATTAAAAGCAATGTGAATAAAGTTTTAACATCTAAAAACAGATTTGCCCGGGAATTGACAGCTGAAATAGGGCTGAGACCTATCACCTTCACTGTAAAGTTTTACGATGGGAAAGGCGGTATATGCTTTTTTGACGTAAGCATGGGGAATGATGGTAAATGTATCAATTCTGATGATGGCGACACGCAGTCATTTACCGTTAACCAAGCGCCAGGTATTCAGATAATTGTGGTAACCGGAAGCGCGCCAAACGGCGGAAAAATCACAGTGGAGGTTACAGACGCACGGGGGAACGTGTTAACAACTGCCGATGATAATTCCTTTTCCGGCAATATCATCAAAAGTTTTATTAAGCCATATACTTTAAACTGATATAGATCATGAAAAAACTTTCTCTCATGGCGCTGTTTGTGCTGTTTCTAACAGGAAAAGCCTTTGGTCGGGCAGATAGTCTGATGGCTGACACTGATAAGTTCAATCCTGAAGTGGAGCGTTTTTTTCAAAAAGGGCCATCTAAAGCGGGTATAAGCTATGAAGCGCTTTCAAAGTTCGTACAGGCCGGTGTGACGACTGAAAATAATGGCGGATTTACGTTTAAGTCTACGTTATTCGGAACAGCCAATTTTTTTAAACACGGGAAATTGGACTTGTCAGATTATTATAACAGTAAGTTAGGGAAATTTCAACGGAATTTTGAATATCAACTGGGGGTGAGTAAGGGCAACTCCCGAAGCTACAATATATTTAATGGCGGATTCAAATATGCGATCGTAAACCGCCGGGACAGCAGTGATTTTAACTTTTTTAATATCCTCGTATCCGGCCTGAAAGCCATCGGGAATTTTCAGGAAAAGGCATTGAAGATCTATAAAGACAAAATAACGGAAGACCCTGCCCTTGTTCAGGAACTGGTTGCCGGTATTAATAAATACAGGGACTCCAATAATCTGATGGATCTTCCAAAAGGACTTTTGGCAGTGCGTGACAGTCTCTCCGCATTAATGTTGCACAGAGACGAAAGCGCCTTCTTGGATAGCCTGCAACAGGTTTATAATGCCAAGGTGAAAGCGCTCAACTCGAGAGGCCTGGCAACACTGGGTATCAATTCCCGGTACAGATCGAATACCGGTAAGATCGACAGCCTGAATATTTCTTTTGAATACCTCGTTGGTCTTGGTAAAAATCATAATAAAGCATGGAACGTTGACCTGCAGTTAAACAATATCTTTTTACAGGATTCAATTAGTAAGCGTGGCTTGTCCCGAAATATTTCGAGGGCTTCCCTGGGCATCAATAAAGTATTGATTAACGATAAGTCAGGCGGCGGGAGCCCTTTATTCGAATTTGAACTGGCCTGTGAGGATATCTGGCTGGATCATGGCCAAACTTATGCTAATGAGGCGAGGAACACGGTAAACGCAAACGCCATTTTTCAGGTTCATTTTTCCAAATCAATGTCTTTACCCGTTACCCTAAAATATGACGTTAAACATCCCAAGCTGTTTGGGTTTCTGTCGATTCAATGGAATCTTGACGATAACAGTACAACGAATAAATAACCCCATATCATATGCCAAATATCAAATGTATTACCCCGGGATGTCCTCATTGGATCTCGGATCCCTGTATAAAAACAAATGCGTTGTTTCAGATCCGGACTGATCTGATGGAGCGCCTGGAAAACACCCCGGGCGACAAAGAAGCTATGACAGGTATTAATCACCTGGATGCGATAATGGAAAGCGAATTGGGTTTTCAGGATGTACAGGCGCGTTACCAGATACATAAAAAAGCTGCAGAAGGGGCATCGGAAGTTCACCTCTTTACCCTGATCTGTGTATTAGGTCACAAGAATCAATGTCAACTTAAATGTTCTTAATGTTATGCCCATTAACGATCAAAACCAGAGCTCAGACATATTCTGGCTGAATATAGGAGCGGAAGAAATATACAATTCTACACAAATCAGAAAAGATGCCGTGCAAAAACTTCAGGCTACCATCGCTTGGGTATTCAGTGTCTACACGGCTACGACCATTGGTTCGACCGTTTTTGGTAAGAGCGACTGGAATGTATGGGCTTTGTTGGTACTTGGGTTAGGTTTTATGGGATTGACGCTGGCCTATTGGCTGGCAACGGTCGCCGGATTCCCGGTTCCGCAATCCTTTTATGCCAATGAAGTTGCCTCGATACAAACTGCTTTCAATGATGCTATAAAGCGGAGTAATTCCCGGTTTAAGTCTGCGGTTATTTTAACTTCAATAGGCGTCTTTCTTTACAGCATAGGTTTACTCATCCAATTTGGGTCACCCGCGTTCAACCCCGTCGTAAGGCAAACGACACCTTGCGTATCCCTGAATGCAGTTTCAACTGTGTCCGCGAGAGACCAGGTCATCGTACTGAAGATCAGCTCCCGGAAGAACTCCTGGAATAAAATTACGCTGTTATCAGACACCGTTATAAATAAAAAGGTGGTTACTGACACGATCACCGATGATTGTTGCCTGAACTTGAAAACGACATTCATCTACGCAGATTCAACGGCAACCGGTACAATTAAGTTCAGAAAACCTTCCAAACGACATTTATATGTAATGATCAGCCGGGAAGATACCCTGTCCAGAGGAACACTGGTACAAACTTTTAAACTAAAATATCCCATTTATTAGATATTTTAGAACAGGATCAAAGATCATTTATAGCGATAAGCCAGCGCGATCCGGATCGGGTTTTCCAGTATCCGGCTCATGAGTCCGGTCAAACGATGAGGCTGATAATCGACAGGTACTCATCCCTGATGAGTGCGTCAGTCTTAGCGGAAGCAGCAGCCCGTCAATAGGTCTTAATTTTTCTGATCAGTTCCTCAAGCGTGCCGATAGCTATCGCTTTATCCCGCTCTTCTATTTTCAAGGTGCTGCTACGCGCGCTTTTCCAGGAAAAATTGGGCATTCTTTCCGTTGAAAGGAAAGGCGTAATGCTGCGGAGAACAAGGCTGAACGAACGGGCGCTCAGCAGCCGGGTTTCGTCGGCGGCCTTTAAAAGGATAGCGACCTGGTCGACGCTCAGCCGGCAGGTAATTTTAAAAAGAGGTTGGTGATCCCCCGCTGCCGGTCCGCTGCCGGCTGATTTATGAGTATCCGTCTCGCCGTTAAAATAATGTCGGTAGCGGCGCCGGAATTGCTGGTCCAGCTGTTCGAGTTCCGCGAGGACCTGATTAAAGAAGCTGTTCAGGGGATTGTCTTCGGGATAGGCGGCCATGTTGACTATGGCCTGCCATTTAAGTTCGTCCAGGCTTTCCTGGTATTGCGGGAGCATAGCGGCGATCTTTTTATGGCTTAAGAGCAGGAAGGTTTGAGCGCTCAGGTTTTTTCCAGATCTTTCCGATTTCGGAACGGATTTGCTGTTGCAGGCCGGGCAGATCTTTTAGACTGATCTGTTTCGAGGTGCTGCTTCCGGGAACGAGCGCTGTGCCGATGATTTCATCGAGCCGTTCAAAGGGGTAGCGTAGCCGATCGTTTGTTGCCATAGGTTTGCATAAATATGTGAAGATGAATGTTTTCCAGCCTCAATATGAAGAGCATTGGGCTTCCGGGTAATTCCGGCAGGTGCCTTCAAAGTTAAAGTCATTCATACCGTTGTGGCTTGATCCTGATCAAAATTTGGTTGACGTATTGAAACGGAGGCCTGGCCATGATCAGTTCGTCAATCCGCGGTAATTTACGGTGGCATATGTGTGTATTTACACTGATTCCCAAAGGTACCGCACCAGATATGCACTCTGTCGGTAACGGCCGGCTTTCCGTGTCCTGCCAGTTCTCGGCAAAGTTCTTCAGTCGCCAGTTCGGTACCGATGTTCTGTCCCTGGTATTCCATCGCCGCATTGAAAGTATAGGTGTCTGAAAGAATGGCTGCGTCCGTACACCAGGTCAAAAGTATCCAGGCCTGACAGTGCCCCTTGGCAATCATATCCGCAGACTCCTGATTGGACTGCTGGTAGACGCCGGTTTCACTGGCTTGGCCGTATCCGGGAGTCCAGGCAGCAATACTTGCCCGTTCATGGCAAATCTGATTGTTCCTGCAGTAAACGATGTGCTTCCGTATAGACATAATAGGTCACCCGCGGGCGGTGCTCCGAAGTGTCCGCGACAGACCTGAAATAAGGGTTGATCCAGCGCTTAAAGCCGGCACACAGTTCACTTTTTGCAGACGGATATTTTTGCTGGAGCGCTTTGGCATAGCACCATTGATGGTCTGCGCACGAACGGAAGTCACTGCCGAAAGCAAAATGATCAGGGAAATGACTTTTCTGGTCAGTACATCTCTGTCGCTAAACATTTGAGAGGTTGTGGCATGAAATATTGCTTTGTGATTGGTAGGTTTACCGACTTTACTTGTTCTCTTCCAACCTCCGAAAAAAGTCTCCGTCATTACCCTCAACGAATAAAAAGCATGACTGATTTTAAGCTAAAATGAGAAGCTCATTTTGATAAAACAAAGCCATAAATATAGTATCATCACATCATTTAAGGCTGGCTGCATTGGTGACACTAAGGTATGCGGAGAATTAAAAAGGAGATTGCTGGCCAACAAATATAAGATAAGCTTGAACGACAACGTTGCCTCGGCCAGCGGTCAAAATGCGCTATGCTTGCGTAAACGTACAGCCCAATCGCTAAAGCTACCCTTGCGCTGATTTGACCTTTGCTCGCAACTACCTGCGCTGCTCTTTGGTGGTTTTGAAAGTTCGTATAAGGAGTTGGTGGTAGACATGCCTAAAAACGGTTGGATCATACAACAACTAACACCTTTTAATCAGTGCTGCTGCTAAACAAAACTGAATTTACGGGGCGTGATTATTCACTTGCCGACGTAGGTAACAAATGTTACCGTTTAGCTTTTTAGCCGAACCTACTTTTGTTAAAAAAATAAATTAATGAAAACGATAAGGCGTTTAATCAAAGCGGGCTTGTTCCTCTTTATAGGTTTCTCCGGCTTCCTTTCAGTAGCGCAAGCCCAGGACCTTCACGAAAAGTTGAGCCTGAATGAGGCCATTTCAGCAGCTTTAGCCAACAACAAAACTATCCGCCTGGCCGGTTTAGACGAGCGTATTGCGGAGTCGGATTACAACCAGACCCAGGCGGTCTACCTGCCACAGGCTGATGTCACCTATGCGGTCATGAGCACCAACAATCCGCTTAATGCTTTTGGTTTTAAACTACAGCAACGCAGTATTACCCAAAATGATTTTAATCCTGCCCTTTTAAACCATCCTTCTGCAACGCCGGATTATATGGCACAGCTGGAGGTTAAGCAGCCATTGCTTAATATCGATATGCTGTACATGCGGAAGGGAGCCGAAAAGCAAACCCAAGTTTACCAATATAAAACCCAGCGCATTAAGGAATATATTACTTTCGAAACCACTAAAGCATTTTTGCAACTGCAGCTGGCTTACCAGGCAGAGAAAGTTTTGACGGAAGCAAGCCAGACTGCAAAGTCGGTATATACTTTCACCGACAATCACTTCAAGCAGGGATTGATCCAAAAGTCAGACTTATTGAATGCCCAGGTTCATGTAACGGCAGTTGAAAGTAGCTTGGCAAAAGCCAAAAGCAGCATCCTTAACGCGTCTGATTACCTCAGCTTGTTAATGGGGCAGCCTACCGGAAAAGCTTATAGCCTTGTTGATCAACCGGAAACAAACTTGCCGGCTATAGATAGTACGCAAAAGGTTTTTGCTACCCGTTCTGATTTTATGGCCATGCAAAGAGCCATTGAAGCATCCGGACTGATGATCAAATCCAGCCAGATGAATTACCTGCCTAAACTGAATGCGTTTGGTAGTTTTCAATATAGCGACAGTCGCTTAGCCGGTTTCGGCGCAAATGCGTATTTGGTTGGAATTCAGTTATCGTGGAATATTTTTTACGGGAATAAAACCAAACATGTCATCGCTTCCCAAAAACTAGAACGAGATAAGCTTTCGGTGCAGTTAGCCCAGCAAAAAGACCAGAGCCAAACGGAGCTGGATAAAGCTTACCGCGACCTTTCTGATGCCAGCTTTGAAGCGGATCAGGATAAGGCTGCCATAGAACAAGCTACCGAGGCCCTGCGAATATTGCAGAACCGTTACCAGCAAGGACTGGTCAACACCACCGATGTGCTGATTGCCGACACCCAGTTATCCCAATTAAAGTTTTCATTAGCTCAAGCGCAGTTTACTGTCAACGTTACCCGCGCTTATATACAATTATTAACAACTACCACCACCAAATAACCATCAGATATGAGCTTACCTATCCATAAAAACAGGGCTTTGCAATTACTAATCGGTATCGGTTTAATGGTCATTAGTTCCTGTTCTTTCAATGAAAAAAAAGACACAGCCACCAGTGCAGATACGGCAATACTGGTTACGGTGAGCCAACCTTTGGCCGATGCAAAACAAGGACTGACTGTAAGCGGGCAGATAGAAGCTGGTCAAACAGCTAATATCAGCACCAGGGTAATGGGCTATATTACAAAGATTGATGTCAAGGTTGGCGACCGCGTTAGTAAAGACCAGCCATTGGCTACAATCAGCAATGACGACATTCTGGCCAAAAGAGCACAAGTTGATGCAATGATTGCCGAAGCTAACGCCGGATACCAAAACGCGCAAAAAGATTATGACCGCTTTACCGCATTGTATAAACAACAAAGCGCCTCAGCCAAAGAACTGGACAATATTACACTGCAGTACCATTCGGCCAAAGCGAGATTAGAAGCGGCGAAACAACAACGCCGGGAAGTAAACGCCATGCTGAGCTATACTAACCTGACCGCTCCTTTTGCCGGCACAGTTACTCAGAAAATGGTGGACGCCGGCAGCATGGCCAGCCCTGGGATGCCGCTATTGACCATTGAACAAAGCCGCAGTTACCAGGTAAGGGCCTCCGTGCCTGAAAGTGAGATCAGTTTGATAGAGGAAAATACACCGGTAACAATAAATATCGACGCTATTCATAAATCAATCAAAGGAACAATAGCACAGATCAGTCAGTCTTCAGAGAACAGCGGCGGCCAGTACCTGATCAAAGCAACTATTCCGGATAACGAAAAGAAAGGTTTGTTCGCCGGTATGTACGCCAATGTGACTATCCCGGTTACACAGCCAGTAAAAACCAATGTAAGTGATCAGGTCATGGTGCCGTTAGCTGCCGTTCAGTATAAAGACCAATTAACCGGATTGTATACCATTGGCAGCAACCACACCGCTTTGCTGCGCTGGGTAAGGCTTGGAAGAACGCAGGGTAACCAGGTAGAAGTATTAAGCGGACTGGCTGCGAATGAACCATTCATCGTGAGCGCGGAAGGTAGATTATACAACGGCGTAGCTGTTAAAATAAAATAAGGATATGAAAGACGGATTTGCAGGAAATATAGCGAAGGCATTCATACAATCGAAATTAACCATACTGTTAATGATCGCCTTTTTACTCATCGGCGGTTACAGTACGTTCTTAATTCCGCGCGAGGAAGAACCCCAGATACAGGTGCCGATGGCCGATATATTTATCGGGTATCCCGGCGCGTCACCAAAAGATGTAGAAACGAAAGTTGCCGCTCCGATGGAGAAAATGATCTCGAATATCAAAGGGGTGGAATACGTATATTCTACCTCCATGCAAGGACAAGCGATGGTGATTGTGCAGTTCAATGTCGGCGAAGACGTGGAACGCTCGTTAGTGAAGCTGTACAGCGAACTGATGAAGAACATGGACAAAATGCCGCAGGGCGTTACACTGCCATTGATCAAAACCAGGGCCATTGACGATGTGCCGGTATTGGGTTTAACCCTCTGGAGCGATAAATATGATGATTACCAGCTGAAACAAATGGGCCAGGAACTGGCAAACGAGATCAAAAAGATCAATGATGTATCGGATGTTAACATTATTGGTGGCCGCAACAGGGAGGTAAAAGTATTGCTTGATAAAAACAAGATGGCGGAGAACCATGTGGACTTTTTATCTCTCAGCAAACAGATACAGGGCAGCAATATGCAATTGCCAGGCGGCACCCTGCTTCAAAAGGATACGGCCTTTTCCGTTGAGACCGGAAATTTTCTGGCCTCTTCGGATGATGTAGGCAATTTAGTGGTGGGCATTAACCAGCAACAACCGGTTTACCTGAAATCTATCGCCAAAGTTGAAGAAGGCGCTGAAACACCAAATCAGTATGTGCTATTTGGTTATGGAAAAGCGGATATTAAAAATTTACAAGCCTTTAAATCCAATTACCCGGCCATCACCCTTTCGGTAGCCAAAAAGAAAGGCGCGGACGCGATGAAGTTATCGGAGCAGATCTTAAATAAAGTTGAGCATTTAAAAAGCGGATTGTTGCCAAACGATGTGCACTTAACCGTTACCCGAAATTACGGCGAAAGCGCGTCGGATAAAGTAGGTGAATTATTGCTTCACCTGTTTATCGCCATCATAGTCGTAACGGTGTTTGTGATGCTAGCCATGGGCTGGCGCGGTGGCCTGGTGGTATTTCTGTCAGTACCGGTAACCTTCGCCCTTACGCTGTTCGCTTATTACTTTATGCACTATACGCTTAACCGTATAACACTATTCGCGCTGGTATTTATCACGGGTATAGTGGTGGATGATTCCATTATCATCGCGGAGAACATGCACCGGCACTTTAAGATGAAGAAGCTGCCGCCATTGCAGGCCGCGATCTATGCCATTAACGAAGTAGGTAACCCAACTATCCTTGCAACTTTTACCGTTATTGCTGCGGTATTGCCGATGGCGTTCGTATCGGGCATGATGGGGCCTTATATGAGCCCGATGCCGATTGGTGCCTCTATCGCCATGATCTTATCGCTGATCGTCGCTTTAACCTGGACCCCATACCTCGGTTACATCTTTTTGCGTGGGAAAGAAAAGCACGGCATCGCACATGAAGAGAACAAACCCAAGCTAATGGAAGAAACCCGGGTCTATAAAATATACCGCTCTTCTATCCAGCCACTACTAGAAACCCGGTGGAAACGCTGGACATTTATCCTGGGCACTGTGGTGATCCTGTTTGCCTCGCTGTCCATGTTTTACACCAAAGCAGTTGCCGTGAAAATGCTGCCCTTTGATAATAAGAATGAGTTCCAAGTGGTGATCGATATGCCGGAAGGCACTACGCTGGAGAAAACACAGGCAGTAGCAAAGGACATCGGCTCCTACATTTCCGGGCAAGCACTGGTCAGAAATTATGAGACCTATATCGGTACCTCAGCACCGATCAGCTTTAACGGTTTGGTGCGCCATTACGATTTAAGAAGAGGCGACAACGTGGCCGACATACAGGTGAACCTCATGGATAAGAAAGATCGGAGTAGCCAAAGTCACGGTATCGCCAAAGAAATGCGCGGCCCGATACAAGCCATCGCTGCGAAATACCATGCGAATGTGAAGATCGTAGAAGTGCCGCCAGGCCCTCCGGTGCTCTCTACTTTAGTGGCCGAAATTTACGGGCCCGACTATAAGGAACAGATCAAAGTTGCCCGGCAGGTAAAAGACCTGATGAACAAAACCGCCAATGTGGTGGATGTGGACTGGATGGTTGAAGACGCCCAGCCCGAATACCATATTGAAGTGAATAAAGAAAAAGCCATGCGTTATGGTATAGCCGCCGCACAGATAGCTGCGACGGTTAACGCCGGCTTATCCGGTATGCCGGTAGGTAATATCGCTCAGCCCGCAGCTTATAACCAAACCGCCATCAAGCTGCAATTGAGCGATGCCGATAAAAGCAGTATAGACGATGTACTAAATTTAAAAGTGATGGGTATGCAGGGGAATGCTGTGCCCATAAAAGATCTGGTTACTGTAATCCGGCAGATCAAGCCGAAAAGCATTTACCGTAAAAACCAGAAAGAAGTGGTTTACGTGCTGGGCGATATGGCAGGTGCCCTGGAAAGTCCCTCATATGCAATCTCCGATGTTTCCGATCATTTAAAAAGCGTGAAAGTTCCTAAAGGCTTCTCGCTGAAAGAGGAATATACCCATCAACCCGATTTGGAAGACAATTACAGCCTGAAATGGGACGGGGAATGGCAGATCACGTTCGAAGTATTTCGGGACCTGGGTATCGCTTTCGCCGTGGTGATCATCATGATCTATATCCTGATCGTAGGCTGGTTCCAGAACTTTACGGTGCCGCTGGTAATGCTGGCCGCAATACCACTATCGCTGATCGGGATCGTTTTGGGCCACTGGATGCTGCACGCTTATTTTACAGCTACCTCGATGATCGGTTTCATCGCCCTGGCCGGTGTAATGGTACGTAACTCCATTTTACTGATCGACTTTATCAATATCAGGCTGGATGAAGGCATCCCGCTTAAACAAGCCATCATTGAAGCCGGCGCGGTACGCACCACACCGATCTTATTGACCGCAGGTGCGGTGGCTTTAGGCGCGGTGATCATTCTATTCGACCCGATCTTCCAGGGCTTGGCCATCTCACTAATGGGCGGTACCATCACCTCCACTTTCCTGACATTGATCGTGGTGCCTTTGCTCTACTTTAAAATGATGCGTAAAACAAAACTTAACCCTAAAATTCAAAAAACATGAAAGAAAGAATCGTTCGTGCCGTTGCCGGCACAATAGTTTTAACCAGTATAGTACTGGCTTACACTGTAAATATTAACTGGCTTTGGTTAGGCGTATTTGTCGGCGTAAACCTTCTGCAATCCGCATTTACCAGATTCTGCCCGTTGGAGTTGATCCTGAAAGCAGCCGGCGTAAAAAATTGAATTATTTGAAATTTAAACGATAAGGACATGAATTTATTTAAGCAATTATTCGGTGGTTCACCCGCAGTTGACCTAAAAGAACTGATCAAAGAAGGTGCTTTGATCATAGATGTACGCACACCCGCCGAGTTTGCCTGTGGACACGCAAAAGGTTCCGTCAATATCCCACTGGATAAGGTAGCTTCCCAGCAGGCCATGTTCAGGGGCAAAAAGAACATTATTGTTTGTTGTCAAAGCGGGGGCAGAAGCGGGCAGGCGAAACTCATACTTGAAAAAAGCGGGTTTACCAATGTGACCAATGGCGGAAGTTGGAATAATGTAGCCCAATACTGTTAACTTAGCAGCATGGACGAACCCGTTAATTTTGTTTTTCAGTTTGAACCGGCCCTGATCAAAGAGATCGAGGAGTTTGGCGAGTTACGATCATTCAAAGACGGTGAACTGGTGATGGATTACGGGAAATATATCCGTATGATGCCGCTCGTAGTTAAAGGCACCTTAAAAGTTCTTAAAAAGGATGATAATGGCAATGAGATTTTATTGTATTATCTATCCAGCAGCGAGAGCTGTTCGATGGCTTATAGCTGTTGCCTGGAAGAGAAGAAAAGTGAAGTAAAAGCCATTGCCGAAGGTGACCTGCAAATCATCGCCATCCCCCATAACAAGCTGGATGAGTGGTTGTGTAACTATCCGAGCTGGAAGAATTATATCATGCGGAGTTTTAACGAGCGCTTCTCAGAAATGCTGAAGTCTATTGAAAGTATCGCATTTCATAAACTGGACGACAGGTTGATCGCCTATCTTAAAGAAAAGAAAAGGCTGTCGGGTTCAAGCGTTGTTAAAGCATCCCATTACCAGATCGCTGACGAACTGGCTACATCGAGAGTCGTGATCTCACGCTTGCTTAAGATACTGGAGAATAATGGCAAGATCCTATTATATCGCAACGAGATTAAACTGCTAAATGATTTTGATTCCTGATTGCCTGCAACTAAGCGGGTATCGAATTCTATGTGTTGTTGATGAATAACTAAACTAAGAATTCAAACATAAGCCATAAGGCTACTTTATGGCCACGAATCGGAAAATCCTGAATTGCTGTCTCCGGCAAGAAGCCTTTCGACTCCAATTGTGATTTATCATAACCTGATGGTACCAGGTTCTTTTCTTCAAGATAGATATTCAATTGACCCTTCTCGGAGGAATGAACATCTGTAAGTTCAAAATAGTCTAAAAGGCCTTCTGGTAGGATTAAACGGACGAGGGTTTCGTATGCTGATGACAAGTGGATGCCTGTTGAGTTTTATATCCACAAAGCAAACACTTTTTTTATTCCCCCACAATTTTTCTGCTTGATCCCCTCATGACCCTGTTTATTTGCGGATTTTGAGTGGGTTTATAACAAAAAAAGCCCCTAAATCATTGATTTAAGGGCTTTTTAAGCGATTTTACGCTGCTTTTGTACCGAGACCGGGAGGCTAATTGAACACATTTATGACTTCCTGATGATTGTAGAGCGGATTCTGCAAAAATATCGGGAAAAAAAATCATGCAATCAAAGTGAATAATTGCTATAGTTTTTCTTATTTAATGTGTTCAATGAATTTAACATGCTGGATTTTTTGAACACCAAATGTCTTATGAAAATAACTATCTTCATACCACTGAATTTTGTCAAAATATTTAATAAAATGTGCCGCCCAATCATACCTTTTAATGCATTCATGCCGGCTGTAGTAATGTTTTTACTCCTGATTGGATGTAATCAAGTACCAAAAAAAGCGGCAAACAAAAATTCGGCACAAATTTTTTCCAGTAAATCCATTGTTAAATCGTCTGTAGCAAAAATTGATTCACCTTTGATATGCGTTGGCTATTCAGACGCAGAAGTTGGAGGATATAATGAGGACAACGGGTTATTTGAGGATTTTATAAATAACAACAAAAACTATTTTAAAGGAAAAAAAAGATTGTCTAATGATTATATAAAAAAGCATTTGTTTCTTAATCCCGATTCCGTCGATATAGGAAATATGCAAAAAGTTTCTATTGATGATTATTTGGCAGATAGGAGTTTCTACATGATAAGTACAATCGTAACAATGCCTCAATACAATGCGATTATTTATGAAGAGATAGGCGATCAAGGAGGGTACAGTTATGGGTCAAAAAAGTATTTAGCCACTATCGACAAAAATGGAAAACTAATTTCCGAGTTAGCTATTGCCAGTTTTCACCACCAGGGTACTTATACAAAAGATGATGGATCAAAAGGAGGGTACTACTCCGGAGACGATGGTTGCATAAGCAAAAATTTAATTATAGATGTAAGGGATAATGATATAAAATATAAAGTGCATGCAAATGGACAAATAGTTAAGTTTTTTTATGTTAAAGCGCATTATGATAGTCTTTTAGCAGCTAATCCTAACAGCGCAGAAATACATCTTAAATACGCCGGTTATCTTACCAATAGGGTCTATAAATACATTATCGACAGCAATAATATAGCCGCAAAAAGACAATATGAGTTGGCTATAAAGATCAATCCCAATTATGCTGATGCATGTGAGCAATATGGTATTTTTCTATGGCGGACTTTTAGAGATACGGTCAACGCACCACGATATTTAAAAAAAGCTGTTGATTTAAACCCACACTCTACAGAATATAAATCAGAGTATAAAGCTTTTTTAAACCGGCATTCAAAAGATAAAGCAATTATAAAAGGTTATGAAAAATTGTTCAAAGGCAGAGATTCTGCTGATTTTGTTCAGCATATGGATTATGCCTACAAACTCTATGATATGAATCTTAAAAATGAAGCACGCAAGCAATACCTAAAAGCTATCCAGCTAAATTCAAATCTGAAAAATAAAATTGATGATCAACTTTTTGGTGTAAAATAATGGCTTAAAGATTGTCTTTACAGTCTTTATGAAAACAGCAAAGAGACAAGCCAAAAGAATAGCAGATCGACCAATAAAAAAGAAAGTTTTAGATAGAAATATGTATGCAGGCAGCGAAGAAGCCTTGGTAAATAAAGTTGTAGAGATAATTGTCAAGATAATTAAGAAAGAGATTGGTTTATAATGAACTGAGGTGTTCAATGCCCAATATTACAAAGTGCACGGGATTGTTAAAAAGTTTAATAGTATAAATTATTGATAATCAAAAAGTTGCTTGTGTTCGACTAACAACAAAGGGGAGAAAGGGAGTTAAACACTTTTGACATTATAAGTACTTGATAATTAGCGAATTAATACTTTAATCAAAGCCACCTTATCAGAAAGTGCAATCAAGATTATTTAAAACAAGAAATGCAAGTTTGTGATAGTCAAACTATCACAAACTTGCATTTCTGTCTAAGTACTCAGAGCGGGAATCGAACTGTGTATGTAAACCCTTGATTTTTAATTCCTTGTAAGGCGGTGTTTAAGCTACTCAATGAATCGTTCAATAAACACATATCGACCTTTACCGATAGTGTTACGAAGATAGTAAAAAAGTTTTTATGGTCAATTCATATTCCTAATAACTTATTTTATACACTCATTGCGAACACCTGATATGAAATAATGAAATAAAAGACAAGAATGGGATAATAGTTGTCATATGGATTAAAGTCCAATTTTTTATATCTTAGGAGCAGCGCCCAAGGAATTCTCGGTGGTTCAATACAACAGCAATCGCATTTTTTCTGTTATAGAAATGCCTATTGATGTTGTGCATTTTTTGCATAAGTTATTGTCTTACCTAAATTAGCAGGCTTTTCAAAAATCTAGCGACCCGACAGTTACTGTTAAGGGAAATCCAATTATGTAACCTGATTTTTTTGTAACTGCTTAGGTAAATTAACTATGGATAAGGCTTTCAATATTGCCAAACCATAAAAAAATCAGTTTTGGCGCGATTTAGGAATTATATCAATTAAACAGACTTTCTAGTTTGATATCATTTTGTACAAGTCCTATTTTATAGCTATTATCTTGTGTGCCAAAGGTCGTAACCATGACAATAAATAATGTTTTGGCAGTTTTAGTCTTGTTTTTAAACACATCTTTTTTATGCACCAAATCTGCCGCATAAGCCTTATCTATTGTGAAAACTGAGTTTGAGAATTTCATTTCACAAATACTGATACAGAAATCCTGACGATCAAACAGTAAATCAATTTGTGCGCCTGGCTGGCCTTTACCCGGAACATATCGCCATGCCGACTCTTCGGTATAAACCCCGGCGATCCCCAACGCCGCTTTAATTTGTTTTATGTGCTTTAAGCAAACGCTTTCAAAAGCTGTACCACTCCAACTTCGCCAGGAAGAACTTGTAGAAAGCTTTATCCAGGTTCCAGCACCAGTTGCACGGCTGTTTTCTATGAATTTAAGATAGAATCTTGAATATTCATCCGATAATTTATAAATGCTGTCGCGTACGTTTTTTTCAAATGGCAAATAGGCGGAAATAAAGCCCGATTCTGTTAGTTCCTCCAATAGCAAGGTAGCCGTTCCACCTGTAGATAAACCACATTCTGCAATAATTTCCTTGCGTGTTAAACCTGATGGTTTATTGGCAAGCGCCCTTACAATAGAAATATGTTTATCTGCTTGGGCAAATAGCGATTGGTACAGATTATTAAACTCATTTTGCAAAATGCCATCTTTTGTAAAACAAATCCGGTCGATATTCTGAGCTGCGCTTTGTCCCGGCGAAATTTCTTTCAAATATTGTGGGATGCCCCCCATAGCCATATATAGCTGTGCAATTTGATAATGGTCCAGATTTATATTGTTGTGTCGCAAATATTCATTTGTTTCAGCAAGTGTAAATGGAAGTAACCGTAGTTTCTTTGTAATCCTGTTATGTAGGCCGCCTTTATTGTTTACTACTTTTTGGATCATCCATGATGCTGCTGATCCACAAATGGTAAGAACCAGGTTGTTTTGTTTTGTTCCCCATGAGTTCCAAAAAAACTCAAACGCAGGTAAAAAGCCAGATTTGGCCGAGCTTAACCAGGGGAACTCATCCAGGAAAATAACACATTTGTTTTTCTTTAATAGCGGCTCTGCATAGTTTTTAAGCATTTGAAAAGCCTGTGTCCAGTTACTTGGAATAGCTGGAGGGATAGGTAATTGCATCCTTTCAGCCAATGTGTTGCTAAAATTTATTAGCTGATCTTTTAATGTTGCATTATGGACACCAGAAAATTCAAAAATAATATGTTTTTGAAAGGATTTTCGGATCAGATAGGTTTTGCCAACTCGCCTTCTGCCAAATATAGCTATCAATTCAGCTTCATTAGATTGCAAAGCCTGCCCGAGTATAAGCTGTTCTTCTATACGACCGATAACTTCTTTCACTTCTATTTTAACTTTGATTTTCCATGCTTGTGAGCAAATCGTATTCTTTATAATCAGCCACAACTATGCAAATATAAATACTTGTGGCTAATTATAAAAACACATAATCAGCCACAAGTCCATTTAAAAAGATGGTTATGGCTGAGTATGATATTGGGCTAATGTTTGTAGATATAGGGTTTCCGGGCTTCGCATTTTGCATTAATCAGATAGGTTTTTGACAGCTTGGAGGACCTATGCTTAAAATTTTTCAAGTATGCTGAATTGGCTTACAAAAGCGTTGCCGAATTAAATCCGCGGCTTAGCTACCGGTATGCGCAGGTACTCATGGGGCTAAACCGGAACCAGGGGGCTTTTGAAACCAAAGTTCGGTTGATCGCCGGTGCGGCGTTTTGTTAAAAAGGTGCAATATACTTTGTTAAAAAGGCGGGTTGATATGGCTCAAATTGATTAATTTATGTCCTTTGAGACAGGTTGTTTCCTGCCTAACTTTGAGGTATGGAAACAAAGGCTGAGCAAAAGCGGATCGTTATCGTGGTGATGTCCGGCAATATGTTGCTAAACTTTGCAGGACCGTCAGATGTGTTTACCCATGCGAACAGTTGTTTAACGGCAGCCGGTTTACCGGCGGGTTATGAGGTGATGATCGCGGCGCCTGTCCCCGATCGTAAATTGACAGGCAGCACCGGCGTCGAAATTCATTGTCCGTATTACGCTTTGGAGATCGTTCAACCCATCGACACGCTGATCATTGCAGGGAATGATCGTAGTGCGGACGGTATAAATCGCTTTGCCGGGTTCCACCGGTGGCTGGGCGAAATAGATACTTGTAAAATCAGGCGTATCGCTTCGGTTTGTGGCGGGGCGTTTGCGTTGGCACAGGCAGGCTTGCTGGATGGTAAAAAAGCGACCACCCATTGGGAACGGACCATGCACCTTCAAAAAGATTATCCAAGAATACAGGTAGCAGGCGACCAATTCTTTGTTAAGGATGGCAATATTTATACTTCCGCCGGTGTTTCCTCCGGTATTGATCTGTCTTTGGCCATGGTGGAAGAAGATTATGGGCGCGAAGTTGCCATCCGGGTAGCCCGTAAGCTGGTCTTTTACTTGAGCCGGCCGGGGTTTCAGTCGCAATTTGGTACCCTGCTTCCCGTATATGAAGCCGAGAATATCGGTGCGAAGGTACAGCACTGGTTAAAGAATCGTTTGCATGAGCCGTTGGATGTAGCCGGTATGGCGGATCATTTTAACATGAGCACGCGGAACTTTACCCGTGTATTTCATAAACATACGGGTATTCCACCTGCGAAATTTATTGAAAAGCAAAGGGTGGAAGCGGCCCGTAAATTATTAGAAGATACGGATATACCTTTAGAACGAATAGCTGAACGTTGCGGCTTGGTTAACCTGGTAGGGATGCGGCGTACCTTTTTGCGGCACCTTAATGTGACGCCTTCTGATTACCGGCGGACTTTCCGGACGGCCTTGAAAGATGCGGGTATCGCAGAATTACTCATTTCATAAAAAATAATATAACATGAAAATAGCTATCAATGGTTTCGGTCGCATAGGCCGGATGACTTTACGCGCGCTGCAATCTCACCCTGACGTAGAAGTTGTGGCCGTCAATGACCTGACGGATGTGGCAACGCTTGCGCATCTCTTAAAATATGATACCGCACATGGCCGCTTCCCCGCGGAGGTGGCCACGGAAGGCGATACTTTAAAAGCTAATGGTAAAAATATCAGGATGTTTAAGGAAAAGGACCCCACGAAATTGCCCTGGGGCGAATTGGGTATTGATGCGGTGATCGAATCAACGGGCCGGTTCACGGACAAAGCGGCGGCGCAGGCGCATATTGATGCAGGAGCCAGGAAGGTCTTGATCACGGCACCGGCTACCGGTGGCGTGAAGACCATCGTGCACGGCGTAAATAATGAACTAATCGGTGGCGACCAGATCTATTCTACCGCGTCGTGTACCACCGGCAGTATCGCGCCTGTACTACTGGCGCTGGATAATGAATTTGGTATCGAATCGGGTTATATGGTTACTGTTCATGCTTTCACAGCTGATCAGAACCTGCAGGATGCGCCGCATAAAGACCTGCGCCGTGCGCGGGCCGCGGCTTATTCCATCATCCCGACCACGACCGGGGCGGCAAAGGCCATCGGGAATGTACTGCCGAGTTTGAAGGGGAAGATGGATGGCTATTCCTATCGCGTACCGGTGATCGACGGTTCGATCGTTGATCTATCCATCAACCTGGATAGGGAAGTGACAGCGGCTGAGGTAAACGACGTTTTAAAACGTTACGCCGATACCTCGCTTAAAGGTATCATGGAATATACCGAAGAGCCTTTTGTTTCCGCTGATATCTTAGGCAACACCCATTCGTCGATCGTGGACGGCGGAATGACAAAAGCCATGGGCAAACTGGTTAAGGTTGTCGCCTGGTATGATAATGAGGTGGGCATATCCAACCGGATTGCAGAATTGGTTTCCCTGATATGATTTCTGTTATGGCAGATGATTTGTTATCCGTAGTCAGGGACGACCCAGTGACACTGGAAAACTGCTGATCATCCGATGAACGGGAGCGCTTTTGCCATCCTGACGCCGTGCAGATTGAATAGCCGAACACGCTCACGCGTAACCTGGCCAATCGAAATCTGCAGGAACTAAAAGCGGCGTCTTGTCGCGGCTTTTAGTTCCTGCAAAAAGACAGTCAGGGGGTGGTACGGCTGTTTCAGTGCGGCAATACCGTCATAGCGGAAATAATCTGGCGGGCAGGCTGAACGTAGCTTTGGGTAATATTCAAGTGTTTCCAGTCTTGCAAGGCCTTAATATTGTTTATCTGGGTGTCGGCCTGTACTCATCATTTTTCCTGCTATGACAGCCCCATTCGTGCTGGGTCAAATCGCGTTGACCCATAAAATTTCGTGAACCTTTTGCTGCTTTTGATTTTTGCTTTACGTCAAAAGCATACATTGACAAAAAAAACGCTTTCTTAGCGGCTTATATCATTCTTCAAACTGTTACCATTGGGTAAAAAACGTATATAAACCGGCGGTAGCCTTAACGCACAGCCACTGTTGCCGGTAAGACGTCCACGATCCGCCGGTTCAGGCTGCATTATCCCGTCCATGGCTCGCCGGGTAATACCCCAACGTACCAGTAAAAATTCCACAACTTTCTAATATCTCCGGTTAAAGTTGACTTACCGGTACTTTTCATGCTTTAATCAAAAAGATGCAAAAGCCTTTAACCCACCGTTAAAGGCTTTCCATTAGCCAACTTCGCTGTTGCGTTTAGCCGACAACCGGTAATGAGCCGCCATCAATCGCATAATTGCTGCCGGTAAGATAAGCCGCCGACGGTGATACCAAAAAATGGATTAATTGAGCGACTTCTTCCGGCTCAGCCATGCGCCCCATCGGGATGCCGCCGGTTTGTGCCATCAGTTGTTTCATTCCTTCCTCTGGGGTGATACCTGCTGAAGCTGCGTAATCATTCAAAAACTTGACCATTGGTTCTGTTCTGGTAGCTCCGGGTGACACGGTCAGTACGCGTATACCTTTATCGGCCAGTTCTGTAGCCAGGGCTTTGCTGTAACTGTTCAGTGCAGCTTTAGCTACCGCATAAGCCATATTCAGGTTCCAGAGCGCTTGTTTACCGGCGACAGAAGAGATATGGATGACCACCCCGCTTTGCTGTCTGATCATTTGCGGCAGTAAGATCCTGTCAAGCCTGATAGCGGAGATCAGGTTCAGGTCCAATTCCTGTTGCCAATGGGCATCGCTTAAGGTACCGTGGCCACCGCCCGGCGTGGTCAGGCCGCCTACGTTATTGATCAGGATATCAATCCCGCCGAATGTATCCGCGATCTCCTTCGCAAGCCCGGCTACCTGGTCGGCATCTGTCAGATCTGCCGCGATGAAATGATGGGATTTCACTTCCGGTTTCGTCCTGGCGCTTACGATCACCTGTGCACCCGCAGTCGCTAATTCATCGGCGATCGCTTTACCAATACCTTTGGTGCCACCGGTTACCAACGCCTTTTTTCCATTTAGATCTTTTGTTTCCATGTCGTGTACTTTGATATTCTGAAACATTTGTTTTAGAATTCGTTAAAAAAAATTATTTAGTTAATTGTTTAATGAAATATTCCGCCATACGCTTGATTTTGACCGGGTCGCGATGCAGGATGAAGGATTCATACCAGCCGGTCCAGGTACTGTTAAAATAATCTGCGAGCAAAGCCGGGTCTTCATCATTGCGGATCTCGCCATGGTCCATGGCTTTTTTGATCAGGTTATGTAAGAACTGGTAAGAGCGCTGATCGTCGGCAGCCAGTATCTGTTTTACGCGCTGATCATTGGTAGCCACCTCGAATGCGCTTTTAACGGCCATGCAACTGTCTTCGCCATTGATGATCACGTTCACCGCTTCATGAATGTAGTCGACCAGAACGGCTAATGGCGACCTTTTGCTTGCCAAACGTTTGTCCCAATCCTGTTTTCGGATGTCCGTATAGTGCTGCACACAACGTACGAACAGTTCCTGTTTGTCACCTATCGTATTGTACAGGCTGCTGCTGTTGATGTGCATGGCATCCGTCAGGTCACGAAGCGAGGTCGCGTGATAACCTTTCTTCCAGAAAACTTCCATTGCTTTCCGGATAGCGAGCGATTCGTCAAATTCTACGTTCCTGGCCATGACGATGCAAAGATAGATAAATCTGAAACAATTGTTTCAGATTTGCGTCATAAATGCTCCGTAAACGATTATGACGCCCTCACACGGCTTTCGCGCTTTTGGCTACAATCTGGCGACTTTGTTTACAGGTGTGCAACATGGAAGCCCCAACTTTGCTGTCATCAAAAACAGCAAACATGGAAGCCCCAACATAACACAGTCCTGATCATCGGCAGTACCAGCGGCTTCGGTTTGTAGTTCGCCTCCCGGCTCGTAGCAATGGGTAATACCGTCATCATCACCGGCAGGAATGCTCAAAAACTGGAGGACACCCGGTAAAAGTTACCGGCAGTGCACACCACACAAAGCGATGTCAGCAAAGCAGAAGATATTATCGAGCTGTTCGAAACTGGTCGAAAAAGCCAAGGGAAAGCTTTCTATGACCGAACTATCCGTCAGTGAATTGCCTGCAGCCCGGGTTTCGGGGATTCCCAATCCTTCAGCAAACTGTTCAAAAAATAAAACACGGAAGCCTCCGCCGGAGTTCAGGTCGCATTTAAGTAATTGGCGTTAAAATGGGACTGATTTGACAGAAGCCGGCCTGCGGCCTGTTAACTTTGCGACCTGGCAACGATCAACTATTCAGTGCTCGACCTGGCAACGGTCATCCAGGGACACACCATTGCAGATAGTTTTAATTATAGCGTGGCGAATGCACAACAGGCGGAGGCTTTAGGCTACACGCGTTACTGGTTCAGCCGAACCTCATCATATGGTGAGCGTCGCCAGTTCTGCTACTGAATAGATATCCCGACTTTTTACCATCCCCTCATGGCGTACTTGAAGTGCATGGCATCGAGCCAGATAACCAGGTACACAGTTTCCAGAGGACGATTCTGCCATTCCTTGATGGAGTTCAATCAATTCAGTTCGGCAATTCTGCCAGAATCTATTGCTGCATTGCCCCGTTGGACGATAATATCCGCTATATCTTTCATCGTGCATATTGATTACGTTAATGCAATATTGCTACAACAACTATCTTCCAATATTATCCCCCGCTATCAAATTATTAAAAAAAGTTTGACGGTGTCTAAAAAGTTTCTACTTTTATATCGTAATAGACCAGAATAGACCAGTTAAATCAAAAATCAATTATGAAAAGAAAAGTACCTAAAACACTGGGGCTTGCTATGTTTTGCTGTGTTATGTTATGCAGCATTCAACAAGCTTTTTCCCAGCAGCTTAAATCAATTTCGGGGCTCGTGAAGGATGAGCAGGGGATACCTATGCCCTCGGTAGGTGTAAGCCTTGTGGGCACTTCGCAAGGCACCGTTACCAGTACTGATGGGGCTTATAAGATCAGTGCGCCCCAAAATGCCACTCTTTTATTTTCTTTTATCGGTTATGAAAAACAAACGGTAAAAGTCACCGCCAACTGGGATGGGAACGTAATCATGGTCCCGGATAAAAAAACAAAAAACCTGAATGAGGTTGTTGTGGTAGCCTACGGTACGCAAAAAAAAGCTAACCTGACCGGTTCGGTAGCCTCAATAGGCTCAAAGGAGCTGCAGGACAGGCCCGTTACCAATCTTAATGACGCTTTGCAGGGCACCATGGCCGGTGTTACCGTTACTACAACCGGCGGACAGCCGGGCACTTCGGGTAACATTAATATCCGCGGTATCGGAACGTTAAACAACAGCGATCCGATGGTGGTGGTTGATGGGATCATTGGTAGTTTATCAGATGTGAGCCCGAATGATGTGCAGTCTGTTTCAGTATTGAAGGATGCGGCATCAGCGTCAATTTACGGATCGAGAGCTGCTAATGGCGTGATACTGATCTCTACCAAACGCGGTAAAAGCGGCAAAATGCAGGTAAACTATAATGGTTATTTTGGTAACCAGAAACCATCGAACCTGCCCGATTTTTTACCATCGTGGCAGGCGGCTACCCTTTACAATCAGGCTCTGGCCAACGAAGGTCAAACTCCTTACTGGACAGCCGACGACATCACCAAGTTTAAAGATCAAACTGACCCTGATACGCACCCCAATACCGACTGGCAAGGTTTCCTATACAAAGGGAGCGGCTTTCAGCAAAATCATGCTGTCCATATCAGCGGGGGAGATGAGAAAACCCAGTACGCCTTTTCACTCGGTTATTTTCAGCAGGATGGTATTATCGCGAAATCAAATTTCAAAAGATATTCTACCCGTATGAATATCAATTCGGCCTTAACAAAAAAATTTAATATTAACGCCAACTTATCGTTCTTATACGCGCCAACTGAAGCGCCTGATGGTTTGGGTGGCGGCGATATCGGCGGTATTATAGGTACAACGGCTGCCATGAGCAGCACAGTGGTAAACCAGTATAAAAACGGAGTTTATAACTACCTGTCGTTTGGTAACCCTATTGCCTGGCTTAATTCGCCGGGGTATAACAATAATCAAAATACGCTTTTTACAGGTAATGTGGGCGCTGTTTGGGAACCGCTTAAGGGTTTGCATTTCAAGCCATCATTTGCGTATAGGTACAATGCCAACCCCGCGCAGGAATTTAAACCGGCGGATGTTTACTATGATCCGAAAAATCCTTCATCGGTACTGACTACCATTAGCCAAAGTTCACTGGCTAATGCTAATGTGGTTAACAGCTACTACAACCTGCAGGGTTTGCTGGAGTATGACAGGACTTTTGGTAAACATAGTATCAATGCATTAGCGGGCGCTTCGCAAGAACTTACCAATTACCAGTATCTGTATGCCCACAGGCAAAACTTTTTAAATGGTTCATTGTCACAAATTGACGCGGCACCATCCTTAGGTCAGCAAAATGCCGGTACAGCCAGTCAATTAGCTCTGTTGTCATATTTTGGCCGCGTAAGGTATTCGTACGATGATAAGTATTTGCTGGAAGCTAACATTCGTGACGATGGTTCATCGCGTTTTGCCAGGGGGCAGCAATGGGGCGTATTCCCTTCTTTTTCGGCGGGTTGGAATATCTCGAAAGAATCGTTTTTCGAATCTTTATCCAATACTATTCCCCTTCTTAAGCTAAGAGCTTCATGGGGTAAATTGGGTAACCAAACTTTGGTAAATCCTAATAACAGCAGCCAAACTTTGGCCAGCATGGGGGCGCTGAATATTGTTAGCCCTTACCCTGCTATTTCCGTTATTTCGGGCGGGCAAAATTATTCATTTAACCAAACCCTGGCACCGGGTATCGCACTTAATAACGGCGCTAATCCCCTGATCACCTGGGAAAAATCGACCACTACCGACGTTGGCTTCGATATGGAACTGCTGAACAGCAAATTAAGTTTCACAGCCGATTACTTTGTTAAAAACACCAACGATATCCTGCTGCAACTGCCTGCCAGCAATGTTTATGGTTTTACCACACCTTACCAAAACGCAGGCTCGGTGCGCAACAAAGGCTGGGAGTTTGCCGCCGTGTACCGCGATAAAATCGGTAGTGTTTCGTACAACATAGCGGTAAACGCGTCATTCATAGCCAATAAAATAACTGATTTGGCAGGTACCGGCTCTATCTCGAGCGGACTGGTTGTTGGCGAGCCTATCAAAGCCTTTTACGGTTACCAGGTTGAAGGTATTTTTCAGACACAACAACAGGTAGCCCAGCATGCTAAACAAAGCGGTGGTGTTATTGGTCCAGGCGATTTGATGTACAAAGATATCAGCGGGCCTAACGGCACACCCGATGGTGTTATTGATGGTAACGACCGTGTATACCTGGGTACACCTTTCCCAAAAACAACATTTGGTTTTACACTTGGCGCTGGCTGGCATGGTTTTAATGTAAGTGCTTTTTTCCAGGGAGCTTTGGGTGTTAAAAACTATGTTCAGGGCTTCGAGTTAGGTTCATTGCAACAGCCTAACATCGGCAATCCAACTAAGGCATTGCTCGATGCCTGGACTCCGGAAAATACTTCGGCTACTTTCCCAAGGTTATGGTCAACGTATTCGCAAAATAATCCGCAGAGCTTTGTGTCATCTTTTTGGGTTAGGAATGCTTCTTATTTAAGGCTCAAAAATTTATTGATAAGCTATAACATTCCAGGCAAGCCACTGCAGCGAATAGGCGTGAAAGGAGTGAGGATTTATTACAGCGGGCAGAATATCCTCACGTTCACCAGCTTTTATAAATGGGTTGATCCTGAAACCAGCGCCGGTAACAACGCGTACGGATCTTATCCGCAGTTAAAAACTAATACCCTTGGTATCGAGGTATCATTTTAATTATTAAAAAAATGTCGATGAAAAAATTATTCATAACCGTAATTATATTAGGTTCGGTGGCCGCCTCGGGATGCAGAAAGGCTTTCCTGGACAGAGCGCCATTAGATTCGTACACCAATACTGTACTCTGGAAATCATCCAACGATGCCCTTGCTGCTTTAAATGGCTGCTATTCTAAATGGGGAGGCAGCAATAACGGTTACTACGGAGTTTTTGCCGATAATAACTCTGATAACACGTTCGATCAGTTCCCCTGGGAAAACTGGTTGTCGCTTTCGGCGGGGATAGCAACCCCAACCAATACGGGATACTCGAAATGGAATTATAAATGTATCCAAACCTGTAACTGGTTTTTGGATAACGTTGGCAGCACCAACATGGATGCCACATTAAAGGCCAGGCTTATTGCTGAGGCCCGTTTTTTAAGGGCTTACGAGTATTTTACGCTTAGCCAGTTATATGGCGCAGTTCCGCTGGTTGAGCACAATGTTTCGCCCGATGAGGCCAATAAAACGGTACAGGCAACCAAGGCTGATGTTGTAGCCTATATACTTAAAGAACTTACTGCCATTGCGCCCGATCTGCCGGTTAGCTATCCAGGTGGTGATATTGGCCGTGTAACCCGTGGTGCTGCCATTGCTTTAAAAGCCAGGATTGAGCTTTTTAATAAAATGTACACCGAGTGTATTGCCGATTGCCAGGCGTTGATGGCGCCGCCGTTTACCTATAGCATTTATCCAAGCTATGTTAATCTGTTCCGCCAGCCTTTTGCTGACAACCAGGAAGTGATACTGGATGTTCAATTTAAAGCGAGCGATAATAACTTTGGATGGGCCAGGAATATGACCATCAACTCATTGGGAGGCTATAACTCCATAGCTCCAACCCAAAGCCTGGTAGATGCTTATGAAACAAGCAACGGTAAAACCATTGATGATCCGGCATCGGGATATGATCCAACGCAACCTTATAAAAACCGCGATCCGAGGTTGAGCGCAACCGTTTTTTATCCGGGTGCGCAATATAGCAGCAGGTTGCCTTACGGGCAGTACTATGATCCTCTGTCAGGCAGTCCTAAAACTATCGACCATTGGGGCGATAACAATTGTAGTCCATCTGCTTATGGTTTAAGGAAATATACTCCTGTAATTGCCGACTTCCCGAACATGGACCAGGTAGGCATGAATGTAATTCTGATTCGTTTTGCCGAAATTAAATTGATGGATGCCGAAGCCAAGATCGAAAGCAATAAAATCGATGCTACGGTATATGATGATATCAACTCGGTACGAAAACGTCCTGACGTAAACATGCCTGCTGTTGATCAGGCCAAATATAACGACCAGGCAAGTTTACGCACCTTATTACGCCGTGAACGTCGGGTTGAGCTGGCAGTTGAAGGCTTGAGGTGGTTTGATATCCAGCGCTGGCAAATTGGTCAGCAGGTAATGAACGGGCAGGTTACCGGCAGTTTGCAAGGGAGCGTGCGCCAAACTAATGGCGCGCTGACCCTTACGCCGGGCACTACTATTAAAGTAGGAACACCGCGTGTATTTAATGCAGCTAAAAATTACTTGTTCCCAATACCTCAAACGGAGATAGATTTGAATAAAAATCTAAAACAAAATCCCGGGTATTAATTAAAATACAAATGTTTGGCAGCCCCGGCTGCCAAACATTTGTATCCGATCGGAATTACAGGCCGATTGGTAACGGCGAAAAAGAGCAACGGGTTTGCCGCCTTTTTCTTACTTTGGCTAAAATGTGCTGGCACAATGGATAAAATTTTTCAGGAGATCAAAAAGCTTACAGATATCCCTTCCTATTCCAAACACGATAGGTTTGTGCAGGGCATTATCAACGCTATTAACGAGAAGGTTATAGGTCAGGACGAGATGCTGCCATCTGTAAACAAGTTGATTAAGGAGTTGGGGTTTTCGAGGGAGACGATCATTAAAGCGTATCGTGAACTGATTAGCAGGGGCATTGTTGAATCCAAAAACAGGCATGGCTATTTTGTGGCCAACAGTAACGCGGAACAAACACTGAATGTAGCCCTGTTAATGTATAATCTGGATAGCTTTGAAGAGCAGTTTTACCGCAATTTTCGTCATGAGCTTGGTCCTAATATCCGGTTGAACCCTTACTTTCACCATGGTGATATTGAGATATTCGAAACCATTCTTAACCAGATCAGGGGAAAATATGGCATGTATGTAATAGCGCCTATCCCTCATCCAAAAACAAAAGAACTGCTGGGAGCTATCCCACCAAATAAATTCCTGATGTTTGACAGGTATGAACCTGTGGATGGCGATTTTAGCCACATTACCCAGGAGTTTGGCCAATCATCATACCGTATCTTCGCCGAACTGGCCCCTAAGATCAAAAAGTTCAATGAGATTATATTTTATCATTCGCCGGCGTCGCTCGATCCGAAAGAGATCGTGCCATCGTTTAAGAAATTCCTGAAGGATTTTAACATCAAAGGGCGTATCATTAAGGAGTATACCCATGGTTCGGTTGAAAAGGGGAAAGTTTATTTTACTTTAGACAACTTTGCTTTATGGCAAATTATGCGCGATTGTAAAAGCATGCAACTTATTCCCGGTGAAGATGTGGGTGTACTATCGAGCAATGATGAGCCGGCCAAAGAGATCATCGGCATTACTACTTTTTCGGCCGATTTTGCCCGTATGGGTACACTGGCCGGGCGGGCTATCGTCAATAAAGAGAAGATCAGCTTAACGATGCCAACCATTTTATTTGAACGGAGCACACTTTAATTCTTACCAAAACAGGACGGGGTGAATTGGACCATACTAACCAGTTTTCTTTTTTTTACAGGTGTAGTTGGCCTGTTATCCTGGTATAAATCCCGCAAAAACAGGTTCAGCACACTTAATGGTTTCTTTTTTGCCGATAGGAGCCTGGGGTTTTTACTGGTTGGCGGAGGCCTGCTGTTTACTAATATCAATACCGCCACTATTATAGGCGAAAACGAGCTGGCCTACACGCACAATATGTCTGTAATGGCCTGGGGCATGACATCGGTGCTGGCTATGCTGCTGGTATCGGAGTTTTTGATGCCCATGTATCTTAAGCTGGGTATTTCAACCACTCCCGATTATCTTACCGCCCGTTACGGCGCAGGCATTGGAAAGCTGGTTTCCTGTATATTCCTTGTAAGTTACATTATTAACCTTTTACCATCGGTTTTATATAGTGGTGCGGTTGCTTTCAATGGCCTGTTCCATTTTTCTGATGTTTGGAAAACCGATCACTGGACAACCATCTGGATCCTGATCTGGATAATGGGAACAATCGGCTGTCTGTATTCATTGTTAGGGGGATTGAAGGCGATATCTACCTCAGATACCCTGCTCGGCTTTGGTATATTCGCCGGAGGGCTTTTGTTACCATTTTTGGGTTTACGGTACCTGGGGGAGGGCAATATGATGCAGGGGCTGCATATTTTGCTGAATAACCACCGTGAGCATTTAAACAGCATTGGTACGGCTGCCGATCCAATCCCATTCAGCACCTTATTCACCGGCATGCTGCTTGTAAACCTGTATTACTGGGGTACCGAGCAATATATAGTTCAACAGGTTTTGGCCTCGCGGGATTTAAAAAGCAGCCAGCAGGGTATAGCGGTGGCCTGTTTGGGTAAGCTAATCTCGCCGTTATTGCTAAACTTGCCGGGCCTGATAGCTGTGCATGTTTTTACGCATTTAGATAATACAGCCGAGGTATTCCCGAAACTGGATAGTCTTGTATCGCCGCCTTTTATAGCGGGTTATATCGCGGCCATTGTTTTTGGTGCAGCCCTCACTACTTTTAATGCTGGTCTCAATAGCTCAAGTACATTGTTTATATTAAATATCTATAAACCCTGGACGGAAAAGCGCGGCAGAACAGCCAGTGAAAAGCACCTGATCCGGACGGCGCGACTATTTGAGATAATGATTTGCCTGCTGGCCATGTTCATAGCGCCTTTTATCATTTTTGTTAAAAACGGCTTTTATACCTATGTACAAATGGTGAACGGTTTTTTTAACGTGCCCATTTTTACCATTATGTTTATAGGGCTGGTTACCAAAAGAGTACCAGCCAAGGCAGCAGCAACAGGCCTGGCTTTTTTTATTATAACCTACGCGCTTACACAAACGGTGTTCGATCTGCATATTCATTTCTTGCATATCCTCGCTATACTATTTGTGATAACCTGTGGGCTGATGCTGTTTATCGGTAAGCTTTTTCCTATGGCAGAGCCTTATCAACTGCAGATCAATACCCTGGTTGATATCAAGCCATGGAAAAACCGGCATATCTACAGTTGTATATTATTGCTGATCATGGTATTGATGTTTATTGTGTTTTCTCCACTTGTACTTGCAAAATAAGTTTGAACAGTCAGTAAAATTATCTATTTTTATAAAATAGACCAGAATAGACCAATTATGAATTTTCCATCTTCTTTAATTCACAGGCTTTTGGCGTCCGCGGTAATGCTGTGCATATTTAGCAATTTGCCATCTTTTGCTCAGGACGTAAAATTTACCTCATCCGATAAAAAAATAGAACAGGCATTTGCCTGGGCCAAAGATATGGCTCTGCACTATAAAGGACACCCCGCCGATTCGGCAGGTCCCTGGTATGAATCGGCGCTGCCCCCGCGTGATGCATTCTGTATGCGTGATGTATCCCACCAAAGCATAGGCGGGGAGATACTTGGCTTAAAGCGCGAAAATAACAACATGCTCACGCTATTTGCCCGCAATATATCCGCTTCAAAAAACTGGTGTTCATACTGGGAGATGAATAAGACAGGTAAGCCTGCCCCCGAAGATTACCGGAACGACCGCGAGTTTTGGTATAATCTCCCGGCTAATTTTGATGTGCTATATGCCAGTTGGCGAATGTATTTATGGACGGGTAATAAGTATTATATTAACGATCCGGTATTTACTAATTTCCAGGAAAAAACGGTTAAAGATTATATCAATGCCTGGGTGCTATCGTCAGATTCTTTGTTGAACAGGCCTGCGCATCCTAACGCGCCTGTGCCTTTTAATGAAAGTGATCCGTTCCACCGGTGCCGGGGATTACCTTCCTACTCGGAAGGCGTGCCTAATTTAAAAACCGGTGCCGACCTGGTGGCCGCGCTTTACCGCGGATTATCAACTTACGCGGCCATATTAGCCAGCAAAGGTAAACTGGCCGAAGCGAAAGCCTACGCCCTGAAAGCCGAAAAGTATAGGCACAAATTAGAGGCGGATTGGTGGGATACCAGGGATAATTTGTATTTTACTTATTACGGCAGGGATGGCAAATTTGGCAGGGACGAAGGCGAGACTTTTTTGCTTTGGTTTGATGCCTTGAAGGATACCGCACGCATCAAACAAACGCTATCGCACCTGGCCTCCAAAACCTGGAATGTTGAAAATACATCCTATCTGCCATTAATATTTTACAATAACAACTCCTGGGATAAGGCCCGCGATTACCTGTTGTATCTATCTGATAAAAATACCGGAAGACGGGAATATCCTGAAGTTTCATTTGGTGTAATTGAAGGCATTGTACAGGGCATGATGGGGATAACGCCCAATGCCCGTTCGCAAAGCATTACTACCATTTATAAAACAACCGGTAACGGTGATGCAGCTATCAGTAATTTACCGTTGCTCGGTACGATGATCAATGTTGTTCATCAGGGTACACAACAATCTTCGCTAAACAATATTGGCAAATTACGGATCATTTGGAAAGCAATGTTTTATGGTACTTATAAACAGGCCTATGCTAACGGCAGGCCGGTGCCTGTTAAACATGTAACCGACAATTGGGGGAAATACATATCCTTTGCTGAGGTTACAGTTAAGCCCAGTCAGCATATTAAAATCAGTGTGAAATAATAAAGTCAGTTACATCCATATCTACTATTTAATGAATTTTTGCTCGCGAAAACATTGCTTAATCATACTCGTTTTTCTTGTACAACTGCGTTTAGTTTCGGCGCAGCAATTGGTTCTACCACAACAGAACGACAGGTGGGTTTTACAACCCGACGGCAGTATCACCTGGCACATTAACGGTCGTCTCCCACATGCTGATCATATTGAAATGTCGGGCGAAAAAGTATCGTTATGGATTGCTTATAATGTAGATGCGGAGGGCTTATGCCATCTTTCACGTACAGTGGTTTTCCCAACATTCCGGACGCTTCCTGATGATACCCGTAGCCACATCGCTTATACATTTGATGACAATGCCCTGCCCCGAATGTACGTTGATGATGAACTTTTATGGCCCGATGCTGCAAAAGGCGGAATAAATTTACCGGCAAAAAGTATTAACCAGCATGGTTTTATGCGTATTGCTTACCGATCGGATAGATTGAAACAGGTTAGCATTGAACATAGCCTGTTTCCGTCAACAGATAAACCAATAGCCATTGAAACTTATAGGTTTACTAACATTAGCGATAAACCGGTTTCGGTAGTAATGGAGCACTTAAAGCGCGAAGTAACGACAGATACCCTTAAAAGCAAAGGTGCGCCGCATACCGTTATTATGCAATCGGTAAATGATGGTCGCAATATACTACGGCCTGGTCAATCATACACGTTTGCCATCGACTACCAGGCAACTGATCATCCGCAATCGTTATTGCCTGTAAAGCCTGATCTTGAAGAGGAGGCGCGACAACATCGTATTGACGAAATCCTGGCCCCATTACAATTGAAAACTCCCGATAGTGTTTTGAATGCCATGTTTGCCTTTGCAAAGATTAGGGCAACCGAAAGCATTTTTAAAACCAAGGGCGGTTACATGCATGGCCCGGGCGGGCTATCATATTATGCCGCGATTTGGGCAAACGATCAGGCTGAATATGTTAATCCTTATTTTGCCTTTTCGGGGGATAGGATAGGCAATCTATCGGCTATGAACGCATACCGCTTGTTTGCCGGTTATATGAACCCCGATTATCAGCCCCTGCCAAGCTCTATCGTAGCCGAAGGCGATACGGTCTGGAAGGGCGCCGGCGATAGGGGCGATCAGGCCATGATAGCTTACGGCGCATCCCGCTATGCGCTTACTTTAGGAAATGCGGATTCGGCAAAAAAACTTTGGCCGCTGATATCATGGTGCCTGGAATATAACCGCAGGCAGATGAATCAACAAGGTGTGGTAGAATCACAAAGTGATGAGCTGGAAGGCAGGTTTCCATCGGGTAAAGCCAACTTATCTACCAACGGTTTGTATTACGATGCCCTGATCTCAGCAAGTTTTTTAGCTCAGCAACTACGTCTGCCAAAAAATGAAATAAAACAATACACAAAAAGAGCGGCGGCGCTTAAAGATGCTATTGAAAAATACTTTGGGGCTGATATAGCCGGCTATCATACTTATAAATATTATGAAACCAACACCCTATTGCGCTCCTGGATCTGTGTTCCGTTAACCATGGGTATCTATGACCGCAGCAGGGGTACGATAGATGCCCTGTTTTCGCACGAGCTATGGACAGCCGATGGCCTGTCCACCCAAACCGGCAATGGTACATTTTGGGACCGCTCAACCTTATATGCACTTCGTGGCGTATTACAGGCGGGCGAAACCGAACAGGCTGTAAGGTTTCTCAAGTACTATTCACAGCGGCGACTTTTAGGCGAGCATGTTCCATATGCCGTAGAGGCTTACCCGGAAGGCAACCAACGCCATCTTTCGGCCGAGAGTGGATTGTACTGCCGCATTTTTACCGAAGGTTTGTTTGGGATGAAGCCCACCGGTTTCAAGAGCTTTTATTGCACCCCCCGCTTACCCCATGCCTGGGATCATATGAGCCTGGAGAATATTCATGCATTCGGTACGGTTTTCGATCTGGCGGTAAACAGAAAGGATGCGAGTCACCTGTTAGTTACCATTACACGTAACGACCACAGTTACCGGTACGTGGTTAAAAATGGAGATGCTGTAAAGATATCCGTTTAAGAAAGTGTATTAAAATCCTGGTTTTGATAAGTTTGAACTACCGATTAGTGACAGGATCGGAATGAATTTCAATCTACATCAATAGGCCTGAAGTGCATTTCAAAGTTATGATGATCAGATATCTAAGTTGTTTTAATGGGGATTCATCTTTTATGAAAGCACTATGCAGATTGTCCCACCTCTTGGATTACCGTAAGGTCCAGTCTTATTGAAGGCTTGGCTGCTGAACTGGCCAAAAGCAAGGGTTGTGCGCATGTTTATATTGTTGAACCCACCTGCTGCTTCGAGGACAACCCCAATGTGACCAACGAAAAGTTTCCGGGCAACCCGACTCGCTCTTATCGAATGATCTGACCGCGCCTACAACCAAAATGTTGTCCACCGGCCGCCGGACAAAAAAAGGACAGGATCGGGCCACGCGGTTGCCCGTCATGAAGGAAGACGTGCCGGCTACCGTGAAATTGTACCTGATCGGTGCTATAGAGCAATGGTATATCAAGCCGGATATCAGTGGTGTGGTATTTGTCATGAATGTGCAAAGCACAGATACCGCCCACGCGCTGCTCGGAAGGCCGGGCAGCTCCCGTTAAGCGGGGTTTTAACGATACCCCGAACTTTTATAAACTCCCAAAACTCGTAAAAGCTGATCGGATATCCGGCCATTTTAAGTTCATCGGACGTTTGCCTAAGCATTGTTTATATCGTCTTTTCAAAGGCTCTTTACTGCGATCCCTAACGAATTATTTGTGTTTGAATTTAAGCGGTACGAAAGCCTTATACAGCGTATATTAGCTACCCAGCTATGAAAATATTTTTAACCGCAACCGCGATCCTTTTATCGCACTTCTTCGTTTTAGCACAGGAGGCCGCATTACCCGTTCAGCCGGGCGTATCGCTGTCTCTGGCAAAGTACCGTAAGGCGGCTGTACACAATATAAAGTATAAGGTAGAATTTAAGGTTCCTGAATTGAAGAACGACCCGGTTGACGGGAGTGTTAGTATTAGTTTCAGCCTTTCCGATAATGCCCAGCCGTTGCAGCTCGACTTTAAGCAGCCGGTAAGCCAGGTTATAAAAATGGAGGTCAATGGGCACCCGGCAGCGGTTAACCTGAAACATGAACATATCTTAATTGAGACACCGGCATTAAAAAAAGGGGCTAATGAAATTAAAATTAATTTTATAGCGGGGAATGCTTCGCTCAACCGTAACGATGACTACCTGTATGCGCTTTTTGTTCCGGATCATGCCCGCAGCGTTTTTCCCTGTTTTGATCAGCCCGACCTCAAAGCGATATTCCGATTAAGTCTTCGTGTGCCGGCAGGGTGGAAGGTGCTTGCCAATGGGATATTGAAAGATTCCCTCGCGGAGGGATTTTATAAAATTTATCATTTTATGCCCAGCGATCAATTGCCGACCTACCTGTTTTCGTTTACGGCCGGTCAATATGAGTCGGTTAAGAAACGTATAGATGGCCGGGATATGGAATTCCTCTACCGGGAAACGGATGAAAAGAAAATCAAACTGAGCCTGGACAGCGTTTTTGATTTGCATAGCCGGGCAATCAACTTCCTGGAAAACTGGACGGGGATTAAATATCCGTTTCAAAAGACCGGTTTTGTTGCTATCCCTGATTTCCAGTTCGGCGGCATGGAGCATCCGGGGGAAGTGCAGTATAAGGCCTCAAGCCTTTTTCTGGACGATGCGGCGACGAAGGAACAGCTTATTTCCCGGGTTAACCTGATTTCCCATGAAACCGCTCATATGTGGTTCGGCGATATGGTCACCATGCGCTGGTTCAATGATGTCTGGATGAAAGAGGTATTTGCCAATTTTATGGCAGACAAGGTTACGGAAAAACTGATGGGCGAGGAGACCTTTAACCTTAAATTTGTACAGGATCATTATCCGGCTGCCTACGCGGTAGACCGTACAGCGGGAGCGAACCCTATCCGTCAGCAGCTGGATAATCTCCGGGATGCGGGCTCTATGTATGGCAATATCATCTACCATAAAACGCCCATCATGATGCGCCAGTTGGAACAATTGATGGGGGCGGATAATTTCCAGGCAGGGGTAAGGGAGTATCTGAAAAAATACGCTTACGGGAACGCCAGCTGGCCTGAAATGGTTGCCTGTCTGGGGCATCATACCAGGGCTGATCTCGATGCCTGGAACAATGTCTGGGTCAATGAAACGGGCAGGCCGGTTATCAATGCAGAGGTGCAGTATGCCAGTGACAAGATCAGCAGTTTCTCTGTTTCCCAACATGCAGAGAAGGGGACAAATCGGATCTGGCCGCAGTTATTTGAACTCGCTTTGGTTTATGCGGATCACCAGGAGGTTGTCCCGGTCAATTTAAACACGCAGGTGATCAATCTGAAAAACGCGGTTGGTAAAGCGAAACCGCTTTATATCATTTACAACTCCAACGGGTTGGGCTACGGTTTGTTTCCCGTTAATAAAGATCTCCGGCCAGATCAGCTTTTCGCTTTGAAAAGCCCGGTGCAGCGTGCGGCTATTTACATCAATGCTTATGAGAACATGCTCAATGGAACAGGTTATACGCCAACTGGTCTATTGGAACTTTTTGAGAAAGGCCTTTGCCTGGAGAAAGAGGAAACAAATCTGCGGATGTTAACAGGTTATGTCGCTACCTTGTACTGGGAATTCATTACGCCCGCTAGCCGCAACGCGTGTGCAGAGATCCTGGAGCAACTGTTATGGACGGCCATGGAGCAGCAGCCGGCCGCTAATAACAAAAAGGTCCTGTTTAACGCTTATCAAAATATTTATCAAAGCAAGTCCGCCGCCAAACGGATCTATGAGGTTTGGGAGGATCAGCTTCCGCCGGATGGCGTGAAGCTGACGGAAGAGGACTATACCGGTATGGCTCTTGTCATTGCCCTGAGAAGTGATACCCTTACACAGGTATTGAAACAGCAGGAAGGACGCATAAAGAATGCAGACCGCAAAAAAAGACTGGAGTTTCTGATGCCGGCTTTATCCCCGGATGTTAGTGAGCGTGATGCCTTTTTTAATACTTTAAAAGAACGCAAAAACCGGGCAAAGGAGTCATGGGTATTATCTGCGTTAGGTTACCTTCATCATCCGTTGAGGCAGTCGACCGCCCTAAAATATGTGCCGGAAAGCCTGAACCTGCTGGAAGAGGTCCAGGCGACAGGCGATATTTTCTTTCCGCAGTCGTTCATCAATGCTACGCTCGGAAGTTATCAATCTGCTGAGGTGGCAGGCATGGTGAATGCCTACATCAAAGCACACCCTGACCTGGATCCTAAATTAATGAATAAGTTATTACAGGGGGCTGATCATGTGATGCGGGCGCAAAGCATTGTTTGGTGAGTTGCTGATAAATAGTTCGAATTATGTGATCAGCTTGATGTACACGTTGCCTCCGGACGGCTGGGTACCGATCTGCCGGGCTTGGGGTAACGGGCAGGGCAAAGAGATCAAAAGCTGGCCGGCAGACGATAGTTCGTGAGAGATACTAATGGAACTGAAGAGTCAGGCAACAATAATATATTTAACTTCTGCTGTAAATCAATGTTTTGTATTTTTATTCAATTAGAGGTCACCTAACGGATCACCCATAAATAATCAAATCGCCTGTACTTATTTAAGAAAGATATAGCTATTTTAAAAAAATAAAAACTTGCCAACCTAATATAAAGGAATTCACAGATGGGCTAATCGCTAAAGCTGTTGAAGCTGTGCTGGTTCGACTCCGGTTTAGGGTACGATTTTAGGCAAGTTGTCAATTTTATTGGCAACTTTTTTTATGCAAATCTATTCAAGGGTTAGTTTCTCTTTAAGTTTTAGCTAATAAAATTTATGGTTGACTTTTTGTAAGAGTGATTTTTTTAAGCACATCAACAGCAAAATCAATCTCCTTTTCATCTACAGATGCAAATCCGAAGCGAATTGCATCATAGCTCAAGCCTTGATCTTTGAAATAAGCCTTCCCTGAAAAATGCAATCCTAAAGGGTGTGCTTTATTAATAATGTTGGCAAGCTGATGGTTCTCCTTAAACTTGAGCCAAAGCGCCATACCTCCCTGAGGTTTTGTAAATTCTACCAGGTGGCTCAATTCACAACTGATGAGATCTGCAGCATAATTACACCGGTGGCTGTACAGTTTGTTGGCTTTCATGATAAACCTGGAAAACTCACCACTTTGCATAAGGGAAGCAATTATTTCTTCCATTAATACATCGCCCCTTAAATCGATCAGAGTTTTTAATTTTATAGCGCTGTGTAAAAAATCCGGAGTTGATATGATATAGCCAATTCTAAAATTAGAGCCCAGCACTTTTGTCAGTGACCCTATATATATCACCTGGCCATCATGCGCTCCGCTCGCTAATGGCAAATACGGACTGTATTGATATTGGAAATCGTAATCATAATCGTCTTCAATAACACTCAATTCGTGCTTTTTTATAAGTTCAAGCAGTTTGGTACGACGCGCTGAGCTAAGCGTAACCGTTGTTGGGTGATGATGGTGAGGGATGATATAAAGCAATCTGATATCATGATGCGATATAGCCTCTTCAATTGCATCAACATCAGCGCCATCGTTATCTACGGGAATAGTAATCAGTTGAGCACCTAATTGCCTGAAAATCGCGTCTGCAAAAAAATAACTTGGTGAGGTCACCAAAACCTTATCGCCAGGTTTAATGATCAATGAGCTGGCAATGTAAATCGCCATTTGTGCACCACGGGTAACCATTAAATTTTCGGGTCCGATATTAAGTCCGCGGGTGTCATTCAGGAATAATGTTAAAGCTTCTTTAAAGATCTGACTGCCGTCAATGTTCCAGCTTGTCGAAGCTTTTTTTAGAGTCTCCTGCATAAGCAGTCGCTTGTATTCATTAGCGACGCGCTCAACCGGGAAGATATTGACATCCGGGAAGCCATCATTGATGATAACTTTAAAGTCGGCAGTTGTTTTGGTCAGTGAAGGCACGTGATCCATCGTATCGAATGTGATGGATGATTTGGCGGGGTAATTTGATCTGACCTTATTTCCATAACTGCGCGGTTTCAAAATGGGCAGGGACTCAGATACCCGGTATTCTTTTCTTTCCTCGCTTATGATCCAATCTTCCGTAATGAGCTCGCTATAAGCAGCCATTATGGTTTTTCGATGGAGTCCGAGGTCTATTGCAAGTATGCGTGCACTGGGCAAGGACATTCCGGGCTGTAGTATTCCTTTTTGAATCAAAAGCACCAGTTGCGACGCGATTTGTTTGAATACCGCTTCGGTACTGCTTCTATCGATCTTTAATAACGTTTTATAGGGAAGCATAAGTAAATAAGACAAGGTTTTTCATAGCAATATTAGATCGCGCTGGTCACTCTGAATATAAAAAGCTGGTACCCTAAGTAACGGCCGCGACTGTTTAATTTTGTCTTGCACAAAGATATTACATTCAGAAAAAATCATTTCGCGAATGATTCAATACCAATTTCCAAATGAAAAATTTACTCGTCATTAACGCCAGCCCGAGAGGTGAAAGATCGGTTACCAGGCAGCTTACCAATTTATTTACAATCAGCTGGATGGCAGCTAATCCAGATTATAAGATCGTTCACCGTGAGGTTGGGCAGGCAGCCATACCACATGTTACTGAGCTGTGGATCTCGGCTGCATTCAAACCCGCAGAATTAAGAACGGAGGCCGAGATCAACGAACTAAGGTTTAGTGATCAGTGCGTCGCCGAAATTAAAGCAGCCGATGTAATCGTTCTGGGAACCCCAATGTTCAATTGGTCTATCCCGAGTGCTTTAAAAGCATATTTAGACCAGGTGATCCGGGCCAACGAAACGGTTAAAATGCGACCTGATGATCCCAGAGACCCTTACCTGGGGCTATTAAGCGATAAAAAAGTCTACCTGCTTTTCAGCCGGGGAAACGCGGGTTATGAAAAGGGCGAATATTATGCTCACATGAATTTCCAGGCTGATTACCTCAGAACGGTCTTCAGGATCATGGGCCTTACCGATGTTCAGGAAGTGGCGTTAAATGGAAGCGCGTTCGATAAAACAATATATGAACAATCTACCAAGGCAGTTCATGATCAAATAGCCGAAATGGCTTCAGTTATCTATTAAAACCTTTTTCTCAATGCGTGTATCCGGGATAAACCAGATACACGCAACAATGGTGTATAACATGCAGGCCAGCACGGGGAACCACCTGGCTGTAATTATAGCGATTATATAGATCACTATGGAAAGCTTGCCTTTCCAGTCAGAACCCAATGCCTGCGCAAGTTCCGAGTCCCGGCCTCCATGCGTGGCCAGTGTTCGGGCAAGTATCAGGTAAGAAGCCCCGCACATCAGCAGTAAAAAACCATAAACAGCTACCGGCACCTGTGCAAAATGATTGGCGGCCATCCATTCTGTACCAAAGGGAAGGAGCGATAGCCAGAAAAGTAAGAACAGATTGGCCCATGACACACTGCCATTAACGGAACTGACCAGGTAATGCATGTGATGATGGTTGTTCCAGTAGATACCCACGTAAACAAAGCTCAGGATGTAACTCAGGAAAAAAGGCGCAAGTGGAATAAGCGCGTTCAAATCATGCCCATGAGTGGGTACTTTAAACTCCAATACCATGATTGTGATGATGATTGCGAACACACCATCGCTGAAGGCCTCCATACGTCCTTTTTTCATACTTAACCGATGGCTTTGGCAAAATGGTTGCAGGCCAGGTAATAACCTTTGTTCAGGTATAACCTGTGTGCCGTATGGAGCATATAGCCGCTATCCAAATGAATGCTTTTAATGCCTTCATCAGTAGCGTGGTGGGTAACGTAATCAAGTAATGCTCCGGCGTAGCCCCGGTTCCTGCATTCTGCAAAAGTGAACAGATCATCTACATAGATCATCGGGCCGGTACGCAACAGGTTTAATTTCCGGTAGCTTATAAATGCGCCAGCCTTTGTATTATCCGCGTTCGGAATATACACCAGCTCAAATTCTTCCTGATCAATCATTTGAAAAACCTGATCCACCACTGTTTTCGGGTCCAGATTGGGCCGGAATTCGAGGATCGCTTCTTTACAAAATTCAATATCAGTTTTAGTGATTGCTTTTTTGCATTCCATAATTATTATTGCTTTTAAAATGTGATTCTACTACAGGTCCCTTTTTTGAATATAGCTATCTAGGCTCCATTCATAATGATCAAGGGCCGAGAGTACCAATGCAGCACCCGTAAAAACAAATACCGGGTAATTGAACGGAGCTTTTATGCTTACAAATATGGCCATGCATAAGCCAAAACATAGTGTGAGAACGGCGGCGCCTAAACCAGCTTCTTTGATCCGGTAGCCAACAATTAGCAATATGCCAAATACAAATTCGCCGAGTGTTGCAATAATACCTATTACATTGGCTACCTGTCGATTGGCAAAGGGAATGAGCGTATTTGTATAATCAATAAAGTGTTTCCAGTCTCCCCAGGTAGCACCGGAGCCAGGAGACCCCCAAAAGCCTAATCTGTCTAATACAGGTATCAGAAAGCCGATTCCGAGGGCTAATCGTAACAGGAGTTGGCCTATTGCCGCGGTGTTTTTCATTTGATTTTGAATAAAAATCAAAGTTAACGTGGCAATATTTTAGTCTCAGGTACCAGTTATGGTATTTGAAAGGGGCCAGCTTTAAAGCCCCCGATTATTTATTGCAAACTTTATTTTGGCGAAAAAGGCATCAGGGCCTTTTTCCATATATTAACAGCTTCAGCCATTTCTTTTTCATCCAATGAACTATACCCCATACGTATAAAGTCACGGGGTTTGGAAACATGCGGTTCAAAGAAATAATTACGCCCATCACTCATCCTTAGCCCTAACTTTGCTGCATTCCTGGCAACAGCGCCGGCACTTATGCCATCCCTATAAGAAGCCCATATGGCCAGTCCGCCATTCGGCTTATCAAATGTTAAGTATTCTCCCAGGTGCTCTGAAAGTAGCCGGCAGGTATTTTCCAGTCGTTTCTGGTAAATTTTATGAGATCTTTTAATGTGCCGGGAAATATCGCCGGCTATCAGCAGTTCGGCCGTGGCTTCTTCAAGCAACTGCTCGCCCTGCCGGTCAATCAGGCGGCGGATAGCAGCAGCTTCATTTATAACAGCTTCCGGCGCAACCATGAAACCAATGCGAATACCCGGGGCAATGCTTTTGCAGAATGAGCCTACATATATAATATGTCCACCCGGATCTACACTGGCCAAAGGAAACAGTGGGTCACTGGCAAAGTGGTAATCAAAATCATAATCATCTTCCAATAACGCAAACCCGTATTTCGAAGCCAGATTCATGAGCCGCATGCGCCGCTCCGCACTCAGGGTTACGGTAGTTGGCCTGTGATGGTGCGGAATAATATAGATTAGCCTGGGTACTTTTTGTTTACACAATTCTTCGATCCGGTCTATATCCATGCCTTCCTTATCAACAGGTATAAATACCAGGTTGGCGCCTGCGAGTTTAAAGGTTTGGTTCGCGTCAAAATATCCCGGTTCCGGTACAAATACCGTGTCGCCGGGATTGATAAGCAACTGGCTTGCTAAATAGATGGCCATCTGTGTCCCTTTGGTTATCAGAATCTCTTTTTCCGTTACCTGCAATCCCCTGGTGCGGTCTAAATATTTAGCCAGTTCAACTCGCAGGCGAAAGGAGCCGTACTCCGGGCCATACATCAAAAATTTATTGGCAAAACGTCCTTTTCCCAGTCGCCGGTACTCTCTCACCAGCTCCTCAATGGGCGCTATCCTTGGGTCAGGAAAGCCGTCGTCAAATTTATACTGTGGCTTCCCGGTTCCAGGCAGGCTGAGTTTTCCGTCCTGGTCATCTACCGTAGCATAGTTAAATGGTTGCCTGGTCATCAATGAATAACCAGGCTCCCTGGTGCGTGCCAATTTTTCATTGTCTTTGGAAACCTTGCGCACAGCTATTTCCGGTAGCTGGCTGGAAACATAAACACCGCTTCTGTCCTTTGTTTCTACCCAGCCCTGTGCATTTAGTTCCTCGTAGGTAGCTACCACTGTTTTCCGGTTGAATCCAAGACGCTCCGCAAGTACACGGGAGGAGGGAAGAGCCTGTCCCGGCTTCAGAATGCCGCGGCAAATCAGTTGAATAATTTCCGACTCCAATTGCTGGTATAAAGAACCTCGCTGGCCGTCTTTATGGAAAGTGATTTCAAGTAATTTCTCTATCATAACTGGACCCTTATCTATTTTGATTTTGGCCCACTAAGGTAACCAAATTGACATCTAATTTTGTACCAACATTAGCAAATTTTAACACATGAACACTGAAATCACGACCAATCCGGTCATTGAAACCATTTTAAGCCGGAGCGCAGCTAAATACTACGATACTACGGCTATCCTGAGTGATGATGAGATCCGCGAACTGGTGCAAATTGGCACTACCGCGCCAACATCATTTCATTTACAAAACTGGCGCTTTATTGCCGTGCGTACCGCCGAAGCCAAGGCCAGGCTACGGCCAATTGCCTGGAACCAGCCTGCTATTACCGATGCAGCCGTTACTTTTATTGTGATTGGCCAGTTGGTTGATACCAGCGTAATCCCAAGCCGCCTTGCACCATTGGTAGCCGCCGGCGTTATGCCCGAAAGCATGGTGCCCGAATGGGAAATCCCGGCGCGCGATCTTTATATGCCTTATCCGCAGCGCAGGCGCGATGAAGCAATACGTACCGCCACCTTCGGCGCGGCAGCTATTATATATGCTGCTCGCGCACTCGGTTACGGTTCTACACCAATGATCGGGTTTGATTTTGACGCCGTAGCCAGCGAGTTTGGATTGGCTGAGGACGAAATACCGGTGATGTTATTATCCGTTGGCCCTGAGCGTGCCGGTAACTGGAAGCAAAAGCCCCGCCGCCCACTTGAAGAAGTGCTTGACTTAGTTTAATTGTTATTTAAGAACTGTAAATAAAGACCCTACAATGCCCAGAATTGAAGCGCTTAAGCCGGAGCAGGTACCGGCAGATTCAAAACCAACGCTTGACGCGTTTACAAAAAACATTGGGTTTACGCCCAATATGATGGCTACTTTTGCCGCAAGCCCCGTTGCATTCAACGCATGGGCTGCACTATTCAGCGTCATGACCAAGGCGCTTGATGTAAAGACACGCGATAGCATTGGCCTCGCCGTATCTGAAGTGAATGGCTGTAATTACTGCCTCACTGTTCATAGCTATACCGCTAAACATATGGCCAAATTGGAGGCCGATGAAATAATTCTTGCCAGAAAAGGCCACGCTACAGACCCGAAGCGCGATGCTGCTGTTCAGTTTGCAAAAAAACTGATTGAAGCCCGCGGCAAAGTTAGCGATGCTGATCTGGCAGCCGTACGGGGCGCCGGCTACACCGATGCCAATATCCTGGAGATAGCTGGCCTGGTGGCTATGTATTCGCTGACAAATTTTATTAATAACGTTTCGGATCCTGAGAAAGACTTCCCATCGGTGACGCCTGCCGGATCGATCTGATCCTTGGATTAGAAATCTCAAGGGAAAGCCCAAATTTGACTTCCCGAAAACAAGACTGCCGGTATAAAATAATCCGGCAGTCTTGTTCCGGATGCTTGAAGATAACTATCAACCCTAAATCTTATAAAATAGAAATAGTAACTTATTGTAACACCACTTTATTGGTGTGGTGTTTATTGATCAACAAAAAAGAGTTGTATTATGAAAGCAATTGTTGTAACAGATGAAAATGCAGGATTAGCGGGCATGAAACTCGTAGAGTTGCCCGAACCGTCGGCTGCGATCAATGATGTCATTGTTCAGGTTTATTCGGCCAGTATTACCGGCGACGAACTGTCTTGGCCATCTACCTGGACAGATCGTACGGGCGGGGACAGGACACCATCGATTCCCGGACACGAGTTGGCCGGAGTAGTAACAGCGCTGGGCTATGGCACCACAGGGCTGTCTGTAGGTCAGCGGGTATTTGGCCTTCAGGACTGGTATCGCAATGGTTCCCTGGCAGAATACGTGGCCATTGAGGCGCGCAATCTTGCACCGCTACCGGACGATATTGATTTCAACGACGGCAATGTGCTCGTGATGCCAGGTTTGACAGCATGGCAGGCACTTTTTGATCATGGGCAACTACAAGCAGGCCAGCGGGTTCTTATTCATGGAGCTGCAGGTATCGTCGGCTCTATGGCCGTTCAGTTTGCGCGAGAGGCCGGCGCGTACGTTATTGGTACCGGGAGGGCAGCTCATCGGGAAGCTGCACTCGAATTTGGTGTAAACGAGTTCATCGATTTGGATGGTAATGAACTGGAAAATATTGATAAGGTCGATTTGGCATTTGATGTCCTTGGTGGCGATGTTGCGAAGCGTTCCCTTGGTGTAATTCGGAAGGGGGGAAGATTTGTATCTATTACCGGTTGGAACGAGGAACAAGCTGACGGAGTACAGAATATCGACTTCGTAGTTGAAGCTGATCGATCCCAATTGACTGAGATTGCAAACAGATTCCGTGAGGGACGTTTAAAGACAAACAGCGGGAGTATTGTAACGCTCGACAACGCGATTGCCGCCTACAATTCGAGCGACCGGCCTAAAGGTAAAACGATTGTTCGCGTTCGTGCATAAGGATTGGGTAGGTAAATATTAAAATACTTCAAATCATAGAGATGTTTGCTGTCTCTATGATTTTCTTCAATTTTTTTAGATGCTACATGAGAAATTTTACTCCAATTACCCGGAAATCAGGAAGAGAAGCTGGTGGTCAATATAAATTCAATGACCTAAGAAATACCGTTGCCTCGCAGGTAGAAACATTCTTAAATGAGAATCGTGATAATCTTTGTAGAATTGATTTTGTTATTGACGCGTCCAAAACCATGTCTGGCCATTCATTATTAAGTTTTTCTTATTCAACCGGGAAGACAGTAAGTGCAGGAAATGTCCCGGATTATGAAATTTATTTTACGAAGGATTTTCTTGACGCCGGAACTTTTGCATTATCTGAACAATTGGGCTTGTTCAGATCTCAATTACCAATAATATTTATAGTTAATCAAGAATTTAAATGGCGAATTAATGAAATTTTTGAAAGTATTAATACTGCGGCTACCAAAGCCGACTTATACCAAAATGAATTGATCAGAATTCATATTCGCGAACTCATCCTTTTCACCCGCCGGCTTATATTGATTAACATTAATCAACTTAATCTGCCGGTATGCTCAAATTAAGTCAAAAATGTATAAGGCTGAGATCCGGTTCGATCAAAATCGGCATTGATATTTCACAATGGCCTCACTCATCAAATAGAGCAGCAAATCGTCTAAGGTCTCCGATGAATTGGTTCGTCTGGCCGACTGGTTTGAGTACTATTTTAGGCAAGTTGTCAACTTTGTTGACAACTTTTTTTATGGAAGTTTGCGCAACGATGGAAACACTATATTCCTGTTATCGCCATTATTCGCTTTTTGAAGTATCACAAAACTGGCTACCAACCTTTTTGCAGCCATATCGAATATGATTAATAGATGCCTTTAATCTTAAAACTTGATTCTTGGATAAAAAGATGTACCAGTCCAGGGACATAGCGCTTGATCGTTTCCACTCATTGGGCTTTTTCTATTGACTTTTTTATTTAACAAGGAGGGTGGGTTTTGCACACAAAGCCGGGCCACAAACGATCATACTGCTTTAAAAAATATTTTTCGGAGCCACAAGATATCTAGCGGTATTTTGTTCAAGAGATCAATTAGGAATGTTTTTATTACATTTCAAATGTGATCCAATAGCCGAGCTGGTGCTTCAATATGATTTAATGCAACTTTGACGTCGTTTCTATAACAAAGAAAAAGTTTATTTGTATATATTTATAATGTTGTTATGTTTGTACAAATTTTTTTCTCTATTGTTCCCTGCGGCTGGGCCTTACTTGGCCGGCAGGGTGATGAAGCATCGCTCCTTATGGATTGAAGGCAAAAGCTCATTATACTGAGGCCCCGGGTTGTAGCGGACTATTGATAAAAGGCTTTTTTGATTGGAATGTTGTGCTAAACAGTACCCCAAAAGGTACGGGCGAGTTCAAGAGGGGCGAGGGCTTTGTACAAGGCGATGACGACGCTTAGGGATTGGGCAAAGTAAAATAAGCGGCTTTATCTTAGTTGTTTTGAATGATAATGATGGGAAGGCGAAGCCAGCGGTAATTTAATTCAGGTATATCTTTGAAATTAGCACCGGGTTAAATGAGACTGCTTTTTTGCCTGACATAAAAAGTTTGGAATATAACGCCAAGTTTTTACATTTATAAGCGCATACAACGGGCAACATGATGTGCGCCTATAGTCCGGTTATAAACTTATTTATTCAAAATATACATTGCCGATATATTCATCGGTAAAAGAGAAACGGTAATTAATGCTTTTTATCTACCTGTTTATTGCAGGATTGATAAAAGGTTTTATCAAATTCAGTTAGCGAGAATGGCGGCACCCCAACATACAGATAACCGGCTTTTGGCTCTTATCGCCAGGGGAGACCGTCATGCTTTTGCAGTACTTTATCGCAGGTACCTGAACAATCTTTACCGCTATGTTTATAGTATATGCTATAATAAAGAAGAAGCCGAAGAGATAGTTCAGGAGCTTTTTGTAAAACTATGGGAAAACAGGGCTTCGCTTGAACAGGTTATCTCCTTTAAAGCTTATGCGTTCCGCGCTGCCAAAAACCTGCTTCTTAATCATATCCGTAAAGCCCGGACTGAAAGCAGCGCTATAGATCAGTTGCAGCAGGCACCGACGGCTTATACGGAGAACCTGGCCGAGGGCAAACTGTTTTACAGCGAGCATTACCGGATGGCCCAGCATGCAATTGAACTCTTGCCTGATAAAAGAAAACAAATTTTCCGGATGCGGCTGACCGATGAATTATCGCTCGATGAAATAGCGGAAAAACTTTCAATTTCCAAATCGGTGGTCAAAAAACAACTGTATTTAGGCATAGCCTTTGTCCGGAAATATCTCCTCGATCACGGCCAGATCGTTATTCTTTTTATCATAAACAGATACCTGGGCCGCTAAAAAATCAATATGAGGGGGCCTTTTATAAATCCTGTGTGTCTTTAGCAACAAACGGCTTTTACCAAGCCCTGGATATCAACCAAACATGTTGAATATCCATTGTAAATTTCGGTTATTGTGCCGGATCATTAACAAATAAAAGCTTCTTGCGAGGGAGACTTTTTTTTATTGAACCGTTTCAGACCGGATTTGAGTACGCCAAATTATTGTCAAACTATGCATTTTAAAGTAATTTTAATGTTTTTCGTTGCTGTGCTGTCGCTCACATGTGCGGCGCAAACCAGGCTGGTCATGAACCTCAAAGCCGGCAAGCCGCAGGTGCTTGTTGTTTACGGAACAAGCCTTTCCGCCGGCACAGGTGGTGTTGCCTGGGTTGATTCGGTGAACTGTTATTTCAATAATAAATATGATGGAAAACTTCGGGTAATTAACTCAGGCAAGAGTGCGATGTGGTCCGCATGGGGAGTACAGCATCTCGAAGATAGCGTGGTAAATAAACAACCGGATGCCGTGTTAATGGAGTTTAGCATGAACGATGCTTTTTTATCCTACCATACCAGCGTTGAACTGGCTGAGCTGAATTTGAATTATATCATCGACCGGCTTAAAATTGCCAACCCTAAATGCGAAGTGATTTTGCAGGTGATGAATATCCCAATCAGGGAGCATGCAAAAGCAAGGCCCGACCTCAACGCGTATTACGCTATGTACCGGCGTGTAGCCAGCAAAAGAAAGCTTTTGCTCATTGATCATTTTGAGGATTGGAATAATATACTGAAGGCCGGCGAACAGGAGTATCTGAAATATGTACCGGACGGCATTCATCCCGATGTTGGATCTGCCCGTAAAATCATAGCTCCGCTGGTTATAAAAAAACTAGAAAGCGGTCATTGATCAATTTATTTTTATACCGAGGGGTTCTTTGCCCTGATTGAAGGGTCTTAGGTGTATATGAGCAAATCTATACCTGAGCAATTTTTCGAAAAATTAAAAAAGCAGCAGCTGACGGAACACGATCACCTCGAATTGACCGGGTGGCTTCGTACGGCGCCGGAAGAGGAGGTGGAAGCCGTTCTGAAAGAATTTAGCTGGTATTTTCAGGATCGGCCCGATGAGCTTTATCCGGAAGATGGCCCGCTTGCCCGTTTGATAGAAAAACGACTTGATGGCCTGGAAGGTTCGGAATATCCGGTAACGTTTTCAAAAAGCAAATCCCGCATTTTGCTTATCAGAGCTGTTTCTATAGCCGCATCCCTGCTTTTAGTTGGCTTTTCATATTTCTTTTTTAAACACAGCAACCAGGAAAATATAGTTTCCAAAACAAAAGTTGCCGCTAAAATTGTACCCGGCGGCAATAAAGCGATGCTGACACTGGCAGATGGTTCTGTTATTATGCTCGACTCGGCAAAAAACGGAATCCTTGCCAGTCAGAACAATGTTCATATCTATAAAAAGCAAGGCGGACAGTTAGTTTACGATGCGTCAAATACCACAGCCGGTGCAGGCAGCGCACCTGCTTACAATATCATTTCAACCCCGCGTGGCGGCCAGTACCAGGTTACCTTGCCCGATGGCAGCAAGGTATGGCTTAATGCTGAATCGTCATTGAAATTCCCGGCGCATTTCGCAGGTAATAACCGCGAGGTGCAACTTAGCGGCGAAGGCTATTTTGAGGTAGCTAAGGATAAGAAGCACCCATTTCGGGTTAGTGTGAATCATATGAATGTAGAAGTATTGGGTACCCACTTCAATGTCATGGGATACCGGGATGAATCGGCTACGCAAACCACTTTATTGGAAGGCGCTGTTAAGGTAGTCAATGGTACTGACCAGCAAATGATAGTGCCCGGAGAGCAGGCCAGCGTATCCACCGGAATCAAAGTGGCCAAAGTGAGGGTAGATGAGGTGGTTGAATGGAAAAACGGCAACTTCAATTTTTCGCACGAGGACATCAACGCGATCATGCGCAAAATAGCACGCTGGTACGATGTCGGCATCGAATATCAGGGGAAAACAACTACCGTAAATTTTGTGGGCACCATACCGCGCGCAAGCGAAATAAGCGAAGTGCTTAATTATTTACAATTAACCGGATTAGTTCACTTTAAAATAAAAGACAGGAGGATTATAGTTATGCAATAAGTTTTACCTACAGCTATTTTCCTAAATATCCGGGAAGCGCAGCGAACGCTCCCCGGGATGCGTTTGGGACGAATAAGCTAACAATTGACCAACCAATTATATCAATCTTAAACCCAAACACCCAAATGTATGAAATTAAATTTTCACACGGGATTGAGGCTGCCCGCCTTTGTCCCTAAATTTCTATTGGTAATGAAACTTACCTTTATCCTGCTTGTTACAGCTTTTTTACAGGTATCCATGGCAAGTTTTGGCCAAAAGGTTACTATTAAAGGTAGCAAAGTAAGTGCAGTTCAATTTCTTGAAGCAATAAAAGCCCAAACTCCCTATAAAGTATTGTATGCGGAGGAGATGTTACCGGGCCTCACGGCTACCGATCTTAGCCTGAACAACGCCAGCGTTGAAATTGCGCTGGAAACCTTTTTTAAAGATAAACCAATTACCTATACCCTTACCAAAAACGTAATCGTGCTGAAGTACCGGCCTGTGCCGGTGCCTGAGCGGGCTGCCGAAAAAAATCAGGCCATAACCGGAAAGATAACGGATAGTAAAAATCATCCGATCGGTGGCGTTAACATTACGCTTAAGGGTACAAGTACGGGTACCACCAGCGATAGCAGCGGCGATTATAAGTTAACCGTGCCCGATGGTGGAGGCACCCTGGTCTTTTCTTATGTTGGCTTTGAAACAAAGGAGGTGATCATCACGCGAAACAATGTAATCAACGTTCAGCTCACCGAAGTTTCGCAGAAGCTGAGCGAAGTGGTGGTAGTAGCTTTTGGTACAACTAAAAAGTCATCCCTAACTGCTGCGGTTTCAGAAGTAAAAGGCTCAGAATTAGTGAAAGCTGCCGTACCAAATATTACGCAATCGATTGCCGGTCGCATGGCGGGTATTGCAGCCCGTCCTAATGGTGGTGTCCCCGGACAGGATAATCCTAACATTTTTGTTCGCGGTATTTCTACAACAGGCAATAACGGTGCACTTATCGTTATCGATGGTATAGTCAGGAACAATATCAGCCAGGTAGACCCAAACACCATCGAATCGGTAACCGTGCTGAAAGATGCTGCCGCGGTTGCGCCTTATGGCCTGGGTGGTGCAAATGGCGTTATCCTCATCACTACAAAGCACGGGAAAGCGGGTACCGCCAGTCTTAGCCTTAGCAGTTATTACGGTTTTCAAAGACCAACCTTTCAGCCGACCATGCTGAACGCTAAGGACTACATGACTTTGAAAAACGAAGGGGATATCAATTCAGGCCTGGCAGCAGAGTTTGATCCTGACCTGATAGCGAATTATGATAAACTGCATGCCGAAAATCCCGACAAGTATCCGAACAGTAACGCCCAGCGCGAAATGGTAAAAACCAATACGCCGCAGCAGAATTATAACCTGCAGCTTTCTGGCGGCAACGATAAAATGCGTTATTATGTAGGTTTCAACTTTTTCAAACAGAACGGTATCTACGATCCGCTGGTTTATAACAGGTATAATTATAATGTAATGCTGGATGTAAATGCCACTTCCACTACAAAAGTCACCTTATCCTTAAATAACGCGGTTGAATATAACCAGACCAGCCCAAACCCCAATGGTATATCTTATATTCCGGTTAAGGCCTTGTATTATAGCAATGGTCTATGGGGCGAATCTGGCGGCTACTCGCCGATTGCCGACCTGAAAAGCGGCAGCTACGCCCGGACAAAACGCAACCAGGGTTTGAACAGCATTTCTGTAGACCAGCAGTTGCCCTTTGTAAAGGGTCTGAGTGTCAAAGGGGTTTTTAGTTATGACCCATCCTATACGGAAGATAAGGGATGGTCCCGCCCAACCTATTATTACCTGTATGATGGTACGGTAACACCTGCAACCTATACTAAAACCCTATTGGGCGATGGTGTTACTACCTTATCGCAAGGTTTTGGTAAAAACCAGAATTTTACCTACCAGGGGATCTTAAATTACCATGACACCTTTGGCGATCATGACCTTACCGGTTTAATAGTGGCAGAAGCCCGCGACGGTAAATCCAGCGGGTTTAACGCCTCGCGCCGCGGCTTTAGTGTTAATGTGGATGAGCTTGACCTTGGCACTTCCGATCGCCTTAACTTCAATAACGGCGGTTCGTCGGGAACCAGCAGCCAGCTTGGCTATGTTTACCGTATTGACTATGGCTTTAAAGGTAAATACCTGTTTGGCGCTACCGGCAGGTATGATGGCCATTACTATTTTGCCCCCGGTAAAAGATGGGCCTATTTTCCGGCCTTTTCTGCCGGTTGGCGGTTGTCTGAAGAATCGTTTATCAAAGACCATCTGAATTGGGTAGATAACCTGAAGCTGAAAGGTTCATGGGGTAAGTCAGGCAACCTGGCCGGTTCGGCATTTCAATACCTGTCGGCTTATAACCTGTATGGCAACGCTTATGCCTTTGGTACCGGCAGCCTGGTGCAGGGTTCATATGTACCTTTGGAAGCTAACCCTAACATCACCTGGGAAAAATCCACTAAATCCGACGTGGGTATAGAGTTCTCGTTCTGGAAAGGAAAGCTAACTATGGATGCCGATGTCTTTTACGAAAAACGTACCGGTATGTTGTTGCCTCCTGCCATTACGGTCCCGGTTGAATATGGGCTTAACCTGGCCCAGGAAAACGCCGGCATCATGGAAAACCGGGGTCTCGACCTCACCATCGGCACAAACCACCGTTTTGATAATGGTTTGCTGATAGGCGCAACCGGAACATTCCTGTATGCTAAGAATAAGCTGTTGCAGGTTTTTGAAACCAGCGCCACCAAAAACAATCCAAACCGCAGTCGAACCGGCAGGCAATTGGGAACTCCCTTCGGTTACCAGGCGCTTGGACTGTTCAAAAAATCAGACGATAAAAACGAAGACGGTGTTATCAATGCCGCAGACGGTTACAATGTAACCCAATTTGGTACACTGCATCCGGGCGACATCAAATATGCCGATTTAAACGGTGACGGAAAAATTGATGCCAATGACGAAACGGCTGTTGGTAATCCGCTTTACCCATCATCAACCTATGGTTTAAACATCAATGCATCATGGAAAGGATTTGATGTGAATATTTTTTTCCAGGGAGCGGCCGGGGCAAGCATCAACGTCCAGGGCTACCAAACTATTCCTTTCCGCATCAATAACACCAATACCTCCTACGAATATTTTAATAATCGCTGGACACCAGAGCATGAGGACACTAAATATCCGAGGTCGTATGCATCCAAAAGTACCAACAATACTACCAATCCCATCAATGGCGATGGCTTTGGCGACTTTTCATCATCGTTCTGGATGAAGCGTACCAATTTCCTGCGGTTGAAGACTGCTGTGATCGGATATACCATTCCGCCGGCAATTACCAAAAAGGTGAGTATCCAAAACCTACGGGTCTTCGCTTCCGGGCAAAATATCTTTACCATGGGCGGTTTAGGGTTCATGGATCCCGAAACCGGCTTCTCGCAGCGTGAGGAAGCGTACCCGGTGCAGAAGGCGTTCATTTTTGGAGTACAGGTTACATTTTAATTTAAGCGGATTAAGAGACATGAAAAATTTTAGAAAATATAGCGCACTATACAGTATGACGTTAATATGCATACTACTTTTGCCCATGCTACCGTCTTGCAAAAAAGACTTTCTGGATAACCAGAATAAAAGCGCAATTGCCGGTGATACGCAATGGGCCGATGAACCAAGTGCAGACCTATTCCTGAACGATATTTACGGACAGCTGAACAACCTCAACAACACGCCCGATCCCTTGGATAGTTTTACCGATGATAATGACGGCGGGCCATACTGGAAATCATGGCGCTGGCGGCAGGGTATTATCGGTCCGAGCGTTGAAGGGGGAACCCCAATGGAAAATGACGGGGATGCTGCCAGCTACACCGATTGGGGCGCTGTTTATGCAAGGATCAGGAAATGTAATACCTTTATTCAGCAGGTTAATGCCCATTCGGCCAACTACAGCGACACCTATAAAAGGAAACGGCTGGATGAGGCCAGGTTTCTGCGTGCGTTTTTTTATTCTTACTTATGGATGCATGTTGGCGGCCTGGTCATTATAACCGAACCCCAGGACCGTAAGACAGATACCAACGATGAGCTTTATAAAGAAAGAAGTACCTTCGAGGCAACTTTTAACTTCATTGACGCCGAGCTGGATGCTGTGGTTAACAACAAAGCTTTAGAAGTGAAATACTCATCAGGGGCAGGCGATGCCGGTCGGGCTACACTTGGTGCCGCCCTTGCTTTGAAGGGTTGGATAGAACTTTTTGCAGCCAGCCCCGCGTTTAACTCAAGCAGCGCTGTAATGGGTGCTGATCCTAATAAATTTTACAGTTTTGGCAATACCGATAATGCCCGGTATGTTAAAGCTGCCGCCACCAATAAATTATTTATGGACTCCTATGGCGGCCAGTACGCTTTATATAACGATTTGACCCGCCTTTTCACCGAAAGCGCCGAATATAATTCGGAGGTGATCTGGGACAGGCAAGCCGTAGCAAACACCGGCGGTACCATTGGGGGCGACTTTAATCTTTTTGGCGGGCCGGTATATGTGCTTGGGCAATATTATACGTGGGGTAACTATGACCCGACGCAGGAGTTGGTTGATGATTTTCAAATGGATAACGGTTTGCCCATTACGGCACCCGGGGCGGGTTATAACCCACAAAAGCCTTATGAACACCGGGAACCACGTTTTTATGATTGGATAGTTTATGATGGTGCGCCGTACAAACAACCATGGATGCCGCGGGCTGATACGATCTATACCCGGATCGACAAGGTGCATCCATCTAAAAATGAGATAGATTTTGGTTCATCGGATGTGTCAAACACTGCCTATTATTTCAAGAAACGCCTGAACCCTGACCGTATTCCTAACGGTAACCGTTCCGACGGACAGAATTACATCTATTTCCGTTACGCTGAAGTGTTGTTGAACTACGCCGAGGCGCAAAATGAAGCGGTTGGGCCAGACGGATCGGTGTATAGTGCCGTAAACAAGATACGTGTACGCGGCGGCTTACCTACGCTGGAAACGAGTTATGGCGGGCAAACGCTTACTAAAGAACAGATGCGCACGGTAATCCGCAGAGAACGCCGTGTTGAACTTTGTTTTGAAAATAAACGCTGGTATGACCTGGTACGCTGGCGTTTGGCGGAAGATGTTTTAACCAAAGATTTTCACGGTATGAAGATCACGAACACCGCCCCGGTAAATAACAGCGGGGTTTGGAAGTATGAAGTTGTTCCGTTGAACCACCCGCATGCATTTACGCCCAAAATGTATTTAAATCCTATCCCGCAGCCTGTAATTGATCAGAACCCGAAAATCAAGCAGAATCCTAACTATTAATAGTTGACCAGCACTCAAACCTGCGCAGCATATGACTGCGCAGGTTTTTACCATCGATTCCTAACAAACAACCATATGGTTTTAAAAAAGCACGTTTGCACACTTATTATTGTTTTATGCGGGCCGGCAATTGTATCGGCCCAGGTTTACAAGGATCCCAGGGCTCCCGTTGAAGCCCGTGTAAAGGATCTTCTGAAACGAATGACGCTGGAGGAAAAAGTAGGGCAGATGAGCATGTCGTCACTGGATGGTTATAAAAAAAGCAGTGTCAGTTACGGCGTATTGTCAAGTCCTTTTTCTAACGTATACGACGTGGCGAGGCAATCTGCCAATGCCAAACGTTATGCAAGGGAAGAAACCCGGTTAGGGATTCCGCCGATCCAAATTGGCGAATGCCTGCACGGGCAGCTTGCCGCAGGTGCAACCACCTTTCCGCAGGCTATTGCGCAAGGTAGTACCTGGAACCCCACCCTGATACAAAAAATGGGTGCCGCTATTGCCTATGAAGCTTCCACATCAGGTGTAGATCAGGCATTGTCGCCCTTGTTCGATCTGATCAGGGATGCACGCTATGGGCGTGTTGAGGAGTGCTTTGCAGAAGATCCTTACCTAACCGGGCAACTGGGCTCAGCGTTTGTACGTGGTATGCAGGGCGATCCTGCTCAAACACGGAATGCTTTTGCCTGGGACAAGGTACTGTGTACCGGGAAGCATTTTGCTGCTTACAGTAAGCCGCTGGCCGGTATCAACCTTGCGCCGGCCGATATCGGGGAGAGGGAGCTGCGTTCGATGTTTCTTCCGCCGTTTCGCGAAGCGGTGCAGGAGGCCAATATCGCCGCTGTCATGCCATCGTACAACGAAATTGATGGCATCCCGGCACATAGCAACGAATTTTTGTTAAAGCAGATACTCCGTAAGGAATGGGGTTTTAAAGGTTATATTTTTTCTGATTACGGCGGCCTTAGCCAGTTATATGATTTTCATAAGGTTGCAAAAACAAAGGAAGATGCAGCTGTGATGGGCATAACCGCCGGCGTTGATCTTGAAGCAGCCGGCCCGGACATTTATGCCAAACTTGTTGGCCTGATCAAATCTGGCAGGGTAAAGGAGGCCCAGGTAGACAGTGCTGTGGCAAGGATACTCACCATTAAGTTTAAAGCAGGTTTGTTTGAAAAACCTTTGCCTGATACCGCCAGGATCCGGTCAAGGCTGCATCAACCTGAAACGGTTGCACTATCGCAGCAAATAGCCGAAGAATCTGTCATCTTACTGAAGAATGATAAAAACCTCCTGCCGCTTGACGTCAGCAAATTAAAGTCGATAGCGGTGATTGGCCCTAACGCGAACAAGGTTCAGTATGGCGATTATAGCTTTACCCGTGATAATCTGTCGGGTGTCAATGTACTTGAAGGGATTAAACAATTGGTGGGGGCGGGTGTAAAAGTGAACTACGCTCAGGGCTGCGAGTTAAGTGGTTTGGACAAAAGTGGCTTTGATGAAGCTATCAAAGCAGCGGAAAGCAGCGACGCGGTAGTTGTCGTATTAGGTACCACGAGTGTGGTATGGTCTGGTGTTGGCTGGAACGGGCAGGCGCCTCAAAATGAACCCCTGGACCCGTTTACCTGCGGTGAAGGATACGATGTTACCGATATTAATCCGCAGGGCGTACAGCGCGATTTATTGCAGGCAGTTTATAAAACCGGCAAACCGGTTATTTTGGTACTGGTACACGGCCGGCCGTGGAGCATCAGTTGGGAAAAAGATAATATACCTGCAATACTTGAAGCGTGGTACCCTGGCGAAAAAGGCGGTACGGCCATAGCCAATATCCTGTTCGGCAAGGTTAATCCAAGCGGCAGGCTCAATATGAGCATACCGCAGTCTTCCGGTCACATCCCTGTATTTTACAATTACGTAAATTCAGCAAAAGGGATAAACCGCAAACCCGGCACTATCGAAAAGCCCGGTCTTGATTATGTTTACGGAACTACCGATCCCTTGTTTTCGTTTGGTTTTGGCCTTAGCTATACTTCGTTTGAATACAGTAACCTCAAAGTATCAAAAGATGCATTTGGAAACGGGGATTCCGTTAAAGTATCGGTTGATGTGAAGAACACGGGGAGTATGGCCGGCAAGGAAGTAGTGCAGTTGTACCTTGGTAACAAAGTTAATTCGGTAAGTACGCCCGGGCTTTTCCTGCGCGGTTTTTCTAAGGTGCTGCTGGCACCGGGGGAGGGGAAATCCGTAAACTTTACGATTAGTTCCGACGATGTCATGATCTGGAACCGCAAGATGAAGGAGGTTGCAGAACCCGGAACCTTTGAAGTAATGATAGGAAAGGCTGCTGATAATATAGTTTTGAAAAAGCAACTTGAGTTCAAATAGATTTTTGCTTTTGGCCCTCTTTATTAAATATACGTTTCTATGCATATTTCAATGTATAGTAATCAATAAACTCCAGCTTTGTAAGCACCCGAGGTTGTTTACAGGTATGATAAATTTGTAGTTCCTGATTAAAATCCAGGCCAAACGATATCTACATGATAACATCGAACATCAATCTTTTGGAATAATTGCTATTTAAGATAGTTACTTAGATCAATTACATCCATCGACTGTGTTTTTTGTCAAAAGTCGGCGAGCATTATCCCCTGTTCGATCAAAAACGGATTAGATTTTTAAAATCGGCCTTAATCATCAAATAAAGTGGCAAACCGTTTTAAGTCATTTAAAAATTGGTTCGTGTAGCCGGAGGGTTTGAGTACCGAGCCGGAGTTAGTTCTAAATTTAGTTCTTACTCCGGTTTTTTTCTTATGTAATCCGCGGTTTATCTGGAACATAAGTTGTGCCACTAAGTTCACCTCACTGGTTCGACCTGAATTTTCAAGAATTATCATTTTTTTCGGGATAGATCTAACGATGATAGCCCTTTCTTAGCTGACAACGGTTACTGTTAGTAGTGTGAGTCGTTTTTATTTGGATTTATTCTAAATAACGCGTTTCTTTGCGACGAATAAGATATCGCCTATGTAATAAATTAATCCGCATAAAAAAGCCGGTGATCCGTCGCCAAACTTCCTACCGGCCAATGTTAACAGATCCTTCAACCCATTAATCATTTAAACAAAGATGTATTCTTTCTTATGCAGTAAAAAATTTTACTTTACTTTTCTTTCATTATTTTTTTCGGCGGGCCTGTTCGCCCAGACCGGGACCATCAAGGGGTCTGTCAAAACCTCAGACGGCCGCCCCGCCGAATTTGTGACCATCGGCTTGGCTGGTGCAACCAAAGGAACAACTGTCAATCAAAAGGGCAATTATCAATTAAAAAACATTTCCCCGGGTAATTATACGCTGACGGCCAGTTTTATTGGCTTGATTACCCAAAAAAAAGAGGTGGAACTTAAAGCCGGCGAAACGGTGACCGTTGATTTTGTATTATCCGAAAACAATGAGCAATTACAGGAGGTAGTGGTAAAGGGTGCTAAAACCAACAAATTTGCCAATAAAAAAAGCGAGCTGGTGGCCAGGATGCCGCTGGCCAATCTGGAAAACCCGCAGGTTTACAGCGTAGTGACCAGGGAACTGCTGCAGGAGCAGGTGGCAACCAATATCAGCCAGGCCACCGGTAACATCACCGGAGCGGCGCCGAATAACTACCCGGCAGGTGGCTTCGCTATTACTTCGCGCGGCTTTATTACGGGTATTAACGCCCGTAACGGTATGGAAACGGTAGCCAGCCGTTCCGGCCTGGATATCGGGAATATCGAGCGCATTGAAGTACTGAAGGGGCCTTCAGGTACGTTGTTCGGAGCTAATATTTCTTCTTTCGGCGGAGTGGTCAATGTAGTCACCAAGAGGCCTTACGATACGTTTGGCGGTGCCGCCTCGTATACGTTGGGCAGCTACGGATTAAACCGGATCAGTGCGGACGTGAACACTCCGCTAAATTCCGAAAGAACGGCCTTGGTTCGGATCAACACCGCTGTGAACCGCCAGAACAGTTTTTTGACCAGCGGGCATAATAACACTGTGCTCATCGCGCCCAGCTTGTCTTACCAGGTCAGTGACCACCTGAAACTGAGCGCCGATTTAGAGTATTTCAATACTGACCAGACCAGGATCATGTATACCCGCGTGACACCGGCTTCAGGGATCACCGGCGCTGATCAGATTCCGCTGGCTTATAACAAGTCACTGTATCTCGACGATGCCAACGCGCTGACCAGTTCCAACAAACTATTTCTGGAAGGCAAATACAGGATTTCAGACAACTGGACCGCGACCACTTTATTCTCTTTCGTGAGCGAGAACGTGAAACAGAGCTACCAGTATTATCCGACCTGGATCTCTCCGACGAAAGTGGCCCGCAATGTGGTGCTCTATGGCCCGATGTTTAATAATTATACCAATTTTCAGGAAAACGTCAATGGAGAATTCAAAACAGGGGCAATCAAACATAAAGTGTTGATTGGCCTGAGCTACCGTTATTATAACGGCAATTTCTATAGTACGTCTACACCGGCTAACCGGTTTATCGACACGGTAGATGTCAGCAAAACCCCTAACCCGGTTGCTGTGGGCAAGGCTAAAGTAGATGGGTATTTTCTTAAATACGGCACGCTTGCTCCATTCGGTGTTTCAGACCAGTTTACCACCAGTGCCTATGCGACGGATGTGATCAGCCTGAATGAACGCCTTTTCGCCATGCTGAGCCTCCGCTTTGACCACTACCGCTATAAAGGCTACACCAGCCCGAGCGTATCAAGTCCTTATACCCAAAACTCAGTGGCTCCAAAGCTGGGTTTGGTGTACCAGTTGATGAAAGACCAGGTTTCGCTGTTCGGTAATTACATGAGCGGTTTCCAGAATATCGCCCCGGCCCAACAACCCGATGGTACTTTATTCGTGCTGAAGCCCATCTTTGCCAACCAAACGGAGGGCGGGGTAAAGACCGAAGCGTTTGAAAAAAAAGTGAACCTGACCTTAAGTTACTACTATACCAACATAGCCAATGCCACCCGTACGGATTCAAAAGGCTTTACCTTTCAGGATGGCCGGCAGGTTAGCAAAGGAGTGGATGCCGAGCTGATTGCCAACCCCTTGCCTGGTCTGAACATCCTCATGGGGTATGCCTATAATAACAATAAGATTTTAAAAACAACCAATCCTGCCCTGGAGGGCAATATGGCAGCTACCGCGCCCGCAAGGATCGCTAACTGGTGGGCCAGCTACCGCTTCCGGCAGGCTTTAAAAAATGTCGGGATCGGCTTTGGCGGCAACTACGTAAGCAGGGCTTTTCTAACTGCAGACAACACTTACAGCCTGCCGCATTACACCATCCTAAACGCGGCTGTCTTTTATGACCAGCCAAAATGGCGCTTTGATTTTAAGGTGAATAACATAACGAAACAAAGGTATTGGGACCTTGCCGGTTCAGCCCAGCCCTTGGCCAACATAGCCGCTAACCTCACGATCAAGTTTTAATATGGTAACGAATAGAAAAAAGAAATCAGCCTTCCGCCGTGTAGCGGAATGGCTGCATTTATGGCTGGGGCTGATCTCCGGCCTGATCGTCTTCATCGTATGTTTTACCGGCGGGCTTTGGGTCTGGCGCTACGAGATCGGCTATTTCACGGAAAAATACCAGCGTGTTGAAGTACGTAATAGACCATATCTTCCGCCCTCCGTGCTTATTGCCAGGACCCGGGCTTATCTCGGGGTAAAAAAAGATACCGGGGCAACACTGAGCAATCTCATCAACAACGGCCCCGGGCGTTCGGTCATGATTGGCTATACTTTCGGTAAAAAAGGTATTGCCAATATCTATGTTGATCCGTATGACGGGCACATCATCCTGGATAAACGTAAGCCTTCGACCTTCGAATGCTTTATCCTGTTTGTGCGCGCAGGGCACCGTTTTCTGTGGTTGCCGCAAAAGATCGGCAGCCCCATCGTCGGTTCGGCCTGTTTGGTCTTCCTGGTCATCATCATTACCGGCCTGATCTGGTGGTACCCGCGAAGCTGGAGCCAAAAGAACCGCGACAGGAGCTTTAAGATCAAATGGAACGCCAACTGGAAACGACTGAATATCGACCTGCATAATGTGGCCGGGTTTTATGCTTCCATTTTTATCCTTTTTTTAACGGTTACTGGCATCTATTTTACGTTCGACTGGTTCAAACACAGCATGTACCGTACGCTGACCTGGAAAACGCCCGTTGAACTCAAAGAGGATGAGCCATCGTCAGATACGACGTTCACCAGCAAACCTGTGGTATCCGTGGCGCTGGACGATATCTGGCGGCAAATGGCCAAACGTCATCCGGATTTCGGGCGTATTGTTTTAACCGCTCCCCATGAAGCCAAAGAACCTTACGAGGCGATGGTATTCTTTGGTGACGGCACCATTATTTATAACCGCGCTACCTATTTTTATGACCAAAGCACACTTAAACCATTACATTATATTGATGAGGAAGACCGCCCTTACGGCGAGCTGTCTGCGGGCGAAAAACTATACCGCATGAATTTCGATATCCATACCGGTCAGATCCTCGGGCTGCCGACCAAAATACTGGCTTTCTTCGCCTGTATGATCGGCGCAAGTTTACCGGTAACGGGCACGCTGATCTGGTATAACCGCAAGTGGGGTAAAAAGAAAAAAAAAGCAGCCTCGCCATTGGTCTGAGAATCAATGGCCTGCCTGCACCGGGGCTGATCTTCGGGCAGGCAGTTCAGGTGCTGCGGTATTTGTCCTAACTTCAGTTTACGTAAAAAAAGCATGGTTAAGCAGCATTCCGGTCAATGAACAAAGCGCGGAAAAGGCTTGTATGTATGGCCGGTAAACGCGGGCCGCTTTCAGTCTTATAATTATAATATACTGCTGGTAGATTACATGTCTTGACGGAATTGTCATGGTTTACCACCTCCTTCCGGCAAATTTTGCACCTGGTCCTTCCATCCTGCGCGTAATAAAAGCATCAGTAAAGTAACTTGTTGTAAGTTGTTGATTGTTAAGCGATAATGAGTTTTCTTGACTTTGCATGTAAATGCCCGAATCTGCCTGATGCATTTTGATAGCGGTAATAATATGTTTGCTTTAACAATAGTCTCTATTTGCTTCCTGCATTCAAAGGTTGAGTATTCCGCCTTCAGGGATAGCTTACTTACGGTAACTGCCTTACAGATCTGGCCATATAAATAAGTGTTTAATAGCTACTAAGCCGGCTCCCAATAGGATCCTTCCAGTTAGCAAAGTTAGATCCGGCTTCGCTCAAACGCGTTGACATTTTTAGTTTTAATTGCCTAGATTTGTATTTGGGTGTACTTTCCCCCGACGCCATGGCGGTTGATCAATTAAAAAACCTGAATGAAAATGAATTAATGCACAGGCTGCAACTTGGCGACATACAAGCGTTTGATCATGTTTTCGAAAAGTTTTATAACGCCCTGTGCTTTTATGCGACCAGGCTAACATCTGATAGATTTGCAGCAGAAGAGATTGTTCAGGATATTTTTTATAAACTATGGAACAAGCATGCCGATTTTATTTCTCTGAACTCGATAAAAGCTTTTCTATACATCAGCACCCGTAACGCTTCGATTAATTTTCTAAATAAAGAACAACGGAAAATAAAGCATGACGCTGAGTTCGGCTTACTGGAAGATGAATTTCAGGAACCGGTAATTAATGAGATTATTTACACGGAGGTATTACGTGAGATTGCTATTGAAGTAGATGCCCTCCCTGAACAATGCGCGAAAATCATTAAGATGATCTTTGAAGACGGTCTGCAACCTAAGGAAGTTGCGGACAAACTTAATATAACGACAAGCACCGTTTACAACCAAAAAATGCGGGGGCTTTCGATTTTAAAGAAACGTCTTTCGGGAAGATCATTTAGTATTTTAACTTCCGTGATGCTATCCATGTATTTCAAATAAGAAACACTTCCGGTCTTAAAGTTTTAAGGTTACGTTGCCCGGTATGTTCTAATTCCCTATTACATGCAGTTGCCCGGCTTTCTGTACTATGCTGCTATATCATCACTTTTTTTTATTGTTTCAATTGGCACGCTTTTCACAAGGGACTGACTGTAATTGAATAAGGTTTTCCTCACTGAATACGACGAGTATTTAAGAACGTAAATATTTTTTTCAATGCTTTAGAGGAAACACCCGTATGCATTGTTTCTATAACATTAACACCAATTCATAGGCCATGTCGGATAAAAAGTTGTATGATTCATTTCATATAAGCAAACTTTTAGCAGGGAAACTTAGTGATACCCTCACAGCAGCAGAAGAGGCTGAACTGGAGGCGTGGTTAGACAGGAACGCCGGCAACAGGGAAATCCTTGAAAGGTTGTTAAGTGAAAATATCCGCGACGGCGATATCGGGCTCCTGCTGGAATTTAATGTTGAAAATGCATTAAGGAATATCAAAGCCCGGATCGCTCATGACCGAGACCATGACCTGAGATCTGAAAGAACAAAAAGCTATCCCTTGAGGATTGCTGTAGCAGCAACGGTTCTTATAGCGCTATCTGTTGGCTTCTGGTTATACAAAGGCAAGCCGCATAAAGAGCAGCTATCGCTTCGTGTTAAAAAGATCGAGATTACGCCGGGTGTCAATAAAGCAATATTGGTTTTGTCCAATGGAACTAAAATAGATCTTCAAGCAGCCCAAAGAGGAAATATCACTAATCAGGCGGGCGCCGTTGTCCGTAAAGAGGCGGACGGCAAAATAGCCTATCGGGACGCCGGTTCTGCAGGCACTCAACCGGATACAGAGAACGAATTAAACACTTTGTATGTTCCCAAAGGGGGCCAATATCAGCTGACCCTTCCTGATGGTACCCGCGTCTGGCTTAATGCGGCGTCATCATTAACCTATCCAGTTGCCTTCAAAGGCAAAGAACGCCAGGTAAAATTAGCCGGGGAGGCCTATTTCGAAGTGGCTAAGAATCCCGAAAAGCCATTTCATGTCAACGTAGGAAGCAAGCAAACGGTGGAAGTATTGGGGACGCATTTTGAAATCAAGGCTTATGATGATGATGCCGATATCAGGACAACTTTACTGGAGGGCTCGGTAAAAGTGAGCTGTAAAAACAGCCATGTCATTATAAAGCCGGGCCAGATGGCCGTGAATAATCTGAAAGAGCCTTTAACTATCAGAAATGCCGACCTGGACGAGGTGATGGCTTGGAAAAATGGCCTGTTTGTTTTTAACGATGAGCGGATTGAGGACGTATTAAAGATAGCTGCAAGATGGTACGATGTGGATGTGGAGTACCGCGCCGGTGCGGGCCAAAAGAAACTAAGGGGTATTGTATCCAAATACAAGAACATTACGGAACTGCTTGATAACATAACCATAACATCCGGGATTCACTATAAAATAGAAGGAAGGAGGGTAATCTTGATGAATTAATATTCTACTAAAAGAGATTACCGGAAAAAGACCAGGGGCGTTGCAACCGCCCCTGGTGAACACAGCCTTGAGAACTGTGTAAGCAGGTAATCAGTATGATCGCTGTTAACAACCAATTATTAATTAACCTAAGATTCAAATGTATAAAATTTATACAGCATTTGAGCGTGGGCGTATGTTCCATGTTCATCCTAAATTATGGAGAGTAATGAAACTTTCTTTTTTTATCTGTCTTATCGCTTTCGTTCAGGTAAGTGCTTCCTCTCTTGCTCAAAAGATTAACCTGAATAAAAGGAATGCCCCGCTATGGGAAACCTTAAACGATATCCACAAACAAACTGGTTACAGTGTTCTTTGCGACCCGGAAATTTTAAGCAATGCCAAACCTGTTACGGTTAAAATAAAAGACGGATCATTGGAAGAGACCTTAAAAGCGTGTTTTATTGACCAGCCCTTCCAATATGTGATCAATCAAAAAACGATATTAATCACACCCGCAAAATCGCCTGTGCCTATCCTCAGTGAATCTGTCGCCGCTATCAAATTAACGGGCAAAGTGACCGATGAGCAAGGAGATCTGCCCGGAGTAAGCATCAAATTCAAGGATTCCAATATAGGGACGATATCAGATGCCAAAGGCAATTATGCTCTCAGTGTTCCCGATGGTAAGGGAACACTTGTTTTTACCTGTGTCGGTTATTTGACCCAGGAAATTCCTATTGAAGGGCGCACTACAATTAATGTTCAGTTAAAAGTGGAAGCAAAGGGATTGAACCAAATCGTAGTGATCGGTTATGGTACGGTCCGCAAAAAAGACTTAACGGGTTCGGTTTCCTCAATAGGGGCCAATGAAATCAAATCGCAACCGATTAACTCGTTTAACCAGGCATTGCAAGGGAAAGTGTCCGGTGTGCAGATTACTCAGGCATCTAATGCACCTGGCGGGGGGATAACTATTCGCGTGCGTGGCGGCAATTCTATCTCTGCCAGCAATGATCCTTTATATGTCATTGACGGTTTTCCAATTTCGGTTCCTGTCGCTGCAAACGGTGCCAGTGGCAGCGGAGCCAGCTATGCTAACCCCCTCTCTACCATTAACCCGAATGATATTGAGTCAATAGAGGTTTTGAAAGATGCTTCAGCTACTGCAATATATGGTTCGAGGGGAGCGAATGGTGTGGTATTGGTAACCACCAGGCGTGGAAAACTTGGACAAGCTAATATTGAATTCGAAACCTATGCCGGTGAACAGCAGGTCGTTAAAAAACTAAAGCTAGGGAATGCAATGGATCATCTCAATTTGAAGAATGAGCAACTTGTCAATCTCGGCTTCCCGTTACGGTTTGGAAACCCCGGTGGTGCTTATCCTCAACCTGTTGCCTCATATGGAGAGGGTACCGACTGGCAAAGAGAAATCTTTAGGACCGCCCCGGTGCAAAGCTATCAATTGTCCATTACCGGTGGGTCCGATAAAGTAAAATACCTGGTTAGCGGGAATTATTTAAATCAGGACGGTATTGTCATAGTCAACAACTTTAAACGCTACGCATCGAGGGTAAACTTAGACGCCACCTTGAGCGGGCACGTTAAAATTGGGTCCAACCTTACTGCATCACGGACAGTTAATAACGGCGTGTCAGAAGGCCTCGTTGCGGGTCCTATATACGAGGCGCTGACGATATCACCAGCCAGCCCCGTTTACGCGGCGGATGGTAACTATCAGTTATTGAATTTAGGCCCTGGAACAGGTTTCGCGAGTACGCCCAACCCGGTTGCTGTGCAAAACACATCAACGAATTTGCTTACAACTGACAGAATGCTGGGTAATGTATTTGGCGATTTCAGCCTAACAGAAGGCCTGAAGGCCCATATCAGTTTTGGTGCGGACGTTCAAAATTCATTCAGAAACGTATTCTTTACCCCACAAACTCTTGCAGGGAGTGGCCGAAACGGCTACGGCAGTAACGGCACTTCTGAAAACATCAATACGTTGAATGAAAACACGCTTACGTATACCAGGAAAATAAATGCTAATCACGCATTTGATATACTTGCTGGCGTCACCTTTCAAAGCAACAGGCTGCAAACAACCTATCAGGAAGCGGAAAATTTCCCGAACTATGTATTGGGTGCCAATAACTTATCGGCAGCCAATACACTTGATATTACAAGCAGCAGGCTGGAGAAGTGGGGCCTGAATTCCTATTTGGCCAGGATAAATTACCGTTTTAAAGGCCGTTACCTGTTCACGGTTAGTGCACGCGAAGACGGCTCGTCACGCTTCGGTGCCAATAATAAGTATGGATTTTTCCCGTCCGGCGCATTTGCCTGGCGTATTTCTGACGAGAATTTCTTAAGAAACAATCCTGCTATAAGCGACCTCAAGTTTAGGGCCAGTTACGGTATTACCGGGAATGATGGAATTGGCTTATATAATTCGCTTCCTCAATACACCATCGGGAAAACTGTATTTAATGATATCGAAGTACTTACCAACCAAGTCTCGCGTATTGAAAACCCGGATCTGAAATGGGAAAAAACCGCGCAACTGGATATCGGTCTCGATGCTGGTTTTTGGAATAACCGAATCACCGTTGTCGGAGATTATTACTCGAAAAAAACCAGCGGTTTATTGTTATATGTGGATTTACCCGCAACAACAGGCGCTACCAGCGTCTTGCGTAATATTGGCAGTGTACAAAATAAAGGGTTTGAATTGGCAATTACGTCTGTAAATATTGACAAAGGTGCAAACGGGTTTAAATGGACTACGGCCGGTAACGTTTCTTACAACGAAAACAAAGTCACCGCACTAGCTAATGGCGTAGATCATTATTTTTCCGGGTTAACGATAATTGAGGTTGGGAAACCCCTCGGGTCCTTTTACGGTAATGTATTTGATGGCGTGTGGCAAACAACGCAACAGATTGCGGCCGCGGGTCCGTTGGCACAAGCGGGTAGTTTGCCTGGCGCGTATCGCTGGAAAGACGTAAATGGTGACGGTGTCTACAATGAATCGACAGATCGTCAGGTATTGGGAAACGGCCTCCCTAAATTTGTTTTTGGCCTCACCAATAATTTCGCATACAAAGAGTTCGACTTCTCGTTTTTCCTGCAGGGTGTTCAAGGCAATAAAATTTACAACACGTTCACGACTTTGATAGATGCGCAATACAACCACCTCAAATCATACTACGAGAATCATTGGACACAAAGTAACCCGAGTAACACTGTTGGAGGTATACGTCAGTGGGTTTTGCCTGCGGTTTCGAACTTTGCGATAGCGGATGGCTCGTTTATACGCTTAAAAAATGTTACGTTCGGGTACCAATTGCCAACATTTACGAAAATTATCAAGAAAGCCCGCGTCTACTTTAGCGCGCAAAACCTGCTTACGTTCACTAAGTACAGCGGCTATGATCCTGAAGTCAACGGCGATTTCAACAGTAACACCGTGTACGGAAGAGATAATTTCAATTATCCGCCGTCAAGGATCTATATGCTTGGTCTGTCTGCTACATTTTAAATTAAATCTGATAAACATGAAACCACAATATAAATTTTTGAGCAAAATGCTGCTTTTCAAGGGGCGCACTCTTTGGTGCGGTTTACTGGCTTTGGTGTTGATACTGGGAGGCAGTTGCAAAAACAATCTCGTCGAAAAGCCTTATTCGTTTTTAGGGGAGGAAAATTCTTTTAAAACCGCAAGTGATGCTACGGTTGCACTTGATGCCGTATATGACCGGTTAAGAACCATATATGGTATGACAATGATTAACCTGGCGGATCTTAATTCAGAAGAATTGAACGTTGAGTCAACGGTTGGCGCCACGATATTAGATTTTAAAACCAATACCTATTCCTCCTCCAATCCTACTTTTGATTCTTTTTACACCAACTGTTACCTGTTGATTGACCGGGCAAACCGTGTGATCAAAAACGTTCCGGGGATTGCGATGGATGCTACCGCTAAAGCGCAGGTGATAGGGGAGGCGAAGTTCCTGAGGGCACTGACATACTTTAACCTGGTACAGGCATTCGGGGACGTGCCGTTGGTTACTTCACCTACTTCCGATGTCGTGAATGTTAGTATACCGCGGACTGCCGCTAATGATATCTACACGCAGATCATTAATGATTTAAAAGATGCGGATGCCGCAGGGCTGCCGGTGAAATACACTGCCGCCGGGACGATCGGGCGGGCGACAAGCGGCGCCGTGAAGTCGATTCTTGCAAAAGTTTACCTTACCCGCAAGGACTACACCAATACGGTCCTGTATGCCAAGCAAGTAATTGATTCTAAGTCCTATAGCCTGTTTTTGGATTATAAGAACATTTTTCCGCCTGAAAACAAGAATGGCCAGGAGCATATTTTTTCAGCACAATACAGTTGTGTAAAGACGGCTTATGGCAGTCCGATGGCTGAATTTTTTTCAATTTATTTTTCATATCCTATCAACCAGGGCGGTGGGGCATACAATGTAGAACCCGCCTATGTAAATTCTTACCTGTCAGGCGACTATCGCAAACAAGTTACTATCATCACTCAAAAAGTAAATCCGGCAAACAATCAGTTGGTATCTGCCCGCAACGGCCCTTGTGTTGATAAATACTGGGACCCCTTACCTTGCGCGGAATTTGATGCGCGGAATAATTTTATGATTATACGTTATGCTGACGTGCTGCTTATGTATGCCGAAGCGATTAATGAAGTCAATGGTCCAACGCCTGATGCCTATGATGCCATTAATCAGGTGCGTACCCGTGCAAGAAACGGCAATTCATCAGCCAATCCTCAAAACCTGACCGGCTTATCGCAGGCTCAGTTCAGGGATGCGGTTTTACAGGAACGGGGCTGGGAGCTTTGTTTTGAGGGCCATCGCCGCTGGGATTTGTTAAGGACGGGCAAATATATTAGTACTTTGCAAGCTGCAGGAATACCGGTTTCACAAAAAAATCTGCTTTACCCTATCCCGCAGCACCAGATCGATGTAAATCCGGCACTTACACAAAATCCCGGTTATTGATCAGGTCCAGATCAAGGATAATCGCGAATGAAATGGGTTGAGAGGGTACTCGTTCTGAAATTGGATTAAGCGGTTCGTATAGCAAAAGCATGATGATTATCTGCCTGACGCTGATTTTGCCGTAAGATTCAAATCAACTATCCTGCTTCATTTCCGACCGGAAAATCAGAAATCGAAAGCTTGTTGCCTTGGTTACCGGTACTGAGATACCAAAAGATGCATATCGTCCGGTAAACTTAAGCAGCGGCTGTTATCGATAGGCAAACCTGTATTATAACTAAACAGATGAAAAAAACATATAGAGTAATTGTATTGCTGATACTTTACGCTTTCAGGTCAAACGCTTCCGACAGGCCTACCGTAATAGTTTATGGTGGAACGCCCGGCGGGATATCAGCTGCAGTAGCAGCGGCCAGACAGGGTGCTAAAGTCATTTTAATTGAGCAGACCCGCCATGTAGGTGGTATGAATACCAGTGGAATCGGAACTGCGGAAACCGAACATATGATTGAGGAAACGATCTCGGGAATTCCGCTGGAGGTCTATACCCGAATTGGTAAGGCTTACGGAATGAATAAACCCGCTTTTTACTTTGAATCGCATGTTGCAGAAAAAATATTTGTTGCTATGCTAACCGAACAGCATATCTCCGTTGTTTACGGTGCTTTTGTTCATATCGTAAATAAAAGAGGCGGCGCTATCCAAAGTATAACATTGACCAACGGAAAAAGAATAAGCGGAGATACTTTTATTGATGCAACTTATGAAGGCGATTTAATGGCAAGGGCAGGCGTATCCTATACCTTTGGGCGGGAAAGCAAAATGCAGTATGGCGAATCGCTTGCCGGTATACGTTTGTTGGATAAAGCTATAGACGTTTCGCCATATGATGACAATGGAAATTTACTTCCCGGATTTGCAGCAGCAAAAAATTTAATAAACGGGGAAGCCAGTAAAAGGATCATCAATTATAATTTCCGGTTGATGATGTCTACCAACACCGATAAGGTACCGTTTCCTCCGCCATCGCATTACGATGCAAACCGTTTCCTTACGCTCAGGCGCCTGCTGGCTAAGCATCCTGATACCAAACTGGCAGATATTATCGATTTATATTCCTGGAACTATCCGCCGGGAAAGTTTGAAGCCAATAATAAACAAAATTCGGTTATCTCACTTGGGCTTTTTGGCGGTAACACCAGTTATCCGGATGCCGGGTACGAAAAGCGGAAACAAATTTTCCAGGATCATAAGGATTGGACATTAGGCCTTCTCTATTTTTTGCGGCATGATCAGTCCGTACCAAAACAACTACTCGATGAGGCGAACAGATACGGTTTGGCGCCTGATGAATTTAAGGACAACCATAACTTTCCTTATTACTTGTATATCCGCGAAGCGCGCCGAATGATCGGAAGTTATGTACAAACACAAAAAGACATTTTTGAAGAAACTGCAAAAAATGATGCGATTGCATTGGGATCTCATTTTGTGGATTGCCATCACGTGCAAAAAGTGGCGATATCCAAAACACAATACATAAATGAAGGCCGTATCTGGGTTAAAGTCGACAAGCCATATGAACTTGCTTATCGCATTATTACCCCGAAGCGAAATGACTGTACCAATTTATTGGTGCCGGTTTGTGTCTCCGCTTCCCACGTCGGTTTTTGCTCCATCAGGGTCGAGGTAACTTGGATGCAACTTGGCCAGGCCGCAGGTATAGCAGCAGCGATGGCTGCTAAAAACAAACAGCCTGTACAGGAAGTGAATACCAGGAAACTGCAGGAGATTTTAAAACATGAGGGCGTTTTGTTTAATCGGGATGAGAAACAATGGATATCGAATGATAAACAGTGACAACCGGATTCTAAAGTCTGCTACCTTAATTGGGATTAACCCGATGGTCTTTGGTCCGGATAGCTGATCCTTCCATACCGCGGCAGGTAACTTCAAAATGACGGATCCCAATCGGCTGCGGTTCGCATCAAATTAAAGGGCAGAGGCTACAGTGATTTTGCGGATAGTGATGCTGTTGGGGGTCGCCTGATAATTAAGGTCGTTCGATTTGTCGGGTTGTTACCGAATAAAGCAAATGTAAACACTCGTAAATAATAAAGTTCACGGGTCGCAAGCGATATGATATTTAAAAACTTACAACAATGAAAAAGACACCATTGCTATATACCACTTTGTTAGCGGCGCTGGCAACGCTTTTGTTTTCCTGTAAAACAGAAAAGCCTTCAATTGTAGATCCTCAAAATAATCAAAGCAAGGCTTTGTCCGGCCAGGTTCAAATTACCCAGACGCCACTTGCCGCGTCCGACTTTGTCAATTCCGTTGGCGTTAATGTCCATCTCAGGTTTCCAATATATAAAAGCAGATTTGATGACGTTGTTTATCCGTCGTTGAAGACGCTTGGGATTAAAAATATTCGTGATGCAGTGCCTTATCATGCTTTTATACCTTCCGCAGATACAGATTTGATTAAAAATCGGTTCATTAAACTTTATGAGGAACTGGGCATTAAAGTAAGTTATCTCCTGGATAGCAGAAAGGTGGTAGATAGTTTAAATTTACGCGATGATGCCGCATACCTTTCGATATTTAAAAATTCAGCCCGGCTGCGGCAAACTATACAGCATCTGGAAGGCTTTAATGAACCGGATCTAACTATCAACAGCTGGTATCCCAATGGATGGGATACCTTGACTTATAAAATTCAAAAAGCGCTATACACCAGGGCGCATGCTATGCCCGAGTTAGCAGGAATCAGGATAGTTAATACAAGCCTGGTAACTTACTGGAGTCTGCCCTCAAAACCCAATAAAGTAGCAGCTATTTCACCTTCGATCAGCAATTATTGCGATTACATAAATTTTCATACCTATGATAGCGGTAGCTCGAACTGGAAAATGTTTCCGGGAACTTATTTTGATTTAACAAAAGGCTTTTTTCCACCAATCCAAAATGGAAAGCCTTTTATGATTACCGAGATTGGTTATGAAAATGCCCGTAATTATAACCTGCCCACATCAGCGGAGTACAATGCCAATGCGTATCATTATTTGTCCGAACTCAGTTCCGGGAAGTACTATTCCGTTTTATTTATGGAGCAGTTGAAGCGGGGAGCGGTTAAGACCTACGCCTATGAACTAATGGATCAAAACAGTAATGATCCCAATAATAGTGAGAATAACTTTGGTTTGATTCACACGGATGGTAGTGTTAAGCCGGCATTTACGGCCATCAAAAATACAATTGATTTACTGAAAGACGTTTCCGGTAGCATTACACTGGCCCCACTGACATATACAGTTGCCGGAGACACGACCAATCTCCGAACTTTGTTATTTCAAAAAAACACCGGCAGTTACTATTTAGCGCTCTGGCAGGGACAGCCCGCAGGTGTCAATTATGATTTTAAAAATTTTCAAGATTTGCCGGATGATGTGCAAAATATTTCAATAACATTCCCGCATAGTTTTTCGGTTGTAAAAACATACCAGCCACTGAGCTCTGTTAATGCAATCACAACGAGTACTCATATTTCAACTTTGGCTTTAGGCGTACCAGATCAATTGCTGATTGTTGAGCTTCAACCTTAACAGCTATGAAAATAATAGAAGCTATGCAGTTACCTTACCCTGTATGATATATCCTCTGAACCTTGAAAGGTAATCAGATAGTATGCCGTTATCATTAAGGTTTTATTTAAGAACTGTTTATCCCGGCAGAAGGGAGGCAATATTGATGAATTAATAAACTTGTGGTAAGACAGATGATCAAAAAGCCACCGGGGTCGTTGCAACCGCCCCGGTGGCATACAGGCCAGAGCGCTGTATAAGCAGGTAGTCGCTTCAATTAATTACGATCCATTTTTTAACCTTGTATCTGTTGCCTTTAAAACTGCCGGCCCTTTTAACGGAACCTTTACCTTTGGTGTAATTCAATGTCAAAAGGTTGAAGTTCCCTTTTTCAAAATTAAAACTGACACCGTCATCTTCGAATAAGAATGCAGGCTCTACCCGTTCACCATACACCTGGCAAGTCAGCTCGAAGCGGGTATCCGGGCCTATATGGTCAACGGGTTCGGCCAGTGGTAATATAGTCCCTTCTTTAATAAAAACAGGCAGGTCGGTCAATCCGATTTTAACGGTGTATGCTTTTCCGCCAACGTATTTTTTTTGGGTGTTAAAGTCGTACCAGTTTCCGGCTGGCAGGTAAACCTTCCGTTCCTCCATGTCTTCGGTAAGCGGAGCGGCCAAAATTCCTTGTCCGATCATATATTCATCGTCAATATTAAAAACTTTTGCGTCTTCCGGGTAGTCGACCACCAAGGCCCTGAAAGGCGGAACGCCTTTGTTATGGTAATCAGCAAATGCGTTATAAAGATAAGGGACCAGGCTCATCCGGAAATCAAGCAGTTTACGTACGGCTGCTTCGACTGACTTTGCATTTTCCATCAATTGGTCCTTATTATTTTTTTCAATATCGATTTGAAGCCAGGGGGGATTTTGAAGGTACCAGGAGTTGTAAAGGGTTTGAGCAGAAAGTACGGCTGTTTGACTCCTGCGCAGCAGATCAGCGACAGACCTGGATTCCCTGACCTCAGGCGACCATAGTAGCCCGGAAAAACCGGCGTTACTGATCATTTGAATGTATTGATGATGATCGTAGGTATCGCTGTAAAGGGATGCCGGATAAGAGGAAGCAAACGCATTTGAGGCCCTGACATCCAAATAAGTGCGTGTATTTAATGCTTTGTAGATGCTATAGATCGCCTTTTGGTAAACGATGCCAAAGACCTGATGCATTTGCTCTCCGTTAATGCCAGACGGGAAGCGGCTGTGCTCAGGGAAACTCCAGGTTGCATCGCCCATCGTCAGGTTGGAGTTATCGCACTCGTCCATTTTAAAGCCTGATATGCCCTTTTGCACGAAGGTTTGTTTATGATAATCCGCAAATAATTTACTGGCGGAACTATCAACAAAATCCGGAACGAGCCCATTCCAGACCAAATAGTTCCCCGATTTATCTTTAAGTGCTGGGTAAAGGGGCGATTTGGGGTTTACGAAGGCATGCTCCCATAAATTTATGTGATAGCCTTTGGTCTTCATCGTGTCTATAAACTTATCATGCGACGGAAAAAAATCTTTGTTCCATACATAAGAACATGAGTAGGCCGTAGTCTGCCATTTGGGTTCCAGGCCAAGCACATCGCACGGAATTTTGTTTGCCCGGAAATAATCTGCCATTTTACCAACTTGCTGCTGGTTAAAATTACCTTTTACACGATACTTAACGCCTAATCCCCATAACGCCGGCAAAGCCCCGCCACCAGAAAAAAGATTATAGCGCTGCAAAACTTCCAGCATCTGCGGCCCTTCAAACACATAAACTTCCACGCCCTTTACGCCCGGCACATCTACTGCAACATAACCGGATGCCCTGCTTTCATTCTTGTATAATTCCTCCACTGAATTGCCATCTTTCGCGTCTTTTAACTTTACTATACCGGTGTTCTTTGCCGTGCTGCCACAGTAAAAAGTGGTGTAATGAGACGTATTAACCAGGATGCCATACCCTTTATTAGATATATAAAACGGTTCGGGTGCATGAGTATAGCCCAAGTTATGCGAAGGGTTATCATTGACGATTGGCTTCTTTCTGAGTCCTTTTTGATTGAACGAGCCCATTTGTAAACCAAACCCATAAAGTTGCTCCTCGTCGGTCAGCGGAATTTCCACGACTATGCCGCGGTCAGATGCAGTTATTTTAATTTCATCCGTGTTAAAAGGCAGTTTACCCGCCGGCAGTTTAGCCATGGCATCTGTCATAGGTTTTGTACTGCAAAAACTATATGGCGAAAATTGTTCCGGTATGCCACATGTCAGTTTTTTTACACCAGGGGCAACGGTTGTGACCTGAATAGCTTGCTGAGAAACAGCGACCAAAGTCATGCGCTGAAAAAAGAACAACACCAAGTTGATTCGTAGTAAAAGCTTCATCATTTAATTACTCAATTATACTGGTTTTTAAAATGCGTTCAAATGTAAGGAGGCGTCAAACATCACCTCAGCCAATGCTAAATCGTTTGAACCGGATGGCCTTGGCCCCGTAATTTTTGAATATGCTGAAACCGGACGCAGCTTATGTTGAATCCAGTCGATACTAAATTTTGCGTTAAATTAATCGAATCATGGGCTAAATGTCAAGGTTTAATAAATTATCTTAGAAAAAGCACCATACCGGGTTCAGACAAATCGCCTTTTGTGGCACTCCTCAAACAACTTTGTCTATTAAGTTACCTGGGATAGCCAGTTCGTTAGGTCTGATGATTACTTTTTGGGTGATATCAACTGGTTTACTGCCTGCCAGGTCCCGCGCAATGATTTTCTTGCATCGTGTTGTGGATGCGTTCCGGATGGTTAACTGATTGTAGCAACCAGATATACCAAGTGGTTTATCAAGAAAATCCACCTTGAACAGCACATTTGCGCGCGCTGTAATGTAAGCCCGCTTTATTGTCCTTCCGATGGATGATACGACGATGGCCATATCGGGATATTTTGAAGCCAGCATATTTGGCTGTAGAGTATCACCTTTACCGTTCAAAGAAAATTTGAGAAACGATTTAGGGCAGGTGATCCGCGTAAACGGCGGCGAAGTAGTGAACGGATAAAAAATTAACAGGTTGAGCTGGCGAACAAATTGATTGCTATATCGCGAGCAGCAGTTCCACTCGGCTACCGAGGCGCGGGTGGTATGATGGCGTGTACCTGATATAGCCATAGTTCTGAAGCTGGCTAATGCATTTGTGATAAGTGATGTTACTTTGAATGCGAGACAACTTCATAAGTTTCCTTCGGGAAACATTTATAGATTTTTTCATGCCGGCGGATTGCCATAAAAAGTAAATCGCCATATAGAGACTCAGGTGCCAGGCGGTAATCCGGGCGTCTTCGCTGAAGCAGTGAAATAGACGGGATAAATGTTGAGCAGCGGACATGTTAACGAAATGCCTCCCTGCTGTTTTCCAATAATTTAATGATGTCCCGATGGCGATAATAATAAGTTCCCCCAATCTTGGAGTAAGATAATCTACCCCCTGTCCGGAGATTTTGCAAAGTGCCCTGTGATACTTTCAACAGTTGCCTGACTTCAGCACCTTTGAGCCATTCTTTTTGGATATCTTTTTTTGTGTTCAACAAATCATTGATATCATTAAGTAATTGCAGCCTGAAATGCTGCAGATCTTCTTTGGTAATAATCTCTACACTCATGGTCTATACGATATAGTAATGTTGTTGAATGGATTTCTTTTGAATGATGGTATTGATAAATATTCCGAGGTCGAGCAGACACAGGATACGCTTACGATAATTCATACTACCTGAATTCTTTGCGATATTTATAATTTTATATGCAATGATTCTCGTCATGTTGTACATACGGGCATTATGATTTTTTTTAATTTCCTGCAATTACTTTTTATCGCTTGCAAACAGGTAGATCCCGGGGGACAAGAATGATTTTACTGCGCCTCTTCTTGTTGAAAGATGGGAAATATTGTAAATAACCAAAGTCATGCAGGTCCCGGATACAGCGATGATAAGTAGCCCGAGAAGAAATCCGGGCCAGCTCCATCACCTCGTAACTATAAACCTCGATATGATCCGTAAACCCGCCACGCTGCCACAACTGCAGGAGCGTAGCAAAAAGGCCAATATGGGCAATACAGATTCGGGGATCGCTGCCGACCCGTTCAAAGAATACCCATAAAGGCCTGCACAGCTCCATACTCAGATCTTAACAGCTTGCTTGCGCTGCAGGGCCGGTTCCTGTTTTTGCCCGGTTGCTGCTTTCTGACCTGCTGGTGCTGCCTCATCCGCCGCTTGGGTGCCCTCTTTGGCTGCGGTTGCTTTAGCCATAGCCGCCCGTTGCACTTCCTGCGGTGATAGATCCGACTTTTGGCTTTGTCCAAAGGCCTGCCTGTTCACCGGTTTGATATCCAGCTTTTGGCCGTTCTCATCATAAAAGTCGATGCGCATCATCGGCGCATTCACCACCATTTGAGCTTTTACCTCCTGGCCGTCCTTTAATACGTTAACTTCAACCTGGTTTCCTTTTTGCAATTGCGCCAGCAAACGCGCCTGCATGTATTTCTCTTCCGCGCCGACAATCGGGAATTTTTCCAGTGCCTTACCCTGGTCATGCCAGCGGATCATCTTGGGTAAAAAGTTCCCGTGCTGATCGGCCTCTTTAAAGTTGAGCGCCCGCCAAGCCCAGTAAGTTTCACCGGTCGGCACCATTTTCAGTTTACCGTCCATTTCTTTCCTTTCCAAAACAGGTTGTTCCCGGTAAACCGCACGACCGTCCATCATATTGTAGCGTTCCCGGAGCGTGTAGTTATATTTCGGCCCGACAAAGAAGGTTTGCGAAAGGTCTTCCATACCTTCTTTTTTTAGCGTCGAAGTGAAACGGTTAAAAAAAGTAAGGTCTTTGGCGGCATCGTCGCCCTTAGAGAAATACAGCACCGAATGCAGTTCGTCCTTTCCAAACTTTCGTGTGTGGTCCAGTGTAAACTCGGTCAGGTTCTGTTCCATTTTTGTATGTAAGGATTTCGCGATTTCTTCGCCAAAGCCCAGATACTGAAGTTGATCTCTGTTGTACTCAAAACTTTCCTGATTCATAATACTTAAATTTTAATGGTTAATACTTCTTTGATTAATGTGTGGGATAGGTTGAAGCAGCTAAAAGCCTTGGATCCGTCTATTGCAACTGATCATCAGGCAGCCTGATGGCACCGCCGCTATGGTATAAGCGGGCATACAGCCTTTGTTCGATGGTCAGCGGAGGGTATAGCGAATGGGGCGTTGAGCATTGCAGCCTGCCGTCCCGGTTGCCATGAACCCTGAACAGGGCGATACCGCAGTGCTTTTCCGGGTAACTGTCCGGGTCCGGGTTGAGCAAGCGCCCGCGGTATTCCCCCACCAGGATCAGATCGGCAGGCTTTTTATCCGTCGCCAGTCCTTTGGCTTTTTCACGCTGAAAATTTGCGCCGTCCGCCTGGCTCTTGAAATGTTTTAAAATAACCACCTCGTGCCCGATCTCATAAATGTGGTGCCCCGGATGGGTATGCTTGATCACCAGAAAGCGCTTCACTTCTTTTCGCGGCTCGATATCCTGCCGCCAGTGCACGGGGATAAACATCTCCGTCTGCAGGTAAGGGCCGAGGCCGTCTATTTTGCAAAAGGGTTGCAGTCCCACATCAAGTTCCGCTAATTGCTGCCCGATATCCGGCAGGTTACCTTCACCTATCACCGGTTTTTGATCGAAGCCTGCCGCCAGGTTGGCCACCGGAATAAAGGCATCATCCGCCGCTGCAAAATCCTGCATGAGATAATCGAATACATTGTTCGATGCCGACCAGAATTCCGAAGCTTCACCTGCGGAAACATACCCATGAAAGACAGGTTGATCCCTGCTCCGGTCAAAGGCCGCCCGGTTCCAGTTTTGCTCCGCGGCTTTGAACAGAAAAGCGCCGACAGTTTTGCGATCCGTTAATTCCATAGCCAAAAGATTAATGCAATACCTTGTTGTCGCGCAGCAGCAGTTCGTGCCCGTCCTTCAGTTTTCCTTTCACGCGTTTGACCTTTTTGGAGAAAAGCCCTTTGGCCGTATTGATCCCGGCTGTCGTCAGCTGCGCTGTCACCGAGGGGTCGAGGCTTAGCATATCCATGGACTGCACCCCGCTGACGGCGCCTTCGCGCAGCGCTTCACCGGTTACGGCTTCCGGCACGCTGATGCCCTCCATACCGTCCGTCCGGTCATACACGGTCAGGTCGACGGGGATAATGTTCAGTCCCACATGGATTAGTTTGATATTGATTTTTACCCGCTGGTTATAGAGGTCGCCGCTGCCATAGATCAGTTGCCCTTTGGCGAAGAGTTGCCCGTTCAGCCTTACCGAGTCCAGCAGGCGTATGCGGATCACCGTGCCCTGCACGATCTTTTGGTTGCCATCGATCACCGCGGGGATCGCCTGGAATTGTTCCGGTGCAGTTTTTACAACGATGTCCTCTTTTTTATCCTTCAGCCGCTCCGGGTGCTGGATATCCAGGATTTTTTCCAGTAAGCCGTTCATCTGTTTCATTTCCGGGTCTTCGCTCAAGGTCGCAGGATACCGCATGGAATCCGGGCGGCTGTTAAGCGCTGGTTTAGGTATTGTTGTACCCACTGGCGCAGGCGGTTTGTTGATCACCGATTGTAACTGTTTTAACCGCTGGCTGATCTTGGCGGCATTAACCGCCGGGTCATCATTATTGCCGGAAACCTGGTCGCCGAAAAGCGAGGGCTGGCGAGGGGAAAAAGAGCGGTTGTCGTTGGGCGGGGCGAAGGCCCCGCTGTCCGCACCGTGTTTGAAAAATGGATCTGTCTTGCGCAGTTGCGCCTGTTTGTCGGAGTCGGCACGGGCGCGGTCGTAAAAGCTCATTTTGTCGCCGTCCTGGTTGCCGCCCAGCAGCGAGGGTGGTATTTTATACCGGAGGTTTTGCCGGACCGTGCTTTGCGGCTCCGGGCCTTTGCCGCCGCCGAAGGCCCAGAAGCATACGGTGCTCAGGCAGAAAATAATAAGCGGCATGACCAGCAGGGCTTTCCGCTGGCGTTGCAGTTTTAAAGGGTTTTTGGTTTCCATATTAATGATTGCTGATGGTTAAAACTTTGTTTTCTATGGTGCTCCAGTGCTCGATGAGGAAGCCGAGGAGGTTGTTGTCGCTGCGTTCCACTTCGCGGAGGTCGCCTTCGGTGATGAGGCTTTGCGCGACCTGGCTGGTGGAGCGGATAATGCGCAGGGTGGCATAGCACCGGAAATGGTAAGGACTGGCGCGGGTATCGACCTGTACGCTGTCGACGTTGAGGCGCTGGCTGATATTGCCGGCGATGATATTGGCATAATAGCCGCTGACGGAAAGGCTGTCGTAGACTTTGCGGGCGGAATTGTCCGCGAGGTAAAGGGCGCGGGACAGGTTGCGTTTGTTGACCTTTTCGTCGGGGTCGAGGGTGAAAAACAGCTCGTGGAAGGCACGGACATGGCCGCGGGCGGCGAGGGGCAGGTACTCGGCGCGTTCGACGGCTTTGGCTGACCAGGCGGTATTGCTGGAAAGGACGTAGACCTTTTTTTGCAGGGCGACCGATTCGGATTTCAGCAGCCAGGCCATGAAGCAGACGGCGGCAAAGGCCAGCAGGATGATGGCGATGCTGAAAACGCGTACATGCTGGAACGCGGTCTCCAGGTTTTTGAGTTTTTTAAACATGGTCAGGATGTTTTACCGGAGCCACCTTTCAGCTTTTCCGTGTTGTAATTGTTGTTTTGCGTTTGTTTGCTGCTGTTTTGCTGGTTATTGACCTGGCTGTTGCCGGAAAAAGCGTTCCGCATGACGGAGCCGCTGAACCAGGATACGGCCATCGAGGCCACCGCCGAGGTTTTGTTGAACAGGGCGTGCCCGCCGACGTTCATGATGTAATTCGCGATGCTCGGTACGGTAAAGTATCCGAGGATACCGATCAGCAGGAAGATCAGGTAGGCCGTGCTCGTATTGCCGAATTCGTTGCCGCCGGGGTTACCGCTCTGGATGGCCAGCAGCATGTTCACCTGGATCCTGGCGATGATGGCCCCGAAAATATTGGCGACGGGCAGCCACATGAACACGTTGACATAACGGGCGATCCATTGCTTCAGCGTGTGCTGGAAGCCGTCGAAAATGCTCAGCCCGAAGCAAAGCGGTCCGAGAATGGCCAGCACGATGAGTTTAAACGTACGGATCGTGTCAAGGCATAGTGCCGCGGCCTGGAAGAGTACGTTAAGTACTTCATAGATGAATTTACGCGCCCAGTTCTTGATGCTCCAGCCGGAAAAGGCATCCGAAATGGGGTTGCCCGCGCTGGCGTCGGTACCGTCGGGGTGGCTGTACTGGAACCATTTGTCCGGGTCGGAATTGAGTTCGCCGGGCGTTTGCTCGTTATCGTTTTGCGGTTGTTCACTAAGCAGGCGCTCGATGGCCTGGTTGGAATTGGTCACCATATTTTCCGTGGCGGTCACTACGGGCTGGAGCAAGCCGTTCATCAGGCGGAGTACCAGCGGAAAGAAGGCGACGCAAAAGCCGATACCGAACGGGCGCAGGAGGGGATAATAATCGATGGGTTCGGCTGCGGCGAGGTGTTTCCAAACACGGGCGGCGATATACCATAAAGCGGCGAAACCACCGATGGCGCGGGCGACGCCGATCATGCCGCTGCAAAGCGGGATCATCTGGTCGTAAAGCTGACTGAGCATGTCCTGCAGGCTGTGCAGGTCGTCGGCTACGCCCTCGGCATGGGAAAGTAAAGGGCAAAGCACGCCCAGGGTTGCCAATGTCGCAACTGTTAACGTTTTCTTTTTCATAAGATCAGGGTTTAATGCCGTAAATAGAATGGAGCGCCTGCCTGTCCTGTTCGATCAGCGCGCGTTGTTTCACCATAGCCGATGCCTGCCCATTAAAGCGCCGCAAGTAAGTCAGCTGATTGTGGCTTTCGTGGTACAGCCGGTCGATGGCCCTGAGCCGCTCCGCATCGCTCATCCGCAGCTGGCTGTCTGTAATGATCATCACCAGGTTATCGAGGTTTTGCAGGCTGGCACTGACGAGGTTATTATAAACGGTCATCATATAAGTCAGTTCATCGGGCTTGAACCGGCCGCTGCGGCTGAATGAACCGGAGGCTTGCCGGTATTCGCTGACGAGCGTCGCCTGGTCGTTGATGATATCCGTGATGCGGGGGTACTTGCGTACGGCAGGGCTGACGAGGTAAAGCCCGTCGAGAAATGCCTCGTGCAGGCTGAAGTTACCCTGCGCGACACCTTTTACGGCGCTATATCCTTTGGACAATACCTCGTAGCCCTGGTACATCTGGCTGAGGATGTTTTTCAGACTGGCCAGTTTTTCATAGTCGAGTATGAGCTGCTGGATGCAATCATCGACCGATTGCGCTTTTGATTGTCGCGGCAGTATGCCGCAAAGCCCCGCCGTCAGCAGGATCATAAAAATTAACTTTTTCATCGCTTTCAAGATCTCTTTTCATGTTTGTTTTGGCTATTGTATGCCGTAAAGTTTTTTCATCTGCGCCCGGTCTTTTTGCTGCTTTTGCCGGTTCAGCGCCAGCTTGCGGCATTTATTGCTGAAGTAACCTGCAAAGGCCTGTTTGTCTTTCATGCGTGCGTAGAGCTGATCCAGCCGGCTGAGGCGCTCGGCGTCGCTTAGCTGCAACCTGCCCGGCGTAAGCACGTCGGTTAGTTCGTCCATGTCCGTTTTACATTTGGCCAGCAGGCCGGCGCTTACTTTGTCGAGGTATTGCAGTTCGGTCACGGTCAATAACTTTTGTTTGGCCTGCCATTGTTTTTCGTTCGCGAACAGCGAACGGATCTGCCGGTACAGGCTGTCGGTGGCCCGGCCTTTCGGGTCGCTTTTCACCACGGGCGCAACCTGCTGCAAAGCATTGAAATAAGCCGTATGCAGGCTGAAAGTGCCATTCTTCAGGTCATGCGCTACCGTCAGGCCTTTACCACCGATGGTGTAACCGGTTTTGATGGCGCTCAGGTAAAGCTGGTAAACGGCGACTTGTTCGGTCATCAGTTTTTTCTTCGTGGCCTGCTGGCTGAAGAAGCCGCCGAGGAATTGGGCATTGGCCTGCATAATGCCGGGGCTGGCGAGGGAAAAAATAAGGACGGCGACTAAGCGCGCGGGTTTGCTTAATAGGTTTTTCATATCATTAGGTTTATTGTATCCAATAAAATTGCTTCACCGCCGCGCGGTCACGTCCGTCTTTGGCCCGGAGCAGGCTGAGGCTTGTGTTCTGCCTGTTGAACTGCCGCAGGTGGCCGAGGTTAGTTTGCATGGCTTTGGCCGCCAGGTTGATCCGCTCCAGGCGTTCGGCATCGTCCATCTGCGCCGCCAGGTCGCTGATAACCGTGATGGTTTCGTCGAGGTTGCGCAGGCTTTCCTGTAAGATGCCGTTATAGATATTGCCCATGTACTTCAATTCCGTGGGGCTGAAATGCGGGTCGCGGTTGAACTGCGCGCTGGCGTTCCGGTATTCACTGACAAGCTGACTTTGCTGGCTGACGATGCGTTTGACCGCATCATAACTGGCGATCAGTCGCCTGACTTTGGAGAGTTCCTGGTAATAACCGGCATAGAGATCCTTTTCCTTGCTGAGCCAGTCCGAGATCCCGTTCAGGCTGTTGAGGTGCAAAGTGTTTTCGATCTGCTTTTCGGCGTTTTGCAGCGCGATGGTCCGGTTTTGCAGGCGCTGCACTTTGATGTCAATGGCGACGATCATTTTCTTGATCAGGCCGGTAAAGGCGCTGGCTGCAGGTACTTGTGCCTGGGCTTCAGGCGGGCACAGCAAAAACAACAGGCCGTACAACAGGGTGATGATATATCTTTTCATGATGCTTTTGTAGTAAGTTTCTCGGCTACCAGCGTGGCGATGCCTTCCTCGATGCTGCCGTGTTTTTCCGCGTATTCCCTTACCTGAACCCGCTCGCGGCCCTCTGTAGTAAAAGCGTAATATTCTTCGGGGCAGAGTTCGTTTTTGTAGACCTTCATGACCTGCCCGCCGATGTCCACGAAAATCTCCCGGTTATCTTTATTCACTGACAGCAGGATGGTTTTCCCTTTATCCGATAAACCCAGCGCGTTTTGCAGTTTGTCGAACTTGCCCTGGAACTTGCGCATGTCCATCAGGATTTTAATATCCGCGTTATTGATAATGGCATCCTTGATAACCGGTGAGGAAATCAGGTCGTCCAGTTCCTGCGTACTCACGATAGGCACCCCGTTGAACTTACGGATGGTTTTAAAAGCGTAACGCAGGAACTCGGCCATGCCCGATTTGGCGATGGCCTTCCAGGCTTCGTCTATCGTAAGGACTTTACGGACGCCGGCCAGTTTGCGCATTTTGGAAATGAACAATTCCATAATGATGAGCGTCACGACCGGGAAAAGGATCGGGTGGTCCTTGATCTGGTCGAGCTCGAACACAATGAACGGCTGGCTGAGCAGGTCGAGGTTCTCCCGGGCGTTCAGCAGGTAATCGAATTCCCCGCCTTTGTAATAAGGCCGTAATACATACAGGAAATTGTCCATATCAAACGCGCTTTCTTTTACCCGGTGGCTTTTCAGCACTTCGCGGTAGTCGCGTTCAAGATATTCATAGAAAGAATCGAAGCCGGGGAATACCGGGGTGTTTTGGGCGAGGTATTCATAATAACCCTGCAAGGCGTTGGATAGGGCCACGTATTCCGCCCGGTTGAACGTTTCGTTTTCGCCTTTCCAAAGGGAAACCAGCAAGGCTTTTAAACTTTCTTTTTTCTCGGTGTCGAGCACTTCGCCTTTGGAAAGATAGAACGGGTTAAAACGGATCGGGTCCGTTTCGGTATAGCTGAAATAATAGCCTTTCACGGTATCGCAGAGGCCAAGGTAACTGCCGCCGATATCGACGGTTACGCAATGTGCGCCCTGGTCATAGAGCGAACGCAGGATATGGTTAACGGTCATGGATTTGCCGCCGCCCGATGTACCGCACACCAGCGTGCCCATATTGGAGGTGATGCCTTCTTTGCGCGGTGCATCGAAAAGATCGGCATAGACCGGGCGGCCGGAAAGGCGGTCGCAGAAGCGGATGCCTGCACCGGCCGGGCCGCTCTGATAATTGCTTTCGAGGTTCAGGAAGCAGGCGGCCTGTTCGGCGAAGGTATCGAAAGTGTCATTGACCGGGAAATCGCCTGCATTGCCGGGAATGCCCGCCCACCAGATCTGCGCCGCGCCGTCAGTTTCCGGTTTGGCGGAGGCATCCATAGCGGCGAGCGCCGATAAGACATGGTTGCCTTTGCTTAACAGCTGTTCCCGGTCATCCGACCAGACCATCACGTTAAAGTGTGCTTTGACCGGCAGGCGCTGGCGGCTGATGGCCTCGTTCAGGTATTCGTTCGTGGCCTCCAGCGAGATGGCATTCTCCCGGGAATAAGCCGAGAGCGATTGCAGCCGCAGCCTTTTCTTTTCCAGTTGTTTGAGCGTCGCCTGCGCATCCCCAACAAAAATGTACTGGTTATAGATATGGCTGGTTTGCAGCAGCAGGCCGAGCCGGGCGGCGAAGCTGACCGGGAATTTGGTCTGGTCGGTAGAATAAGGTTCGTAGGTCAGACGCGAACCGCAGTTGGCCGGCAGGCTTTCGGTATCGCCTAAGGTATAGATCGCCAGCTCCCGGTTGCCGATCCGCACTGCTTCGTCAAAGCTGATATCCTGGTATAAAGCCGGGGCTTCCCTTTCCGCTAAAAAACAATAGCGTTCGATCAGCCCGTTTTTTTTTAGCTGGCTTTGCAGGTCGGCGGCGGTTAAGGGCGTAACGCTCATCAGTCGGGTATCTTCCAGCAGGCGTTTAAACCGGGCGGTCACATCGCGAAATTCTCGGACGGCCTGGTCGCCCAATAATTCTTTGGGTACCAGGGTCGGCCGGATCAGGCTGGAAAACAGCGAGCCGGTGGGTTTGCATCCCTGCGGTCTTTTGGTCAGGTAAACGATACAGTCATGCGCCAGGTATTTCCGGCCTTCGAAGTAACGGGCGCTGGCCTGGTTCAGAAAGTTTTGACCGCGGCCGGTTTCGCCCTGCGTGGTTTCTCTTTGTAAAAACCAGTCCTGTTTATGCAGCACGCTGTCTTTGGGTAGTACCCGGATGGCTTTTACCCAGGCCTGGTGCAGGTGCTCGTAATCCTCATCCGAGAGCGTAAATACTTCCGGCAGGCTGATGCGGAAGGCCAGCGTAAACGCCCCTTGTTTCGAGAGGATGGCGTCGTTTTCGATCCCCAGGATGGGCAGTATATTTTTGAGTTGTTTTTCCATATCACGTATCTCTTTCACATCATTTATAGCCCTCTCCTTTGGGGAGGGTTGGGTGGGGTTTTAAAAGCGGTGGCGGTTGCGCGGCCCGATCTTTTGCATGTTTTCCTGGTGGTCACGCTGCAGTTGTTCCTTGTTTTGCCGGATCAGCCGCGGAATTTCCGTTTCGGCCAGCGGGATGACTTCGGCTTTCAGCTCTTTTTGGATCGGATAGCGTCGTAGCACTTCCCGTTCGTCCATGCCGTAGATCTGTGCAGCACCTACCGGGTCGAGCCCGATCTCGTTGGGCAGTTTGATCTTGATCACGCCTGGCGGGAATTCGAGCAGTTTGGGGTCGATCTCCACCACCTGTTTCATCAGCGGCTCATAAAAAGCCTCGTAATTCCAGCCGTCATTGGTCAGTTCAAAAGATTTCAGGCTGATCACCGGGAAGAAGTGCTGCGCGTGGCGGAGTTCATGCATGCGCAGGTTGACGACGAAGTTTTCTCCGGCGATGTCGATCTGCGGGAGGATGTTTTGTTTGCGGCTCGCCAGTGCTGTCCGGTCAACGATGACTTCGAAGTCGCTCATGGATTGCAGCTTTTCGACCGGGATGCTGTATTTTTCAGACATGCCCTGCGGGTCAAGCTGGACAAGCTGTGGAATGATATAAGCTGCTGCTTCATCCGGATCGGTGGTGACTTGTTTGGTATTTTCGTTCCAGGCGAGCAGATAATGATCACCGAAATCGGTCAAATCCCTGATGAAGGATATCTCGTTTTCGGGCTTATCCGTTTGACGGAGCACCTGCTTGTCGATGTCTACAACAAAGCTGGTATGGTCGAAGCTGTAAATAACGGGTTCTCTTAACTTGCTCATAACAGGTTCTCTTTATGGGTTAATTGCTGGAAAAAGCGGCGGCCGTAAGATTTCAGAACGCGGGGTACGCGTTTGCGGGCCATGGCCTTCATCAGGCCGTGTTCGCCGTACCTGCGGCTTAAGGCAAATATTTTCATAGCGCCGAATAGCGCTGCCGGTCCGCAAACGGCGAGGCAGATGATGGTGCCGGCGCCGATGATATACAGAACAGCGAACAGGATCATCAAAGTGAGCGCCAGCCCGGCGAAATACCAGATGTATTGCGCCCGCAGGCCGTGGAACTCGATGCTTTTGTTGATGCCTTTATTAATGGTATAGATGCTGTTGTTCATGGTATGTTCTTTTTTCGTAAACTTTGGTGCGGATCGCCAGGGCGCTTTGATAAACGTGGATAACATATCGCCTGGCTGGTAGGCCAGCGCGGTGCGGATTGCTTCGATGTTATCGCGTAGTTTATGGAATGGGTTAAACGACATGCCGGTTCAATTTTCGGTTTGCTGGTTTTCGAGGTATTCGGCGATCAGGCCGGTGATGGCGGCGCGCAGGCCGCGGTGATCTTGGTGTTCTTCTCCGAAACCGAAGATTTCGAAAATGGGCTCGCAGGCACCAATGAGGTTGATAAGCTCGTAGGTCAGGATGCCGCTGCGGTTAAGCCGCTGGCAGTCCTCCGGAAATTCTTCCTCCAGCAGCTCGCGCATCCAACTGAAGCGGGAAGGGCGCAGGTCTCGGGTAAGTTCTTCGAGGCAAAGCGCTTCGATGACATAGGCCGGGCGGTTGTCCCGTTGCAGCTCTTCGATCAGTCCGCTGATGGAATCGATCTTGGTGCTGAGGTAATGGTTCAGCCGGTGGTCTTCCTGCAAAGCGATGAGCAGATCGGTATGGTGCTGCACCATATAGTTATGCAGCTTGCCGATGAGTAATGTTTTCATTTGCTTGTTTTTAAAGCCCTCCCTTCCGGGCAGGGTTGGGTGGGGCTTACAGGCCGAAGAATGATTTGATGATGGTGGCCACGACGACCAAAAAAATGCAGGAGCCGAACCAGGCTGCAGCGACTTTGGAGGTATCCTGGTCCCCGCTGTTCCACTTCTGGTAGACTTTGACCGCACCGATCAGGCCGACGATGGCCCCGATGCCGTACATCAGGTTGGTGCCGCTTTCAAAATAACTCCTGACCTGGGTGTTGGCCTCCTGGATGCCGGCGTTGCCGTCCTGGGCTTTGGTAGTTAAATAAGTCAGGGTGATCAATACCACGCACAGGGCGGTTTTTGGGAGGGGGCTGCTCCACGATTTTCTCTTGCACTTTTCCATTTCACTATCGTTTTGTTGTTATTGATGTCGGTTCCGGCTTGGCGCTTTCACCTTTTTGCTTTCAGCTTTCCTCCTTTTTGAGCAGGGATTCCCCATACCCGCTCCCGGTGGTTTCCGGGAGGAGCGGGAAAAAGCTGCAGCCCTAACTCATTCCTTTGCGGTCATGGCGCTACAGCACGGGGCCGGGGCAGCTTATTTTTTTGGGCTTTGGTTTCCCCTTTATTGGCCCCGCGGGTTGCGGGGCCGGGGAACGGCACGGCGGGCTAAGCGTTCCACCACTGATCCACTTCACCTTCACTCAGCAGCGCCGTGCCGGTATTGTCACATTCGCTGACGACAAGGGCGTTGATCTTTTCGCGGTCGGTTGTCGCAGCGACATCAGAGTAATCATGGAGTATTTTCCGGAGTGCGGGGATGAGCAGCTGTGGTGCGAAGGGTCCCTCAGCGGCGTCATAGATGCACTGCCGGAGTTGCCGGGCGAGGTCGCTCGCAGTTCCGCTGAAGGGCAGCTTCTGGCTGTAGGCTTCTTCGGACGAGATGACCGCTGGATTAACCTGTTCCGGCTCAATCTGTTCTGACGGGTATTGCAATACAGCAGGCCGCTCTTCCGGAGCGTCGGCTTTGGCACGCAGCCTGGCGATCAGTTGCCTGATCTCATGACGGTAATATTTCCAGGCGATAAAGGCGTAATAAAAGACCGCTGCTGCAAGAGCGGCGTATAGGTATTGTTTCCAGGTAGTGTTGTTCAATAGATGCTCCATGTTGTTATTGCTTTAATATTTGTTTTGAGCAGGTTACTGCCGTTTATTGATACAAAGCAAGGTGATAATGACATGCTGATAAACTTCAAGATGATACTGAAGTTTTTTTGCTATTATCGAAGCCTGTTTTAAATGAGGTTGTTAGGATGTTTTTATGAAAAACGATGTGCAATACAAGTTTCCATGTACCCTGCGATTGACACATGGGAGGAAGTTTGGGATTAGTCGCGCTGAGTTAATTTATTTTTTTGAGTAGCGCCTGAGTGGGGCTTGAAAGCGTGGTGTTTGTGATGGTTTCGAAGGGCACGGAAGCGGTTTTATCCTCGGAATAGTGGTGTCCGCGGTTATTTCCATAGCTTATCCCAGCTTACGTTGCTGCTTTGCAGTATAACGAATAGTAGCAGGCCTTCAGTTGATAAGAATGAAAAACGGCCTCAACGTGCGTTAACCCGGCCTGAAGCTTGACGGATTTAATTAGAAAGTGTTGTTCCCTGAAACTACGCTGCTTTTGTAGCCGTAAATTAGATTCTTGTCGTTAGCCAATGCGCTGCGGCCATCCCCCCAATCATTTACTATAATACCTGATATAAGGTTTTCCCCAGTTGGCTACGATCAAATTGCCATTTTTTGCAACAATATAAGGCTGCAGCCCTGTGCCCTTAAACGGGAATACCAATGTGCTATTGTTATAGTTATTAAGCATATAAAGGCCATTGCTGTCATCTTCAAAATAAAACCTTCCATCACCCTGTACACTCATATTGCCATACTTTTGACCACCAATCATATAACCAGTATAGCCCGTTCCTTCATCCTCTGAAATATATATTCCGTTGGTATGAAAGATGGAACAGACAAAAAAATTATTGTTCGGGCCAATGTAAAAAGAATAAAATATACCGGGAGTAACGCTTCCGCCTATAGGCACAGCGTACCACGTGATGCCGGCGTCCCCCGATTTAAAAAGGTTCATGTTATAGGCGTCTGTTACATATATGTTTCCTTCCTTGTCCTCTGACGGGCAGTCAAAATAGGGCTCGATGGGCTGGGCTGCGGGGAAAGCAGCCTTTGTCGTGGTGGTCCAGGTTTTACCTTTGTCACCGGAAACAAATGCAGCTGCTGGTTCGCTGGTCGTCACCACCAGTTTTCCGCCATGTGTTGCAGCTGCAGCATTTATGGTGGCGGCATCAAAAGGACTGGCACCTGAGTTCGTCCAGTTCTGACCGGCATCCTTTGAGTAAAATACGCCATCGGTTGTTAATGCATAAACTTCATCCGCAGCGCTCGACACAACGTAGTTGATCTGGTGACTGTTTCCCAACGGCACGACAGCGTTCCAGTTTGCGCCATTATCGTCTGAATATCCTAGTGAAGCCTTGCCTCCTGCGAAACAGGTAAATAACCTTCCTGTGCTTAACTTACAAAAGCTGGCAGGGCTTAGCCCTGTTTGTATTGTACAGCCTCCATTGTGCCAGCCCGCTGCCCCGGCAATAGCAGTAGCTTTGATTTTAACCGAATCTACTTTTTGATAATCTGAATTAAGCACATAAGCGGTTAAGATCTGTTGTCCCACATTGCCCGAAAGCGACCATGTATAATAAGCCATTCCGTCTTTGCGACTGATATCCGGTACCGTGTTACCGAGGTTGCAGCCAGATCCTTTGAATTCAATTGAATAGCCGGCTAACGGAACACCATTCGCAGTAACCTGTACAGCTATTGGATTCGTCAAAGGATCACCTATCGTGTCCGTTTGCCCATCGCCGCTGACAAGTTTTATTTTAAGTGTGCCCATGGTCAGAATGTCCTTGTTGCCGGACCCTGATTTCGAGCAACCCAACGGAACAGTACACGCAACCACAATCAATAAAATAAAACATTTTTTCATGGTAAAGTATTGGTACCCTAAATATAATAATAAATTAACGTGAGTTCGGGTTAAGCGACTAACAAAAATTGGTTATCGTGGTCCTCAAAAAGTAAAAAATAGGAGAGATAAATAAAACCTTTTACCTGTTTTTTGACAGGGGAGGTTTCAGTAATGGTATACCTGCATATCATTAATAACTATCAGAACACTAATAAGCCGGAGAAATGCTATGCACTACAACTACCGCAATGTTTGAGCTGCGCCGGCCGGCCCAATGTACTTTGGCGGAAATTATTAAAAAAAGGGTGTTTTTCCGATAGGTTTTGTATGGCGTATTGCTTAAATTAGCTTACAAATCGTTTATTCACAATTTGTTAAACCCTATACCTGATCCGATGAACACCCCAAACGGTTATCAAGAAATCAATGCCTTGTTCGGCAACCCCGCCAATCCCGATGGTTCCGAAAATAAAGCTTGGGTACACGCGCATATCCAGCTTGTCAAACCGCCTGCCGGCTGGAAACTATACTACCAGGGCGACAGTGGTTCACTGACCCCTTATCCGGGTTTACAGATGCATGTGCTGCTGGCACCGGTATTCACCACGGTCATGAACGAGATCTGGGCCTATGTCGCAGGACAACTCAAAAACCCGGGTGACGACGATGTCCGTGCCTGGTTGCACCAGTACCGCCTGGACATTACCGCCGGCTGTTTTAATTTCCGGCCAAGTTCCGGGGACCATACCAAGCTGTCTTTACACAGTTACGGGATTGCGATCGACTGGGACCCGTTACATAACCCGCATAAAAAGCCGCTGACCAAAACCCTGCCGGACTGGTGGTACGCGATCTGGCAAAAGCATGGCTTTAGCGATGGCCGGCATTTCAAGACGCCGGACCCGATGCACGTGCAGTTTGCCACCGGGGCTTAATCGACCAGGCGCTAAGGTCCCCTGATTTATACAAACCTGAAAATCAATCACCATGACCAAGATCCGAATCCTGTTCATTATCCTCGGCGGTTTCCTGTTGCCGGAACTCACCGCCGCACAGAACCCGGCCCTGGACGTGACCTATGTCCGTGCGCTCCAGCAGAAATACCCGTCGGTCAGCTCGCCGCTTTGCGCAGCCTGCAAACTGTGGGAGAATCCCTATTTCAAATCCATTGCGGATACCGCGGCGCACCGCCCTGTCGTGACCTTTTATGTCTATACCCGGGAACACCGGCTGGCGCAGGAAGCGCTGAACATCCCCCGCACCGGGATACCCGCCGCCTGGAGTTCCGGTTACGGACAGCCCGACGAGACGATGATCTACCGGGTCGCCAATAAAGAATCAACCGACATGATCGCCAAAGGTCATTGCCAGGCGTGGATCCTGCTGGCCTGGTGCCTGGATGCCGCCATCCTGTCGGATACCTACACCTTTAATGCCGGTATGGAATTCCAGGGACAGAACATCGGCACCGAACTGGCCACCGAAGAACTCTGCCGCAAACTGACCGGCTTCAAAGGGCAGGCTGTGACCGACCGCGTGCAGATCTGGTGCGGCACCAGCGGCGCACAGCACATCTACAGCCAGGGAGCGCTCGCGGTCACCATGCCCGAAGCTTATTACAAGATCATCTGTTATAAAGACCTGTCCACCCACCAGCCTGTTAGGCTGTGTTACTGGCTGCCCAACCAACCCACCGAAAACCGCGCCAAACTCCCGCAGCGTATCGTGGATTTCAGCGTGCTGGTCAAAAAACTGGGTTTTGACCCCACCATCGTCCTGCATTAAAACCTTTTGCATATGAGCCGTACCCAAATTTCATCGCATCCACTCGAACGAATCGCCCTCAGCTGTTCCGGCGGCGGTTACCGCGCCGCCAGCTACCACCTCGGCGCCATGTCCTACCTGAACCGGCTGCAGTACAGGGGCAAGCCCCTGCTGGAAAATGTAAAAATGATTTCCACCGTATCCGGCGGGACCATCACCGGGATCGTCTATGCCCTGGGCAAAGCCCATAAGGATGAATTCGAAACGATCTTCAACTTCCTGATCAGCCAGCTCAAGCAACTCGACCTGGTCAAAGCCGGCATCAGCCAGCTGAACCCGGATGCGGTCTGGACCAATGCCGCCAAAAGCAAAAACCTGATCAACGCCTTCGCCCTGCAGTATGATGAACACCTGACCCGGCACGCCACGATCGCCGACCTGGACCTCAGCCAAACCCACCTGGAAGCCGCTGTCTTCAATACCACCGAATTTACCAATGCCGTCGATTTCCGTTTCCGTAATAAAGGAGCCGGTTATTGCGGTAATTTTTACCTGAAGGTAGATGCGGCGACCGCGGCGGAAACCAGACTGGGCGATGTGATGGCCGCCTCATCCTGTTTCCCGGGCGGTTTCGAGCCCATCCTCTGGCCCCAGGATTTTGTTCATGAGCAGGCTCCAAGGCTTAAAGCACTGGCGGCAGCGAACAAGCCCACCGGCCTGATGGATGGCGGCATATATGATAATCAGGGCATCAGCTCGATCCTGAACTACCGCAAGAATGACGCAGAGCCCTATTTCGATCTCATCATCGTTTCTGATGTCGCCTCACCCTATATGGAAGCCTACCAGCCGGTGCCCGAGGCTGCGAAAACCGGTTTTTACAAATGGACGCTCAAAGACTTGGCCGCCAGATCCGCTTCGGTCAGCAACCGGGCAAGCTATGTGCTGCTGAGTATTGTCCTGCTCGGTTTGATCATCCCCGTATTTACGCAGTACAGGCTTAATTTCGGCAATGGCCTGTCGCTGGGCTTTGCGGCCGCTGCACTAATCTTGTGGATCGGCAAGGTGCTGGCCGTCAAAAGGCTGCGCGCTGCTTTATCCTGGACCTTTGATCGGCTGACGCAAAAGATACCGGGCTTCTACCGCGATAAACTCGCCCACCTGCATGTAGAAGACCTGTCCCTCCACCGGATAGAGCCCTTGGTACTGAACCGGCTGGTGTCGCTGGTGGACCTGCTTATGAACGTCTTTCTGAAAGTCGTACGCCGGCTCAACTACAATATCCTTTATCATAATCCTGCATTTGATTACCGCCGGATCGGCAACCTGATCAAACAGCTGACCGAAGAAGATTTTGTGAACAGCCGCGAGCGGCTTGAGCAGGACGGCGGGCCGGACCCCAATGTGGCGGAACACAGCGTGCTTACCGGAACCTACCAGGAGGTCATCGGACCTGAACTTCAAAAGATCAGCGAGGAAGCGGCCGGTTTCGGCACCACGCTTTGGTTTACCGACCAGGATGTGGTCAGCGACATGCTGGATAAACTGATCATCACCGGGCAGGCCACCATGTGCTATAACCTGGTGGAATACCTGGAACAGCTCATTTATACAACCGGCAACGGTTTTGCCGCGCTGCCGTCGGAAGGGCAGCAGGCTATACAGGAAACCTATGATCAGTGCAAGACCGACTGGAAGAAATTCAGGGAGGCTCCGGGATTTATGCTGAAGCCTGGACCGCAGGAGCAGGGGAAGGGGTAGCCGGGCTGCCCGCCGCAGCTACAGGGCGCGCAGCATTTGTATTCTCCGGCCCCTTGGCGCCCAGGTAAGAGGCCGAACTGATCCCCGCTAAAAAGAGAATCGTGGAAGAGAATTCCGGCATGCTCTTGTTATCGATCGTATAGATGATGAAATACATACCGAGCACCAGGTTCCAGGCAAAGGCCTGGATGCGCTGCACGCTGTAGCCGTTCCCGTCCGTGAGGATGTCTTTTAAGAAGGTGGCATGCTGCTTTTGCGGCGCTCCCGGGTTGTTCTTCGCGAAATTACTGTCGATCACATAAGCCAGGCCGGTGGTACCCGCGCTGACGCCCAGGAGCAGCAGGATAGACGTATTAAAAGTGGTCACGATATCCGTCAGCACCAGGGTATAGATAAAAGCCCCGATCACCAGTGTTGTCCAGAACATCAGCTGGCTTAAGGACAGGCTGTACGCGCCGCCGCGGCCGCCGTCCTTCAGCGCATCGGTAAAGACGCAGATATAAACGAAAAGCCCCAGCACGATCACAAAAAGCAGCATCCAGCAGACAAACACCCAGATCCGGTAATAGATGATGGTCACCCGCGGCGTGCCGGGTACTTTCTGCAGCTCCGACATGCCCTGCCAGCCGATGGAAGCATTCAGGTTGGTAAAGTTATCATAGAAGTGGCCGGTATTGCTGTAAAAGAACTGCCAGGCATTCCGCGTGCTGTCATTCCGCCGCAAAGCAATAAAGATATCCGCAGTATTCCCCAAGGCCGGTAACTGGCCGGCATTGATCTGCAGCCGGGTGATCTGGCTCATCCAGTCGGACACAATGCCTTTCATCTCCACACCGTTTACATAAAGCACTACTTTGCTGTTATCAGCCGGACGGGTGTTTAGAAAAGCCATGGGATTGCTGATCGTGAACCGGATGATATTGCCCGGATAGACCGCGACCGACTGGGTGCTGTTATTGATCGACAGGTTGTCTTCCCGGGCCGTCTGCTCCTGGGAAACTACCGAATAAACCGGCTTGATGGCCAGTACTTGCGGCAGGACAACTGTGGCCGGTTCCGTACCGGGCGAGGGGTCAGGCAGCACCGTTTTCGGTACCTGGGCGTTATCCAGCGCCAACGAAGGTCCGGTCCAGAAACACACAGCAAACAAGGCAGCGAACAAAGCGGTGAACTTTTTCATGATGGAAGAGTTAGGTGGCTTAAAGATAGGCATTTACGATTTAAATTATTCACAAGTCCGATAAAACGCCGAAATCTGTCATTGACCGGTCCGCCCGCTGCAGATTAATTATTGTTATTTACTTCGGGTTTTAACTGACTGCCGGAATTGATGGTGGTCAAAAACTCGCGCAGTCTGGATAATTTATCAGTAGTAATCAGATCTACCCCGCATTGTAATAATTGATGCCATACCAAAGGGCTGTCTGGCGAATGCCATAAACGCACTTTGGCGCCGCATAAATGCGCTTGTCTAACGTAAGTCGTCAGCTTCAGGCTATCTTTTAGTGATAGGGCGCCTGTTCCTTTCCACTTTAAAAGTTTAGAATATTTACAGCTGGCCATGGCCAGCAGCTTATCGTCGGCCGCGGTGCGGTTAATTTTACATAAATCGGCATCAAGCGTTACCAATTTGTCGGTATCGGCAATTACCTGGCCGTATGGTTTATTTCCGGAAAGCACAATGCTCACTTGTCCGTTAAGCGCTGTATGATATTCCTCCAGCAAGGGTTTCAGCAACTGATAGGTTTTCACCGGATCAGACTTGATGTCAATCATCAGGGTAATCGGTTGATTATAGCCTGGATAGATTTGCCCCTTGTTGCCGCTGATATATTTGGCCAGAGGGGCAAGGTATAAACCTTCTAACGTGCGCCGGTGATGAATAAGCGGAAGAACATGCGTAACTACCAGGCGGTTCTTGTGCACATATACATCGGCTTCAATATAGGTATAACCGTTATTGAGCGCTTCAAAAAGCGGTAGTTTATGTTGGTAATCGTTATGTGAAAATGCATTTGCGAGCGGTATGTTTTGAGCCCGGCTATAACGGGGTAAAAAAAATAGAATTAAAGCCGTCAGCATCAAAGGGATGATATCAAATGTCTTCATCATTCATTAATTATGGTACGCTAATTTATTTGCGTTTCATGAATTTATGATGATGATTTTGAAAGTGGACAAGTGAAAAGACGGACCTTCGGTAGCCGACGGCCTGTTGCACGCTCGGTTATCCCGCGCTGTAGCTTATTCCCCGAGATGGCGGTACAGGTCGGGGACGGTATTAAGGATGCGAATTGTCGTTGATGCCAATAGGTGTTCAAAAAATAGAACCCGGCAGTCTCCGCTGGAGTTCAGGTCGCATTTAAGTGATTGTCGTTAAAATGGGACTGATTTGACAGAAGCCGGCCTGCGGCCTGTTAACTTTGCGGCATGGCAGCGATCAACTATTCAGTGCTCGACCTGGCAACGGTCATCCAGGGACATACCATTGCGGACAGTTTTAATTATAGCGTAGCGAATGCACAACAGGCGGAAGCTTTAGGCTACACGCGTTACTGGTTCGCCGAACATCATAATATGGTGAGCGTGGCCAGTTCCGCTACCAGTTTGCTGATCGGGCATATCGCCGGTAAGACCTCCACGATCCGTGTCGGCTCGGGCGGTATTATGTTGCCCAATCACTCACCTCTGGTAGTCGCCGAGCAGTTCGGTACGCTGAAGGAAATGCCATGTGTACATTGATGTAAGCTTTTCAAGTGGCCGGCATTTCTTCAATACCTGAAAGTAAATCAGAGGGCCTAAACCCATGAGGCTGTCTGGCAGATCAACAG
>NZ_JABMJI010000007.1:0-199231 GCF_013376065.1 Mucilaginibacter sp. SG538B
TTCCGAACAGAGAAGTCAAGCCCGCCAGAGCCGATGGTACTGCGGTAAAACGTGGGAGAGTAGGTCGGTGCCACCCTTTATCACTTTCAATAGTGTAACCAACGCAAAAGCCTTAGCTAATTACTAAGGCTTTTTTGCGTTGGTAGCCTTTTTTGATAAGCCTGCCTCAATCTCGCCAATCAACTATTTACCCGGTGGCCCGGCGAAGGCATCGTCACCGGTAAAAAACACTGTTCCATTTTTATAAGGCTGAACACTTGTTAATTTAGCGCAATAATGATACTTAATAAGCAGATTGTTACGAACGGGTCAAAACCTCCTTTCAGTCGGTATGAACGGATTGCTATTGATAATCAGTAAGTTATAAAACATCGTTCCATTAGTAGAACACCCTGTTTTTAACATTGGAACACTGACAATATAGTATCACCACTTTGATTAAAAGGCGTGGTAATCGTATCACTTTTAAGATATACTCAATATTCGGGGCTTTTAGTAGCTAACTGATAATTCGACATTAAAAAAATTACTCCAATTAAAAAAAGTACGCTATATTCACGGTGTCAAATTAAGTGTTAATCTCACACTCAGTATAAACCAAATCAGTGATAGTCATGATGTTTAAACAGGTATTTCATAAAGGCGCAAAAGTTAGGCAATCGATTGCGTGGTTTATTTTTCTTTTGGTTGGCTTGTCCGCCATGCCGGCTATGGCAGTTATTAAATCTTTCAAAAAGTCGGCTGATGGCGTTACTTTCACGCTCGACAAAGGTTTGATGAAAGTGCTTATCCGCAGGGACGATATCGTTGAAGTAAAATATACCATCTTTGATGCTTTTGAGACCAAGTCATCATTGGTTGTGAGTAATAAATGGGTTCAGCACTCAGCGTACCAGGTTACTGATGGGAAAACCGAGGTGGTTATTACTACGGCAAAGCTGAAAGTAAAGATCAATAAGGCTACCAATGCTATCACCTATACCGATTTGAAGGGTAACGTGATTACTGCCGAAGACAGCGACAATAAATCCATTACTCCGGCAACCATCGCGGGGATCAGCACTTATAACGTTACTACACAATTTGCGTCGCCGAAGGATGAGGCCTTGTTTGGTTTAGGCTGCCATCCCTTAGATTCTATGTCGATCAATTATAAAGGCCGTAACCAGGACCTGGCTATTAAATATCTTACAGGTGCTATCCCGGTGCTGTTATCAACAAAAGGCTATGGCTTAATGTGGGATAACTATTCGGCCAGTAATTTTTATGGTGCCGAAGCGGACAACACTAAATTTAAATATGTATCCGAAAGCGGTAAACAGGTTGATTATTTCTTTTTTTACGGCCCTGGCTTTGACCATATCATCGATCTTTATCGTACAGCTACCGGCAAAGCGCCGATGTTTGGTAAATGGGCTTACGGTTTGTTTCAATCGCAGGACAGGTATCTGAGCGAGGACGAGATCCTTACTGTAAAGGATAATTACCGCAATAATCACATCCCTGTTGACGTGATTGTGCAGGATTGGTACTATTGGGACCCATTGCCGATAGGTTCACATGTAATGAAACCGGAACGTTACCCGCATCCACAAAAATTGGTTGATGCTTTGCACGCGGCCAATATCCACGCCATGATCTCCATCTGGCCGGTGTTTGGCAAAGGCACTCCTAACTATGACGCGCTGAACAAAATGGGAGGTTTAACTGATATCACCTGGGATAACGTGGTTACCCATACTTTTGATACTTATTACGATGCCCATAACCCTAAAGCCCGTGAACTTTACTGGGACCAGGCCCGCGACAGCCTCATTAAGCGCTACGGCTGGGATGCCTGGTGGATTGATCAGTGCGAGCCGGATAATGGCGCGTTGCTTGACGCCCGCCGTCAAAGTAATTTTGCTATAGGCAAGGGCATTGATTATTTTAACACTTATTCCCTACAACACACCAAAGGCGTATACGAAGGCTGGCGAAGGGATATTCCGGGTAAACGTGCTTTCTTTTTGGTAAGGCAGTCTTTTGCCGGCGAGCAGCGCAACGCCTCTACATTATGGTCGAGCGATATTGAATGTACTTTTCATGATTTTAAAGACCAGGTACCACAAGGTATTAATACCTGTACCTCTGGCATCCCTTACTGGACGTCAGACATCGGCGGTTATCACTATCACTGGAAACCTGCCGATTGGTCGCAGCCGGATAAGCGCGAGTTATTTACCCGCTGGTTCCAGTTCGGTACGTTTTGCCCTATTTTCCGCATCCACGGTAAAGGTGAGCGCGCTATCTTCAGCAAAAACTGGGATGAAAATACAAGATCGATCCTGCTTAACTTTGATAAACTCCGTTACCGTTTGATGCCATACATTTACTCACTGGCAGGCCGTGTAACTAACGATAACTATACCATTATGCGTTCGCTGGCATTTGATTATCGCGGCGACAGCAAGGTTTACGGCATTCCTGACCAGTATATGTTTGGGCCGGCCTTTATGGTTAACCCGGTAACCGAACAACTATATACTTCAAGTGATGCGGATAAAAAAGCCAAGGCCCGCCAGGTTTACCTGCCTGCCGCCAGCAAATGGTATAACTTCTGGACTGGCGAGCTGCTTGACGGCGGCCAAACCATCAGCGCCGCGGCACCTATCGAGATTTTGCCATTATATGTAAAAGCAGGCTCAATTATACCAATGGGCCCGGATGTTGAATATGCTACCGAAAAACCAAACAGCAATATCGAGCTTCGGATTTACCCCGGCGCTAATGCCTCATTTAAGTTTTATGAGGATGAAAACGATAACTACAATTACGAAAAAGGACAATCAGCTACATTTACGTTAAGCTGGAACGATAAAACACGTAAACTTAGCATATCCGATACTAAAGGTCATTTTCCGGGCCAGCTGAAAAGCCGCACGTTTAATATTGTGATGGTTAAAGGCGCTCATGGCTCGGATGTAGCTTTAACTGCCAAGGCTGATAAGGTTGTTAAATATGCAGGTAAAGCGATGGTAGTGGCGCTATAGATTTGTCATTGGGTCATTAAGTCATTCATCGAGTTAGCCGCACCCAAACCCTCTCCAAAGGAAAGGACTTTAAGAAATGCCGCTTTTTAAGTCTCCCTTTTTTGGGGAGACTTAAAGGGGCTAACGCGTTATCTATCCATGACATAATAAAAGAAGAGGTGTCATGCTGAGGTTCTCGAAGCATGGTGGGCAGGCCTCTGCGCGCGAGTCTTCGACGGGCTCAGACTGACAGGCCCCTTTTGTCATTTCTCCTTCAGAGATAACCGGATTTAAATACTCACATTGAGATGTTTTTTTATTATCCTTTCTTCACCACCTTCTTTCCCTTATTCGCTTTCATTTTTAAATTCAGCACCTCTACCAAAACAGAGAACGCCATGGCGAAATAGATGTAGCCTTTAGGGATATGCTGTTCAAAAGCTTCGGCCAAAAGCGAAACGCCAATCAGCAGCAGGAATGACAGGGCCAGCATTTTTACAGTAGGGTGCTTGTTTACAAATGAGGCTACCCCGTTTGATGCCCACATCATAATGCCTACGGCTATAACAACGGCCAGGATCATAATCTCCACGTGGCTGGCCATTCCTACGGCGGTGATCACCGAATCGAGCGAGAAGACGATGTCCAGCAGCATGATCTGGATGATTGTGCCCCAGAACGAATGCTTTTTTACTGCGCCTTCGTTTTCTTCTTCACCTTCAATTTTATGGTGGATCTCGGCAGTACTTTTATAGATCAGGAACAGGCCGCCAATGATCAGGATCAGGTCGCGGCCGGAAATAGCCAATTTTTCAACCCATTCCGGGCTGGTAATACTCAAAACCGAACTTAGGTTAAACAAGGGGGCGGTAAGCGTCATTACCCAGCTAATGGATAATAGCAGCAGGATACGGGTGATCATGGCCATGCCCAAACCAATCCGCCTGCCCTTGCTTTGCTGGGCGGCAGGCAATTTATCAGACAGGATGGAAATAAATATCACGTTATCGATCCCTAAAACGATCTCCAAAAGCGTAAGTGTGATCAGGGAAATCCAGGACTCGGCCTGGGTAAACATTTCAAAACTCATAGGTAGCAGGTATTTGTTTCTTCCCAAAAATAACAAAACCCCTGCCGTTACTGGCAGGGGCTGGTAAAAATCTGATTTTATTCCTTATTCAACGGTAACCGACTTGGCCAGGTTACGGGGCTGATCAACATTACAGCCGCGCATTACAGCTATGTGATAAGCCAGTAACTGCAGCGGGATGGTTGCAACTAACGGTACAAACGCCTCATTGGTTTGCGGAATTTCTATCACATAATCGGCCATGCCTTTTACTTCGGTATCGCCTTCGGATACAATAGCAATTACGTGGCCTTTGCGGGCTTTTACTTCCTGTATGTTACTGATCACCTTTTCGTACGATGAATGTTTAGTGGCGATGAATACTACAGGCATTTCGTCGTCAATTAAAGCGATAGGGCCATGTTTCATCTCGGCGGCGGGATAACCTTCGGCATGGATGTAGGAGATCTCCTTGAGCTTTAAAGCGCCTTCCAGGGCTACAGGGAATGAACTGCCTCTGCCCAGGAACAGGCAATTGGTCGAATCTTTAAACCGGGCCGCGATTTGCCGGATATGTTCGTTTGATTTCAGCGCCTCCTGTACCAGGTTCGGGATCTCGTTTAAGCCGGTTAAATATTCAACCATTTTGCTTTGGGTGATTTTACCCCGCTGCTGGGCTATATAAAAAGCTATTAGTGTTAACACGCTTACCTGGGCGGTGAAGGCTTTGGTGGATGCTACGCCAATTTCGGGCCCGGCATGGGTATAAACGCCCGCATGCGTTAAACGCGGAATAGATGCGCCGACCACATTGCAAATGCCGAAAATGGTAGCGCCTTTTTCCTTAGCCAGTTCAATGGCGGCCATGGTATCTGCTGTCTCTCCCGATTGGGAAATGGCTATCACCAGGTCTTTTTCGGTAATGATTGGGTTGCGGTACCTGAACTCGGAGGCATATTCAACTTCTACCGGCACACGCGCATATTCCTCAATCAGGTATTCGCCTACCAAACCTGCATGCCAGGAGGTGCCGCAGGCCACGATAATGATCCTGTCAACGTTTTTAAGCTTCTCGGTGTATTCCTTAATACCACCCAACTGAACTTTACCCTGCTGAGGGTAAATACGGCCGCGCAGACAGTCGCGGATGGAACGAGGCTGCTCATAGATCTCTTTCATCATGAAATGGTCGTAGCCGCCTTTCTCTAGCATTTCCAGCTTTAAGTCCAGTTCCTGGATATAGGGGGTCTGTACCGAATTGTCGATGTTTTTTACCAGCAGGTTTTCACGGTGTACATAGGCAATTTCGTTATCATTCAGGTAAATCACATTTTTAGTGTACTCCACAATAGGTGTAGCGTCTGAAGCTATGAAGTATTCGCCTTTGCCTACGCCAATTACCATGGGGCTGCCTTTACGGGCTGCAATAAGCAGATCGGGCTCATCGGCACTCATGATCACAATGGCATATGCGCCTATTACTTTGTTTAATGCCACGCGCACGGCATCTTTCAAATCAAGGCCGGTTGCTTTTTGGATATCCTCAATCAGGTGTATTAAAACTTCGGTATCTGTATCGCTTTTAAAAACATGGCCTTTTGCCGCAAGGGTTTCCTTGATCACGCCATAGTTTTCAATAATACCGTTGTGGATAATGGTAAGCCTCCTGTCGCCCGATGAATGGGGGTGCGAGTTACGGTCGCTCGGTTCGCCGTGGGTGGCCCAGCGGGTATGGCCCATTCCAATTGTCCCCTTCAGGTCAATCCCCTTCACAAAATTTTCAAGGTCCTCAACCTTGCCGGCCTTTTTATAAACTTTAAGGTCATGATCAAGCAGGGCAACACCGGCACTGTCATAGCCCCGGTATTCGAGCCTGTGAAGCCCTTTTATAACGATGGGATAAGCATCCCTGAATCCTATATAACCAACAATTCCGCACATAAAATAATCAAGTATAAATGTTAAACGCCGCAAAATAAACAGCTATATAACACATATCTGCAATAATTATTTTGATTTTTTTCGAAAATGAGGAAGTTTTAAAATACTTAAAAAAGTATTTTAAAAAGTGTATTTGCCTTAAACAAAAAAATCCCCTAAGCGGGGATTCTTTTGTTTATTGAGAGATATCTTACTTGCGAACCTTGGTATAAATGATGTTCATGCGGATGCTGTAACCCGGGGTTGACTTATCACTCCCTACTATCACCGTACGGGCTGCCGTTTGTGTTGACGGTGCCACGTCAATACCAGTTGTGGTGTTAATAAGTGTAGTATCAACCGGGGCAATGTAGGTACCGTAATCAACTGTTTTTTTACGGATCAGGTCCTGAACAAAAGCCGTAACCAGGAAGTGGTATTCTTTTTTGGTACGGTCATACCTGCCGCCAAATAAACTTGTTTGCGAACGCGGGTCACTTGCCGAGGCATCCTGTATCAGTGCCCGTTGTTTGGCTATATCCAGCTTGTACATGGTAAGCTTAGGTAAAGGCGCATAAGGTACACCTGAACCGGCACGTGGTGTTATTACAATTTCGGCACGGTTTAATACTATCGATGAGTCAACAAGCTTGTCAAGGCCCGGGAAACTAAGCTTAGCCCTTAAGCCTGCAAGCCCCTGGAGGTAAACCGTATTTTGCGATGTTGTTGTATTATTCAGTGCTGCCTGGATAGTAGTACTGTAGGTATGCGTAATTTCGGCAGCACGGTTAAAGAACGGCAGGGTTACCGATGCAGTATCAATAGTACTGCTTGTAGTACTGGTAGCAGCAGTAACAACTTTATAAAATACATCAATTTGCGATGAGGCCAGATTAAGCTGTATAATACCGCCGGCATCACTGGCCTGTGCCTTGTCTAACGAAAGGTAAAGACCTTTTACAGTACTTTGAAAGGTTGTTGGTGATGCAAGTACAGCACCGCTTGCATTAAACAGGTTGTTATAGATAAAGGCTTTACTAAGCGGCACACGTAACTGAGGTGCTACGCGCTGAACGGTATCTAATGTGTCGGTACGGATGCGTGCTATGGTGATACTATCATGCGTACGGGCTGTGAAGGTCTTAGAGCCAAGCAAAGTGCCCAGATCGGCATCCCAGTGGTTATTACTGTAGTAGGTTTTGCTTTCTACCTTTTGTTGAAGCTGATACACGTTTATTTTATAGCGTGAAGCCAGCGAATCGCCATAAAAACCGTCAGAATATCTAAGCACAAGTACAGCCGAGTCAATTGTCAGAGTGCCTGCAGGAACAGTGTAAGCGGCGCCGTTAGGCAGGTTAACACCTAAAGCAACAATACTTTTTGTTGTGCCGAATACAGGATCGGTAAAGTTGGCAAGTGGTGTCCGGGTTTGACCCGAGGTAGCCACAGTATCATCAACAACAGTGTTAATAACGATGTTAGTATCAACTATCAGGTTGCCATTGATCTCGTTTTGATCATTGACGCCCAAACCAATACCATCCTGGCGTTTACAACTGTTCAAAATAAAAAGACTTATTAACAGGGTCAATAAGTCTAATCGGAAAAATTTCATATATAATATTAAGTCTTATGCAACATCCACCAATTCGTCGTTGGTAATTTCGTCGTAAAAATTGTAATAATTTTCGAAATCTGCGGTAGAATCAAATTCTAAAACCGATTTATTGCTGTTTTTAACATTATTTAACACATCTGCATCAATATCAGGGCTGCCCAAAACGATACCGTCTGAGTAGTGGATTGCACCGGCATACAAGGCCGAATTGGTGCCGCCTTTGTACGGCTCCACATGCTGCTCGTTCATATTGCTCATGATGGCTTTTGTAGCAAAATCATTGTGCAATTGCTCTTTAAAATCATTTTCATAAATAGAGTAAATGATTTTTGAGTGCTTAAATGTAGGATCGTCTTTGTAGGTTGTTTTCAGATAAGCAGGCACAAGCGCGCTCATCCAGCCGTGGCAATGGATCACATCCGGTGCCCAGCCTAATTTCTTAACAGTTTCCAATGCACCTTTGCAAAAGAAAATCATACGCTCGTCATTGTCGGCATAAAACTTACCGTCTTTGTCTGCAAATACATGCTTACGCTGAAAATATTCTTCATTATCCAAAAAATACACCTGCATACGCGCCGCCGGGATAGATGCTACTTTGATGATCAGCGGGTTATCATTATCGTCGATAATAATATTCATACCCGACAACCTGATCACTTCATGAAGCCTGTTCCTGCGCTCATTGATATTGCCGAAACGCGGCATAAGGATACGGATCTCGTAACCTTTCTCCTGCATGGCCTGCGGAAGTTGGCGTGTTATTTCAGCAATTTTTGTGAGTTCAAGGAAAGGGGACATTTCATGAGTTATAAACAAAAGCTTAGATTTACCCATCACTAAATCAGTATTTAAAATGTAAAGAAGTCAAAAAATTTGAGTTTGCAAATATAACTATTATTATATAAACTGCCAACGAATTATGCAAGTAACTTTTGGTTATTTTTAATCAATTGTACACCTTTGCCAAATTTTGTAACACCTATTACGTTGAAAATATTCAGCACTAAAAATGAGATAACCGATTATTTTAACCGTAAGCCGGTAAAAGTAATTGGCTTTGTACCAACCATGGGCGCATTGCATAAAGGGCACCTGGGTTTAATTGAACTGGCAAAGCAGCAAAGCACGCAGGTTGTTTGCAGCATTTTTGTAAACCCCACCCAGTTTAACGACCCTAAGGACCTTGAAAAATACCCCCGCCCTATTACTGACGATATCCGCCGCCTTGAGGAAGTTAACTGCGATATTTTGTTTAATCCGCAGGTTACCGAGATGTATGCTGATAATGAAAAATGGCATTTTGACATGGGCGATCTGGAATACCTGCTGGAAGGAAAATTCAGGCCCGGGCATTATCAGGGAGTTACTCAGGTAGTAAATAAGCTGTTCAATATTGTGAAGCCCGATATCGCTTTTTTTGGGCAGAAGGATTATCAGCAGTTTATGGTGATTAGTAAAATGGTTGAGGTGCTGGAGATGCCCGTTAAGCTGGTGATGTGCCCGATTGAGCGTGAGCCCGATGGCCTGGCCATGAGCTCAAGGAATATCCACCTGACCCCGTATGACAGGGAACACTCGCTCATTCTCTCCAAAGCACTTAACTGGGTTAAGGAAAACTTCGATATCAACAAAATTGACACCCTGCAGCAGCAGGCAGCCCAAATGATCAGCAACGAACCCGGCGTTGAGCTGGAGTATTTTGAAATAGCCGATGGCAAAACACTGCATCATGCCACCCCAGCATCCGAAACTATTGTTGCCCTTGTTGCAGCACGTGTAGGTAAAACAAGATTGATTGATAATGTGTTGATTGGGTAGCGTGTGGTTCATAGATCATGGTTCATGGTTTTTAGCAAAATTGCTGGTAGTGGGTTGGTTTAGAATAACCATAAACTATTTACAATCAGCTAACAATTACTATGAACTATCAACTATGAACCATGAACTAAATATTCCTAACTTTGCGCCATGATAATTGAAATATTAAAGTCCAAAATTCACCGGGTTAAGGTAACGCAGGCGGAGTTGAATTATGTGGGCAGTATCACTATTGATGAAGACCTGATTGAGGCTGCAAATATCATCCCCAACGAAAAGGTTCAGATAGTGAACAATAATAACGGCGCCCGCTTTGAAACCTATGTTATCAAAGGCGAACGCGGAACAGGCACTGTATGCCTTAACGGCGCTACCGCCCGCCTGGCACAGGTTGGCGATATCGTGATCATTATGTCATACGCCTACATGGAGGTTGAAGAAGCCCGCAATTATGAGCCAATTTTGATATTTCCCGATTCAGATAATAAATTGATTAAGTAAATTAGCGGCGCCTAAGCCGCAATTTATGAAACCGCTTTTTACAATCGCCCTTTTTCTTCTTATTGCAACCGGGGCCTATGCCCAGCGCCAAAACGTTTACTTTATAAAAAATAACGGTAAGTATGTTGGTATACGTGATAGTGCCGACTATATCCGTGTGGTGCGTGAGCCAGACTCGGCTTCAACGTTATATAATGTTTTTGAATTTTATCCCAGCGGCTCTCAAAAACTCATCGGAAAATCTGTAAAGATCGATCCGCCGCAATTTGAAGGGCAATGTGTTACCTACTATGCTAATGGCAAAAGGCAATCGGTTATTAGCTATAAAAACGGGGTAAAGGCAGGTGAGGATATGGAATTTTATCCCAATGGCAGGTTATACGCACAGTTTTCGTATCCCGAAGGTAATAAAGACCGTACAGCCGACAGGTCTGGCAATTACCTCATCATAGCCAATAAAGATTCATTGGGAAACGACCAGGTTTCTGAGGGTAATGGCTACTTTAAAGGTTACGATAACAAATTTGGTTATGTTGAAGAAGAAGGCCCTGTAAAAGGCGGTAAACGCGATGGACAGTGGAAAGGTGATTTTCAAGACTTCAAAACTACTTTTACCGAAATTTATGATAACGGGGTGTTAATATCAGGCACAGCTACAACTAAAGAGGGAAAAGTTAATACTTACCTGAAATCTCGTGGGTTGCCTCCGCAATTTAAAGGCGGACTTGAGCGGTTCGGCAGGTTTTTATCAAATAATATCAAATATCCCGATGATGCCCTGCGTAAGGGTATTGAAGGTACTGTGGTGCTTTCTTTCGTTGTGGAAAAGGATGGAACATTAACAGATATTAAAGTGAGTAAATCTGTTGCTCCCATTATTGATGATGAAGCTGTGCGGGTGCTCAATAACTCGCCAAAATGGGTTCCGGGAACACAATTTGGCGTTCCGGTTAAAGTTAGATACAGCGTTCCGGTTTCTTTTGCGATAGGCAGGTAAGCTTAATTAGCCGGGTACGATCCAATTCCCAACGATACTTTCAGGCTCGCATCAGTTGCCGTAGCTTTACGCAGGCGATAAACCATCCGGATGCGTACGCTTGGCTGCCGCACCAGTTCGTCTAAAAAGTGTGAGTTGTCAATGTCAAGTACTATGCTGTTGCCGGCGTTGGGTTGGATATCTTTACGTATGGCCACCATCACCTCTTCACTGCCATCATTTTTAGCCATGTATACCCTTAATGACGCTATATTGCCAATGTTATAATCTGATGGGTCGCTCGACTGCAGTTTGGCTGATATGATGCGTACCTCGCTTATCCTGCTGGCATTGTTGCCATCTTTAGTAAAATCCTGGTCAAAGCTGTTACCCGTGCTTATTGCGGTTTCAGGTTCATCAACTTTGGCCGACGCCGGGATAACCATAGTAGCGGTATACGGGAATGTTGATTTAACAACTGATTGCAGCATAGCACAGCTGCCCCAAAATAAAATAGCCGCAAGCAACGGAAAAACAGACTTCTTTATCATAGTCCTTAAATATAACGTATTTGCGCCCTGGCGCAATTACAGGTTCAATTGGAAATTACAGGCCGGGCTGTAAGTAAATATAGTGAGATTTTACGGAAATAGTAAGCCTATTGTTTTAAGAAAATGTGCTCCGAAACTTAAAAAAGGCCCGGTGTTATGGCGACAATATTAAATCTGAAAAAAAACATGAATGGTGTTTGTTAAAACTCTATCTTTGCACCCCGACGCTGAAGTCGGGATTTCTTGGCTTTCAGCGCATAGGAAAAACCGTTTAAAGGCTTAGCAGCCTTTGACTTTTGACTTAGAACTTTTGACTTAAAAAAAGCCCTATGCCCAAAGACACCTCCATCAAATCCGTTCTGATCATTGGCTCCGGCCCAATCATTATCGGCCAGGCTTGCGAATTTGATTATTCCGGCTCACAAGCCGCTCTCTCGTTAAAAGAAGAAGGCATCTCCGTTTCTATTATTAACAGCAATCCGGCAACTATCATGACGGATAAAGTTATCAGCGATCATGTTTACCTTCTGCCGCTCACCTGCGAAAGCATTGAGAAAATTTTAACCGAACAGCAGATAGACGCTGTGCTGCCTACCATGGGCGGTCAAACCGCGTTGAACCTTTGTATCGAAGCGTCTGAACGCGGCATATGGGAAAAATATGGCGTTAAAGTTATCGGTGTAGATATTGCCGCCATTGAAAAAACCGAAAACCGCGAGGCTTTCCGCCAGCTGATGGTTGACATCGGCGTAGGGGTTGCCAAATCAAAGATCGCCAACTCTTTCCTTGAAGGTAAAGAAGGCGCGCAGGAAATTGGCTTCCCGCTGGTTATTCGCCCAAGCTATACACTGGGTGGTAAAGGCGCGGGTTTCGTTCACAAAAAAGAAGATTTCGACGCTGCCCTTAACCGTGGCTTACAGGCTTCACCAACCCACGAGGTATTGGTTGAACAGGCAGTATTAGGCTGGAAAGAGTACGAATTGGAGTTGCTGCGCGATAGCAACGATAACGTAATCATTATCTGCTCTATCGAGAACTTTGATCCGATGGGTATCCACACCGGCGACTCGATCACTGTAGCCCCGGCCATGACCCTGAGCGACCGCTGCTACCAGGAAATGCGTAACCAGGCTATCAAAATGATGCGCGCCATCGGTAACTTTGCCGGCGGTTGTAACGTGCAGTTTTCGGTAAACCCTGCAGATGAAGCGATCATCGCTATCGAGATCAACCCACGTGTGTCACGCTCTTCAGCCCTTGCATCAAAAGCTACCGGTTATCCAATTGCTAAAATTGCTGCCAAGCTGGCCATAGGTTATAATCTTGATGAAATTGAAAACCAGATCACCAAAACAACCTCGGCTTATTTTGAGCCTACTTTGGATTATGTGATCGTTAAAATACCTCGCTGGAACTTTGATAAATTCAAAGGCGCTAATAAAGAACTTGGCCTGCAGATGAAATCGGTAGGTGAGGTGATGGGCATTGGCCGCAGCTTTACAGAAGCCTTGCAGAAAGCCTGCCAAAGCCTGGAGATCGGTCGTGCCGGTTTAGGTGCCGATGGTCGTCAGAGCCGCAACCTCGAAGAGATCATGGCCAGTCTTGAGCATCCAAGCTGGGACAGGCTATTCCACATCTATGACGCCCTGAGCCTTGGTGTGCCAATCGAGTCGGTACGTAAAGTAACCAAGATCGACCGCTGGTTCCTGAACCAGATCCAGGAGCTGGTTAACCTGGAAACAGAGCTTCGCCGTTATTCATTGAACAACGTTCCCGAAGAATTCCTGTACACGCTAAAACAAAAAGGTTTCTCTGACGTGCAGATAGCCCACATTTTAGGCAACGTTACCGAGGAAGATGTGTACCAGCGCCGTAAGGCTTTAGGCATGCACCGCGTTTACAAAATGGTGGATACCTGCGCTGCCGAGTTTCCTGCTAAAACTCCATACTACTATTCAAGCTATGAAGGCGAAAACGAGTCGGTAGCATCTGACAGGAAAAAGATCATCGTATTAGGCTCAGGCCCTAACCGTATAGGCCAGGGTATCGAGTTCGACTACAGTTGTGTGCACGGTTTACTTGCTGCTAAAGAAGCAGGCTTTGAAGCCATCATGGTTAACTGTAACCCTGAAACAGTATCAACCGACTTTAACATGGCCGATAAGCTGTACTTTGAGCCGGTTTACTGGGAGCATGTACGCGAAATCATCGAGCTTGAAAAACCTTATGGGGTAATTGTTCAGCTGGGTGGCCAAACTGCGCTTAAAATGGCCGAGAAAATGCACGAGCACGGCATCCGGATCATCGGTACATCATTCAATGACATGGACATTGCGGAAGACCGCGGCCGTTTCTCCGACCTGCTGAAAGATCTTGACATCCCCTACCCTAAATACGGTGTAGCCGAAAGTGCGGAAGAAGCGCTTGAAGTTGCCCACAAGGTTGGTTACCCGGTACTTGTACGCCCAAGCTACGTATTAGGCGGGCAAGGTATGAGTATCGTGATCAATGATGAAGACCTGGAGAAAGCAGTGGTAAGCCTGCTGCGCAACCTGCCGGGCAACCGCGTGCTGATCGACCACTTCCTTGACCGTGCCGCCGAGGCCGAATCTGACTCGATCAGCGATGGTGAGGATGTACACATTGTTGGGATCATGGAACACATTGAGCCTGCGGGGATCCACTCGGGCGATTCATTCGCTGTATTGCCTCCGTTCGATCTGTCGGACAATGTAATCCACCAGATAGAAGAATATACCAAAAAGATAGCTAAAGCGCTTAACGTACGCGGTTTGCTTAACATACAATTCGCGGTTAAGGATGATAAGGTATATGTGATTGAGGCCAACCCGCGTGCTTCACGTACCGTGCCTTTCATCGCCAAAGCTTATGATGTGCCATACATCAACATAGCCACAAAAGTTATGCTTGAGGCCAATAAGCTGAGCGACTTTACCATCGAACGCAAGCTTTGGGGTTATGCCATCAAAGAACCGGTGTTCTCGTTTGATAAGTTCCCTGAAGTTACCAAGGAGCTTGGACCTGAGATGAAATCAACAGGTGAGGCTATCCGCTTTATCCCTAACCTGCAGGACCCATACTTCAGACACCTGTACAAAGAGAAATCAATGTATTTGAGTAAATAATTAAAACATTAAATTGCAGCCTTTGTAGTTTAATTGCTAATAACGTGAACCTGCAACCCTAATTGCAGGTTCACTATTGTTGTATTTAGTTGCTATAGATTGAAAGTTAATACGGCTAATGGTCAGGAAATCAACCTGAAGAGTGTTGATCCTGAAGATATGGATGATGTTTTAGTGAAAATTGAAAAATCATTTAACATCAGTTTAAACGATACATCGGTAAACGATGTGCAAAACTTTGGTAAACTTTGCGACGTTGTTGTTGAAAAGGTAAAGAAAACAAATGATGGCTGTACCACACAGCAGGCGTTTTACAAACTCCGTAATGCCATCAATACATCATCGGGGTATGATAAAGATATCATAAAGCCCCAAACCAAACTCGCTGATCTTTTTCCGCGCGATAGCCGTATTGAGGCTGTGGCCGCTATTGAAGAAGAGATGGGTTTCCAGATCCGGTTGCTTCAGCCCAAGCAATGGATAGTTAACCTGTTTTCCATGATATTGGTGGTTAGCTTTGTTCTGGCCTTTTATTACCTGGCCATAGGTATTGCCGGTATGGTAATAGCCGGGATAGGTTTAAAACTCGCGGGACGTTTTGGCAAAGAGATGCATGTAAAAACTATCGGCGACCTGGCCGAAAAAATTGCCCGCGAGCATTACATGAAATGCAAACGTGAAGCATCTGCAGTAAACAAAAACGAGGTTTCTGAAAAATTAAGGCAGCTCATTGTAACAAACGGGTAGGTGTTTATCCGGCTTGAATAGCTTTATTTATCTACCATTAATCCTTTTACTTCAAAGCTGATCCTTCGGCTGGGGTTGGTATTTACCTTATGCTGTTTTTTGCCGCTAACCGTATCGCCGGCCATATGCTGCAGGTCATCGGCAATAAATTGTTTAGCTGCTATTCCTGAAATGACTACCGTACGGCCCGCCAATTGCCTGGGGAGGTTTATCCCCGCATTGGTAAAATGGGCTGTTATAACCCGGTTGTTACCCGCATCCATTTCAAACCAGCCGCCTTTTTCTTTAGTTACTTTAATAACCTTACCGCTAACGGCCGTAGTGATCCGTGTTTTTTTACCCATAAAAGCTTCCAGTTTGGAGGCGGGCATCAAGGCTATCGTGTCGGGCTTTTCGCCAAATATCATTCCGTGGGGCAGTGGTACATGTTTTTGCGCAATAGCTGTATTAGCTATCAAAATGGATATGAACAGCGTTATGAGTTTCATAGTAAATTAATAACAGGTATACACCAAAAATGTTGCCGGATTTTGATGGTTTTGCCCCCGTGTGGAAGCAGTTAACTGGTTTTATTTGTGTTTGCAGCGCGGCGGAGCCTTTTGGTAAGTAATAAGTATGTTAATATTTGTTAAAATGTTACTTTAAAGTAATTTGCTACGTATTGATAAGTTAATTTTGCTTACTTACTACATATAACTTTTAAACTAACTCGTGAAAAAAAGCTTTACCAAAACAATTTTATTTGCCGCGTTTCTATTTGCCGTTGCTTTGGCCGGCACAAGCTGTGGTAAAAAAGGGAACATTACACCCGTAACCGTGCCTGATTTAACCACAATGGATGTGGTGACTACCGAAAGTGGAACCATAGCCTATACAGGCGGTTTATTTAATGGATCGACTGACGTGAGCCTGAGCAGCTACGGTATCTGTTACAGCGCCACCAATCAAACTCCTACCACAGCCGATAAGAAAACCACCGATACGGTAATTTTGTACGCCTATACTACAAAGCTTACCGGCTTAAGCCCTAAAACAACTTATTATGCACGGGCATATGCTGTAAACAGCGCGGGTACAGGCTACGGTAAAGTGGTGCAGTTTACCACCGGCGATGGTACAACATCGACAGGAGGAACAGTTAGCACATTGGCGGGCAATACCGCGGCCGACTTTGTTGACGGTTTGGGCGGCGCCGCTCTTTTCAACAGTCCGCAGGGGATAACCGTGGGTGCCGACGGCAATATTTATGTAGCCGATTCATTTAACAGTGCCATACGCAAAGTTACTGCAGCAGGAGATGTCACTACACTTTCGGGCAACGGTAGCATTGGTTATGTTGACGGCCCTATAGCCACCGCCCAGTTTTATGCTCCGCAAAGTTTGGTTACCGATGCAACAGGCAATATTTATGTAGCCGATTATGGCAATAATAATATCCGTAAAATTACCCCGGCAGGTGTGGTAAGCACTTTTGCAGGCAGCGGCGATGCCGGATATGCCGATGGTACGGGCACCAAAGCAACGTTTAACAGTCCGCGCGGGTTAGCAATTGATGGCTCCGGAAATATTTTTGTAGCCGATATGGGCAATAACCTGATCCGCAAAATAACCCCGGCGGGTGTTGTTACCACATTTGCAGGCAGCAGGGGTGCGAGCTACCTGGATAATGCAACCGCAACCAGCGCTACTTTCAATAAGCCCAACGGCATAGCTATTGATGCCAATAATAATATATATGTAGCCGAAACGCTTAATCATGCCATTCGTAAAATAACCCCGGCGGGTGTTGTTACTACTTTTGTTGGCGGTAATAAACGGACCGGAGTTGTTGGCAACCCGTCGGCCATTGCGTTTGATAAAAGCTGGAATCTCTTCATAGCCGATCAGAATGGCAGGATCCTGGAGATTACCAAGGATAAAGTATTAAAAGTAATTGCCGGTAACGGAACAAGCGGTTTTGCGGAAGGTGTGGGCACTGCAGGGATTTTTAACTCGCCGCAGGGTATTGCAGTTGATGCCGGCAACAATGTTTACGTAGCCGACTATTATAACAACCGTATCCGTAAGATTGTGCTGCAATAAGCTTAATTGTTTAAATATTTTCAGCGGGATAGTTTTTCTTTCGGGAAAAATTATCCCGCTTTTTTATGTGAGGAGAGGTGAAGTTACATGCAGTGGTTTTCTGCTGAAGGATCTTCTTCATAGCACAGAATTGTGTACAGAGGCGAAGAACGGGCTCGCGTCTGCATATGACTTGATAATTGCGGTCATGTTGAACTTGTTTCAACACCTCACGCGCTAAGCAACCATGCTGAGTAAACCGGCTACTTGTCCTGTGGGGTGCCGAAACAAGTTCGGCATGACGTGCAGGAGTAGTTCATTCACCTTCATGTAACCTTCCCTACCTCCCTAATTCTTTTTAAAATCATACGCGCCCCGCTCTACAAAATCAGCCACTTTTACGCGCACTCCCGTAACCTCGCCGTTTTGTACCATGAACGGAAATACAGCTTTCCCCAGCGTGGGATCAGAAAAAGTTACATAAAAGCGGTTACCGCCCAGTGGTTTTAGCAAGGCATACATTTTAGGGTGATGCTCAAAGCGCATTTCGAGGTTGTTGCCCTCGCCCTGGGTAACCTCCATGCTGCCATAAAAATCGTTGCTGTACTTGCCAATGTATTTGTTTGGCAACAACATTGGTTTGGGGTTTAACAGGACAGAATCCCTCAGCTTTTTATCTTCAGCCTGTTCGGTTGCGATATTGGCTTTGTATTGTTTTAAATAACCTTCGCTGTAATTGCGGAAGGGTTGTTTGAAATAAGCATCTAAAATATCCCAGCGCAGGGCCTCAAACAACTGGTTCTGATCGGTATTGGTTAATATGATGATGCCCAGGTTATCCTGCGGCGAAAGGGTTACTGACGACAAATAGCCGTTAACCCCGCCATCATGCATCACCAGCCTGTGGCCCGAGTAATCCTGGATAAACCAGCCTAAGCCATAAAGCTCAAAGTTATTTTCGCCGTTCATATGATGAACACTACTCACGATATCCTGCGGTACACGTGTTGCCTGGATGGCTGCGGAAGGGATCACCTGACGCTGCCCAACCTTACCATCGTTCAGTAAAGCAAGTACCCATTTGCTCATGTCATTTACCGATGAGCTGATAGATCCCGCAGGTGCGATCCCATCTATCTGGCAATAAGGGATTGGCGTAAGCCTGCCGTCGACAATAGTATGCGGCACCGTGCGGTTTAAGGATGTTGGCAAATCCTTGCTTAGGGCCAAAGTATTGCCCATGCCCAGTGGTGCAAAAATGGCTTCCTTTAAGTAAGCTTCCCATGAGTGCCCGTTGGTAACCTTCGGAATGATCTCGCCGGCCGTTAAAAATGCCGCGTTGGTATATCCCCAGCGTGTACGGAACGGATAAGTAGCTTTAAGCTTGCCCAAACGCTGAATTACCTCCTGGCGTGTAAGGTTGGTATTGTAAAAAGTAAAATCGCCCTGAAATGTCCGGAAGCCGAGGCGGTGGCAAAGGAGGTCGCGCACTATTACCTGGTCGCTTGCGTTTTTGTCTTCCAGCTTAAATTCCGGTATGTATTTGGTTACCTTGTCATCTAACGACAGTTTTTTGTTTGCCTCCAGCATGGCAAGCGCTGTTGCCGTGAAAGCTTTGGTATTGCTGCCTATCATGAACAGGGTATTTTCGTCAACCTTGTTCATGAGGCCGAGCTCTTTAATGCCATAACCTTTCATCAGCACAACCTTGTTATCTTTCACAATACAAACAGCTATGCCGGGCACGCGCCAGTTGGTTAATGCCTTGCTGATATAGAGGTCTAAACTGTCTTTAATGAACTTGCTCCTGTCGGCCCGCTGGGCGTTTACCGATGTGAAAAATAACATGCAGGCAGTGAGCAATAGAGGTATTTTTTTCATTACAGAGGGCTTTAGATTTCTTTATTGTGCTAATTTAACGCAAAATTTACAGTGACGTTATTTAATAAATAAAAATATCGCCGCTCTATTAATTCAAACTAAATGTATATGAAATTTTACCGTTCGGGATTATTTTTCCTTACTGCGCTATTGTTAATCTTACTGCAAAATACGGCCCGGGCGCAACGGGCCGCCGTTAACTGGACAAAAGACGGCTATCAGTATTACCGCATAACCGGCGGGCAAATTATCATGATTGATGCCCGCGATACCTCTAAAAAAACTGTTTTTATCACCAAAGAAGAATTGACGCCGGCGGGCAAAGCGCCTATCAGTGTTAAAAGGTTTACGGTGAGCGATGATAACAAAAAAGTGCTTATCAACACCAATACCAAAAAAGTATGGCGTTATGATACCCGTGGCGATTACTGGGTGTATGATTCTAATACCAAAAAGCTTTGGCAACTGGGAAAAAACCTGGCCGAATCATCATTAATGTTTGCCAAGTTTTCGCCTGATGGCAGTAAAGCTGCTTACGTAAGCGGACATAATATTTACATGGAAGATTTGGCCGATGGTTCGGTAAAACAATTAACTACCGATGGTACCCAAACGCTTATCAACGGTACTTTTGACTGGGCTTATGAAGAAGAGTTTGGCTGCCGCGATGGTTTCCGCTGGTCGCCGGATAGCAAATCAATTGCGTACTGGCAATTAGACGCCAGCAAGATCAAAACCTATTTGATGCTGAACACTACCGATTCGGTTTATCCCTATGTTGTGCCGGTTGAGTACCCTGTTGCGGGCGAAGATCCAAGTTCATGCAAAGTAGGTGTAGTTAACACCGCTACCGGTACAACTACCTGGATCAATGTGCCCGGCGATGCCGTACAGCACTACATCCCTAATATGGAATGGGCCGATAACTCAAACGAAGTTATTCTTGAACAACTGAACCGTGCGCAAAATGAAAGCCGCGTGTTTATCGGTAACGTGTCAAACGGTACCACCCGTGTTATTCGTGAGGAGCACAATGATTCATGGATTGATGTTAAAGCCCGTGTAGCCGGCGGCGACCCGGTGGGTTGGGGATGGATTGAAAAAGGCAAAAGTTTTTTATGGCTGAGCGAAAAGGACGGCTGGCGCCATTTGTATAAAATAACCCGCGAAGGCAAAGAAAGCCTGATCACCAAAGGTAACTATGATGTGATTGGCATCGACATGATCGACGAAGCTCTGGGTTATGTATACTTTATTGCTTCGCCGGATAATGCTACACAGAAATATCTTTACAAAATAAAATTAAGCGGCGGCACAGCCGAGCGTGTTTCGCCTGCTGATGAACCGGGCACGCATAGCTATGATATTTCGCCCAATGGTAAGGTTGCGCTGCATAATTTCAGCAACAGCTATACCCATCCGCAAAGCGAGGTGATCAGTTTGCCAGCTCACAAGCATATCGGCGGTACCGTAATAGCCGTTGATAAAAACGCTAAAAATAAACCCGAGTTTTTCAAAGTAAAAACTGTTGATGGCATTGAAATGGACGGCTGGATGGTAAAGCCGACCAATTTCGACCCCAATAAAAAATACCCGGTACTGTTTACCGTTTATGGCGAACCGGCCGGACAAACCGTAACGGATACCTGGGGAACAGGCCGTAACAGGCTGTATGAAGGCAGTATGGCCGATGACGGGTATATTTACATGTCGGTTGAAGGCCGTGGCGCCCCTGCCCCTAAAGGCACAGCCTGGCGCAAGGCTATTTACAAGAACATAGGTATCATCAACATCCGCGACCAGGCTATGGCTGCCAAAGAGATCATTAAATGGCCATTTGTCGATTCAGCACGTATAGCAGTGCACGGCTGGAGCGGCGGCGGTTCATCAACCCTTAACCTGATGTTCCAGTATGGAGATATTTATAAAACAGGGATAGCGGTAGCAGCGGTAGGCAACCAGCTTACTTATGATAACATTTACCAGGAGCGCTATATGGGCGTACCAACCGATGATGCCGGCCGTGCAGTGTTTATCAAAGGCTCGCCGGTTACTTATGCTAAGAATTTGAAAGGCAACCTGCTTTACATTCATGGTACGGGCGATGATAATGTGCATTACAAAAATGCCGAGCTGCTGATTGATGAACTGGTGAAATACAACAGGCAGTTTCAGCTAATGTCGTACCCTAACCGTACGCACTCGATATCGGAAGGCGAAGGTACAACACAGCATTTGCGCACGTTATTTACACAGTATCTGAAAGCTAAATGCCCTCCGGGAGGAAGATAACATATTAACAGGCAAAGCCCTCATATAGTCCATTATATGAGGGCTTTTGCGTTTGCCGGGAAAAAGAATATGCTGCTGTATCATTATGCTTTTTTTGAGCGTAACCATTGATATGAAACAAATTACGAATCCTGCCAAAGTGTTAGGCTTGTTAGCCATTGTTTTAGTAACCGCTTTTTGGGGCTGCCATAAAGAGAGGGCAACAAACAGCGAGCTAAACATATCCGGAAAATGGATTGTTCCTGCTGCTTTTTCAAAACAATGGACACAATATGAATACGATTTTAAAACCGATCACACATTTGAAGGTACTGTGACCAGTATCGACTCGGTTTCCAAAAAGCTTATCGGAACAGCGTCAAAAAGGGTTGGAAAGTATAAAATCCAGAATTCGATATTAACCTTGTATGATATAACCGATTATCAAAATAAAAACAATGCTTTTGGTCCGGTTTCCGAACTGGCGGCGGTTAGCAACGTCATTGCGGTAACGGCGAACTACACTATGGTTTTAAATGCCGGAGGGAATGTACTTACGTTGACATATATATGCGGACCGGCCGACGATTGTACCGCGCCACAGGGTGTGAACTATTTTAAGCAATAACCGATTTATAATTCTGCGGGATATGAAAAATGCCAGTGACAAGTGTTACCGGCATTTTTTTGGAGATGTTTTAGTAAGTATCGGTAATTTAATAGTCTTCGGCATTTAAATGATCTATAAACGAGTCCCCATTTTTTGAGGGTGATTTTAACGGCTCGGTATCAAAATCACTCTTGCGGCCAAGCATAGTGAAGTTTTCGGCCACAATTTCGGTAGTATATTTTTTTATACCTTCCTTATCCTCAAATGAGCGGGTGCGGAGTTTGCCCTCAATATAAACCAGCTTCCCTTTTGAAAGAAACCTGGCCGCTACTTCTGCCAGTCCCCGCCACATTACAATATTATGCCATTCGGTTTGTTCAACCTTGCGGCCATCTTTGTTAAAAGTTTCGGAAGTAGCTAAAGGGAAACTCGTAACAGATACGCCACCTTCTAAATTCCGCACTTCAGGGTCTTTGCCTAAGTGGCCAACGAGTATTACTTTGTTTATTCCAGACATGCCATAAATTAACGCAAAATTATTTTACAAATTAAAAATATTTTTTAATAATATAAAAATGATTTTTGGTAAAGCTAACTCCGGCAGGTTCTGAACGTTAATTTTAACCCAGTTTTCGTGCGTTTTGAGTGGCTGGTTTTCAATTTTTATCAGCCTTACAAAAAGCCGCTGATGGGTAAGGATGTGTTTATGCACCGGCGAGATTTCAGTAGCTTCAATATCATCACCAAAAACAGCTAAAACTTCGGGGTGTTTCAATAGCGCTGTCAGGGTTAAAAGTGAGCTTGTTTCTACCATAGGTAAGTCAAACATATTGGCCCAGATGTCTTTATCGCCCCTTTTGTTCATCAAAAAGGTATCGCCGTTGGTTACCAGGAAATAATTAAAAAAGCGCTCACGTACTTTTACCGTTTTTAATTTCACCGGAAGTGCGGCTACAGCATTGGTGTTGAAGGCCACGCAGCCCAGGCGGACAGGGCAAATACCACAGGCCGGATTTTTAGGTTTGCACAGCATGGCGCCAAACTCCATCATGGCCTGATTGTGCAGTCCCGGCATTTTCTTATTAAGAAAATCATTGGCAGCCTGTTGAAATGTTTTTTTACCCCCGGTTGAGTTGATTGGTTCATAGATACCCAGGTATCGCGCCAGTACACGGTAAACGTTACCGTCTACCACGGCTTTGGCTTCATTAGCCGCAAACGAAGCGATGGCGGCAGCCGTATATTCGCCAATACCTTTTAGTTTTATCAGTTCATTATAGCTATCCGGGAAACGGCCGTTATGGAGCTCCTGTACCAACCGGGCCGTTTTTAGCATGTTGCGCCCCCTGGAGTAGTAACCCAGTCCCTGCCATAGCTTCAGGATTTCATCTTCATGAGCAGCGGCAAAACTGCTTACATCAGGATATTTTTCCAGGAAACGATAAAAATATGGCATGCCCTGTTCTACCCGGGTTTGCTGCAGTATGATCTCAGATAGCCAGATCACATAAGGATCGGTAGTATTGCGCCAGGGCAGGTTTCGTTTGTTGTTTAAGTACCATTGTACCAGTTCGTCGGTAAAATTCATTGTTGTAAAAGTAATTAAGAAACAAGAAGGCAGGAAACAAGAAGGCAAGAATCAGGAAGCAAGAGGAGAGGGCAGGAGGCATAGTCATGAAGCAGACAATCAATATTTAAAAATCAGGCGATAAATATTGGCAACTAACCTGTGAAAGTACAAGGCCTTTGCTACCAGTTGGATTGATAGATTTTCATACTTTTTTTCACACTTCTTTACACCGGCAAATTGATGTTTAACCAGTAATTTATAAGCCTCTCATACTCAAAATTGTAACGAAAATGTAGGTTTTACGCCGCTGGCAAAAAAAAACGGATAAATATTTCGCTGTTAACGGATAAAGCAATACTTTTGCAACCCCAAAACAGTTAAGTATTTATAAAATTAAATTAAGTAAATAAGATATGACTAAGGCAGAAATTATAACTGAAATCTCATCAAAAACAGGTATAGAGAAAGTAGACGTGCAGGAAACTGTTGAGGCGTTTTTCAAAGTTGTTAAAAGCTCGATGGTTGGCGGCGAAAACGTATATGTAAGAGGATTCGGTAGCTTTGTGGTTAAAAAAAGAGCTAAGAAAACAGCACGTAACATTTCAAAAAATACTGCCATCATTATCCCTGAGCACTTTGTGCCAAGCTTTAAACCGGCCAAAACTTTTGTTGAGAAAGTAAAGTCAGGTAACAAAACCAGCAAAAAATAATTATAAGCCATCATGAATAAAAAACAAATAGTCGTTAGTGCAGCCGTAGTTGTTATTATGGGCTATTTGTATTGGTTGCCCGTAAAAGGTTTGGTAAAACCAAAAGACGATAAAAACGGCAAACCGGCCATGGCCGCCTCAGCAGGCGCTGTTAAACCGGCAGCTAATGTTACCGTTGATATGGTGTCGGCCCCTGCCAAAGCAGCTATTGGGGATGCATTGGCGGCTAAGATCAATGGCCTTGAAGCCCAGTTAAAAAAAGCATCAGACGCAGATGCGCCATCTTTGCAAGTACAGCTTGCCAAGCACTGGGATGATGTTAACCAGCCCGCACCTGCGGCGTTTTATTACCAGGCATTAGCCCGTAAAGAAAACAAGGTACAAGACTGGATAAATGCAGGTAACCGTTTTAATGATGCATATAAACTTACACAGGATACTTTATTTCAACCTGCGTTTGTGAATGATGCTGCCGAAGCATTTCAAAATGCTTTGAAATTACAACCCGAAAGCCTTGAAGGTAAAACCGGGTTGGGCATAGCTTACGTTAATGGCGCAGCAGGCCCTATGCAGGGTATAGCGCTGTTGCTTGAGGTTGTTAAAAAAGACCCGAAAAATTGGAACGCTAACCTTAACTTAGGTATGTTCGCCATGAAATCGGGTCAGTATGAAAAAGCGGTAAGCAGGTTTAAAACACTGCTTGCGCAAAAGCAGGAACTGGAACCTACTTTCTATTTAGCCGAAAGCTATAAGCAATTAGGCATGAAAAAGGAAGCTATTGACGCTTACCAGAAATGCAAAGAAATGATGCCTGACCCTGTTTTCAGTCAGCGCATTGATGGATATATTAAGGAATTAAATAACTAACACACATTTTAAAATTATTATTATGCCGAGCGGTAAAAAACGTAAAAGACACAAAATGGCTACCCACAAACGTAAAAAACGTTTAAGAAAAAACAGACATAAAAAGAAATAAGCATTTATGTTAAGTCGATAGTTCTTAGTCTTAAGTATAAAGTCTTTTTTCTGACTTTAAACTTAAGACCAACGACTTAAGACTAAACATTAGTGATTTTACCTGCCCCAAACCGGGGTGGGTACTTTTTATTTATTAGTGTTTTTTACCCACTTATTAACACACGGTTTTTACCGTTATAAGAAATGGAGTAGCAATTGATAAAAGAATTAATTATCGATTCATCCCCCAACGGGGCTACCATTGCATTATTACAGGATAAACAACTCGTAGAGCTTCACAAAGAACAGGTAAGCAACAACTATACAGTTGGCGATATTTACCTGGGCCGCATCAAAAAGATCATGCCCAGTTTAAATGCCGCCTTTGTTGACGTTGGCTATGAGAAGGATGCCTTTTTGCATTATCTTGATCTTGGTCCGCAGGTGCAGAGCCTGCTTAAACTAACCAAGCAGGTACGTAGCGGGGGATATCAGTCAAAGCTACTGGATGGGTTTAAGCTTGAGGCAGATATCAATAAAGGAGGCAAAATCTCCGAGATATTGACCAAAAACCAGCTTATCCCGGTACAGATAGCTAAAGAACCCATATCAACTAAGGGGCCGCGTTTAAGTTCCGACCTGTCGATAGCGGGCCGGTATGTTGTTTTAGTACCCTTTTCGGAAGCAATTTCTATTTCGAAAAAGATAAAAAGCAATACTGAACGTACACGCCTCCGTAAAGTAGTTGAAAGCATTAAGCCAAAGCATTTTGGCGTTATCATCCGTACAGTTTCCGAAGGTAAAGGGGTTGATGAACTACAGAAAGATTTGCTTGACCTGATCTCGAAATGGGAACAGTTTATTACCAAGCTGCCATCTGTTGAGCCTTCAAAAAAGGTATTGGGCGAAATTGGGCGTACATCAACTATCCTCAGGGATATTTTGAACCCCGATTTTCAGCACATTTATACCAATGACAATAGTATGTTCGAAGAAATTCGGTCATACATTCATGAAATCTCGCCCGATATGGAGAGCATAGTCCGCATGCACAAGCATAAGGAGCCTATATTTGACCATTTCGGTATCGAAAAGCAGATTAAAGGCGCATTTGGTAAAACAGTTAACCTTGCCGGTGGCGCTTACCTGGTAATTGAGCATACCGAAGCCCTGCACGTCATTGACGTAAACAGCGGTAACCGCACAGCCAGCAAAGAAAACCAGGAAGAGAACGCTTACCAGGTAAACAAAGAAGCTGCCAAAGAAATTGCAAGGCAGTTACGCCTTCGCGATATGGGTGGCATTGTGGTGATCGATTTTATCGATATGCACAAACCGCAGAACCGTAAGGAGCTTTTTGATTTTCTGCGTGCCGAAATGCAGTACGACCGTGCCAAGCACACCATTTTGCCTCCGAGCAAATTTGGATTGGTGCAGATCACCCGTCAGCGGGTAAGGCCCGAAATGAACATTGTTACCAGCGAGGTTTGCCCTACCTGTAACGGAACTGGCACTATAAGGCCAACCATTTTGCTGATGGATGATATTGAAAACAATTTCAATTACATCCTTACCGAGCAAAACGAAAAAGGAATAACTCTGTGTGTGCACCCATATATTGAAGCCTTTATTAAAAAAGGTATCTATAACCGCCAAATGAAGTGGTTTATAAAATATGGCCAATGGATAAAGGTTAAAAGTAACCCATCGTATCAGATCACGGAATTCCATTTCTTCTCATCAAAAGACGAAGAAATTAAACTGTAAAAATTCAGAAGTGCAACTGTTTGAAAATGGCACAAATTAAAGATCTTTAAAAAGAGCAGGTGTTTGGATGAGCATCTGCTCTTTTTTTGTTTTTAGGGTACCTTAAATCCAATTCAAAACAGTGTTACCTGTCGTGGCTGTCGCTGTATTCGGTATATGTATCAGGTGCAATAGCCTTATGGCAGCAGAGATGACGTAAGCCTTATGTTGGTTAGCATTTGGAATAATAACAAACCTTGCTATTGCCAGTCTTTAATCATATCTTACCCATCAATGATCAATTATCACATAACCAAACTCAATTGGTGGCGTCACAGCTTTGTGCAGCCGGGATCATAACGACTATCAGGTCCTTTTTTCAATATCCGTCCGGCAGTATCATTATACGGGTCTGTTTTTTATCTATAACAAAATTACAATAATGGCTTTTGAACTAAATAACGTTGTGCCCTGGGGCCGCACGTTTACCGAATATCAGCAAATGTTTAACCTCAGCGCCAATGATGTTACCAAAAAGATTGTCAGTATAGGTGATGGTCCGGCAAGTTTTAATGCGGAGATGCACGCAATGGGTAAGCAGGTTACCTCCATCGATCCTTTATATCAATTTTCGACTGATGATATCAGAAAACGGATTGATGAAACCTGTGTAGAAGTGATAGGCCAGGTGAGGGCTAACGCCGATAAGTTTGTTTGGAACAACATTAAAGATGTGGAAGAACTGCAGGAAATAAGAATGACCGCAATGAACCATTTTCTGCGGGATTTTGACCAGGACTGCTTTCGGCAAAGATATATTAAACATGCCATGCCCGCTAAAACCTCTTTCGCGGATAACGCATTTGAGTTGGGCCTAAGCTCTCATTTTTTATTGCTGTATGATAATCTGGGGTTAAAGTTTCATACGGAAGCGATACAGGAGATCATGCGCATATGCCCCGAATTGCGGATCTTCCCAATATTGAACCTCAATGCCGGGGCTCCCCTGTTTTTTGACGAATTACTTGAGGTGCTTGGCGGCGATTTTAATATTGATACACAAAAAGTGGATTACGAATTTCAAAAAGGAGGTAATCAAATGTTGGTTATTAAAAGCAAGACATAAGTAAATGTGAAAAATAGCCCGATTTGATCTGATGTTTTTTAAAACCAATACATTTATTTTTGAGATATGGAGATAATTGATAAAATAAAAGAGATTTTCGAGCCTAACTTCGAAGTTTTAAAGGTAACGAGATCTGGCCCGGATAGCTTAAACGCCGAAGCCTTTATTACTATAGAGGCGAAGCACGAGGGGAAATCACATAAACGGGTTTTTAGGGAGACTGAACTTGTAGCGTTAAACGCCGAAGGTAAGTTAGCTGAAACGATAAGAGCGCTGTGCGCCGTAATGCTGACATCAGAAGAGTAGATTCTTGTTTAAGTACCGGTACGTTTCCCTCTCATATATAAACATTTATAATGGTTGTTGTGCTGTTTCCGGTTGCTTCGTGCCGACAACCCTGCTGGTCGGAGTTTGCCGGCTGCTTAACTCCGACCAGTTAGGGGTATACAGTCTTTTCAGGTTGCCTGATGATGTACCAGGTCTGCCAACTCGTCCACATCGGTTTTATGTTTTTTCTTTTTGGGGTGCTTGGCTTCAAGATAGTCCTGGACGTGTTCTTTTTGTGGGCCGGCTGTTTCATCTGATTTTTTACCACGCAAGTAAAACCAGATCCCCGCGCCTGCTGCCAAAACTCCTGTTATGCCGGCTGTGATCCATAATCCGGTATTGTTTTTTTGTGCAAATAGGTATTTCATAGCTTTTTTCTTTATAGCTGAACAAGCTACATTTCATTTAGTTGTAATTAATTTAAAAAGACAATTATTTACTCGGTGGTTAAAACCATTGAAATGTAGCGTTGTTAATATGTTACATCTAATAAGAAAAGCTATGTCAAAAAGAGGCGTAAAAGTGGAAAGGAACTCTGTATCAGAGCAACCACACGAATTGAACTATGAAGCGCGCAAAGAAGGAACAACCGCAAAAAAGGTGGAAGCGGCAAAAAAATCAGCAGGCTCCAACCAACGTAGTGCGGTTGAAAAGAAATTGAATAAGTAAGGTATTAATGGTCTTGTACTGGTCGAAGTTAAGCGACAGCGTACTTCGACCAGTACAAAACAAGTTCTGGGCTTTTATTTGAGATTCATTAAAATATACTCTAAAAATGGCATTGATTTTACAGGAAAAATCACTTTAAAATAATGTGCTTCATCAATGCCCCAGCTTTTAGTTGCATCATGAAGTACCTCTATATATGCTTTTAGTTTTTCTTCGGTAAGCATGGGCATAACATTATGCACCAGTACAACTCCTTTCTTTTCTATCCAATGAAAATCACACAGGCAATCGTAAACGGCATTCCAGTTATGTCCAAAATAACCGGGAAATTTAAGCACCGCACTCAGCTCTTTTAACAGTTCATCTTCTCCGCCAATTTCAGGAAGGCAGGCTATGAATTCATCTTTATCAAAGTATAGATCAGGTTCATTTATAAAAAGAATGTTTTTCATATCGTAGATCGTTATCTTAAACCTATGCTTTCCGCTGTAGCAAGGCCGCGCTGTGTGGTTCGCATGCAAAGTATAAGTCATGTATCACCTCAGCAATCTATCGAAAAATCCCGTACTTTACTCCGATAAAATAGTCTGCTGTTTCAATATGTTTAAATCTCTTGGTTGGCTTACAGTTATAGTTTTGCTATCTACATTAACCTCCTGTAAAAAACCCGGCAATGCCTCAACTGCATTCTATTACTGGAAAACCGGCTTCAAGCTCAACGAACAACAAGCCGGCTTATTAAAACAAACCGGCAATAATGTCTATATCCGTTTTTTTGATGTAAGCTGGAATGATCAGGAACAACGTTCATACCCGAATGCCGTTGTGCAACTCAATGAGCTCCCGGCGGGCTTAAATATTACCCCGGTTATCTACATCACCAACAAAACCTTTGAAAACACTGCCGATACCGCTGTTGCTGCCCTTGCCGGCCATTGCAATAAACTAATAAATGAGCTGTCCGCAGAAAAGAAGATCAGCTATACCAAAGTACAGGTCGACTGCGACTGGTCATTAAGTACCCGGGACAAATACTTCAGCTTCCTTAAAGCATTTAAAAAGCTTAACCAAAAACGGCTGGAGGCTACCATCAGGCTGCACCAGGTTAAATTTAAAGAGCGTACAGGTATACCACCCGTTGATGCAGGCGTGCTGATGTTTTACAACATGGGCAAGCTCAACGCCGATCTGCAGCAGCCTAATTCAATTTACAATGAAGATGATGCCGGTAAGTATATCGTTTACTTGGGCAGCTATCCCCTGAAGCTGGATATCGCCTTGCCTTTATTTTCCTGGGCTATTCATATCAGGGAGGGCCGGGTGATCCAGGTATATGGAAAAATAGGGCGAAGGCAACTTACTGATCGGGCTCATTTTGAACCAATTGAAGGGGCGGCAAACTACCGGGCCACAACAAGCTTTTTTCTTGATGGAATTTATATCAAACAAAATGATATTTTTAAACTTGAAGAAACGGACAGCAATACATTGAATGCTGCCGCCAAACAATTAACACAGCATCTGCCTAAACAAAAACATACAACCATCATCTACTATGAACTGGCCAATATCGACCTTTCAAAATTTAACCAGGAAACCCTTACGCAAATTTCTGCTCGTTTTTAGTTTTTGTACGCTAACGATAGCGGGCGTAATCTGGGCCTGTGCCGACTCGTACGAGGAAGAATATTCAGTTTTTTCCCCCGAATATTTTGTCAACAAGCAATACTCCCCCTTCTTTTACACGGGTAACGAAGTTTACTATGGCTTAGGCTATACTGATGGGAGCAATACCTGGTATAACGATATTATTGTTGACGAATGGTACGATCATTTTAACCATCAATTCAGCAAAGCGTCACTTCAGTACCTGCTTATTAAAGCCAGTGCCGGCGCTGTTGATTCCATTTCCCGTAAATCAGCTGGCGCGCTCAAAGTATTGCCCGCTAAATACCCCGTTATGAGTACTGGTACTGTATCGGCAAAAATGCTCAAAGCTTTTTATAGCTACCTTAAGCTGGCCAAAATAAGTGAGGTTTATTCGGTAAACGATCAATATTATTCGTGGGATAAGGTAAAGCCCAATCATTCGCCGGTAAAGCTGGCTTCAACGCTGATTAGTGCCTTCGATGCCGAAACAGATCCTTTTATCAAGGAGCGTTTATGGTTTCAAGCCGTTCGTTATTATTACTTCCTGGATAATTCGTCGTCGGCAATAACTGTTAGCTTGTTTAATCAGTTCAAAGATAATTTTCCTAAAAACCTCATTTACTACCGTACAATGGGCTATGTAGCCGGATATTATTACAGGCAAAAAAACTACGCCCTATCAAACTACCTGTACAGCCTTTGTTATGATTACACTTATAAATTAAAGATCCCGAGCTTCTGGAGCTTCCACCCGCAAAATGAAAGTGATTGGAATGCCACACTCAGGCTTGCCAAAACGCCGGAAGAGAAAATAACCCTGTGGCATATGATGGGGGTACAATATGATGCCGCAAGGGCTATAAAAACTATCGCGGCCATCAACCCAAAATCCGAAAAGCTGGACCTGCTGCTAAGCCGTCTGATTAATATCAGGGAGGCCACAACAGGAGGTGGTAAACCTGCCGATTCGGTAATAAAATCCGATAACGAGGGTAAACGGCTTGTTGAAAACATTGCCCTTAAAAATAATACAGCCAAGCCTTACTATTGGAACCTCGCGGCAGGGTACCTTAACTTTTTGGATAGCAACTACACCGCAGCCGGTAAGTTTTACGCTACAGCAAAAAGCCAGTTCCCCGCCGGCGATAAAATGATTGTAGCGCAGGGCAAGTTGCTCGACCTGATGTTATATATCAAAAACCTTAAAAAAATGGATGCCGCTGCGGAGGCAAAATTAACGGAGCCTCTTAACTGGCTTGCCAACCTGCGCGATAGTAAGATTAAGATCAAAGACCTGCGGTTTGATAATGCCATTTCGGTTTGTAACCTTGCCATATCGCAGCTTTATAAAAAGCAAGGCAACCCAATCAGGGAGGTATGCTTTAACAACAATGCACAGGATTTTTATGCGGATAGCGCAAGGGTGCAACACATGATAGATCTGTTAAATAAACCGGATAAAACTGCTTTTGAACAAACGATGTTGCGTTATTATCCTATAACACTTAACAATTTATATTACCATCAGGCTATCACATTGGTTTATCAGCAAAAGTTACCTGAAGCTATTGCTCAACTCAAAAAAATGAAGCCCGAAGATTTTGTGCTTGCAGGCAACCCCTTTACCGGTAGATTAGTTGACTGCCATGACTGTGATCATGCAGTCCCGCAAAAGCAAAAATATACGCCGCTAAGTTTTCTGCAAACGCTTAATACTATAAATACAGAAATTAAGCAAGGCAAAAACGTATACAGTAATGCTTATGCCATCGCGAATGCCTGTTACAATATCACGTATTACGGTAACGCCCGGTTGTTTTACGAATCGGATGTGGTAGCTACCGGGCCAACCGGCCGCTATTATTACGAAGGCGAACAGCGCATGGATGATAAATTGACATCGATGCAAATTGCGATGAAGTACTATCAACTGGCCCGCACAAACGCCACTACAGATGAACAGCGAGCCCGCTGTACATTTATGCTGAGTAAATGTGCCCTGAATGAAATATATAATGATCCGGAATTTAAAGGTGCCGATAAGTTTGCCGACATAAAAGCCAGTCAACCTGTTACCGATGCGTATCACAAATATTTCACACAGTTAAAAGAGAAATACAATAATACGGCTTATTATAAAGAAGCGCTTAAAGAGTGTGGCTATTTCAGGATCTATGCGGATAAGAAATAAAAGTAATTGAGTAGCATTTATCAATGTGTTTTGCTAATTAATTTAGTAAAAATCAAATTAATCTGCATATTTGCACATCTGTAATCTGCACATCTGATTAATAATGGCCAAATCCAAGATCGCGTACTTTTGTCAAAGCTGTGGCTTTGAATCGCCCAAGTGGCTGGGTAAATGCCCGTCATGCCAGCAATGGAACACTTTTGTTGAGGAGGTGATTGAAAAAGGCAACGCTGCGGTACCTGCCTGGAAGCCTGCGTCAACCAGTCAGCAGCGGGCCAATAAACCCGTGGCCGTAACGGAGATCACTTATACCGAAGAGCACCGTGTGCCAACTCCCGATAAAGAGTTTAACCGCGTTTTGGGAGGAGGGATAGTGCCCGGTTCACTGGTATTGATAGGTGGAGAGCCGGGCATAGGCAAATCAACCCTGATGCTGCAGCTTGCGCTCAATATGCCAAACCAAAAAGTTTTGTATGTATCGGGCGAGGAAAGTGAAAGACAGATAAAAATGCGGGCCGAAAGGTTAATCACGCCCCCCCCGCCCCCTGAAGGGGATGCCAACAGCGGCAACTATACAGGGCTAAGCGGAATGGTAGCTCCCCCTTTAGGGGGCGGGGGGGGTTGCTATGTTTTGGTGGAAACATCCACGCAAAATATATTTAAACAGATAGAATCATTAGAGCCGGATATGGTGGTGATCGACTCGATCCAAACCCTGCATTCGGCACATATTGAATCAACTCCCGGCAGTGTATCGCAGGTTAGGGAATGTACCGCCGAATTGCTTCGCTTCGCCAAAGAGACTTCGACGCCGGTATTTTTAATTGGTCATATTACCAAAGACGGTATGATTGCCGGTCCGAAGATACTGGAGCACATGGTTGATACCGTGCTGCAGTTTGAGGGCGACAGGCACCACGTTTACCGCATATTGCGTACCATCAAAAACCGTTTCGGCTCGGCATCAGAGCTGGGTATTTACGAAATGATGGGTGAAGGATTGAGGGAAGTGTCCAATCCGTCGGAGATCCTGCTTTCGCACCGGGAAACACCATTGAGCGGCATCACTATTTCGGCTACTTTAGAAGGTATGCGACCGATGCTGATTGAAACCCAGGCCTTGGTTAGTGCGTCGGCTTATGGAATGCCGCAACGTACAGCTACAGGCTTCGATACCAAACGTATGAGTATGTTGTTGGCTGTATTGGAAAAACGCTGCGGTTTCAGGTTGGGTGCAAAGGATGTGTTCCTGAATATTACCGGCGGCATCAGGGTTGAGGACCCGGCTATTGACCTTGGTTTGGCGGCGGCCATTATTTCATCGCACGAGGATATGCCCATCCCGTTCAAAACCTGTTTTGCAGGCGAACTCGGTCTCTCTGGTGAGATCAGGGCGGTAAACCGCGTGGAGCAACGCATTGCCGAAGCGCAGAAGCTTGGTTTTAACCAGATCTTTATCTCTAAATACAATCTCCCTGCCAGCGGTCAGGATAAAAAGCGGATGGATCTGTCACGCTATGCTATCGACATTAAGATTGTGAGCAGTATTGAAGAGGTTTTTAGCTTATTGTTTGGATAGGGCCGGAAGCTTAAAGCCGAACGCCCAAAGCGAAAAGCGATTAACTTGCTTCCTGCTATTCCTGCTTTAAGCTTTAAGCATTCCGTTTTTAGCTTTTTTTGCCTAAAATTTCAGGTTTAATTTAAGCCAGTTCTGCACATCTTCCTGGCTGGAGATTTCGGCCGGTAGCTTATCGTGGATCAGTTTTTCCATTTTATTGCCGGTGTTGGCAAAACGATAATCCCATATCATCATTAACTTGTTGATCAGGTATACCATTTCGTTCCCTTCATTTTTATTGAACGCAGTATGATCGGGCCTGCCATTTACACGTGGATCATTCGGGATGTAAGTAGTCCATTGGTAATCGGTGTAGTATAGATTTCTTTTTGAAAAAAGGATCATAAGCCGGCAAATTTCTTTAAATGTACATATAATAAAATGAATGCGACCGGATTAAGCCTTTTTAAATGGGGTTTAGGGGTTCTTTACGCTAACGCTTTTTAAACCTGCCACAATTAACATGTAGAAGTGAGCGAAAAAAAAATCATTTTATCCGCCTGCTGATTGCATTACCTATTTTAAGAACGATTTTCTGCATAATAATATTGATATTATTTTTTCGTGATTTAATAGTAATTTCAGCGCAGATAATTTAAGTTGATGAAAAAATTACTACTCTTTACCGCCGCCTCGGTACTTGCGTGCAGTGCTATGGCACAGCAGGAACCACAAAAAGCTATTTACTATTCCATATCATTCCCAAACGCCGCCCATCATGAGGCTGAGATAAGCATGACCATTCCGCAGGCACCATCAGGGGCTTTCAGGGTACGGATGAGCCGCTCATCTGCCGGTCGTTATGCAACCCATGAGTTTGGTAAAAATATTTATAACGTTAAAGCTACCGATGTTGAAGGTAAGGAGCTGCCTTTAACCCAAATTGAAGGCGATGTTTACGAAGTGGGAGAACACCCGGCAGCGGTGAAAGTGAGCTATACACTTTTTGGCAACTGGACCGATGGCACTTATGCTTCTATCGATCCGAGCCATGCCCACCTGAATATGCCCGCCACGTTTATGTGGGTGGTAGGGCAGGATAAACGCCCCCTTACCTTTGAGTTTAACGACATTGATAAATACGGCTGGAAAGTAGCTTCACAACTTAAACATGAAGGCTCAAATGTGTACAGCGCACCCAATCTGCAATATATGATGGATAGCCCTACCGAACTGTCCAATTACAACGTTAGCAGTTGGGAAGTAGTAAATACCGATGGTAAGAAAGAAAAAATAAACCTGACCATGCACTCAGACGATAGCCAGGCGATGATTGATAACTTCGGCAAGATGATCCAGAAGCTGGTGTTGGAAGAAAAAGCCGTATTTGGCGAACTGCCCACTTATGATTTTGGCGAGTACACTTTTGTGAGCGATGTAAATCCTGCTGTATCAGGCGACGGTATGGAACATCGTAACTCCACTTCTATAACTATCCCGGCACCCAAGGTTGAAGGATTTGAAAATAACCTCATGGGTGTTTATGCACATGAATACTTCCATAGCTGGAATGTAAAACGCATCCGTCCAAAATCATTGGAGCCTTTTAACTTTGAACATGCCAACATGAGCAGCGAGCTTTGGTTTGCCGAAGGTTTTACGCAATATTATGGCGAATTATTACTTGCCCGCGCCGGCTTTGTAACGGTTGATGATTATACCAAAACCATTGCCGGTTTGGTAAACCAGATCTTAAACACACCTGCCGCTGCCAAATATTCGGCCGCCCAAATGAGCCGCTATTCGGTTTTTGCCGATGCCGGTGTATCTATAGATCCTAACAACAACGTTAACGATTTTACCAGTTATTACACTTATGGCGGCGCCATTGCATTAGCGCTCGACCTTCGCCTCCGCAGCGACTTTAACATGACGCTTGATGATTACATGCGTGCTGTTTGGCTTACACGCGGTAAGGTAATGAAACCGTATACCATTCCCGATCTCCAAACCGATTTGGGCAAAGTAACCAACAACCCCAAATTTGCTGCTGATTTCTTTAAGCGTTACATTAACGGGACCGATAAAAACAATTACGAAGAACTATTGGCTAAAGCAGGTTTGGTACTGCGTAAAGTACAGCCGGGCAAAGGTTGGGCCGGTCCGCTGGCAGTTACGCCGGGCCGTGGCCGCGCCGGGCAGGTACGCGCCGCGGATGCCGAAGGTTTGCCAATATTGTCGAGCACGACTATAGGCACCCCGGTTTACAAAGCAGGCATCGATGCGGGTGATGTGATCCTGAAAGTTGATGGAAAAGATATTAAAGATCAGAAAGGGTTTAGTGATGCCATTGCCGATAAAAAGCCGGGCGATAAGATCATAGTAAACTATAAAAACCGGACCGGTGCCCATGAAACCACTATCACACTTGAGGAAAACCCCAACTTTGAAGTGGTAACCTTTGAAAAGGCAGGCAAGCAACTGAGCAAAGAACAGGAAACTTTCCGTAACAACTGGCTGCAATCAAAAGTCAAATAACTATGAAAAAGATCTCGATAATAACAGCGGCATTGTTAAGCGTTTCGGCTTATGGTTTTGCACAGGATGTAAATAAACTGATCAGTAAAGATGATGTGACCCGCATCATTAAAACCCTGTCGGCCGATGATATGCAGGGCAGAGCCACTTTTACGCCGGGCATTGAAAAGGCCGCTACATTTATTGAAGGCGAATATAAAAAGGCCGGTCTTAAACCTATGGCAGGCAATACCGGTTACCGTCAAAACTTTACGATGGTACGGTCGACCCCTGTTAGCTTGACTGTAAGCATCAATGGTAAGGCTATAGCTGCAGACAGCGCGTTTGCAAGCAGTACGGATTCGTTTAAATGGGCAAGCGATAAAGATGTACAGGTAGTTACCGTTGGTGCGGATAAAAATTTCAGGACCGAGTACCGGGCAGCTTCACAAAGCGGCAAAAAAACACTTTTGCTGATCGACCCTAAATTTAAAGACTTGTTTAGCCGGGTTAAGTCGTACCTGGGGACAGGCAGCACAAATTTTAAAGGCACAGTAAAGCAGCCCCTGGTATTTGTATTGGGCAAGTTCGATAACACAGCATCGTTTGATGTTAACTGTGATATCAAAAATGAAGAATTGCCACTGTTTAATGTTGCCGGTATCCTCCCCGGGAAAACCAAACCGAATGAATATGTGGTATTTTCGGGACACTATGACCACTTAGGGATTATCAAACCTGATAAACCCGGCGTAACAGACAGCATTGCCAATGGCGCGGATGATGACGCTTCAGGCACAACCGCTGTATTGAGCCTGGCTAAATACTATAAAAAGCTCAACAATAATGCCCGTACGCTTATTTTCGTAGCCTTTACTGCCGAAGAAATTGGCGAATACGGGTCGCAGTATTTTGCCAAACAAATAGATGCAGATAAGGTAGTTGCCATGTTCAACATCGAAATGATTGGTAAGGCATCTAAATTTGGCACTAACTCGGCATTTATTACCGGGTTTGAAAGATCTGATTTTGGCAAGATCCTGCAGAAGAACCTGAAAGGCACAGCCTTTAAGTTTTACCCGGACCCTTACCCGGACCAGGACCTGTTTTACAGAAGTGATAACGCGTCGCTGGCCGAAGTTGGCGTACCGGCCCACACCATCTCAACCGACCAGATCGATATTGACAAATTATACCATACTGTTGGCGATGAATTTAGTTCGCTGGATGTGAATAATATCACTTCGACCATCCGCGCGATAGCCCTAAGCTCGCGCACTATAGTTTCGGGCCAGGATACACCAACAAGGGTTCCGAAGAAAACGGAATAGAGGAGGTCTGAACCGGAATTTATTGAATTAAGGAATGTACAGAAGTTCCCATTTTAGTTCCAATAATTCTTTAATTCAATAAATTCGAGTTCAGACAATTTTTGCGTTAGGGATAGCAGCGGATACCGGCCACGTGGCTAAGGCCGGTGCAGTATGAGCGGATAGCCCGGCCGCAGGCAACGCCCACAATGAAAAAGATTTTAAAACTCCCTCTTGAGAGGGGGCGCGGAGGAATGAGCGGTAGCAGGTGTGTGTTTCTGCGTTATACTTATCAAAGCAGAAACACACACCTCCGCCCCTCTCAAGCGGGGAATCGCTCGTTTCCCCGCTTTTTATTCCTTAAGTTGACGGTTATGTTCTCAAGAGAGGAATCACACGCGGCCATTGCTTTACCTTTATAGTTCATGAACAAAATACTCAAAATAGCAGTTGTAGGTCCCGAATCAACGGGGAAGTCAACTATGTCTGAATACCTGGCGGCGCATTATAATACGATAGCTGTGCCGGAGTATTCGCGCGAGTATTGTGCAAACCTTAAGGGCGATTGCACCTGGCAGGATGAGGTGAACATGTTTCACGGGCAGATGGCACTCGAAAAGGAGCTGCTGCCGCAGGCTAACGGGATATTGATTTGTGATACCACTTTTTTAACGGTAAAGATCTGGAGCGAGGAAATGTTTGGCAACGCCCCGCAGGAGGTGCTTGACGAATTGCCTCATCACCCCTATGATTTTTATTTACTGCTGGATATCGATTTACCCTGGCAGGATGATCCCTTGCGTAATTTCCCAACCAAGCGCGAATATTTTATGAATGTTTGGCACCGCGAACTCCAGGCGCTTAACGCTAACTATAAGGTCGTATCCGGGCTGAGTGAACAACGATACGATAATGCAGTCAAAGCAGTTAATGGCTTTTTAGACACTATTTCAAAATAAAGAGCGTCATTGCACGAAGCAATCCCCATGAGGCAGAGTGGCTATGCAAGTTTCTCTGTATAGTTTGGGATTGCTTCGTTCCTCGCAATTACGCTCTCCGTTAAGAATTTTTAGGTGATATGCTTACTTGAACCCCCGTTAACTTAAAACTGTCAAAAAAATTATCCTTTATTAAAAAAATATTTTTCACATACGTGCAACGTTGCAAAATGCCTTGCGTCTATTAACCTGAAGCCGGTCACGAATTTGGAAGCAATATATATTGATAAACATTACAACCTGGTAATTGAGTGCAAACAGGGGAGCAAAAAAGCCTGTTATGAGCTTTACCGATTGTATTCGAAAGCTATGCTGAACGTGGCCTTTCGGATAGTGGGCGATATTGCCGAAGCAGAAGATGTGCTGCAGGAAGCTTTTGTGGATGCCTTTGCCAAGCTGAAGGATTTTAGGCAGGATACCACATTTGGCCTCTGGCTTAAGCAGATTGTTGTGAACCGGTCGATCAACCTGCTGCGCAAACGAAAGCTGGAACTGGTTGAGCTGGAAGATGGCCATCTTGAAAATATTGCCGATGACGAGAGCTGGGACGATGAAGACCTGCAGTACCAGGTTGCCAGGGTAAAAGAAGGCATGAACCAGTTGCCCGATGGCTATCGCGTGGTGATATCATTATATCTGCTTGAAGGGTATGACCACGAAGAAATAGGTCAAATATTGAATATATCAGAAAACACATCAAGAACCCAGTTTTTGAGAGCTAAAAGAAAGTTAATTGAAATTTTAAACAGGAAAGGACAAGTATCATGAGCAAGCGATTTGAAGATTTCATGCACGACAATAACGAGGAATTTAACGAAATAGAACCATCGGCAGATTTGTGGGGTAAAATTGAGGCACAGCTCAATTTTTTGGACCAGGAGCAGGAACAACCAAAAAAGCGGGAAGCAAAGACTTTTTCGCTGGGCTTCGTGCTAAAAGTGGCCGCATCGGTGATCATTGTAATGGGCATAGGCTTCGGCATATATATACAAAGCCAAAAAGGCACAAAAGGCGTTGACCTTGCCGCTATTAACCCCGAGTACGCACAACAGCAGGTGCGCTATGCATCGCTTGTTGAAACCAAGCTTACCGAACTTAAATCAGCATCTAAAAATGATCCTCAGCTATACAAGGAGTTCAGCGCCGAGATAGCCAAGATGGATTCCACCTATAAAAAACTAAACAGTGATTTAGCCACCAGCCCTAACCAGGAACGTGTTTTACGTGCAATGATCCGGAACCTGCAAATACAAACCGAGGTGCTAACTCAGCAATTAAATGTAATTGAACAGTTTAACCAGATGAAAAAGGAACAAAACAATGAAACCAAAGATATTTAGTCCGGCCCTGCTTATCGGCTTATTAGCCATAAGTACAGCAAACTTTGCACAGGTAAGTCCTGCAGCCCCGCCTGCGCCGGCAATGCCAAAATTGCCTCCTACACCGCCTCCCGCCGCTGAATTGAACGGGGATGGCTGGACTTCGGTAACCGACAGCAAGGAATATCAGCAAAAAATGAAGGAGCTGAACGCCAAAATGCGCGAACTGCAAAAGGAAATGAGCAACCTGCGCGTGCAGCAGCAAAAGCAATTGCATTTTAAAATGCAAAATATGCTGAAGCTGAACAAACAGCTTGCTTTTAAGTTTAAGGATAGCCTTAAACTTAAAAAGCTCGACACGCTAAAATTTAAAATGAAGTTTAAAGGATTTGACAGCTTGAAGTTTGCCGATAAATTTGAGATGCTTAGTCCTAATATAAACTTCGGCTTTAAAAACTTCGACCAGAACTTTAGCTATAGTTATGATGGTGATGAGAGTTATGAAAAACATTTGCAAAACGGGGACATCATTGAGAAGACCAAAAACTACAGTAAAAGCTATAATGTTGATGGCAATGACGTGATTAACATTGATAATAAATATGGTAAGGTAACGGTGTTTACCTGGGCAAAAAGTGAGGTGAAAGTTGACGTGCAGATCGTAGTTGGCGCCAACGACGAAGATAAGGTGCAAAAGATGCTGGATGCCGTAAGCATCAAGGATAGCAAAGATGGTTCCGGTGTTTCATTCAGGACATCCATTAATCAGGGCGACGGTGATAATGAGGGCGGCATCTGGGGATCATTGTTTGGCAAAAGAAACGCATTCCGCAAAATGGAGATTAATTATACCGTGTATATGCCAGCCAGAAACCCACTTACCATTAACAACAAATATGGCAATACCGAGTTGCCCGACCTGAGCGGTAAACTCAATATCAATAACTCATATGGCAGCCTTAACGCCAAATCCTTAAGCAACCCAGCTTGCCAGATCAGGGTTAAATATGGCAGTGCAACTATCGGCACCCTTACCGGCAGCGATTTGGATGTAGCTTATGGCAGCCTTAATCTTGGCGATTGTGATAAACTCAATGCAGATGTAAGCTATGGCTCGGCCAAAATTGGCCGTATCACTACATCGGGTAATATCAACGTTAAATTCAGTGGGGCGTTAAAGATTGGAGAGGTTGATAAAAATGTGAAAAACCTTTCGGTTAATTCATCCTACTCAAGTGTAAAACTGGGAGTGAGTGACGGCCAGAATGCTGATTTTGATATCACTGTTCACTACGGTAGCTTTAACTATAGCGGCCATGATGTTAACATCACCAGCAAAACCCCTGCCGATGGCGAACGTGGTTTTAGTCCGACTAAAACTTACAAGGGCCATTTAGGTAAAGGCGGCAGCGATAAAACCATTACCATCAGCACCAGTTATGGCAGCGTAAGCTTTGATTAAAATATATTAGACAATAAAATAAAAACGGCGTATCGTAACTGATGCGCCGTTTTTTATTGATTAACCTGTTGTTGCAAATCTCCTCTGGGCCTCATAGCTTTGATGCAAACATCTCCCCATGCATCACCAGGATAATGAAAAACAGATCTTCAATACACTTTATGATCAATACAAGCACCTGGGCTTGCCGCTTGAGCTAATAAAACATACCGATTTTACGGTTTTTAATCTGAAAGATATCAATCAGCCAATGCCGTTTAGATCGCCCTTGAGCAGGCTTAACTTTTTTGTTTTTGCCTTCATTAAAGATGGGAGTGGTGATTATACCATTGATGAGCAAAATCATAAGCTGCAGCCCCGTGCTATTTACTTTACCAACCCGGGCCATTTCCGTTCGTTTAACTGGGAGCGTATTGGCGATGTATACCTGTTTACGCTAAGCGAATCGTTTTTGAAGGAAAACGTGCACGCCAATATTTTTGACGAATTTCCTTTTCTGCTGGCCGAAACATTTCCGGCCCGTGTACTTACGCCCGAAGTTTTTGAGGAGTTTGATATTTTATATCACCAGATCCTGAAAGAGTACAATTCAGATAGCCCATATCGTTACCGGATCATCGGTAACCTGTTTGTGGTGGTACTGTTAAAATTCAAAGAATATTTCTGGAAAGATTATAACCCGATATATGAAGGCAACCGGAGCTCGGAAATTGTAAAAAACTTTAAACGCCTGCTTGAAAAACATTACCGCGACCTGAGCAATGGTACAGCCGAACAGGCTTTCCGGGTGCAGGACTACGCCGACGCGCAAAGCCTTCATCCCAACTACCTGAGTAACGTTATCAAAATAAAAACGGGCAAAACCATCAGCACCTGGATTGCCGAAAAAACTATAGCTGAGGCCAAGGCCCTGTTGCAGAACTCGAAACTCTCCATTAAAGAAATTGCATATCGCCTGGGTTTTTCTGAAGCTACCCATTTCAGTAATTATTTTAAAAAGCATACGGATATGTCGCCGGTGCTGTTCAGGAAGGCGCATGCGGGGATATAGCTAATATCGCCGGGAATCCCTGTTTTTATAATCTCATCAGGACAGGTTGGTTTTTGTAGAGACGCATTACATGCGTCTTCCGTAGGATAAGCCGTGTTCCATAGGCAAGGCATGCGAAAATTGCATGCGGGAGACGCATGTGATGCGTCTCTACATTTGGAAATTATCGTTTTTAAATAGCTTCTTAGATATTCGTATGTAATGCTTTGATATGTGTATCATTCAGGGGCCTCGCCCTTGCCACCTTTGTATTGTCAATCAACGGCAACAAAACATAAATAACAAAGGAAACCATGAACACATTAGCATCAAAAGTAGTATTAGTAACCGGCGCTTCAAGAGGCATCGGTGCAGCAGTAGCCCACAAATTAGCAGCCGAAGGCGCTAAAGTAATTATCAACTACGCAGGCGGCAAAGAAGCTGCTGACCAAACCGTAAACTCTATCAAACAACAAGGCGGTGATGCCATTGCGCTGCAAGCCGACGTAAGCAAAGCCGATGAAGTAGCAGCTATGTTTGACGCAGCGATAGCTCATTACGGCAAAATTGATGTATTGGTAAACAACGCCGGCATCATGATTACCAAATTAATAAAAGACACTACCGACGAGGATTTTACCCGCCAGTTTGATATCAACGTTCGCGGAACATTTAATACCATGCGCGAAGCCGCAACTAAACTGGCCAATGGCGGTAGTATCATCAATTTTTCATCAACCACTACCCGCGTTATGATGCCAACTTATGCTACCTATGTAGCCACCAAAGGTGCGGTGGAGCAATTAACCCGCGTATTTGCCAAAGAAGTGGGAGCAAGGGGCATCAACGTAAACACAGTATCTCCGGGCCCAACAAATACCGAATTGTTTACCAAAGGCAAACCCCAGGAGCTGATCGACCGCCTGGCGTCATTATCAGCTTTTAACCGCATCGGTGAGCCTGAAGATATTGCCAAAATAGTAACCTTCCTGGCAAGCGACGATGCTAAATGGATTTCAGCACAAAATATCGGTGCTAATGGCGCAATGGCGTAAGCCCCCTAACCCCCTGAAGGGGGAATGATAGAAGCAAGACGGCAAGAGTCAAGAAGCAAGACAGCGAGAGACAGGAATAATAATCATAGAATCATTAACGCAATCGGTGAAATCAAACTTCATCGGTGTAATCAAAAAAACAATCATGAACTCATTAAATAATAAAGTAGCAGTAATAACCGGCTCGGCCCGTGGTTTAGGTAAAGCAATTGCAGAACGTTATGCAGCGTTAGGCGCCGATATCGTGATCAACTATTCGCGCGATAAAGTATCGGCCGATGAAGTGGTCAGCAACATCAAAGCGATGGGAGCCAACGTAATAGCTGTGCAGGCTGATGTAAGTAAAGTGGCTGATATTGAAAGGCTTTTTAAAGAAGCTAAAGAAGCGTTTGGTAAAATAGATATCGTAGTAGCTAACGCCGGTATCGAACTGGTGGAAACCCCGGTAACTGATTTTACCGAAGAACAGTTCGACCGTGTGTTTGGCATTAATACAAAAGGCACTTACTTTACTATGCAGCAGGCTGCCAAAAATGTTGAGGATAACGGCCGCATTATTTACATAGCCTCAAGCACCACCTCGTTCCCGGTACCCGGAATGGCAGTGTATGGCGGCAGCAAAACTACGCCAAGGTATTTGGTTGATATCCTTTCGAAAGAAATTGGTCACCGTGGTGTAACAGTTAACTCTATCATACCGTTTGCTGTTGATCATTCAGGTATCTTTGCCGAAGCTGATAGTTACCCCGCATTAAGAAAACAATTGCTTGACAGTTGTCCGATGGGCCGCCTGGCCGAAGTTGAAGATGTGGCCAATGTGGCCGAGTTTTTCGCCAGCAATCTTTCATCATTTGTGAACGGACAACACCTGTTGGTAAATGGCGGCGCAACAAATTAATGGTCAGTTTAGTAACATAGGGTAGCAGCTTAAAGTCTTAGCTATAAGCTGCTACCTGTATTTAATTCAAAAAGCAGCATTATTTGATTATACATCTACCATGTTATGAAAACGCTTAATCATTATATCATATACGGCACGCTAATTACTTCTGCTGTAAATGCTCAATCTGTAAAAGCAACTACTTCAACTATCCAAAACGTCAATACCATGAATGCCGAAAAGTTAACTAACCCGGTAGTGAAACAAGCCATCGATGCCCTGCAAAGCGGTGACCGACAAGCTTGGTTTGCTTTGTTCACCAATGATGCCCAGCTTTTTGATGATGGTAATAAAATGGACTTTAAAAGTTTTTTTGAAAAAGCTTTAGGCCATGAACGTTTTACCAGTATCGATAAGGTGGAGCAAGGCGGGCTGCACCTATACGGCAAATTTCACAGCGACCAGTGGGGCGATTTCAAAACCTACTTTAAGTTTACGATTGGTGCCGGCAATAAGATCAGTAAATTGGAAATAGGGCAGGCGGGTTAGCCCCACCCAAACCCTCCCCGGAAGGAAGGGCTTTAAAATGAGATAAATAAAAATCTCCCTCAGGGGAGGATTTAGAGGAGGCTTGTTGCTTCGTTCCTCGCAAGGACTTTTTTTATTGATGCTTTTACTTCAATTTTACCTGATCTTTGTATCATGCAACAGCAACTTATAGCCAGGTTACAGCAGTTAAAACCTATCCCGGTTGATGATCAGGAGCTCATACTAAAAGCCTTTGAGCCAATGAAATTTAAAGAAGGGGATACGCTTTTGCAGCTGGGGCATGTAGCAAGACAGCTCTTTTTTATTACCAACGGCATACTGCGTATTATGGCGCGAAATGAGAAGGAAAATGAGGTTACTTATTTCTTTTTAAAGGACAATCAGTTTTGCACCATTCTGTACAGCTTTAATAACAACCTGATCGCTGATGAAAGTATTCAGGCCGCCTGCGATACAGAATTATTGGTTATTAGCAAAAACAACCTGCTGGCTTTATATGAAAAGCTGCCTTATCTCAAAGGAATGATCGATCAGATTTCGCAGCATACGCTTATGGAGAAGATAAAAACGCGCAACACCTATCTTGGTTACGACTCGTCGGAAAGGTACCGGTTGTTTTTGGAACGGCAGCCCGAGGTTGCCCGGAGAGTGTCACTTACCGATATCGCGTCGTACCTTGGCGTAACGCCTCAATCGTTGAGCCGCATCCGCAAAAATATTCGGTAATTAGGTTTTTTGTCGTCTTTTTAGATGACTTAGAAGAGAGAAATTGACATCAATAAAATCTATATAAAACAAAAACAAAATAGCTACTATGAATACAGTTAAAACAGGATGGATAGGATTAGGAAAAATGGGCATTCCAATGTCGCAGCAATTGATTAAAGCAGGATATCCCCTCAGTGTTTATAACCGAAGCAAGGATAAGGAAGAGGCGTTTAAGGCACAGGGCATTGGTGTAGCTGCTTCGCCTGCCTTATTGTTGAATGCTGCTGATGTTCTTTTTATCATGGTATCAGACGATAAGGCCATTAATGATATTTTTCATGGTGATGAAGGTTTACTTGCCGCAAAAGTAAGCGGCAAAATAATCATTAACATGAGCACAGTTTCGCCTGCTATCAGTAAGGAGATGGCAGCCGCATGCAAGGCTCAAGGTAATTATTACCTGGACGCCCCGGTATCAGGCAGTGTCAAACAGGCGGAGGATGCTATGCTGGTTATTATGGTTGGAGGTGAGGCCGGTGCATTTGAGCAAGCTAAACCTATCCTCGAAAAAATGGGTAAACTGGTTATGCTGGTTGGTGGTACCGGTGCAGGTAACGCGGCTAAGCTGGCCATCAATACTTTGCTTGGTATTGTTGCACAAGGCCTTGCCGAAACAGTGACACTGGCGCAGCAAAACGGTGTTGAAGCCGAAGCACTAATTACGCTGATCAGTAACAGTGCCCTGGGCAGCCCGTTCATCAAAATAAAAGGCGATGCCATTGTTAACAATAATTACCAGGCAGCTTTCGCCTTAAAACACATTGCTAAAGATCTGCGCCTGGCTAAAGACCTCGGTTTAGCTACCCCGCTTGGCGAAACTGCTTATCAAACCTACCAGGCCGCCGAAGCTGCTTTTGGCGAAGAGGATATTATCGCGGTGATAAAGCAGGTGAGTAAAGGGTAAAAATCAATGAACGACTTCTACAGCCGTCATTGCGAGGTACGAAGCAATCCCCGACTGTACAGGATAAACTTGCATAGCTGCTCTGCTTCTTGGGGATTGCTTCGTGCCTCGCAATGACGCCTTTTTTAATTTTCCTACTCCAAAACTATTTTCTGGTGCTGATACGGGATCTCAACATGATGGAAACCGTGCGCTTTTATTTTCCCGGCAAAATGCTGCTGTACTTCGTACTCGCCGTGAACAAGAAATACGGTTTTTACCAGTGCCGGGTCCTGACAGGCCAGGAAATGGAGCAGGTCGTCATAATCGCCGTGGGCGCTCATGGATTTGATTGAGCGGACTTCGGCTTTTACCTCATAAATTTCGCCAAAAATATGTACCTCATGATCACCTCTCAATAACCTGCCGCCTAATGAATTTGGTTCTGCGTAACCAACCATTAAAATGGTATTCTTTTGATTATTGATATTGTTTTTAATGTGGTGCTTTACCCGTCCGGCCTCGGCCATGCCTGATGAAGAGATGATGACGCAGGGCCGCGGATCGTTATTCAGCGCTTTTGATTCCTCCACACTTTCAATAAAGCGCAAACCCTTAAACCCAAAAGGATTGGCATCGGTTTTTAAAACTTCCTGCACATTTTTGTTATAAACCTCGGTGTGGTTCATTAATACTTCGGTTGCTTTTTCTGATAGCGGGCTATCTACATAATAAGGAACATCCGGCAGGATGCCTTTAAGTTCCAGGCCGTTTAAGGCGTACAATAATTCCTGCGTACGGCCAACGCTGAATGCCGGAATAATCACCTTGCCATTTTTTACTTCGCAGGTTTGTTTAATGATCTCCAGTAGTGACTCTTCAATAGGCTCCAGTTCTTTATGCAGCGAATCGCCATAGGTTGATTCCAGTAAAATATAATCAGCCTGCTCAAATGTTTGCGGGTTTTTCAACAGCAGATCGTCATAACGGCCAACATCGCCGCTAAAAGTAATGTGGGTATCCCTGCCGTTTTCTGTAACGGTAATATGCACTGCCGCGCTGCCCAGAATATGCCCGGCATCCGTAAAATTAAATTTTACGGATGGGGTAATTTCAAACTCTTCGCCATATTCAACAATTTTGAACAGGCGAAGGGCCTCCATCACATCTTCTTCGGTGTACAAAGGATTAAGCAGCGGCAAGCCTTTGCGGATGCGGTGTTTGTTACTATACTCGGTGTCCTGTACCTGGATCTTTGCCGAATCGAGCAGCAGGATGCGTGTAAGGTCCATTGTGGCCGGGGTGCAATAAATGTTTCCCTCAAATCCTTCGGCAACCAGCCGCGGAATTAAACCACAATGGTCAATATGCGCGTGCGAAAGGATCATGTGCGTTACACCTTTGGGATTAAAGCCAAAATGTTCGTTCATTTCTTCGGTTTGCTCGCCCAGTCCCTGGAACATGCCGCAGTCTAATAATATGCTGGTACCGTCGTTTAAGCGGAGTAAATGCTTGCTGCCGGTTACGTTACGGGCAGCACCATGGAAGGTTATGTTCATGTATAATTAGATGTGATCAACTTAACGAAGATGGTGATTAAAAGTTTAATAAATTAATAACTAAAAATTTAGTTGCAAATATAAAATACATCCCTTACCTTAGTTTGACCAATTAAACACATTAATACACGAGGTATTAATATTTAAAGTACGCACATGGAAATTAAAGAGTTAACCCGCGCCGAAGAGCAGATTATGCAAGTGCTTTGGCAGTTAAAAAAAGGGTATGTTAAAGACGTTATCGACCAGTTGCCCGAGCCCAAGCCCGCCTACAATACGGTGTCGACAATAATTCGCATCCTGGAAACCAAAGGTTTTGTTGGGCATACCGCGTTTGGCAAAAGCCATGAATATCACCCTGTGATCAGCAAAGAGCAATACCAGAATTTTGCCACTGATAAACTGCTGAGCGGTTACTTTGACAACTCCGTTAACCGCATGTTTTCATTTTTTGTAAAGAAAGAAAAGATCGACCTGAAAGAGGCCGATGAGATCATGAAACTGATTGAAAAACTAAAAGAAAAGTAATTATGAGCTGGTGGCAATATTTATTACTGGTAAACATATACCTGTTGCTGTTTTACGGGTTTTATGTGCTGTTGCTTCGTAAAGAAACCTTTTTTCAGCTTAACAGGCTTTACCTGGTAAGTGCCGCTTTACTATCATTTATGATACCCGTTATCCAGGCCAATTGGGTGCAAAATCTATTTATTACCCAGCAGGTAAAGTATACCCTGTACAGTAGCCCGGTATTGGTTTATCACTTTAAACCTATTGAAGAATCGCCTATTAGTATAGGGGAGGTGTTGTTTATTATATATGCGGCGGGTATCGTTTTTTTATCGCTCAGATTGATCTGGCAGTTGTTTAAGCTAAAAAAGGTGATTAGTCAGCCGCAATCACAGGTATCCTATTCCTTTTTCAAAACCGTGAAATTAAATGCCGATGGGGAGGAGAATGCGGCTATAGCCACGCATGAGGATGTACATGCCAAACAATGGCATTCGGCCGATGTGTTGCTGGTTGAACTGGTGATGATCATTAACTGGTTTAACCCGATTGTTTATTTCTATCGTCGGGCGATCAAGCATATTCACGAATTTATAGCCGACAGGCATGCTGTTGAAGCCGGTACTGATAAGGCCGATTATGCCATGCTGCTTTTAAGCCAAACATTCAATACGCCTTCACACAACTTGGTTAATTCATTTTTTAACAAAAGTTTGTTGAAAGAACGTATTATCATGTTGCAAAAAAATAAATCGCACCGCATAACGCTTATTAAATACGGACTGTCGGCCCCTCTGTTTATTTTGATGATGGTACTGTCATCAGCTACAATTAATAATAGTGATACCATTGCGGTCATCAACACTAAGGCCGATAAAGTTTTCTCGACGCCGGCCAGTAAAGTGGCGGAGATTACTATTGATGAGCCTCTTAAACTTGAAAGGCCGGTTGTAGCAGCTGATACCTCACCGGTATATACTGCGGTTGCCCGTTTGCCCGAGTTTCCGGGCGGGCTGGGGGCTTTTGGTAAATTTTTATCTACCAATATAAAATACCCTGCAACAGCCCGAGAACAAAAGATCCAGGGAAGGGTGATCATAACCTTTGTTGTTGAAAAGGATGGCACGCTTTCAAATGAAAGGATTGTAAAGGGTATTACGGATGATCTGAATAACGAAGCATTAAGGGTGATAAAACTATCGCCTAACTGGAAGCCCGGTATGCAGGGAAATCGTACGGTAAGGACTCAATATTCAGTGCCTATCAGTTTTACACTTGCTCCCAGCGATGATACTACAAAGACTACTGCACCTGTAACATTCTCAATAGCTTCGGCTCAATCAGGTTCTGATCCGGTATTTACATCAGTTGAGCGGGTGCCTGAGTTTAAGGGTGGGTTAGAAGCATTTGGAAAGTTCCTGATGACTAACCTGAGGTATCCCAAAGCCGCCCGTGATAATAATGTTCAGGGCAGGGTGGTCATAACTTTTGTTGTTGAAAAAGATGGGTCGTTATCAAACATGAAGGTTGTAAGAGGGATAGGCTCAGGTTGCGACGAAGAAGCTTTAAGAGTGCTTAGTATATCGCCGGCCTGGAAACCTGGAATTCAGAATGGCAAGCCGGTGAAAGTACAGTATTCTGTGCCGATAAGCTTTACACTGGCCGATGATAAATCTGCAAAGCCAGGCGAAAATAAAACCGGGGATGTTGTAAATCCGCCGGGCGAAGACAGGCCAATATATGGCGGTTTGGTTGTTGATACCACCAGGCAGCATGTGATAGTTAGTGACAAGAATAGCGGTAAATCAGCGCCTTTAATTATTATAGATGGGATAGCCCTGGCCCAGGGTACATCGTTAAGTAAAATTAATCCGAACGATATCGAACAGATAAGTGTGTTAAAAGATAAAAATACTGTGGCTATTTACGGCGAGAGGGCCGTAAATGGTGTTGTGCTGGTGACTACAAAAACAGCTGCTAAGAAAAAGGCAGCAATGAAAACCATTATAAAGGATAATTAATTTCGGCAAAATATGCGACTTTAACACTAATTTATTATAAAATGCGATGAGGTGACAGTGGGAATTTTTGTAACTGAGATGAACTTATTATATTTGCAGCTAACAACCATGACCTTATCATATGAAGAAATTTTATCCTTTGTCGTTGCTGGTAGCATTATATGCATTTGCACACACGTCCTGTACCAAAATTGCAGACCAACCTAAACCGGTAACCGACAGTACAAAAACTCTTAGTGAAATTTCATTGCGGGATACGCTTACCATGTATACCGGGCAGGCAGTACAATTAGACGTAAAGGTTCGGCCTATAAATTTTGATACAACGAAGCTGGTTTGGTTGTCATCAGATACCTCAATTATAACTGTTAGCAAATTAGGCCGTATCGAAGCCAAAGGTGAAGGAAATGCAAAAGTTTCGGTGAGCAATGCTGAAAAAACAAAATCAATAAGCTGTATCGTAACCGTTAAAGACAGCCTTAAGGTTGGCCTTATAGCTTATTATCCTTTTGGCGCCAATACATCTGACGTGTCTGGCAACGGTAACAATGGCTCCGGATATAATTTAACACAGGTTGCTGATAGATTTGGGAATGCTAATAGTGCTTACTATTTTAATGGATTTAATAGCTACATCGTTGTCAAAGACAAACAAACACTCAGGCTATCTCATACAGATTTTACAATTACTACCTGGGTGAAGCTTGATGCATATAATAATTCATTTGCTTCACAGATAATAGCTAAAAGATTGCCAGGGTTAGGTAATGGATGGAATCTTTCTATCTCCGGGTATGACTTTGTATCTACCGGGCAGGGTGGTTTGGGATTGGTTACCTTTAACGAAGGAGCCAGTCCTTTAACAATACTTACCAGTGGAGCTGTTGCTTTGAATAACTGGCATATGGTAACCTCTGTGTATAATTATACTACTCACACCCTATCGCTTTATATTGATGGTGTAAAAGATAGTACATTTGACGGGTTTGCTTCTCCAAATATCACGATAGCCGCAGACGCTTACATTGGTAAAGATAATCCTGATGTACCCTCTCCCGGATACTTCCTGAAAGGCGCTTTGGACGATATGCGTTTGTATGACAGGGTGCTTTCGGATAAAGAAATTAAAAAACTGTATACTGCAATACATTAATTCCGACCATATTAATAAAGTGAAACAGGTTTTTCCTTTTGGAAGAACCTGTTTCACTTTAAAGCCTACTCGTGAAAAACTACAATAAAACTGTTAATTTAGCCGCATGAAATGCTACGACCGATTATACACCTTTGTTAAGATAAAACGCAGGTACAGCGTGGCTGCGCTATCTGTATAATTGTTGCCCAAAACCCCCTTTAATATTATTTATTAACTTTGTACCTGCAAAGCATAGCTTTATATCCTCTGTAATGACTGAAAATCCGAACCGCGAAAACGTTGTGTCTTATTATGATGAGCACGTCAAAAACAAGCTTAATGATTACATAGTAGTGAACCCTCGTATTGAGTTTGGGTGGGAAACTATTAGGCGTTTTACGCCTTCAGCACCGGTCCGCATTTTGGAAGTAGGTTGTGGTATGGGCAATATATGTTCGCGGATGCGTAAATACTGGCCCGATGCCGTTATTACTGGAATTGATATCAGCACGATGTCTATCCAGATTGCTCAAAAGCTTTTTGGCGACAGCAAGCTCAATTTTAAGGAAAGCATCCTTACCCCCGATACCTTTAATGAGCAGTTTGATCTGATTGTTTTTATGGATGTGTATGAACATATAGCTGTTACAGACAGGCCTGCTGTTCATGCCGCGCTTGCAAAAATATTGCGCAATAAAGGCCGCATTGTTTTAACGGTCCCTACACCGGCTAACTTAAAATGGTCGTTAGTTAATAAGCCCGAAACCATGCAGCCTGTTGATGAGCATATATCTTTTGAGGTTATTGGTAAATTGGCTGCAGATACTGGTACTGAGGTAATCCTGTACGAACTCAAAAACGTGTGGAACGTAGGCGATTATGCACACATCGTATTGGAAAAAAATGACGATTTCGAAGCCGCGTTCTTTCATCCAAAACCGGTAACCGCGTCACAACGCAGCCGAAGGATCTTTAATAAGGCGATGTATAAAATGGGCAGTTTCTTCCGCCGGTATTATGTCCGTAAAAAGTTAGGTTGAAATGAGCCAGGCGTATAATTTATGCATCATAAAGCCCAATAAGTCTGCTTTTTCCGAGACCTTTATACAAGCGCATATTGATGGCCTGGCTGGTAATAAAAAAGTTTTATACGGCGGCGCCTTTCCTGTTTATGATCATGAAGGTAAAACCCTGATCCGCTCAAAACTGGGCTTGCTGAGTTATCTCATCCAAAAAAGAATCTTTAAGAGGAAAAATATCAAGGTACGTACCTGCGCCTTGTATAAATATTTAAAAGAGCATAAAATAGATGCTGTATTTGCTGAATATGGCATGGTTGGCGCATCTGTTACTGAAGCTTGTAAATTAGCCGGAGTTCCCCTGATTATTCATTTTCATGGAGCCGATGTTTATCATCGCGATACAGTTGCTGAGTATGCCGAACTTTACCAGGATGCATTTAAGTACGCGAGTGCCTTTATTGCTGTATCGGTAGATATGGCTGCTACTTTGAAAGAAATGGGGGCTCCTGCCGATAAAGTGTTTACCGCTTCATGCGGAGTGGATACTGCTGCTTTCCCTTTACTTGATACATCAGCCTCCGCTAAAGATTTTTTATTCGTAGGGCGTTTTGTTGAAAAGAAATCTCCTCAATCCTTAGTTAAGGCCTTTAAAATTTTACAGGAAAAACACCCCGATGCCAGGCTGTGGATGGTTGGGGGCGGACCGCTGTTTGATGAAACCCGGGAGCTGATTGCCAACCTTGGGCTTAATGAGCAGGTTACGCTTACCGGGGTATTAAAGCCTGAAGAAATACGCACGTTAATGAAAACCATGCGGGCATTTGTACAACACTCGGTTACAGCGGCCAATGGCGACAAAGAAGGTACCCCGGTTACCGTGCTCGAAGCATCATCATCAGGTTTGCCGGTAGTTTCAACCCGCCATTCGGGAATCAAGGAAGCTGTTATTGATGGCGAGACAGGCTTTTTGGTTGATGAATACAATATAGCCGGAATGGCCGAAAGAATGAGCATCCTTGCGGAATCGGTTGAATTATCCGTGCAAATGGGTAAAGCGGCGCGGAACCACATGATTAATAATTATGATATTCACATGCGCATCGCTTTGCTTGATCATATTATCCAAAGCAGCATCAGCAATAACAAAATTAAATGAACCTATTACAAAAACAGGGATTTTTTAACAGCCTCATATTGTATGCGGGAGTTGCTTTAGGTTTCTTTAACCTTATCATTCTTTTTCAGCGGATCCTTACCACAGAAGAGATCGGTTTTTTTATTTTAATGGGGACTATATCGCTGCTTTATGCACAGTTTGCAGGATTAGGTATTGGTAATATCATTCTTAAATATTTCCCTTACTATCGCAGCGACGATAAAAAACATGGCGGTTTCGCATCTTTTGTTACTGTTTGGAGCCTGATAGGTTTTGCGATCTTCACGGTGCTTTTTGTAGTTTTTAAGGATTTTATTATTAGTTACTATAAGAATAAGAATGGAGCACCGCTACTAATCAGGTATTTCTATTACCTTATTCCTTTGTCATTTTTTACGCTTGTATTTTCTGTTCTGGAAAACCTGGCGCTTACGGTATTTAAAAATGTACTTTCTTCCTTTTTGCGCGAAGTAGGGTTACGTTTGTTCACAACCGCGGGCGTTTTGCTCATAGCCATTAAGCTGGTTGATTATCATGTTTTTTTGATGATATATATAACAGCTAACCTGGTGGCTGTATTGGTGTTGCTTGCCTATATTAGCAAAGGCCGGCACTTTAAGTTTTCGACTGTTGGTGCTCAGCTGCTAAGCGAAAGAAAAACGTTTTTGAGCTATGGCATTTTTACGGTATTAAGTGGCAGCTCCTTTGTAATGATCCAGAACCTTGATACCCTGATGCTGAGCATGCTTACCAAAGAGTCATTTAGTTATGTAGGTATTTATGGTACGTTTTTCGCCATTGCGGTAGTGATAAGTTTACCGGCCAAGGCATTGAGCCGCACCTCACTGCAGATAATAGCCCAGTCATGGGTTACTAATGATTTGGCCAAGATTGGTAAAATTTATTACAAAACATCAGTAGTACAAATGCTTATCGGCTGCCTGCTTTTCATAGGCTTGGTTATTAACAGGTCGTTTATTATAATGTTGTTACATAAACCTGAGTACGCCAATTATTTCAATGTATTTATTATAGTGGGCGTGGCCTTTCTGGTTGATATGACAGGAGGGTTAAATGGCTACATCATGAATGTATCTAAATATTACAAGCTTACCACTGTTTTTATTGTTTCGGGGGTGGTTTTTTGTGTGCTGTCAAATTTGGTCCTGATACCTCTGTTAGGCATGATGGGTGCTGCCTTATCATACCTGATCACCATGTTTGTACTAAACTTTGCTTATTGGTTATTTGTTAAAATTAAGTTTAACCTGCAGCCTCTCGCAATGGCACACGTATATATATTACTGATCTTTACGGTTTGCCTGCTTATCGGGCTTTATCTTCCGTCGTTAAAGAATGTATTTGCAGATATGATTTACAGATCGGTTATCGTGGGCGTGGTTTACGTGTTTTTGGCATATATTTTAAAAATTTCAGAAGATATTAATATAGTATTTGATCGCATCCTGAAAAAGGTATGAGTTAAGTTGTATTAATTGCTATAGTATTCCAGGCCTTTATATAGTTTTATTGCCGCGGCGTTCACAATAATATTGCCGTTTATGTTATTAGCCGGGCTGCATTTACCGTTTATGGTTAATTAAATAAAACCGCTACCGGCGCAGGTTGCCCTTCATCAGTCCCTTATTGAATGTACTTCATGTAAATTGAATTATCGATAACTCATGGTTTTTTACATCATGCACTCAACCGGTACGGGTTTGCACTCACCTTTAAAAGGTAAAATTTGTAACAGCTTCAATTGCAGTAAAGCTTAGTTTGAAATTTTTTGATAATGTGAACATTATAATTAATTATATCGTAGAAGGGCTTAGGATACCGTTGTAATATAACGTTATTAATAAACCTGGATTAACAATAAAATAATTAATTAACATAACTGATTGGGTCAACTTAACGCTGGTTGGCGTTGAAACCGTTTGATTAGTGATTAAATATTTTGAAAGTTTAGTAATATGAAAGATAATTATTATCATTATCCGTTAATTTAAGCTATGCACCCTAAACCTGCACTTCTATATAAAATAGTATTATGGGCAATATTTTGCCTGTTTTTTCTCCCGTCCGCTGGTTTTAGCCGGGCATTTGAAAACCCATTGACTGTTAACACGGAGCCGCGGTCTGTTGAACCACGGTTTACTACATACCATATTACGGTTGCCCCCCTGCAGGCAATTACCATTTGCTCCGCTGCTGCAGCTGTACTTAACGGCGATATAAAAAACCCCGTGCCCGACAGTTATCTATGGCAAATAAATAACAACGGGAACTGGGTAAATGCACCGTCGGCAAATACTCAAAAAGATTATATCACATCTTCGTTAACAAATACATCTGCTTCGAGTATTGTATACAGCCTTCGCCGCAGGATCTCTACCGCCGGCGTAGTAGATTATGATTCTTATTATGATGTTACCGTAAGGCCGATAGCAGCGGTAAACAACAATACGATAGTAGCGCCAGCTGTTACCCAATTTTGTTCAACTGGCAATCCGGGGGCTATTACGGGTAGTGTGCCCGGGGGGGGCGATGGTACTTTTTCATATCAATGGCAGTCATCCACAGATAACGCAACATTTAATGATATTCCGGGTGCTGTATCAAAAAACTATGACCCGCCGGTCTTAAAAAATGATACTTATTATCGCCGTATGGTTTCTTCCGGGGCATGTACAACTCCGGCGCTTAGTAATGTGGTGCTCCTTAAGGTTTCAACACCCCCACCTCCTCCATCGCCTGCAGCGTCAACAATAACCATTTGCCAGGGAACCCCGGCTACATTGACAGTTGCCTCGCCGCAGGCCGGGTTTACGTATAACTGGTATGATTCGTCGACTAAAATCACGGTGCTTGCTACAGGTACCTCATACACTACTCCTGTTTTAAACGCAGGAAAAAATTATTATGTCGAAGCATCAAACGGCACTTGCGGCAGCCAGTTAGCAACAATACAGGTAAAGGTTACCCTGGCGCCTGCTGTGCCTCAGTTTTCTCAAACAACGGTTACAGCCTGTATGGGCTCAACAGTGACACTCAGTGTACAAAATTCGCAAAGCGGTGTTATTTATAACTGGTATAGTACTGCAACTGATGCCAATATTTTGCATACCGGCAGTACTTTCGTATTGCAAAATGTAACATCAGCGATAACTTATTATGTAGAGGGACTTAGTTCAACAGGTTGCAGTTCTACATCACGCGGAAAGATAAGTTTAACTGTTAAGCCCGTGATAGCGGTAACCAATAATCAGATCACAGCCCCCACAGTTACTGATTTTTGTGTAACCGGTAACCCTTCGGCAATTACGGGCAGCACGCCTGCCGGTGGTGACGGTACTTTTTCATACCAATGGCAGTCATCTGCCGATAATATAACCTTTGCTAATATTGCCGGGGCCACATCAAAAAGCTATGACCCGCCGGTATTAAGCAAGGGCGCTTACTACCGCCGTATAGTATCATCAGGTACCTGTACAACCCCAATGGTAAGTAATGTGATCAGTGTTCAGGTTTTAACACCTCCGCCTGCACCGTCGCCCGTAGCATCGGGCCTAACCATTTGCCAGGGAACCGCAGCCACGTTAACGATTAGTTCGCCGCAGGCCGGGTTAACTTACAACTGGTATGATTCGCCTGCTAAAACTACAATACTTGCCACGGGTACTACCTACAAAACACCCGTTTTAAACGCAGGCAAAAGTTATTATGTTGAGGCATCTAACAGCGCCTGCAGCAGTCCTTTAACAACAATACAGGTAACTGTTTCGCCATTACCGGCGGTGCCGCAATTTACGCAAAGCACCGTTAGCGTTTGCTCCGGCTCCACAACAACAATTACCATACAAAACGCGCAAAGTGGTATTGTTTATAACTGGTACGGCAGCGCCACCGATGCTAACATTTTACATAGCGGGACCAGTTATACAATCAGCAACGTAACAGCGGCAACAACCTATTATGTACAGGCCGTTAACGCTGCAGGATGCGGCTCTTCGGCCCGGGGGACGGTTAGTGTAGCTATCATTCCGTTGCCTGTGGTTACAGTAAGCAGTTCGGGCACTTCTGTTTGCCCGGGCACCAGTGCTACATTAACCGCTTCAGCATCAGGCGGGGCAGTTATTTCATGGTATGATGCTCCAACCGGCGGAAACCTGCTTGCCCAGGGCAATACATATGTTACAGCTAACTTAACATCGGCAAAAAACTATTACCTGGAAGCTACCAACAGCACCGGGTGTAACAGCAGCGGAAGAGTTACAGTGCAGGTACAGATGACCAAGCCGCTTGATGCGCCCGTGGTAACGGTTGGTGAAGTTACCTCATCGAGCGTAGCTTTTGAGTGGAGCGCGGTAAGCGGCGCTACCAGTTACCTGGTAAGTACTAACAATGGTTTAACCTATACCGCGCCAAGTTCGGGCAGCAACGGTTTAACGCATAAAGTGAGCGGCCTTGGCTTAAACGAATCAGTTACCATTACAGTGAAGGCCTTGGGAGCATCGTCATGTACGCTTAGCGGGGCTTCGGCCGCGGTTACCGCCGCCACCATCGATAATAACAATGTAATATATGTAGCCAACAACTTTACCCCCAATGGTGACGGGAATAATGATATTATTTATGCACATGGAAAAAATATAAAAACACTTTCCTTTAATGTGTATGACCAATGGGGACAATTGGTTTTTACATCAACCGATGTTAACAAAGGATGGGATGGTTATTATAAAGGCTCATTGATGCCCGTGGGTGTATACGTATACTATTTAAAAGCGGCAATGAATAACGGGGCGCAATTGAATAAAAAAGGAACAATTACGCTATTAAGATGAAGAAACTACTACTCATTATTACAATAGCGCTGCAGTTTGCAGTTGCAGGAACGGTGAAGGCGCAGGTTGATCCGCATTTTTCACAATACTACGCTTACCCGCTTTGGCTCAACCCGGCGCTTACGGGCGTTTTTGACGGCGATACGCGCTTATCTGCCAACTACAGGGACCAGTGGGCAAACATCAACAATGGCTACCGCACAGCAGGGGTATCGGCCGATTTCAAGCCAACCGATAAAGTGGGCATCGGCCTTAATATCCTTGATCAAAAAGCAGGTACTGCCGGGTATAATTACTTTACAGCTTATGGTTCATTTGGTTATGGCATAACCCTGTCGGGCGATGGTAATCAGCGGCTGCATTTTGGTTTGCAGGCGGGTGTTATCAGCCGCAGCTTTGATCCGGGTAAACTCCAGTCTGATAACCAGTACGATCCGAACAGCGGCTTCGACCCTAACTTGCCCAATTTCGAAAATTTTGGTTATTCGTCAAAAACGGTATTTGATGCAGGCGCCGGTATTTATTATTACAATGCCGACCCGATGAATAAAGCCAATTTGTTTGGCGGGCTTAGCATTAACCATATCAATGATGTAACAGATCCTTTTGCCGCTGGCGGTATCGCCAGTAAATTGCCCATGCGGTTTACTGCACATGGCGGTGTGCGTATAAAAGCGTCTGATTTTTTTGACCTGATCCCAAACGCAGTTTACGTTAAACAAGGCAAAGGCGAGATCAAAGCTTTCGGACTATATTCTGAACTTAAGTTTGCCGATGATAACGGCCTGGTACTCGGTGGTATGGTCCGGGTACAGGATGCTGCAATTGCCAACGTTGGTTACCATATCCGCAGGATGGTGATTGGTGCCAGTTATGATTTTAATACTTCAGGGCTTCGCGCGGTTACATCAGGCCGCGGCGGTTTTGAACTATCAATAAGCTATATATTTAGTCGCTACACTGATTCCCCGGCCCCAATTTGCCCAAGGATATAATATGAAAAAACTATTACCCTATTTCTTACTATTGTTTTTTCCGTTGGTTTCATTTGGACAGGCGAAAAACTACAGGGCACTGGCCGACACTGCCTTTAACAGGCATGAGTACTATACTGCCGCCTATTATTACAAGCATATTGCCGATGGTACAACCGATGAGCCAAAAAGCAATGTGCCGCGTTCATCAGCAGTAAAAAAAATCAATTCAAAAAAGGCTGAGTCTAATCAATACATCATTTATCGCCTGGCCGAATCATACCGCCTGTATAAAGATTATACTGATGCTACCATTTGGTATGCCCAATTGGCTAAGGAAGCACCAACTGCCCAATATCCGTTAGTACCGCTTTGGTACGGCATCTGCCTGCAGGCAAACGGGAAGTATAATGAAGCTTTGGTCCAGTTAAAGCAGTTTGCAGACAACGCTCCCGATCCACAGTATGCCGCTCTCGCTAAAAAAGAAATAATCTCGTGCGAGTATGCATTAAAGCAATTGGAACACCCGCGCGCCGTTGATGTATCGGCTTTAGTGTTCTTAAATAAAGACCAGGGCGACTACGCCCTTACCGTTAACCTGGGCAGGTATTGGTTTACCTCATCACGCCTGGTTGATAAGGATAAGTTTTATACCAACAGGGTTTACAGTTCTGCCATCCTCGATTCAACTAAAGCGCTTGCCACAAACTTTAACGCGTTTGATAAAGAAGGACAAATTGAATACGCTACATCTGCGCTTGATGGTACCGGCACCAGGATGTACCTTACCCGGTGGTATAAAAAGAACGGGAAAACAGTATCTGCCATTTATTTTAGTCAACTGATAAACAGCGTATGGCAGCAGCCGGTAAGGCTGAATAATACTGTTAACGCCGAAGGCTATAATTCCAAGCACCCTTTTGTTAGCGCTGATGGCCGGCGATTGTTTTTCGCATCAGACAGGCCCGGCGGTGAAGGCGGTGACGACATTTGGGAAAGTAACCTTGATGATGCCGGGCAGCCGAAAACTGTAAGTAACCTGGGCGGTGCGGTAAACACAGCATATGATGAACAGTCGCCATATTATGACCAGGCCGATAAAGTGTTGTTTTTTAGCTCGAATGGTTTTACCGGTATGGGCGGCTTTGATGTTTACCGCAGCGAAGGAGATTTTGGTCGTTGGTCGGCCCCGGTTAATTTAGGTTACCCGGTTAACTCATCTAAAGACGACTTGTACTACAGCCTTGATCCAACCAATCCAAATAAATTCTACCTGAGTTCGGCACGCGGCTCTGACTGCTGCTTAAGCCTGTTTACCGGGCAGTATAAGTTTTTATATATCAGTGGCCGTGTAATTGATTGCCGCACTAATGGTGGTATGGCAGGGGCAAGGGTGATCCTTAAAGATCCGGACGTGAAAATGGGTTTGGCTGTTAAAGTAACCGATGCCAAAGGCGATTATGTTTTCCAGGTAAAGGAAAAATTGCCAAGGTATAAACTGGAGATTTCGCAAAAGGGGTACTTTACCAAAGTTATTCCTGCACCGATAGTAAAGCCGGGTATTGACACGCTCATTAACCCCGAAATTTGCTTGCAGAATTACAAGATCAATGTTCAGATAACCATCGAGAATATTTATTTTGATTTTGGTAACGCCCATCTCCGGTCCGAATCATTTGATACGCTGGATAAGCTGGTTGCCATCATGAATGATAACCCTAAAATTAAGATCGAACTTGGTTCGCATACCGATGGGATAGGCACCGACGCCGCGAATATGAAGTTGTCGCAGGCCCGTGCGGAGGCTTGTGTTGATTACCTGTTACTGCAAGGCATTAAATCCGCGCGTATTACTGCGCGCGGCTATGGCAAAAGAATGCCCGTTGCCCCAAACAAATTACCAAATGGCAAGGATAACCCTGCAGGCAGACAGCTTAACCGTCGTACTACATTTACGGTAAAATCGGCAGAATAAAAACAAATTATTTTATTTGTTTGCAATCGGAAGGTTATGGTATAATTTTGCCTTGCAAATTAAATGCCCCACTTGATGCAAGGTATTTAATTTCAATACCTGATCTGCTGAAATCATACCATGCAAAATCTTGCCCCGATAGCTCTTTTTGTTTATAACCGGCCCGACCATACCCGCCGTACCATCAGTTATTTGCAGCAAAATTTGCTGGCCGATGAGTCGCGCCTGTACATTTTTTGCGATTCAGCCAAAACTGATGCCGATAAGCCAAAGGTTGAACAGGTGAGGCAACTGGTAAAAGATGTAAGCGGTTTTAAATCGGTAAAAATTATTTTGCGTAATCATAATCTCGGTCTGGCCGAATCCATCATCAGCGGGGTAACACAGTTGGTGTATGAATATGGCAAAGTGATTGTTTTTGAAGACGATCTGTTATCTTCGCCATATACTTTGCAGTATTTTAATGACGCATTAACAAAATATGCAAACCAGGAACAGGTAATGCATATCGGCGCCTATATGTACAATTTGCATGACAAAAAACTGCCCGAAACATTCTTTTATCGTGCAGCCACCAGCTGGGGCTGGGCAACCTGGGCCCGCGCCTGGAAAAACTTTGAACCCGATGTTGATAAGCTGATTGCTCAGTTTGATACGCTGAAAATAGCCCGCTTTTCGATAGAAGGCAAAATGAATTTCTGGAAACAGATAGAGCAGTTTAAAGCCGGTAAAAATAATTCATGGGCCATTCGCTGGTATGCCTCTATTTTTTTGAAGAACGGGTTGACATTGAACCCGTCGCAGTCGCTTATTCAAAATATAGGCCATGATGGTACTGGCGTACACTCCAATAAAGAGGATATGTACCATGTGCAAATGGGACGCAAACAGGTAACGCAATTTCCCGACACCATAGAGGAGAATGAAGAGGCTTATAAGGCGATCAAAAATTTCCTGGCAAACAGAAAGGGTACCTTGCTGCAGCGGATCAGAAGGTTCATGAAGCAGCAGATGGGGCGATAAGCTATTTGGAGCGTTTACAGCGCAAATGTATAGACGTATGTGATGCCGCTCTGCGTGGAATAATTAATTTGAACTTCCCGTTTAAACCGGGAAGCAGAATTTCCCCATTAACACCGCCGGGTTCGTTCCGATCCTGATCGGCTCACCGCATAAGGCTTCATTACCTAATAAAGCAAATAATATAGCTTCTTTGGCATCGGGGTTGATCCCCAGTAAACTGCTATCCTCTATTGCCGCTTGGGGCAATAGTTTTTTTAATTCCCCAATAACAAATGGATTTCGCGCCCCGCCGCCGCTGGTAAAAATTTTAATATGATCCCCTGCGATATTTTCCTTAACAAATCCGGCTATGGATGCCGCGGTGAAGGCGCTTAGGGTACAAATAAGGTCTTCACCACTAATTTGCCCGATACCTGACCGTTGCTGTGCTTCAGCAACTATAGCAAGGTTGAACAGTTCTGGTCCGGTGGTTTTAGGGGCTTTTTCGTCAAAAAATGGATGGGAGAGGAGCGCCGTTAATAGATCATCATTTACCTGCCCTCTGTAAGCTATGGCTGAATCCTCATCAAAAGGCTTATCAAAATATTTTCGGCAGGCAGCATCGATGAGTGTATTGCCGGGGCCAATATCTGTGCAGAGCACACGATTAAAATCACCGTCACCAGGAAGCCAGGTTAAATTAGCAATGCCTCCTATGTTTAACAGCACCCGGTTTTGGCCGGTTTTATTGCCCAATAATACATCACCATATAAAGCCAGCGGAGCGCCTTCTCCTCCGGCAGCAATATGCTTCTGCCTGAAATCGCTGATGGTTAGTATGCCGGTTTTTACGGCGATATGGTCGCCGTCGCCAATTTGCAGAGTGGCGTTAGAACAGTTTTTATGCTGATGTAAACGCTGGGGGGCATGGTAAATAGTTTGACCGTGACTGGCTATAAAATCAACCTCTTGCGGGTCGACTTTCCATTGACCAAGTGCCTGCAATATCAGTTCGGCGTGATAGCTGCCGATATAAGCGTTAAGTAAAGTTATCTTTTCCAGATCCGCATTACGCCGGGCAAATACCTGCTGAACTTCCAGCTTAAAGTCATCCGGATAGGGGATTGTGATAAATTGTACCAGCTCAAAATGAGTGCTTAAACCATTACCGGTAAATTTGCACAGGGCAATGTCAAGCCCGTCCAATGAGGTACCAGACATTAGGCCGATGCCCGTTTTTGATGGTTTTTGAGCGATGCTAAACAGGTGCTGCAGGTTATGGTTCAATGCTATCATGGGCTTAAATTACTATTTGTACGGCAACCCGCAAAAGTTGGGGCAAATGCATTTAATATTTTAGTGACGATGATTTGTTGTTAATATAGCAACGAAATAAGATAATGATATTGGCAAACTATCAGTATCAAATGACACTTGTTTTATGGCCTGATGCCGGTTAAACGGGCCAGGTTTCATCAGCACTTGCTTTTGTCAATAACAGGGGCAAACGTTTGGATGTGTTAATTGCTCGAAAACATCAGTTTAGTGTAACCCATGGTTGTGTTTAAACTGTTGATTATTAATGTTTTCTATTTTAAAGATTTGAAATGTGTTAACCCGTGTTAACCCCATTTAGATGGGTTAACACTACCGCAAAAGTTAAAATAATAACGGCACTATGTAAATATCTGATATATTTGTTTTGAACAACTAACCTCATTTTCATTTCCTAAGATTCATGGCACGATTAAATTTATTGGAAGAGACACGTTACGAGAAGTTACCGGTAAGCGTATATAGCAACCAGCAGGAAGCCTCGGTAGCGGTAGCGAACCGGATAGCAGATCTGATCCGCGCGAAACAAGCTAAAGGCGAAAAAGCGGTATTGGGACTTGCCACCGGTGTAACCCCGATAGGAGTATATGCCGAACTGGTAAGGCAGCACAAAGAAGCAGGCTTGAGCTTTAAGAATGTGATCACTTTCAACCTGGATGAGTACTACCCGATGAAGCCCACAGCAGCGCAAAGCTATGTGACTTTTATGTATGAAAACCTGTTCAGCCATATTGATATAGATAAAGCTAATGTGCACATCCCGGATGGCACGCTGGATAAAGAAGCCGTAGCAGGCTACTGCCTGGCTTATGAAAAGCAGATAGAAGAATTGGGTGGCTTAGACCTTCAGATCCTGGGTATCGGTCGTACAGGCCACATCGGCTTCAACGAGCCGGGATCTGCGCCAAACTCAGGCACAAGGATGGTAACGCTTGACGACCTGACCAGGAGTGATGCTTCAAGGGATTTTGGTGGTAAGGCGAATGTGCCAACCAAAGCGATCACGATGGGGATCGGTACCATCTTCAAAGCCAGGGAAATCATATTGATGGCCTGGAACAAGAAGAAAGCGCCGATTATCAAGAAAGCGGTAGAAGGGGAGATTTCGGGCGAAGTACCTGCAACTTACCTGCAACTATCACAACATGTGGAGTTTGTACTGGATGCAGATGCTGCATCAGAACTGACCCGGTTTGATACCCCATGGCTGGTGAAAGATTGCGTGTGGGATAACCAGTTAAAGAAAAAGGCTGTGATCTGGTTGGCGAATGAGGTTAACAAACCGGTACTGAAACTAACGGAAGAAGATTACAATAACCACGGCATGGCGCAGCTGGCAGTAGAGCAGGGCCCGGTATACAATATCAACATTGATATTTTTAACCAGATCCAGCATACCATTACCGGCTGGCCGGGCGGTAAACCTGATGCGGATGATTCGCAAAGGCCGGAAAGGGCATTGCCTGCTAAAAAACGCTCTATTATCTTTTCACCGCACCCTGATGATGACGTGATCTCGATGGGCGGTACATTTATCCGTTTGGTAGACCAGGGGCATGATGTACACGTAGCTTACCAAACATCAGGCAATACCGCCGTTTGGGATGATGACGTGCTAAGGTACATGGAGTTTGCTATCGATTTCACAAAGAGCATCGGCGAAGACACCGCTCATCTTCAAAAGTCATATGAAGATATGCGTGCCTTCTTCCCAACCAAACAACCAAACGAAATTGATACCCAGGAAATCAGAAACGTAAAAGGCTTCATCCGGAAAACGGAAGCGATTTCAGGCGCAAGATACGCAGGCTTACAGGATGATCATATCCACTTTATGGCACTGCCGTTTTACGAAACCGGTAAAACGAAGAAGAATTCGGTAGGTGAGGAAGATATTCAATTGACTATCGACCTGCTTCAAAAAGCAAAACCACAGCAGATCTTCGCGGCAGGCGACTTTGCAGATCCTAATGGTACCCACCTGGTATGTTTCAAGATCATCTTAGCTGCACTCGAAAGATTAAAAGGCAAAGAAGCCTGGGTAGAAGATTGCTGGTTGTGGATGTACCGTGGCGCATGGCACGAGTTTGAAACACATGAGATAGAGATGGCAGTACCATTGTCGCCGCAGGAGGTGATCCGCAAACGTAACGCTATTTTCAAACACCAGTCGCAAAAGGACAGGCCTGTGTTCCCGGGCGATGATGCAAGGGAGTTTTGGGTACGTGCAGAAGACCGCACCCGCGACACCGCCCAGCGTTATGATCGTCTTGGCCTTGCGGAATATGAGGCCATGGAAGCGTTTAAACGATATATGTTTTAAGGATTTATAGAACCTCATTGTCTTGTGGAAGCAGGCAATGGGGTAATAATTGAAGGCCATGTGCGATTTCCTCCCTTGGGAGGGTGTAGGGAGGGGTTTCATCGATTAGCCTTGTTTTTGACAGGGTGTATAAACCCCTCCCTGCCAATGCACATTCCAAACGCACCCCTCCCAAGGGAGGGAATTTCTTTAATGTAGCCTATGACCTCAACCATAACCGAAAAACCAAAACGGCTTCTTTCCCTTGATGTATTCCGGGGCATTACCATCGCCATGATGATCCTCGTTAATGATCCTGGCGATTGGGGGCATATTTATGCACCGCTCGAACATTCTAAATGGAACGGCTGCACACCTACCGACCTGGTTTTTCCTTTCTTTTTGTTTATGGTTGGCGTATCGGTTATATACGCTATGGAAAGCAAAAAGACCACGGTATCGCATAGTAGCCTCATCCTGAAGGCGCTGCGTCGTGCCGTGATCCTGCTGCTGATTCCCTGGGCAACTCAACTGATCTTTCACCCCGATACCGGGCTGGCTCATTTACGTTTGCCAGGTGTGTTGCCGCGCATAGCCCTGGTATATTTCATCAGCACGGTGCTTTATCTCAAGACATCGCAAAAAACACGCGACTGGATTTTTGCCGGAGCGCTTATAGGTTATTTTATCATCATGACCTTTATCCCGGTACCGGGCGTGGGTTATGCCAACCTGGAGCCCGAAACCAATATAGGGGCATGGATAGACAGGCTGGTATTTACGCCCGATCACCTCTGGCGCGAATCGCATACCTGGGACCCGGAAGGTTTGCTGGGAACTATTCCCGCCGTTGCCACAGCCCTATTTGGTATTAGGGTAGGCAGCTGGCTAAAACGTAAATACCGCGATGACAATATCAAAACTAATTGGATGTTTGTTTACGGAATAATCGCGGTTATAGCAGGCTTGTTCTGGGATTTGTTTTTTCCTATTAACAAAGCCTTGTGGACAAGTTCCTTTGTGCTTTATACCGGCGGCCTGGCAACCATTGGGCTGGCTTTATGCTACTGGCTTATTGACATACAAGGGTACAAACGCTTTACTTATCCCTTTGTGGTATTTGGTACCAATGCTATAACAGCATATGTGCTGTCGGGCTTTATACCGCATTATATGGGGATGATTAAAATAAACGGTTCATCCATCTATCAAACATTTTTTGCTCCTTATTTTTCACCTGTAAATGCTTCATTGATAAGTGCTATATTTACAGTGCTCATTTTATGGGTGGTGATGTGGGTGTTCTACATCAAAAAGATCTTTATCAAAATTTAATATGAACCTAAAACTTAAACTTATCGCATTAACAGGAATCACCCTGTTTTCTTTTTCAAGCTTAAAAGCGCAAACAACCACTCAAACTATTACCCAATCACATTTAAAGGCCGCCGAGCAATTGTTAATTTCTATTGGTATAGATAAACAGTTTGGCGGAATGATGGATAATATCATTAACTCCACAAGTAGTCAAATGCCTGCAGAGCAGCGTGCCAAATTCATTGATGTGATGAAAACCTTTATGAGCAAATACTTTACCTGGGATTTGCTTAAAGATAAGATGGCAGCTATTTATGCTGAAGAATTTACTGAAGATGAGCTTAATCAGATTTCTGTGTTTTATAGCTCACCGATAGGGCAAAAAGTAAGCTCAAAATTGCCTGCGTTAATGCAAAGGGGGATGATGGTTGGCCAGAATGCGGTTGCAGAACATAAAGACGAACTGACGCAAATGATGCAGGATGCTTTTGGTTCTTCTAACCAGGCTCCGGCTAATCAGCCTCCCGCTAAAAAGCCAGCCTCAAAATCAGCTACAAAACATTAATTTTCATAACAATACTTTGTAACTAAGATTTTCGTTTTGCATCTTAGTACCCTGACTATTTAAACTTTATAATGAACCTGAACAAATACGTTCCGCTGGCCCTATTGGCTTTAACACTTTCGGGCGGAAGTGCTTTTGCACAAGTAAAAAAGAAACCTGTTCCGTCGCCTAAAAATAAACCCGGCACCCAGGCCATTGCTGCCAAGAGCGATATATTACCGGTTGACAAGGATGTGATCATTGGTAAATTACCCAATGGCTTAACTTATTATATCCGTGCCAATGTTGAGCCTAAAAGCAGGGCCGAACTTTACCTGGTTAATAAAGCTGGTTCGGTTTTGGAAAATGACGATCAGCAGGGCCTGGCCCATTTTACCGAGCACATGGCTTTTAACGGTACACGCGATTTTCCAAAAAATCAGATGGTTGACTACCTGCAAAAAGCAGGCGTAAAATTTGGCGCCGATTTAAACGCTTACACTTCGTTTAACGAAACCGTATATCAATTACCTCTGCCAACCGATACCGTCAGTGTGTTTGAAAAAGGCTTTAATATACTGGCTAATTGGGCCGGGTATGTAAGTTTTGATCCTGCCGAAATTGATAAAGAACGCGGCGTTGTTTTGGAAGAAGAGCGCCTTCGCGGCAAAAATGCCCAGGAACGCCTGCAACAACAAACATTGCCCGTACTGCTTAACAACTCAAGGTATGCGCTCCGCTTGCCGATAGGAAAGGAAGATATCCTGAAAAACTTTAAGCCCGAAACTATCAAAGCTTTTTACCAGGATTGGTATCGCCCCGATTTGCAGGCTGTTGTTGCAGTGGGCGATTTTGACCCAAAACGTGTTGAGGCGCTCATTAAACAAAACTTTTCGCAGCTTAAAAACCCGGCCGCCGAAAAGCCGAGGACAAAATACTCCGTACCTGCAACACCGGGTACCGCGGTAAAAATTGTTACGGATCCCGAGTATCCATACACTGTTGCACAGATCATTGTAAAACATCCCGGCACGGTTACTAAAACTATCGGCGATTACATGCAGCAAGTAAGGGTGCAGTTGTTTAACCAGATGCTTAATTCGCGCATAAACGAGTTGCTGCAAAAACCTAATCCGCCGTTTTTATATGGCCGTACCAGCTATGGTAATTTTATCGGCGACCAGGATGCTTATACTTCACTGGTTGTCGCCAAACCCGGTGAACTTGAAAAAGCGGTTAAAGCCGTAGTGGCCGAATCTGAACGCGCCCGCAAATTTGGTTTTACCCTTACCGAGTTGGAACGCGCCAAGCAGGATGCGCTGGTTGGTATTGGGAATGCTTACCGGGAGAGGGATAAAACCCCTTCGGCAAATTTTGTACGTGAATACCAGGCCAACTTTTTAACCGGCGAGGCTATCCCCGGCATCAGCTATGAGTATAATTTTTATATAGGCAATATCTATAAAGTAAGCCTGGCCGATATGAACGCCATGGCCGGTAAATTTATCAGCGATCAAAACCGTGTGGTGGTAGTACAGGCCCCGGATAAAGAAAAAGCTAATTTGCCCGACGAAAAAACCTTGCTGAACTGGATTGCCACAGGCGGCCAAAATGTAACTGCCTATATTGATAACGTATCAAGTGACCCGCTGCTGGCCAAAGTTCCTGAAGGTACTAAAGTTGCTAAAGAAGAAACAGATGAGGCCCTTGGTACAACCACGCTTACTTTAGGCAATGGTTTAAAAGTGATCTTAAAACCTACTGAATACCGTAACGATCAGATCCTGATAAACGGTTATGCTTTTGGCGGTACATCACTGGCAAGTGATGATGAATTTACGTCGGCAAACCTGGCCTCATCTATTATCAGCGGAAGCGGTATAGCGCAGTTTAACCAGGGCATGCTTGATAAAAAGCTGGCTGGCAAAAACCTGAGTATTTCGCCGTATATCAGTGAGTTTGCACAGGGTATTTCGGGAAATACCTCACCAGCCGATTTTGAAACAGCCCTTCAGTTGATTTACCTGTACTTTACCCAGCCGCGTAAAGACAAAGACATCTGGGATGCCAACATCGATCAAACCAGGTCGATATTGAGTACCCGCGGGCTTGATCCCGGAAGTGTTTACCAGGATACGGTATCGGCTGTATTAAGTAACTATAATTTCCGTGGTATGGTAACTACCTTACCAAGGTTAAATGCGGCAACACTTGATAAAGCTTACGATTTTTACAAAAAACGCTTTGCCGACGCCAGTGGTTTTACCTTTACACTGGTGGGTAATTTTAACATAGAAACAATTAAGCCATACCTTGAGCATTACCTTGGCGGTTTGCCTTCAACCAACAGCAAGGAAACTTATAAAAACATGAATATTGAGCCGCCTGCAGGATTGATCACCAAAACGGTGAATAAAGGGGTAGGTGAAAAAAGCACAGTACAATTGGTTTTTAGCGGCGATTATGATTACAATGAAGCTAACAATATACAGGTAGATGCGCTGGAAGAAATACTGAACATTAAACTGATTGAACGGTTACGTGAGCAGGAAAGCGGTGTATATGCTCCCGGGGTAAGGGCCGGCTACCATAAAATTCCGGGGGGGCGTTACACTTTTACCATATCTTTTGGTTGCGCACCCGAAAATGTGGATAAGCTGATCAACGCTACCATGGAGGAGATAGCCAAAATTAAACAGAACGGCGCCTTACCGGCAGATATCCAGAAATTTGTTGCCGAAGAAGCCCGTTCAACCCAGCAGCAGCTAAAGCAAAATGTTTTCTGGGCAGGATATCTTGCCTCTACATCGCAAAACGGCGAAAACCCGGACCAAATCCTGGGGCATGTAAGCAGCCTTGAACAAATAACCCCTCAAAGCACTAAAGATGCAGCTAATAAATACCTAAGCGGTAAAAATTTGATTAAATTGATATTGATGCCCGAAAAGAAATAAGGATAGTAGATATCATAATAAAGAAGGTCTTTCCGTTTCGGGAAGGCCTTCTTTATTTGTAAAGACTCATCACATGCGTCTTCGGCAGGACAAGCGGCTTTGCTTAATTATCGTGATTTGTATGCCCAGGACGCAATTATGTGTTTCTATGTCGAAAACAATCAATGCATATTCAAATAAGCCACTGCAGTATCATTGGCTTTATGTACTACCACGCCAACGCAACGGCCGCTGCTATCTATTTCAAAAGAAATCCCTTTACCCGGATCGGTGTAAATCTGCACCTTGCCGCCATTGTTGGTATAGGTAGAGGTTGGCTTTAATGAATAATATTTTTGAATATCCTGTTTGGTTGAACCTACACCTACGCCCTCACCGGTTCTAAACCGCGGCGATGTTACGAGGATCTTTTGTATATGACTTATTGATTCATCCTTACTGCCCATGTTGCGGTGCGAAAAAATCGCGGTACGGTAACGGGTAATATCATGTTTGGCAAACCAGACCATCAATGAACTGCCCATGGCCGCGTCGGAGCTATCAGGCTTGCCCAATCGCTTTATCACATTTTGCACATCATCATTTAAAATAATATGCCCGATGCTTTTGCCGGGAGTTATCAGCCAGTCGGACTGAACGGTGTTGGCCGTATTAGCATCCGATGCCATGATATGGTGGGTAGTTGTATCGTTTTTATCGAAAGGATATTGGCCTGTGGTATCCCTGGGTACGTGATTGGTATCGGCCAAAGTTGTTTCTTTTTTTGAATTGTTGCCGCAGGCCAAAAGGCAGATGGCTATCGAAATGATTATTAAGCTATTTCTGATCGTCATATTACCATAACCAATTTAATAGTTATTTTGTTGGCTCGATTATTCGTGCAATAACCAAACAACAAAAATTTTGTTAACAGAATAATGACAAGCAAAGGCCAACAGGTTATACAGCAATGGTACATGGAAAAAAACTGGGAGCAGTTCCCTTTCCAGGCCGAAATGATGGAGGCGTACCTTGGCGGCTATTCAGGCTTGTTGAATGCTCCCACGGGCAGCGGTAAAACTTTTGCCCTGTTCCTGCCTTTTCTGGCAGGGTTTATCAACACACATCCCGATACCTATAAAACCAAACAAAATAATGGCTTGCTGATGCTTTGGATAACCCCATTGCGGGCGCTTACCAACGATATCCGTAAAGCCATGCAGGAAGCCTGCGATGAGATAGGTTTACCATGGCGCATAGCTACCCGCACAGGGGATACCCCTGCTGCCGAAAAGCAAGCCCTCAAAAAAAAGCTGCCCGAAGTACTGCTTACCACGCCGGAAAGCTTGCACCTCATGCTTGCCCAAAAGGAATATCCTAAGTTATTCAGTCAGCTGCAGGTAGTTGTGATCGATGAATGGCATGAGTTGTTAGGTACAAAAAGGGGAGTGCAGGTGGAGCTGGGTTTGTCCAGATTAAAGCACCTCACCCCAACCCTCTCCAAAGGAGAAGGAGCCGAAAAGTTAGATACTAAAGTAAAAGAAAAATATCCCGGCTATCATACAACCGATGCTTTGAGCTGGCAGGCAAATATTGATAATGCAAAGTTTATGCGTCATCAACCTACCGAAGCTGAAAATATTTTGTGGCAATTATTGAGAGGTAAAAGGACGGGATATAAATTCAGGCGGCAACATCTTGTGTTGAATTATATACCAGATTTTATCTGCCTTGAGAAGAAATTGATTGTTGAGGTTGATGGAGGATATCATACCAGCATAGAACAACAACATTTAGACGAAGAAAGGACAGCATATTTAAATTCACAGGGATATACCGTGCTGAGATATACTAATGATGAAGTGTTGCAAAATCCTGAAAAGGTAATTGATTCCATTAAGCAATATTTAGAAAAAAGCTCCCTCCCCCTCGGGGAGGGTTGGGGTGGGGTGAAAATCTGGGGTATCTCCGCAACTATTGGCAATCTTGAACAGGCTGCCGAAGTTTTATTAGGAAATGATTTTCCGCCGGAACAGGTTAAAATGGTACGCGCTAACCTGGAGAAAAAGCTGGATATCCGGTCTATTATTCCACAGAATATTGAGAATTACTCCTGGGCGGGGCATATCGGTTTAAAGCTGCTGCCCGAGGTGATGGAGATAGTTGCCAAAAGTAAAACCACACTGATATTTACTAATACGCGCTCTCAATCGGAGATCTGGTACCATGCCATTTTGGATAATTACCCCGAGTATGCGGGCATCATGGCTATGCACCATGGCTCATTGGATAACGAGCTGCGCAACTGGGTAGAAGCCGCTCTGCATGCCGAAGCCCTAAAACTGGTGGTGTGCACCTCAAGTTTGGACCTGGGGGTTGATTTTCGCCCTGTAGATACCGTTGTACAGGTTGGCAGTCCCAAAGGTGTTGCCCGTTTTATGCAGCGTGCCGGGCGAAGCGGGCACCATCCGGGAGCGACATCTCTGGCTTATTTTGTACCCACGCACTCGCTTGAGTTATTGGAGGGCGCGGCGCTGAAGGAAGCTATTAAGGATAAGATTTTTGAAAGCCGCGATCCGATGCTGCTCACCATGGATGTGCTGATTCAGTACATGGTGACACTGGCCGTGTCTGATGGTTTTTACGCCGACGAACTTTTTAAGGAGGTTAAAACCACTTATGCCTTTGCTGATCTGAGCAGGAACGAATTTGGACAATTACTTGATTTTATTACCAGCGGCGGTAAAACACTTGCCCAGTATGATGAATTTTTAAAAGTTGAGGTTGAAAACGGATTGTATAAAGTAAATAGCCGCAGAGTAGCCATGCGCCACCGGCTGAGTATCGGTACCATTACCAGTGAATTAAGCATCCGCGTAAAATGGCTCAGCGGCGGTAGTCTGGGTACTATTGAAGAGTCCTTTGTATCGAAGTTAAAACCCGGGAATACCTTTTGGTTTGCAGGCCGGAGTTTGGAGTTTGTACGGGTGAAAGAAATGACAGCCTACGTTAAAAAATCCAACTCAACCAAAGGCATCATCCCGAGTTGGAACGGGGGACGCATGCCGTTATCATCACAACTGGCGGCTGTATTCAGGCTGAAGCTGGATGAGGTGGCGCATGGCATCGAAAAAGATGTAGAAGTTAAAGCTTTAAAACCGCTTTTTGATTTGCAGCAGCAATTATCGCACTTACCGCAAAGTCACGAGTTTTTGATCGAGTCATTTAAATCAAAAGAAGGGCACCACTTGTTGTTTTATCCTTTTGAAGGGCGATTGGTGCACGAAGGCATGGCATCGCTGCTGGCTTATCGCATCAGTAAAATAAGGCCTGCAAGTTTTTCTATCGCTATGAATGATTACGGCTTTGAATTGCTTACCGACGACGATATCCCTATTGAAGAAGCACTGGAGGATACCGGCTTTTTTTCGATAGATAACCTGATAGATGATATCCAGCACAGTTTAAACGCCAATGAAATGGCCCGCCGCCGTTTCAGGGATATAGCACATATCGGTGGCTTGGTTTTCACGGGTTATCCCGGTCAGCAGGTTAAGAACAAGCATTTGCAGGCATCAACTTCATTATTGTTTGAAGTTTTCAGCGAGTATGAGCCGGATAACTTACTGGTACGCCAGGCCTATAACGAGGCTTTGGCCTTTCAATTAGAAGAGTTCAGGCTAAGGGCTGCTTTGCAACGGATCCAAACACAAAATATCATTTTGAAAGTGATTGAGCGACCAACACCTTTTGCCTTTCCGATCATGGTTGACAGCCTCGGCCGGGAAAGACTAACTACCGAGACCATGGAAGAGCGCATAGCCAAAATGGCCCGCAGCTACGGAGCAGAAGGTGTTCCTGAACCTGCAGAGCGGAAAAGCAGAAAGCCGGGGATCACAAGGAAGAAGGGGTTTTAAATAAATGAAAAACAAAAGAGGCCAGCTGTATGCGAAGCAAACGGTGGCCCCCTTTTTTTCTATCTTTTTACCTTATCAAAATCTCCTGTTCTACGTTTATCTCCTTTAAAAAATATTCATCGTGCGATACAACGATGAGCGTTCCCCGGTAATCGTTAATAGCTGCTGTTAAAATTTCGATGTTTTGAATATCGAGGTTATTGGTGGGCTCATCCAGGATGATCATATCTGGTGCCTGGTTGCTGATGGTTAATGAACAGAGCATCAGCCGCATTTTTTCGCCGCCGCTCAGTGCGCTGCATGGTTTATCCCAATACTCCTTAGTAAACAAAAACCTGTTGAGGCGAATTTTGATGTCGTGTTCTTGCAATACGCCCGAATTATATTCTTCTGCCTGTTCATAAACACTGAGATTGTTATTGATGAGTGAATAATCCTGGTCGATATAAATGGCTTTAACCGCCGCGCGTTCTATTGTGCCGGATTGTGGTTTCAGTGAGCCCAACAACATCTTTATCAGCGTTGTTTTGCCCGAACCGTTTGCCCCTTTGATCACCAGCCTTTCGCCGCTGGCGATTTGAAAACTTAACGGCGACTTCCAGAGCTGCTGATCTCCGTATCCAAAGTTGAGGTCCTTAGCGGTAATCAGTACCTTCCCTTTATGTAGTGCCGAATTGTCAAAACCCATCTTCATTTTATCAATATCCGGCAACCGTGTACGCAGCCGGCTTAGTTCCTGTGCGATGGCATCAGTTTTTTCGGCATGGACACCCTTCATCTTCGAGGTGCTTTTTTCGGCGCTGTTTTTAAGCGTTTTCATCATGATAGTGGGCACACCGGCTTTTTCCTGTTTCTTTTTACCGCGGGCATCCAGCTTTTGCTGCCGTTCAATTGATTCCCTTTCTGTTTCCTTAGCCTTGCGGAGCGCTTTTTCCCTGTTTCTTACATCCTGGTTCAGGGCGTCGCTCTCCATCATTTTTTGTTCGGCATAAAAATCGTAGTTTCCGCCGTAAACGGTTATGCCCCGCTTGCTAAGTTCGCAAACCGTATTAAGTAAGTTGAGTAAGGTACGGTCGTGACTAACCACCACCAGCGTATTGTTGGTTGATTGGATATAATTATACAACAGCTCCCTGCTTGAATTATCCAAATGGTTGCTCGGCTCATCCAGCAAAACTATTTCGGGGCGATGAATGGCGATGCCTGCTAAAAATACTTTTGTTTTTTGCCCGCCGCTAAGCGTGTCCATTTTTTGCGAAAGATCAATATCCGTAAGCTGCCAATATATAAACGCTTCCTGGCAGCGTTCCTCAATAGCCCAGTCGTCATTGAGCAGGGTCATATTTTCGTCGGTAACATTGCCTTCAAGGATCTGCTTTAAGGCATTTAGTTTATCGGCTATTTGCAGGGCTTCGGCAACGCTAAACGCATTGTACTGTCCAAAAATCTGGGGCACATAATATGGCTTCGAAGTAGTTTTTACTACGCCGCTTGCGGGTTGTAAGTTTCCGGCTAATATTTTAAGCAGGGTTGATTTTCCGGTACCGTTGTTGCCTATCAGGGCTATTTTATCATTTTTATTGACTACGAGATCTATACCGGCAAATAAAAGATCACGGTTAGGGTGTATATAAGTGATATCGTGCAGAATAAGCATAATTTCTTTCTTTAAAGCGTGAATAATTGCAGGGGCGTTGTGGTAACGGCGCTGTTTATTTGTCCTGAAAGAAATTATTTATCACATAAAGGGAATGGTTGGTTACCGGGGCAAAAATAATAAAAATGGTGGAAATGTAATGAAAGCGATATTCTTCCTCTTTCTACCATAATACTTTTAAAATAAAAAAGCCTTCAAACTCCAGTTCAAAGGCTTAGCTCTATCCATCTTCCGGCAAAATTACTTGCTGATCTTCTGTACTTTAAAATCTTCAAACTTTACATCAAAGCTTTGTTTGCCGGGTGCTGCCGCAACCATGCCAATCATCGCTTTTACATTAGGCGGAAAATAAGCCAGGCGGAGCATATCATATTTTTCACCATCGAACGAATATTTGATTTCTACGAAATCGCCTTTGCGCAGCAGTTTCAGCCAAACCGATTTGGGGCTGTCATGCCTCGGCACTACCGACCAGTCCGAAACTTCGCGGGTAACTACAGCGCTTACGTTTTGCACCCCGTCAACATATTCAATTCCGGTTTTTATCCAGTTTTTGTTATCTATCCTTACCATTAACCCGGCCTGGTGAAACAGCTCTTTGTAGGCCCCGGTAATTTTTACGCTGGCTTCAAAATCACCTTCCTGTTCGGTAAAATAAAATGGACCGTTATCCCTGATAAAGCTATAATGTGTTATCCGCCAGTAATCGGTTGCGGGGTCAACGGCCATGTGCAGCGTACTGCCTTCTATTAATGATTTTTGAGGTTTACTGTACCATTGCATACTGTTTAAATTTTGTGCGAAACCAAATTTGCTGAGCAGGGCAAATAAGGTTAAAAAGGTTAGTTTTTTCATAGAGGTAAATTTATGATATATGATAATAAAGAATGAAGATAGTTTTAGGCTATAAATTTTTGTTTGGCCGGCCTTATCACACCACGCCTTGTAAGGCCAGAGAAGGGGTATTATTTATTAATTGTTAAAATATACTTAACTTAGTATTAAACAACATAAGCAAAATGTATGTCGAAGAACAAACTGCCGCTCTATGCTATAGTTGAATTATTGATGCGCCTTGCCGGTATCGATCCTCAAATCGGAAATTATAAAAATCATTCAGAACGCGGAGACAACGTTCTTGTAGAAACCACCAACGGTACTATTCAACTTTCAAGGTCCCTTGTTTTATCCCAGTTCCATAAGCCTGAAGACATTGAGAAACGCGATTTGGAATCCCTGGCTTCAAGGTTTAGAATGAAACTGAGCAGGGCGAACAGGTGAAAGAAAAATCAGCCCCAAATCAAAGTAAAAACCACATGGAGTATTTGTAATCTTTCGCAAAAAAACTGAATAGTTGTTTGACTGTGGGCTAATCGTCAATTTTTTAGAACAGCAGGTCTTATAGTTAAAAATTCAGGAGATTTGCTTCTTAAAAGATTTGCTTATGAACCTTGGATTAGATCAAAAGGTAGCTGTAGTGCTGGCTGCAAGTAAAGGATTAGGAAAAGCCTCGGCAATGGCTTTATCAGCAGAAGGCGCGAAAGTCATCATCGGTTCCCGGAACGCGGCAGAACTTAACGAGGCCGCAGAAGAAATCAGCTCAAAAACGGGCAATGAAGTGTCCTGCTTCCCGGTAGACGTTAGCAATAGCGGGCAATTGACTTCGTTTATAAATGGGGCGGGCAGCCTATACGGACGGATAGATATATTGGTTAATAACGCCGGCGGGCCACCTTTCGGAAAGTTTGAGAGCTTTGACGACATTCAATGGCAACAGGCTTATGAACAAAACTTGCTGAGTTTTGTTCGTACATCCCGGTTGGTATTACCGTTCATGAAAACGGCAGGCAATAGCCGTATTATCAATATCGTTAGCGGTTCGGTCAAGTCTGTATTGACCAACTCGGTGCTGTCTACCGCGATGCGTATGGGCGTAGTTGGTACGGCAAAAATGCTTGCCGACGAATTAGGCGTTTATGGAATTACTGTCAATAACATTGCGCCGGGCCTTATTTTGACAGATCGGATCAGGCACACATTGCCCCAGGACGTGGACCCCGAAGAGGCAATTAAGGAAAAAGCTAAAAGCATTCCACTCAAGCGCATTGGTAAGCCGGAAGAGTTTGCAGCCCTGGTAGCATTCCTTTCATCTGCCCAGGCGGCATACATCAGCGGGACAACCATACAGGTAGACGGAGGTGCCAGCCGCGCTATTTTTTAATAAAGTTCGAACTTATTGCCTGTATTTGTAATATCGAACCCCTGATCTATTTATATGCAATTGCCGCGCTTGATGGCCCGGTTAATGGAATAATTGAAGTTGATTTAAACCCGGCAATATTTGCCCATCTGTTAAAGTCGGCAAATGTGTAATCAAACCCGGTGCCTGTTTCAATAAGCATATTCAAACTCATCATCATTCCAAAAACATTTTGTTTTCGCTCGCTATCTATTATGTTTTCGATAGCTACAAATGCTCCGTTGGCGGGGAGCGCGTCATAAGCTTTTTTCATTAATGATATTTTATTTTCCTCGTCCCAATCATGCAGGATATTTCCCATTACAACCACATCAGCATTGGGTATCGGCATAGTGAAGAAGTCGCCGCTTGCTGCTTTTACCTGTTCGGATAGCCCGAATTGCTGTATAGTTGCGATTGCAACTGGTTCAACCGGCGGGAGGTCAAAACTGGTGCAACGCATATGGGCATTATGCCTGGCAACCATCAATGAAAGTAGCCCGGCCGAACCGCCTACATCAATCAGTGTTTTATATTGGGTAAAATCAAATTTTTGAGCAAAGGCCATAAAATTCCCCATTTGAATGCCACTCATTGCATTAATAAACCCTTTCAATTTTTCAGGATCTGAATATATTAGGCCAAAAAAATCCTCGCTTTTTTTTATTTCGTTTTGCGGAAGCCCGGTAAGCAGCCCTTCACCCAGGCTACCCCAAAATGTATATAAGCGATTGTTCATCATTTCGAGGATGCCTCCAATATATGATGGCTTATTTTTATCTAAAAATGTATCTGTGTCCGGCGTATTTGAATAAATAGCGGTATCCAAAATGCCTTCACGCTTTAAAAAACCAAACACGGTTAAAGCATCTAAAAAATCATAAACATTCCTGTCGGTACATTTAAGCCCTAAAATGTTTTTGATATCGTTGGCTTTCATGGTTTTCTTTTCGGCAAGCCGGGTGAACAATTGAAAACTGACGGCGGTTAAAAGGATTTTTGAGGCCCAAAATCCTGTGCCAATTTTCATAATGTTTTCGGGTGATGGCTGGTTAGGTTGCTGTTCCATTTTTGTTATTATTAAATATCGGTTTAAAACTGGTAATGCCTTTCGGCGAATTCTACCCGGGCGGGAGAAATTAATTATCTAAAATACAGGTATTTAATTTAAAAAGAAAAGGGGGATTGATAATTGTGAAGAATGTATTTGTTCGTTAACCGTTTAAAAGGCTTCTTTCTTATGGCAGCTTCAGCGTCTTAATTGTTCTATTTTTTTATTCAAAGCTTGTTTTACTGTTTTAGCCCTGGTTATTTGAGCCGCCAGGCTGTATTGTTCAACCGCTTTATCAACATCTACCGTTTCATACAAATAGCCTAATAGCTTGTGATAGTGATCGCTATCAATCAGTTTTAGTTTCTCTGTCTCCCGTATAGCTTTTTCATGTCCGTAAACCCTGGCAATGGCAAATGCCCTGTTCAATGCGGTTACAGGTGAGTATTCTATTAAAATAAGCTGATTATAAAGTTGCAAAATATGCTGCCACTTATCGCGATCTGCAGGTTTGGTATGCCAATAGGCGATACCCGCTTCGAGATGATATTTTGAGGCTTGATCACCCTGACAGGATTGTACAAAATAGTAATTACCTTTTTCAATGAGATCTTTATTCCATAGATTTTGATCCTGTTCGTCATAAAGAATAATTTCGCCACTATTGTTGGTACGTGCTTCAAGCCGCGAGCTTTGGTAACACATCAGGGCCAGGAGCGCTTTGGTTTGTGTTGTATCGGTTAACGGGTTTGCTGTCAGGATAAGTGTCAGTCTTATGGCTTCCGCACAGAGTTCATTCCTGATCAGTTGATCATTTGTTTTTGAAAAATAACCTTCATTAAATAACAGGTATAATGTTTTAAGTACGTTATTTAAGCGAAACTTAATATTGGATTCGGTTAATACCCCGATCTGGAAATGGCTGTTGCGAAGGCTGGTTTTGGCCCGGTGCAAGCGTTTTTTTATAGTCTCTGTCCTGGTCAAAAAAGCATTGGCGATTTCTTCTATAGTAAAACCGCAAAGGATCCGTAGCGCCAGGCAGATCTGGCTCCCGGCAGAATTACCCGGGTCACAAACTGCAAAGATCATAGCCAACTGGCTGTCTCCAATAGGCTCACTCCCGAATTCAACATCTGGTTCCGGTTCTGCCGTGTTCTGTTTAATGTTGGCTGCAATTTTCGTATCAAAAAGCGTAGCACGTTTAAAATGATCTTTCGTCTTGTTTTGAGCAACAGTATAAAGCCAGGCCACGGGGTTTTCAGGGACACCGGCGATGGTCCAGCTTTCAGATGCTTTAAGGAACGTTTCACCGATGATATCTTCTGCAATTTCAATATGCTTCAATCCAAAATAGCGGCACAACACAGCAATCATCTTAAGGTATTCCTGCCTGTAAAGCTCAGTCAATAAAGTATTATTGTTCAATTGCGTAGCCTCCAATATCGCTAACGTTTTAAAACTTCCCTGATTTCAACGTTTCCTCCAAGCTTGAAGATTGGACTATCTTTAACCAATTCAACCGCTTCATCAATTGTTTCTGCCCTTATAATAACATAGCCTACTATAAACTCCTTAATTTCGGTATATGGCCCATCGGTCACTACGCCACCAGTCCGTATAGTTGCCGCGCTTCCCGAAAACGGTAATAGAGAATTGCCATGGTCTACCAACTTATTTTGAGCGGCAATACCGGCCAGCCAGTTCAGGCGTTCTTGTATCTGTTCCGGTGTCGGCTTAAAATCCTCAACGTCTTTCATCCTGAAAATCAGCATAAACTCTTTCATATCTGTAACTAAAGGTTTTGTATAATGCCTTCGTAATCTACTCTGAAATTTGGCTCGGCAGTACCCTCAACTCTGTAGGTGCAAACGTCGGTAATTCCGGCATAGGCACTAAATACTGCTTTTATATATGATTCGATAAACTCATACTCCCTGGGCCAATATGCCAGTCTTCCGCCGGATGCTATAGCCAAATATACCTTTTTGCTGGTTAGGCAGCCTGTTTTTGTGCCATCCGCATTAAACTTATAGCTGACACCAACACGTACCAACTGGTCGAGCCAGGCTTTTAAAAGAGAAGATATTCCCAGGTTATGCATAGGCGTACTTATGACAATGATTTCAGCCTCGTTCATCTCGTTGAAAATAGCATTGGCATAGCTAAGGAATCTTTCCCCTCTCTCGTCAATCATCTCCGGAAATTTATAGAACTCCCAGATCAATGCCTCATCCAAAAACGGCGGAGGTGCTTTGGCCAAATCCCTTTCTACTACCTTGTCGATTTCACCTTTATCGATGAGCTTATTAATGATTGCTGTGCTGAGACACCGGCTGTACGACAACGCGCCGCGCGCGCTTGAAATAATATGTAATGCACTTTTCATAGTTTATTGTTTGTGCTATTGACGATCAGCTTTGGTAAAGGGGGACATGGCATGATATTTTCTTGCGAAGAGAATGAGTTGTGCTTCCGGCAAAAGGTGATAAAGCATTGCTGCAAACTGCTATGAGGCTATTCGTCGACACAATCACCTCATTCATCGTCACATTGACACAAAAAATAGGCGGATTTGTTCCCTCAATAAACAAACTTTTTAAATCATGAAAAAGCTATTTTTATTTACTGCAGCCCTAAGCCTTATGCTCTTTTCCTGTAAAAAGGATAGTACCAATAACGGGAGTACCGCCCACGTGACCGTGAAGATGACCGATGCCCCCGGCGCTTTTGATGCCGTAATCCTGAATATCAAAAGTGTGATCATTGTAACCGACAAGGGTGAACAAACACTCAATGTGGATGGAGGTGCGGTTGATATCCTGCGTTTCCGTTCGGGCCGTGATACTGTGCTGGCCGATCAGGACATCCCCGCAGGAGCTATTCAGCAGGTGCGCCTGGTGTTGAACGATAGCGGTAACCGTGTGATTGTAGCCGGAGTATCATATGACCTGACTACGCCAAGCGGCCAGACCTCCGGCGTGAAGCTGAACGTTCATGATAAGCTTACCGCCGGTATCGCTTACACTATGCGTTTGGACTTCGACGCCGCACAATCCGTTGTACTTACCGGTAACGGCAAGTATATCCTCAAACCGGTGATCCGTGCAATTGCCACTGCCGCTTCGGGTGCACTGACCGGTGTTGTTAGCCCGGCCGCATCCTCACCGAAGGTATATGCTATTACGGGTGCCGACACCATTGGCTCAACTACAGATGCCACCGGTAAATATTATTTTCCTGGCCTCGCAGCAGGCAGTTACCAGGTGAAATTTGTGCCGGTTAGCCCCTATGCCATCAAAACAGTAACTAACATTTCGGTAACAAACGGCACCGTCACTGATATGGGAACGGTGAATATTACCCAGTAACCCTGGTTTACTATAAAAAGGAAACAGCGGAGATTCAGCGGATGGTTAGATGATCTCCGCACCGTTAACCTATATCTTGTAAAAAGCCTTTGATCTTCAGATTAAAGGCTTTTTAGTTGAAATTGGCCTCAGTGAGGATATTTCTAAGCTCATAGCTTGTAGTGTTTTAGTATTCTTTGTCCATCGGTTTTTTTTGGATTCAGCTAACTGCAAATCTTCAACATCTGTATAGGCAAACGCCGTCCGATAGTGTCTCTTCATACTTCCTGCCATAATTCTATGTCTTTCGCTTATCTTTGCGCGCAATTCAATATTAGCATACAGTGATCAATGTCAACAACATTTCCGTTTCATTTGGCGGAACCACCTTATTTAGCAACGTAACCTTCTCCATCAATGAGAACGATAAGATAGCCCTGATGGGTAAGAATGGCGCAGGCAAGTCGACCATCCTCAAGATCATCGCCGGCGCTGCCAAACCAACTACCGGCACTGTAACCGGCCCTAAAGACGCGGTAATAGCGTATTTGCCACAGCATTTGCTTACTCAGGATAACGTTACCGTTTTTGAGGAAACGATGAAAGCTTTTGACGAGGCCAATCAGATGCAGAAAGAGTTGGACGAAGTGAATGAGCAGCTTAACATTCGTACCGATTACGATAGTGACGACTACATGAAGCTGATTGAACGGGTATCGGAGCTGAGCGAAAAAGTTTATTCGCAGGAGGAGGTGAATTATGATGCAGAGGTTGAAAAGGTATTGAAGGGCTTGGGTTTTGAGCGCAAGGATTTCACCCGCCAAACTTCCGAGTTTTCGGGCGGATGGCGCATGCGGATCGAACTGGCCAAAATTCTATTAAAGAAACCAGACCTGATCTTGCTGGATGAGCCTACCAACCACATGGATATTGAGAGTATACAATGGCTGGAAGATTTCCTGGTAAACTCGGCAAAGGCAGTGATGGTTATCTCCCACGACCGTACCTTTGTTGATAACATCACCAACCGTACCATTGAGGTTACAATGGGCAGAATCTACGATTATAAAGCCAAATACACCCATTATCTTCAGCTGCGGGCTGACCGCCGGGTACATCAATTGAAAGCCTACGAAGAACAACAGCGTTTTATTGCCGATAACCAGGAATTTATAGATCGGTTCAGAGGTACATATTCTAAAACTTTACAGGTACAATCCCGCGTGAAAATGCTCGAAAAGCTTGAGGTTATTGAGATAGATGAAGTAGATACTTCGGCATTGCGATTGAAATTTCCACCATCGCCGCGTTCTGGCCAGTACCCGGTAATGGTTGAAGACCTGACAAAAACCTATGGTGACCATGTGGTGTTCCAAAAGGCAGCTATGGTGATTGAGCGGGGCGAAAAAGTGGCTTTTGTTGGTAAAAACGGTGAAGGCAAATCGACCATGATCAAAGCCATTATGGGCGAGATAGATTTTGAAGGAAGTTTAAAAGTAGGTCACAATGCCAAGATCGGGTACTTTGCCCAAAACCAGGCAGCTTTGTTAGATGAGAATTTAACAGTATTTGAAACCATTGATCAGATTCCTTTGAGCGATGGCACGGTAAAAATTAAAGATCTTTTGGGTGCATTTATGTTCAGCGGTGATGATACCACCAAAAAGGTAAAGGTACTTTCGGGCGGAGAAAAGACCCGTTTGGCTATGATCAAACTGTTGCTGGAGCCAGTAAACGTACTGATCCTGGATGAGCCAACCAACCATTTGGACATGAAGACCAAGGATATCATCAAAGATGCTCTAAGAGATTTCGACGGAACGCTTATCCTCGTATCTCACGACAGGGATTTCCTGGACGGACTGGTACAAAAAGTATTTGAGTTTGGCAATAAACGCGTGCGCGAACATTTTGAGGACATTAAAGGGTTTTTAGCGTATAAGAAGATGGATAGTTTGAAGCAGATTGAGCAGGGGTAAAATTTTTATTGCTTTGATGAATAAATAAAAGCCTGCAAATCAACATTTGCAGGCTTTTGTTTATTTTAATAGCCGTTAAAATATCAGAGCCCAATACCTTTTCAGAGGATACAAGCAATGTGATTAAAAGTTAATTCAAAAACGGACATTATTTTGTTCGCTTTCGATACAGTTTATACTTGAAATATCAGATAACATTTTGCTGGTTAGATAATTGCGTTTCTGGATCGTGAATTGAGATTTTGTATTAGTTGAAAACCTATACGTTTCATATTACCCTTTATGATCTCGCCTTTTTCGGAATGCTATTCATCGCATTTACTTTGGCGTTCCTCCTATTGTTCGTTAGGAGAGGCAATCAGTTAGCAAACCGTTTTTTGGCAATTCTCGTTACTATAGCAGCGTTGTGGATGGGGCAAATTGTTGGGATAGGTAGTAAACTCTTCAGCTATAATCCGATTTGGAACTTGCTGCCCCTGCACTATTCACTGGCGCTGGGGCCTCTGCTTTATTTCTACGCACGAAGCATAATTTATCCTAAACAAAAACTCAAACGCCAGGATTTACTACACTTTGTTCCCTCGTTGCTGGAATTAAGCTTTTATCTTTTACAGGCAAACAAAGCCCTTAATACAGGGCTGATAAATTACAATTCACTTCTATTTCAATTATCAAACTCTGGCATTCATTTTTTAACATTCATCTCGGTCATTGTTTACTTACACCGATGTTATATTTTGAGCCAAAACTTTTATAAGGAAATGAAATTCAATGGCGGGGACCGGTACCGGCACGAGTTTCGATGGCTTCAAAACCTACTTTCGGGCTTGGGGTTAATATGGTTGCTGTGGATACCTTTTACGGTTGCCGACTATTGCTTTTACCGTTACGAATTAAGCGTTCAAGCCTACTATCCCATCTATTTTCTCTTGATGGTGACTTTGATATGTATGGCAGCCAGGGCATTTTTAAGACAGGAAATTGAAGTACAGTCAACCGCTGTTTTAAATTTAACGCCTTTGCTAACATCGGATCTTAAGCAAAAAGGAATCTGGCTTAAAAGGGTTGTTGAACAGAACCGGTATTACGAGGACCCTGAATTAAGTTTAAGTTCTCTTGCAGAAAAGCTGGGCATTACCGCACACGAACTATCGCGGATCCTCAATCAGGCGCTAAAAAAAACCTTTAATGATTTCATCAATGCGTACCGTGTTAGGGCGGCGACCCGTAAAATGCAAGACCCTGCTTATGATCATATAACCGTTCTCGGAATCGCTTTTGAATCGGGCTTTAATTCGCAAAGTAGCTTTCACCGTATTTTTAAGCAGCTAACCGGAAAAAGCCCGCTTGAATATAAAAATCACCTTCAAAAAGTACTCCCATCTTATAACCTGGGAGGTAGCAACCAACTTGCGCCGTTAATTTTGAGTCATGATCCGCTAACTAAGTGGTCTGCTTACAAATTAAATCGCAACAATATGTTTGAAAATTATTTCAAAGCCGCATGGCGAAATTTAAAAAAGAATAAGGTTTATAGCTCCTTAAACATTGTGGGTTTGGCGACAGGTATAGTTAGTGCCGCGCTAATTTTTATGTGGGTTGAAGATGAATTGAATTTCAACCACAATTTCGCGAAGCGCGACCACTTGTATCATGTTATGCAAAATGAAAAAAGCGATGCGGGCATAAATACTAACGGTTCAACGCCGGGGCCGCTCGCTGCAGCTTTGAAAGCGGAGATCCCCGGGATTGTTAATAGCGGGCGGCTCAGTTGGGCAATGGATGAACTTGTTGTATTAGGTGAAAAAACTGTTAAAGAAAACGGTATGTACGCTGATCCTTCGGTACTTTCTATGTATTCGTTAACCTTTATTTATGGGGACCTTACAACAGCATTGAACAATCCTAATGATGTGGTAATCAGTGAGACCATGGCCCGCAAATTTTTTGGTAACAGTAATCCAGTTGGGAAAACCATCAGAATGAATGCTAAAGGAGCATATAGCGTTGACGGGCTTTATAAGATTACCGGTGTATACAAAGATCTGCCTGCAAATTGCTATTATCATTTTCAATGGCTTTCTCCGTATACCACATGGGAAAATGCAAATACCTGGTTAAAGCCCTGGGGCAATAACCTTACAGAAACCATTGTTGAGCTTTCGCCAACGGCCGACACTGCAACCATTAATAAAAAATTAAAAACCTATTTAGCCACTAAAGTTGATAAAGCAACCAATCAGTGTTTTTTGTTTAGCATGAATGACTGGCATTTGCGAAGCAATTTTGTAAACGGCATGCAAAACGGAGGCAGTATAAAGTACGTAAAGCTTTTTTCAATGATAGCGATTATTGTTCTGCTTATAGCCTGCATCAATTTTATGAATCTATCCACAGCACGTTCGGAGCAGCGTGGTAAAGAGGTAGGCGTGCTTAAGGTCATAGGAGCAAACAAGGTAAATTTAATAGGAAAATTTATCAGCGAATCAATGCTGATGTCATTTATTGCAATAATAATGGCCGTAGCCCTGTTGTACATATTAATGCCATTTTACAATAACCTTGTACAAAAACAGCTATCAGTTAACTTGTTTGGCCTTACCCATCTCGGGGGACTGCTGGGTATCGGTATAATAGCCGGGATTGTTGCCGGACTTTATCCGGCCTTTTATTTATCGTCATTTAATCCGATAACAGCTTTAAAAGGCATTAAAGTAAAAAGCGCCGCAAGTGTTATTTTTATTCGCAAGGGGCTGGTGATCATACAATTTGCCTCATCCGTTATTTTGATTATATCCACTATAGTGGTTTACAGGCAAGTTCAGCATATAAAGGAAAGAGATTTGGGTTATAATAAGAATCACCTCATTTATATGGATATGCAAGGCAACATGAAAGACCACTTCAGCACCATAAAAAACGATCTTACTGCAACGGGGTATGTTGAAAACGCAGCAACAAGTTTACACGATGCATTGCACGTGTATAGTGTTGGCAACGGCTTTAGTTGGCAGGGAAAAAATCCAAATGCTAAACTTGCAATTCATTCAAACGTGGTTAGTGCTGAATACGTGAAGACCATGCATATGCAATTGGTTGAAGGGCGGGATTTTTACCCCGGTATGGTGGATAGTACAAGTGTGATTATCAATGAAAGCATGGCCAGATTGATGGGTAAAGAAGGTAAACTTGGAAGCATAATAGCCACGGGACGATACAAACTATCCATAGTTGGCATAATTAAAGATTTTATATACAATGATGTATATGGAAGTGGGGCCCCTTTAGTAATGTTTAACGGTAATTATTCAGCCACTGTGATGGCCTTGCGCTTTAAACCAAACGTAAACTTGTCGAAGGGGTTGGAAAAAACCCGTGAGGTAATGATGAAGGAAAACCCGGGTTTCCCCTTTGAATTCAGGTTTGCCGACAAAGATTTTAATGATCTGTTTTCCTCCGAAACGCTTATTGGTAGCCTTGCAGGATTGTTTGCCATGCTCTCCATCTTTATTTCCTGTTTGGGCTTATTTGGATTGGCTGCATATACGGCCGAACGCCGTACAAAAGAGATTGGTGTAAGGAAAGTACTCGGCGCATCTGTTACAGCACTAACCGGTTTACTGGCTAAAGAATTTCTGCAATTGGTAACTGTTTCATGTGTTATTGCTTTTCCGGTAGCATGGTGGTTGATGCACAACTGGCTGCAGAGCTATACATACCGGACAACAATACAATATTGGATGTTCGCCATAGCTGGATTTGCCGCTTTAGCCATTGCGCTGATTACCGTAAGCTTTCAGGCGATAAAGGCTGCAATGGCTAATCCGGTGAAAACACTCCGTTCTGAATAGGCTTGTACCAAAAAGAACGATTGCATAGCTTAATCTACGGGTAAAAGTTAAGGCAATCAGGGTTTATAATAAATGATGTTAAAAATGGTCATTTTACCAAAACTAAAAAGCCTGTAAATTAAACATTTACAGGCTTATGATTGCTCTTGAAAAAAGTATACGTGGTCCCGACGAGAATCGAACTCATATCTAGAGTTTAGGAAACTCCTATTCTATCCGTTGAACTACGGGACCGTTTAAAAATCAGCCTCAAAAAAGACCGATCTTTTATTTAGTTTGCAAAGGTGCAATTTTTCAATGAAAAATCACACCCTAAAATTCAAAATTTAAAAACTGCTCATTTGCGCATCTTCGCACCTGAAGTCTGCACATTTAACGAATTACTGCGCCATTGTGGAAATCTTCAGTAGGGGCAACAAAGCTCAGCTTGCCTTCGCTGTTTGCGGCCATCAGGATCATGCCTTGCGATACAATGCCTTTGATCTCCCTTGGCTCCAGGTTTACCAGGATGCTCACTTTTTGACCGATGATGTTCTCCGGCTCGTAATATTCGGCAATGCCTGATACTACGGTGCGTTCGTCGATACCGGTATCAATGGTTAGTTTCAGCAGCTTTTTGGTTTTGGCAACCTTTTCGGCAGCTAAAATGGTACCCATACGGATATCCATGGTGGCAAAGGTTTCGTAATTAACGTTTTCCTTTGCTGGCAGCACATCGGCCGATTTTGGTGGAGCTACTACCTTTTTATCTGCAAGTTTTTTAAGCTGGGCTTCTATTACATCATCCTCTACCTTTTCAAACAACAGCGCAGCCGGGTTCAACTGGTGGCCGTTGTTGAAATACATTTCATGGTCATAAGCAATCGGCTCATTTGGCAAGTTAAGCATGGTAATGATCTTCTTAGCTGTAGCCGGTAAAAACGCCTGCGCAGCAGTAGCCAGATGACCAATCAGTACCAAACAGTTGTGCAGCGCTTCTTTGGCAGCGGCAGGGTCTGTTTTAATGGTTTTCCACGGCTCTTTTTCGGTCAGGTAGCGGTTACCTAAGCGGGCCACATCCATTACCGCCTGCAAAGCCTGGCGGTAGCGGTAAGCTTCAAGGTTCTTCTCTATCTCGTCGTAATATTCGCCGATGCCGTTGCTCAGGCTTTCGTCGGTAAATTCAATCCTGTCGGTATCCGCCTCAATTTTACCATCGTAAAACTTATGCATCAGTATCATTACCCGGTTCACGAAGTTGCCCAGGATAGCCACCAGCTCGTTATTTACCCGGGCCTGGTAATCTCTCCAGGTAAACTCGCTGTCGCTGGTTTCGGGTAGGATAGAGGTTAGCACATAGCGTAATTCATCCTGTTTGCCCGGAAACTCTTCCAGGTACTCATGCAGCCAAACCGCGTGGTTACGTGAAGTGGAAAGTTTATCACCCTCTAAATTCAAAAACTCGTTGGCCGGTACGTTTTGCGGCAAAATATATTCGCCGTGCGCATGCAGTATCGATGGAAAAATAATACAATGGAATACGATATTATCCTTACCGATAAAATGCAATAAGCAAGCATCGTCCTGTTCGTCGGCTTGCTTTTTCCAGTATAGTTTCCAGTCTTTTTTATTATCAATAGCCCATTGTTTGGTGGCCGAAATATAACCGATAGGCGCATCCATCCACACGTAAAGCTTTTTGCCTTTGGCTTCGGCTAATGGAACGTCAATACCCCAGTCAAGGTCGCGGGTCATGGAGCGTGGCTGCAAGCCCGATTTTAGCCATGATTTGCACTGGCCAAAAACATTCACTTTCCAGCTGCCTTCTTTGGCATCTATCCATTGCTCCAGCCATGGCTGGTATTTATCTAAAGGCAGGTACCAGTGTTTGGTTGATTTAAGCACGGGCGTTTTGCCACTCAGGGTTGAGATTGGGTTGATGAGGTCGGTAGGGCTAAGGGAGGTACCGCAGCGCTCGCACTGGTCGCCGTAGGCATTTTCGTTACCGCAATTAGGGCAGGTTCCAATGATATAACGGTCGGCCAGAAACTGCTGATAGTCTTCATCAAAATACTGATCGGAGAATTTTTCAATAAACTCGTCCTTTTCATACAGGTTCAGAAAAAACTCCTGGCTCAGCTCATGATGAATAGGCGACGAGGTACGGTGATAAATATCAAATGCGATACCGAACTCTTCAAAACTATCTTTTATCTGTTTGTGGTATTTGTCGATAATGGCCTGCGGGGTAGTATCTTCTTTTTTGGCTTTGATGGTAATAGCAGCACCGTGCTCATCCGAGCCGCATATGTACACCACGTCCTTCTTTTTCAGCCTTAAATACCGCACAAAAATATCTGCCGGCAGGTAAGCACCAGCAAGGTGACCGATATGTAAGGGGCCGTTGGCATAAGGCAGGGCCGATGTAATGGTGAATCGTTTATATTTGTTGAGTTGTGACATTAAATATCGCCTTGGTAAATAGTGTGCAAAGATAATTGATTTAAGTGGGAGTGAGGAAGTCGGAAGTCCGAAAGTCGGAAAAGTCTGAAGACCGAACACATAGTTTTATTATAATTTACAAATGAATAATATAAAATCTTCCGGACTTGCGGACTTGCGGACTTCCGGACTAATTCCATACCTCAAAAAAGGCGACAAAATAGCCATCACCTGCCCTGCCAAAAAACTGCCCAACCCCATGACAGATGCTATCGCGCTTCTGCAGAGCTGGGGACTGGAAGTTGTTTTGGGAGATACTGTAGAAGCCTCATTTCATCAATTTGCCGGCGATGATGATTTTAGGGCAGCCGATATGCAGCGTTTTATTGACGATGACAGTATCAAAGCCATCATTGCCGCCCGCGGGGGCTACGGAACCGTGAGGATGATTGACAAAGTTGATTTTAGCCGTTTTTCACAAAATCCCAAATGGCTTATTGGCTTTAGCGATATAACCCTATTGCATACGCACTTGTTCACTAATTATGGTGCCCAAACTATTCACGGGCAAATGCCGGTTAATATCCCTGATGCATCCAAACATTCGATCGATACGTTAAGGCGGGCACTATTTGGCGAAGAATTAAATTATGAATTTGCAACACATGATGTTAATAAACCCGGCAAAGCCAAAGGTACCATTGTAGGCGGTAATTTATCGTTGCTGGTAGCTGCTGCAGGGTCGGTGTCCGATCTGGATTATAACAATAAGGTTCTATTTATTGAAGATGTTGGTGAATATCTGTATTCGGTAGACAGGATGCTGCGCATGTTGGACAGGGCGGGTAAACTAAAGAATCTTGCCGGCCTGGTAGTAGGCGGCTTTACTGATATTAAAGATAATGACATACCGTTTGGCCAAACTGTGTCCCAAATAGTGATGGAGATTGTTAAAGAATATAACTACCCAGTATGTTTCGATTTCCCGGCAGGGCATATCCCCGATAATAACAGTTTGGTATTAGGGCGAGAAGTGGGATTGCAGGTAGATGAAAAGCAGGCGAAGTTGTGGTTTAAATAACCAACAACGTAAGCTTCAAAAGAAAATGTCATTTCGACGAACCGGTTGTGGAAAATGTGTGAAGGGGGGAGGAGAAATCTTACGCCATGCATAGCGGCCTGCATGGCGTATAAGATTTTTCTTTCGCCCCGCCGCTCAAGTCTGCCCTTGCTCTATCGAAATGACATTTTTTTTGTTTTTGGGATGCTCCCCCTTTAGGGGGCCGGGGGGCAAACCAATTTGCTTATCAGTAGTTTATATAACATGGCTAAAAAACCGCTGCTTGAATTTACAGATAGAGGGATTTACTGCGCGCAGGGCAAATTTTATATCGATCCATGGAAGCCGGTTGATGATGCTGTAATAACCCACTCCCATGCTGATCATGCTTATTGGGGGCATAAACATTACCTTGCCCATCATCTTTCGCGCGAGGTTTTGTTGTACCGTTTAGGCGAAATCAACCTGCAAACGGTTGAGTATGGTGAAATAGTACACAAGAATGGTGTTACTGTGTCTCTCTTCCCGGCAGGCCACGTGATCGGCTCAGCGCAGATCCGGGTTGAATACAAAAGCGAGGTTTGGGTAGTATCCGGCGATTACAAGGTAGAAGATGATGGGATTTCTACTCCGTTTGAGCCGGTTAAATGCCATCACTTTATTTCAGAGTGTACTTTTGGGATGCCGGTTTACCAATGGAAGCCGCAGGTACAAACTTTCAATGAGATCAATAGCTGGTGGCGTCATAATCTCGATAACGGACTGGCAACAGTAATTGTAGGTTACTCCTTAGGTAAAGCACAACGAATCTTGCAAAACCTCGATTTGTTTAATGGCATAGTTTACACTCATGGTGTTATCGAAAATACCAACGAAGCCTTGCGCCGTAATGGCGTATTGTTAAACCCAACTGAGCGGATAACCCCCGAAAGTTCAAAAGAAGAGGTGCGCAAAGGCATCATCATAGCGCCGCCCTCATCAGTAGGTACGCCCTGGATGCGGAAGTTTCAGCCTTATAGTTTTGGTTATTGCTCTGGCTGGATGGCCATCCGTGGCGCCAAACGCCGCCGCGCTGCCGACAGGGGTTTTGTGCTTTCTGACCATGCCGATTGGGATGGCCTTATTAGTGCTATTGATGCTACGGGGTGTGAATGCGTTTACCTTACCCATGGATACACAGCCACGTTTTCGAGATATTTAAATGAGATTGGTTTTAATGCCCGGGAGGTGCATACTTTGTATGGAGGCGAAGAAGACCCCTCCAACCTCCCCGAAGGGGAGGCTCCAAGCGCCGGAGAACCAGAAAAGGAAGTCCTCTCCTTTGGAGAGGATTTAGGTGAGGTTGGAGGGGCCGATTCATGAAAGCCTTCGCCCAACTCTTTCTTTCGCTTGACGAAACCAATAAAACCAACGAAAAGGTTAAAGTATTAAAAGACTATTTTAACACGGTGCCCGATACCGATAAAATGCACATGCTTGCTTTGTTTACCGGTCGCCGGCCAAAACGGCAGATCAACTCAACCTTGGTACGTAACTGGGCTATCGAGGCATCACACATCCCGGCCTGGCTTTTTGAGGAAAGCTATCATGTAGTAGGTGACCTCGCCGAAACTATGGCGCTACTTATGCCTCAAAGTGACGCAAGCAGCAGCAAAACGCTTACCGAATGGATAGCCGAGATTAATGCCCTTAACGATAAAACTGAAGAGCAAAAAAAAGAATGGCTGATGGATTCATGGGCCATGCTGGATAGCCAGGAACGCTTTGTGTTTAATAAACTGCTAACCGGCAGTTTCAGGGTTGGCGTATCACAAAATTTGGTAATCAAGGCGCTGGCGGATATTTCCGGACTCGAACCCGCAGTACTTACCCATCGCATTATGGGGAGCTGGCTGCCCGAAACTTATCAGTTTTCGCAATTGATGGCAGAGCAGGATGCCGAAGCTAATATCTCCCGGCCTTATCCTTTTTTCCTGGCTTATCCTATCCAGGAAACGTCCGAAAAACAAAAAACTCCCGCTGAAGTAGGGATCGCCCTCGGTGATGCATTCGATTGGCAGGCTGAGTGGAAGTGGGATGGGATCCGTGCGCAAATGATAAAGCGCGGCGGCGAGATTTTTATCTGGAGCCGTGGAGAAGATTTGGCTACTGAAAAGTTTCCTGAGCTGCATCTCTTTTTAAATGCCCTGCCCGATGGTACGGTGATTGACGGTGAGATCCTCAGTTTCCAAAATGGCTTGCCTATGCCGTTTAACGTGCTGCAAACGCGTATCGGCAGAAAAAATCTCAGCAAAAAAATTCTGGAAGAAAGCCCGGTAGCCGTTATTGCTTATGATTGCCTGGAACATAAAGGCGAAGATATCCGCTATAAATCCCAAACTGAAAGACGGGAAATTTTGGAACAGTTACAAACAGAGACACGGTATTCCGAAGTGTTCCGTATTTCATCGCTGATTCAGTTTGAAAGCTGGGAGCAGCTTGGAAGTATCAGGGAACAGTCGCGCGCTATGATAGCCGAGGGGATCATGCTGAAACGCAAAAGCGCGGCCTACCAGGTAGGCCGCCGCCGGGGCGATTGGTGGAAATGGAAGATCGATCCGTTATCGGTTGATGCTGTAATGATTTACGCACAAAAAGGTCATGGCCGCCGGGCCGACCTATACACCGATTACACTTTCGCCGTTTGGGATGGCGACAAGCTGGTACCTTTTGCCAAGGCTTATTCGGGGCTTACCGATGCGGAGATCAATAAGGTAGACTATTTTGTAAAACGCAATACCATCGAAAAATTCGGCCCCGTACGTACCGTAAAGCCCGAGTTAGTGTTTGAGATAGGTTTTGAGGGCATCAATAAATCCACCCGTCATAAATCGGGCATAGCATTGCGGTTCCCGCGGATATTGAGGTGGCGGCATGATAAACCCAAAGAAGAGGCTGATACACTGGAAAGCTTAAAGGCATTACTGGGCGAATAAACACTATAATTTAATACCTTTGCGGCTTCAATATTAAAAAAACCTAACTATCAATAAACCAATATGATTGTAATCAGCAGTTTTCAGGAGTTTGAACAGCAGGTTGGCAACGACCTTGGCGTATCATCATGGCACACCATTACGCAGGAGCAGATCAACAAATTTGCCGATGCAACCCTCGATCATCAATGGATCCATACCGACCCGGAAAGGGCAAAAACTGAAAGCCCATTTAAGTCAACCATTGCACATGGCTACCTTACACTTTCACTTATCCCTCACCTATGGAAAGAGATCGTAAAGATCGAAAACCTGAAAATGGAAATTAATTACGGTATCGAAAACCTTCGTTTTGCACAACCGGTGCTGGTTGATAATGAAGTACGGTTAAAGGTAAAGCTGACCAGCTTGCTTAACCTTCGTGGCACAACGAAATCCACCATGGCCATCGAACTTGAAATAAAAGACCAACGCAAACCGGCTTTCACCGGCGAAGTAGTGTTTTTATATCATTTTATTGGGTAAACCCACACTTAATAATCGCCCGTTATTGCTGTGAGGTACGAAGCGATGACGGGCGATTTAGATTTACAGAGTTACCTGTACAAGCTTTTGCTCTCAATAAATTTCAATACCGGATCTGGTACAAAAAACTGCACGTTCTTTTTTTCGGCTATTGATTTGCGGATAAACGTAGCCGAAAGTTCCATAAGCGGCGTCATGGTGATGGTAACCGAAGGATGATCGGCCAGTTCGGCGTTTTCATACCCGGGGCGCGGGTACACGTAAATGCGGTAATCGCGCAGGATAAGCTTATAGTTTTTCCACTTGTGCAGGGAGCCAAGGTTATCCGAACCCATGATGAGGGCAAACTCATGCTCGGGATATTTTTCCTTTAAATGAGTAAGGGTATCAATGGTATACGATGGCTGGGGCAACTTCAGCTCAACATCGCTCACACTAATATTGGTTGCATTATCAGTAGCCAGGCGGGCCATCTCCAATCTGTCATAAGTGTTGATCAGATCGCCATACTTTTTTAACGGATTCTGGGGCGATACAACCAGCCATACCTTATCAAGCGTGGTATGGTTTGCCATATAATTGGCAATAATCAAATGCCCTATATGTATAGGATTAAATGAACCAAACAGTAAGCCTATCTTCATGTTGTGCCCCTAACCCCTAAAGGGGAAATTAAAAGTTTTGTAGATTAAATGCTCCCGGTGTACAAAATGAGTTTTTTGCACTCCCCCTTTAGGGGGCCGGGGGGCTAATAAAGTTACTCACCAATTCCTCAGCCTCTGCGCAAGCAGTTTCAAGATCGTAATTTTTGAGTATAATATCAAATTGCGGAGCGTATTTAAGCTCTTTTTCTGCTTTAGCAAAGCGTTCTTTCAGTTTTTCTTCGCTATCGGTGCCACGGCCGGTCAACCTTTCAATTAAAACCTCAAGCGATGGCGGTTGTACAAATATAGCCAAAGCCTGGGGACCGTATTTGCGTTTAAGGTGAAGGCCACCCTCAACGTCAATATCAAATATTACTGTTTTGCCTTTTGCCCAAATGCGCTCAATTTCAGTACGGAGCGTGCCATAAAAAGTACCGGTATAAACCTCTTCAAATTCAACAAACTGTTTTTTGGCAATGCGGTGCAAAAACTCTTCTTTGCTTATAAAATAGTAATCTTTTTCATGCACCTCATCGCCGCGGCGCTCACGCGTGGTGGCCGAAATGGAAAATTCAAGATCAGGAATTTTCCCCAGCAAATGATGTACTATTGTGGTTTTACCAGCACCCGACGGAGCCGAAAATATGATGAGTTTACCTTCTTTGGTCATTGATTATACACGTCATTGCGTCATTAAGTCATTGCGTCATTTTTCAAAAATTGCTTACAAAGCAATCAATGACTTAATGACCTCATGACTCAATGACTATACTATAATACGTTTAACAGTTGTTCTTTAATTTTTTCAAGTTCTTCTTTCATGCCTACTACCAGTTTCTGGATGTTGGCATCATTGGCTTTTGATCCTAATGTATTGATCTCGCGACCAATCTCCTGCGAAATGAAGCCTAGCTTTTTGCCGTTTGCATCAGCGTTTTTTAATGTTTCGATAAAGTATTCGCAATGCGCTTTCAGCCTTACCTTTTCTTCGGTAATATCAAGCTTATCAATATAATAGATCAGTTCCTGTTCAAACCGGTTTTGATCTATAGCTTCGCGGCTTGCGGCTTCTGCTAAGAATGTATTAAGGCGCTCTCTAATCAAAGGAACACGTTTAGGATCTTCCAGTTCAACAAGCTCCAGGTTTTTTAATATAGTGTTAATACGCCCTTTAATCTCCTGTTCAATAACATTACCTTCCTGAGCCCTGAAGTCCTGGAAAGCGGCCATCGCCTGCTGAAAAGTTTTTTCAACGGCTTTCCACTCATCTTCGGATATGGTATCTTCTTCGTATTTAACAACTTCGGGTAAGCCCAATGCCAGCTGAAGCAGGTTGCCGGTTGGCTCGCCGAGCTCTTCGCTTACTGATTTTAGCTGGTTGTAATAATGTTTGAGCAGATCTTTATCAATGCCGGCCGCTTTTACTGATTGACTTACCTGCTCGGTATTGATAGATAAATTAACTTTACCGCGTTCGATAAGTTTGCTGCAGTCATTACGCAGCTGAAACTCTTTTTCGGCAAAAATCTTCGGCAAACGAAGTGATAATTCTAAAAATTTGCTGTTCAGGGATTTAACCTCTACGGTGTATTTTGTACTGCCCGAATCAAAACTGGCAATTCCATACCCTGTCATGGATTTTATCATGCGCAAAGATAGCAAATTTAGTTAGAGGTTAGAGATCGGAGATTAGAGGTTAGGTCACTGTTAAATTTCGGATTTGAAATAAATTCAATAGAGAGAATTTATCATTCAAAAAAAGTAAAACTAACCTTTGGTCTCTAACCTCCAATCACCAAAGCGAAGCGCTTTAACACTTTTTCACATTTCAAATAAAATACACTTCCTATATTTACGTTCAATTATCACTGATGCGCAACTATTTATACCTGCTTGTAACAGGCGTTCTATGCCTTATAACCGTTCATGTTTCGGCCCAGGAGTTTACGGTAAAAGGGGTTATCTCAAAAAAGGTGACTAATGAGCGTGTAGGACAGGTTTTTGTTAAAGATCTGAATACCAAAACATTGATACTTAGTGATGATGTTGGCTGGTTTAGCATAAAGACTCGTGTTGGCGATACCCTGCTTTTTTCCCGCGATGACTATACCCCTCAAAAAGTAGTGGTACTGAACAATAGCGACATGCCCGTTTACATGCAGCCCATTATAAAACTTGACGAGGTAAAAGTTGTTGGCCAAACCAAACGGCAGGAAATAAACCAGGTATTGAACGATTATAAGAAACAGGGAACTTATTATAATGGCAAGCCGCCGGCGTTATCTTTTTTAAGTAACCCGGTAACCGGTCTTTATGAGCTTTTGGGCACAACCCCCAATCGCGCACGTCGCTTTGCTCAAAACGCCCAAAGCGAATTGGAGCAGGCCGAAATTCACAAACATTACAACATCCCATTTGTGAAACAATATACCGGCCTGGCTACCGATAGCCTTGCCCGTAAATTCATGAATTATTATACGCCTACCTACAAAGATATTAAAGCCTGGACTGATTATGACCTGATAAAGCACACCATACGGGCATATGAATATTACAAAAACAGCAGTGATAAAGAAAAGCTCGAAAAGCTAAACAGTCCAACATTCATCGTGCCCGATTCAACTGTAAAGCTGGGAGAGGGGCCGGTGCAGCTTAAAAAAGAAAAGCAGCCACCGCTTTAATTGTTAAAAAACTTTGAATCAGATGCCCAAGGCTTCGCAGGCTTTTTCGGCGGCAAGCTTTTCGGCGTTCTTTTTACTGAACTCTTTGCCCGAGCCCATTACTTCACCATCTATATTGGCCTGTACAGTGAAAAGCTTGGTACTTTCGCCGTCCTGGTTGGTTACCAGTTCAAAAATAATATCGCGGCCATGTCGCTGGCACCATTCAATAAGCTTGCTTTTGAAGTTAGTTTCCGTTTGCTCAAGCGTATGAATATCAATATGAGGTTTTATGATGTGGTTGATGAGGAAGTTTTTGGTAAAGTCATAGCCTTTATCCAGATAAACCGCGCCAATCAGGGCTTCAAAGGCATCGCCCAGTAATGATCCCTGCCTGCTTGAGTTAAGCATGCGGTTATCATACTCAATCAATTTATCAAAGCCAAGTTTTTTTCCGAGTGCGTTAAGGTTTACACGGCTTACTATTTTTGAGCGTAATTCGGTCAAAAAGCCCTCATCTTCATAAGGGTATAATTTAAAAAGTACTTCAGCAACAACACTGCCCAGTACGGCATCGCCCAAAAACTCCAGGCGTTCGTTACTGTTTTTTACCCCCTTCTTGATGTTTTGGGCTACCGATTTATGACGGAAAGCCATGCGGTATAAAGACAAATTGCCCGGCACAAAACCGAGCAAATTCTTTAAAATTTTAACATACTTTCTGTTGGGTGATATATAAAGCTTGTAGAACCGACTTATAGGCATCAAACCACAATTAATCTTCGTACTTTTTAAATATTACAGAAGCGTTGTGTCCGCCAAAACCAAATCCATTGCTTTGCACTATATTAATATCGCGTTTTTGAGCGGTATTGAAAGTGAAATTGATCTTAGGATCAAAAGCCGGATCATCAGTAAAGTGATTAATGGTTGGAGGGATGATACCATTTTTTAATGCCAGTATCGATGCAATAGCTTCAACCGCGCCGGCAGCACCAAGTAAATGGCCTGTCATTGATTTGGTTGAGCTAATGTTGATACGGTAAATATCATCGCCAAACACATCCTGTATTGCTTTAATTTCCTGCGGATCACCGATTGGGGTTGATGTGCCGTGAACGTTCACATAATCAATATCGGCAGGGCTAAGGTTAGCATCTTCGAGGGCTGCGCGCATTACAAATGCGGCACCTAAGCCATCGGGATGAGGTGCTGTCATGTGATAGGCATCGGCGCTCATGCCGCCACCCACCATTTCGGCGTATATTTTAGCGCCGCGGGCTTTTGCATGCTCTAACTCCTCTAAAATAATAGTACCTGCTCCTTCACCGGCCACAAAACCATCCCTATCCAGATCAAACGGACGCGATGCCGTTGCCGGATCATCGTTACGGGTTGATAACGCGTGCATGGCGTTAAAACCACCTATGCCAGCTTCGTTGATAATGGCTTCAGAACCACCGCTGATGAACATGTTAGCTTTACCCAAACGGATGTAGTTAAATGAGTCTATCAGGGAATTATTTGATGAAGCACATGCCGAAACAGTAGTGAAGTTGGGGCCGCGCAAACCATATTTAATAGATATATGGCCGGGGGCTATATCAGCAATCATTTTAGGGATGAAGAACGGGTTAAAACGCGGAGAGCCATCACCTTTGGCAAAGGCCGTCACCTCGTCGAGGAAAGTTTTTAACCCCCCAATACCCGAGCCCCAGATAACGCCAATACGGCTGGTATCCAGTTTTGAAAAATCTAATCCTGCGTCTTTTACGGCTTCTTCGGTTGAAAATAAGGCGTATTGTACAAAAGGATCCAATTTGCGGGCGTCTTTACGGCCCAAAAAACCATCTGCGTCAAAGTCTTTTACTTCGCACGCGAACTTAGTTTTGAATTTTTCGGTATCAAAACTTTTGATCAAGGCAGCGCCACTTACTCCATTGATCAGTCCGTTCCAATAATCTGAAACAGTGTTACCAATAGGAGTAAGTGCTCCAAGCCCGGTTACTACAACTCTTTTAAACTCCATTTAATCCAGTTAAGGAGTTTTATTTAACGTTTTTTTCAAGGTAAGCAACTGCCTGGCCAACAGTACCAATAGTTTCAGCCTGATCGTCAGGAATAGCCACGTTAAATTCTTTTTCAAACTCCATGATTAATTCCACGGTGTCTAACGAGTCGGCACCAAGATCGTTGGTGAAACTCGCTTCTGGCGTAACTTCACTTTCGTCAACACCCAGTTTTTCTACGATAATAGCTTTTACTCTTGAAGCGATATCAGACATAGTCTTTATAGTTTAATGATTAATAAAAATTCAGTGCAAAGAAAAATAAATTCTGTCAATAAACAAATCTAAAACTTTTACAATATAAATCTCTAAACAAAATTTTATTGAAACGGTTTGTATTAGTAATTTTGACGGCGTAAAAGTAATGATTTTGAACAGGAAATTTTTAAAGTTTGAGATCGATTTTGATTTTGTGCTCATTGCAGTAACAAGCTCACTTAAAGATTACCGGGTTTGTTTTCTTATAAACAGGTACTTGAATTTTAATTTCGTAAAAACCGATGACCTGGAAGTAGATATTTACCCCGGGAGCGAACCTGTTTTGTTTTCATTATACCGTTACAGCTGGGAAACCACCGAAACAGACTTCTTCTTTATAGGCAATAAAGGTTCAGATGGCTACCTGGTGCCTGAAATAAAAAGTGCCGACTATTTTTTAATGATCCGTAACTATATAGATGATAATGAGCTTGATACGATCATTTCATCGCTTAATAAAATACCAGAGATAGTTGCAGCTGTAAAGATTGACCCAAAAAAAATAAAATCACGGGAAAATCTTTTATTTTAGCGCCGAATTTAAAAAGATGTTGGTTTTACAATCATTAAATACCCTCCAGTTTTAACCCGAATAATATGGAACTATACTATAATCGTACAAAAATTGTTGCCACCATGGGGCCGGCATCAGCTAAAAAGGATGTTTTATTAGCGATGATCAAGGCAGGTGTCAACGTTTGCCGTCTTAATTTTTCGCACGGTAAGCCTGAAGATCATAAGGTAGTGATCGATCTTATCCGTGAAATTAACGAGCAATACAAAACCAACGTAGGTATCCTGGCCGATTTACAGGGCCCAAAGATCCGCATCGGACTGGTAAAGGACGGCGGTATTCATTTAGTTAACGGAACGCACATTAAAATTACCACTCACGAGTGCATTGGTAACGATGAGCAGATCTATATTACTTATGATACCTTCCCACAGGACGTGCAGGCAAACGAAATTATTTTGCTTGATGACGGCAAACTGCAGTTAAGGGTTATTGAAACCAACAAAATTGATACAGTTATATGTGAGGTTGTTCACGGCGGTATCTTAACGTCACGCAAGGGGGTTAACCTGCCTAACACCAAAGTGTCTATCCCAAGCTTAACAGAAGAAGATTTGATCAACCTTGAATTTGCCCTTAAACAGGATGTTGAATGGATCGGTCTTTCTTTTGTTCGCACAGGTGAGGATATCATTGACCTGAAACGTATTATAGCACGCAACGGTTCGGCGGCTAAGGTAATTGCCAAAGTTGAAAAGCCGGAAGCTATTGAAAATATTGATGCCATTATTGCTGCTACAGATGGTGTAATGGTTGCCCGTGGTGATCTTGGTGTTGAAATGCCGCTTGAAGAAGTACCGTTACTGCAAAAAATGATTGCCCGTAAATGCCGCGCTGCTTCAAAACCGGTTATCGTAGCTACCCAGATGCTGGAATCAATGATCACCACACCTCGCCCTACCCGTGCCGAAGTGAATGACGTTGCCAACTCTGTACTTGATGGTGCCGATGCGGTTATGTTAAGCGGCGAAACATCAGTTGGTGAGTTCCCGGTTATTGTTATTGAAACTATGGCCAAAATTGTACGCAATGTTGAAGAATTAGGCTATCCGTTTAACGCCCCAAAGCAAGCGACAGTTAAAGACCCTTCTTCTCCGGATTTCCTGATCAATGCACTTTGCGAATCTGCCGTACATATTGCTGAGCAAAGCAATGCGGTAGGTATCGTTTCCATGACTACTTCAGGTTATACTGCATTTGAAATATCAAGCCACAGGCCTAAAGCCAGTACATATATATTTACATCCAACAAGCAGCTATTGAATGCGCTTAGCCTTGTTTGGGGTGTGAGGGCGTATTATTATGATCAGCTGGAAAGCACAGATCAAACCATTGCTGATGTTAATGACACTCTTAAAGCCGAAGGTCTGATTAAAACGGGCGACGTAGTTGTTAACACTGCTTCTACCCCTATAATTAAACAGGGTAAAACCAATACGCTTAAATTAAGCGTTGTGGAATAAGGTTATTTAAAATCTTACTTTTAATGAAGAGGGCTCGCCGGGATAACTGGCGGGCTTTTTTGTTGGCGGTATATGCAGGTATCAATGGAATAGCGAGTTCCGCCCTATGGGATATAAGATGATCCGTTCATGAAAAACAATGCCGGCTACCCGAGGGTAAACCGGCAAAGCACAATTAAAATCAGGCATAATTCAGGTTTAAGTTGAAAGGCTGATTTCTCTTGCTATCCTAAAAAATAAAAGGTAGATGCTTAAATAAATTTATCCGCGTTTATAAAACCTGTTTGAGCACCTGCTGCAGCGATAGCGTTTTACTGCAAGCCGGGGAAGCAACAGTTTAACAATAGCACCTCTTTTTATCCGGTCGCAAAATTTGTTTTTGCATCTTGGGCATATTGCATCAGGCGCTTTGCCGATAGTTGGTATTGTATCGGTTTGGCTGTTAAGGGTACGGAGATTATCCTCATTAAAAGTCACAGTCATTATATTAGGGGGTGATTGTATCTCACAAAGCTGCTTAAAAGCGATATAATAAAACTGCCATTTAGCTTTATAAAACCGCCATTTGCTTAAAAAAAGCCTCCTGTCAGTTAAAGATTTCTGAAATTAAAAAGACAATGATAGCCGGCCGGATTGTTTAAAGTAGCTCGTTAACGTCGCGGCCATAATGTTCCTTAAACAATTTGCCAAAATATGCAGGTGTATCAAACCCCGCGGCATATGACACTTCAGCAATGGTGCGGTACTTGCCGCTTTCGATAGCTTCGCGTGCTATTTGTAATTTAATGGCGCGGATGTATTTATTAGGCGTAAGTCCGGTAATTGATTTTATGCGGCGAAACAATTGCCGCTCACTGATCGCCAGTTCATAGCTCAGTGCGGCAAGGGTAAGATCGGTTTTGCCGGTATGTTTTCGTACCTGGGCTTCCAATTCCGCAAGCCAGGATAAATCGGCAGGCGAAAGTTTCAAGCCCGGATTTTCTGCCGGTTGTTCAATCTGCTGACCATTGGTTCCTGTAATCAGCTCATCATCATCAGGAATGGTAGCCCCGGAGCGGGCGGCGGCGTTATTAATAAGATTAACAGTGCGTGCAAGCAATTCGCTGCTTAGAAATGGTTTGGTGAGATAATCATCAACACCAATGTGAAGCGCTTTAAGCTTATGCCGTGTATTGGCCAATGCGGTGAGCATGATCACCGGGATGTTGCAGTAAGCCGGGCTTTGCTTCAGGGTTTCAAGCAGGGTAAAGCCATCCATTTCGGGCATCATCACATCTGATATGATCAGGCTGGGCATTACCGGCATATCCTGCAGTTTTTGCAGTGCTGCGCGGCCATTGCCGGCAGTGATGAGTCGATATTGTGGCCGTAAAATATCTGCAATATAAGCAGCCATTTCATGATGGTCTTCAACCAGCATAATAAGTTCCCCGTTAGTGTCTTTCCCCACGGTTTTACTATTCGAAACAATTACGGCTTCTGTTCCGGACATTTCAGTTGCCGGCTTTTCAGTTGCCTTAAGCGGGATAACTATCTTAAAAAACACACCCTTTCCCCAATTATTATCAACCGCAATATGCCCGCCCATCAGTTCTGTAAGTTCACGCGCTATAGCAAGGCCTATGCCTGTGCCGCCTTCTAAGAGCGCGTTATTACCCCTGCCCTGGTAATAACGGTCAAAAATATTGGGCAGATCATCCGGATGAATCCCCACACCGGTATTGGCTACTCCAAACTCAATCATTTCCTGCCTTATATCAGCAGTAATGGTTATAGTACCTGCATAAGGCGTAAACTTAATGGCATTACTGATGAGGTTATTGGCTATTTTTTCAAACTTTTCCTGATCGAGCAAAACAAAAAGCGCCGGATCAATAGAGTTGAGCAATCTGTAATCGATTTGTTTATATTCAGCGGCCGATACAAAACCCTGGTATAGTATCTTCACAAATGATAATAATGCAACGGGCTTGGGTTGTAATGCTAATTTCCCTGCTTCCAACTTGCCAAGATCAAGCAATTCGTTGGTCATATTGAGTAGCTTTTTGCTATTGCGTAATATCGAATGCAGCATGTTACGCTGTTCATCTTCATAATTAGTAAAAGCCAGGAGCTGAACCGCCGGCCCCATGATGAGCGTTAATGGAGTGCGTAATTCATGACTTATGTTTGCAAAAAAGCGTGTTTTCATAGCATCCATTTTTTCCAGCTGACTATGTTCTTCGGCCAGTAAGGCCGTCTCTCTTTTCTTTTTAAGAATAAACCAACGATAACTGATAATGGAGGCCATTATTATAAACAGCGCAAGCACAATTAAAAAATTCCGTTGTACCTCCACCAGCTTAGTTTCACCGGCGGCGATTAATAATCGTTTATCGGCCTGGTATTTTTTATCCAGTTCGGAAGCATCCCTTGCTTTATCGAGCTGGTTGATGCTGTCATTAAGCCGCCGGTACAGATAACTATACTTAAAAGCGTTTTTATAATCACCAATACCTTCATATGCATCGGTTAAATGATTATAGATGTTTTTTTGTACGGTGATGTTACTTTGTGATTCGGGTTGGAGGCTAACGGCCATTTCACCGAATCGTGCGGCCTTTTTAAACTCCTTATGATCAACATACATGGTCATAAGTTCATTAAGGTTATGCTTTTCGAGCGTTTTGAAATCGCCTTTGCGGGATAATTCCAGTGATTTCATCAGGATCTCCTCTGCCTTTTTATCCTGGTTGGTCATGAGGTAAAGCCGGCCCAGATTGCCCTGGTAACGTGCTATGCTAAAATCTGAAAGAAAATGAGCATACTTTTTATCAAGTACCTGTTCCATTAGCAGGGTAGCTTTTACCAGGTTACCCGGCGACGATATACTCCGTTCGGAAAGGATGTTGGATAGGTTACTCAGCGCAAAAATATAAGAAGCTGTATCTTTTATGCTCAATGCATCTTTTGAAGCTTGCTCAGCATAAGGCAGGGCTTGTTTAGGGTTACCTATAGATCGATAAATATCGGCAATACAAGCTCGACAGTCTATACTCAAGCTTTTCCATCCCCGATTATCGCACTCTTTCAGTATTTTAAAGGCAACATTTAAGGCTTCAACCGTTTTGGCCTCGCGACTGAGCATGTAGGCTACCATTATTGGTGCTTTTTCATAAGTAAGTGAATCGGCCGGGGTTGTCAATTTGGTAGCTTCACGGCCAAACGTTAAAGCATCATGTTCATTACCTATGCCATAAGCCTGGTAAGCCCGGGCCAGCAATACCCGCGCTTCAAATGGTTTATTGTTGTTTTTCCTGGCCGAATCGATCAGCTTTTTTGTAAGCACAGCTGCCGAATCCGGACTTTTCATGCTGCGGAGCATTTTTAATACAGGTTCTTTAGCGGGCCGGGATTGACTTTGAGCCAGTGCAGCAAAGCTGCATAAAATGATAACACAAAAAGTGATGGTCCTTCGGAAAAGATGAATAGGGTAAATTGTAATAGGGACCATGATATTGAAGCCCAAATTACAATTTTATCAGCGGCCGGAATTACCCTAATTTGAAATAAATCTCCTTATAAACAATTTTTATTCAAGGTTTTTTCAGCTTACCCGTTTTAAATCAATAGTTAAAACTGCCAATTTTGCTGTTAATATTACACCATTAAAGCTATGCCAGCTTAAGCTATAATTGATTACTTTAGCAGCTGATATCGTTATAAAATTGACCATGAAACACTACGGGCTAATTGGTTTTCCGCTTTCTCATTCATTTTCAAAAAAGTTTTTTACCGAAAAATTCAAAAACGAAGGGATTACAGATGCACGCTATGATCTTTACCCTATTGAGCATATCAAGGACCTGCAGGACCTGCTTGATGAGCATCCGGATATTTGCGGTCTTAATGTAACCATTCCTCATAAAATAAACGTGCTGCCTTTTTTAGATTGGATAGAGCATGACGCCCGTACAGCCGGCGCCGTAAACTGTATCAGGGTGACTGCCGAAAGCCCGATTGAAGCCGCATTTTCGGGCGAGATAGGGGTTAAAGACCATGATTTCAGACTGGAAGGCTATAATACCGATATTTATGGGTTTGAGGAATCATTAAAGCCTTTAATTGGCGATGGCAATGATGACGCCCTGGTTTTGGGCGATGGAGGTGCTGCAAAAGCAGTAAAATGTGTACTGGAAAATTTAGGTATCACCTATAAAGTTGTTACCCGCAAGCCAACACACCATGCGGATAATATTCTGTTTAAAGATCTTCAGCCACACCATATCTTACAGCACAAACTTATCATCAATACAACTCCTTTGGGTACCCATCCTAATATTGATGAATGCCCGCCTATACCTTATGATTTTATTGGCGAAAATCATATTTTGTACGACCTGATCTATAATCCCGAAGAAACCCTGTTTTTAAAACACGGCCGCGAGCGCGGTGCTGTTACCAAAAATGGTTACGAAATGCTGGTTTTACAGGCCGAAAAATCATGGGAGATCTGGAACTCAAAGGAGAAACATCCATGAAGTATGTAAGTTTACTGGCAGCAGTGCTATTGTTTTTGTCCGCATGCAGCGGCAATCATGATTACGCGCCCAAGCCCCGCGGCTACTATCGCATTGCGTTCCCTAAAAAAGAATACCAGGATTATGCTGCCGGTTGTCCGTATGCTTTTACATATCCCAGGTACGCCTTTATTGAACCAGATAAAAAGCGGGGTGCCAAACCTTGCTGGATAAACATGCAGTTCCCGCGGTTTAATGCCACGCTGCATTTAAGCTATCAGCCCATCACCTCAAAAAAAGAGTTTAACCAACTGGTGGAGGATGCCCGCACCTTCGCCTTTAAGCATACCGTAAAAGCCACATCCATTGACGAAGGCATTATCCATTATGCTGATAAAAAGGTTTATGGCATTTACTATACTATAGACGGCAATGCCGCTTCATCAGCGCAGTTTTTCCTTACGGATAGTGTGCATAGTTATATCCGGGGAGCGCTATATTTTAACACCGAACCCCGGCTCGACTCCATACAACCTGTGCTTAGTTTTATAAAGCAGGACATGGCGGTGATGATTAAGAGTTTTAAGTGGAAGTAGAAGCCAGAAGCAAGACAACAAGATAATAGAAGCAAGACTTTAAGAGCTGGATATTTTAACCATGCAAAATTGCTATATAGGTATTGAAATAGGTGGAACCAAACTGCAAATAGTTTTGGCCGATGATAGTTTTGTTATCAACAGGACATTTCGTTTTGCGGTAGACAGAGTGTTGGCTGCCGCAGGGATCAGGGAGCATATTGCCCAAACCATCACCAATATTTCAAAAGAGTATATCATTAAAGGTATAAGCATCGGTTTTGGCGGACCGGTTGACCGGCAGGCGGGCTGTATTGCTAAGTCGCACCAGTTAAGCGGGTGGGACGGATTTAACATTTCTGGCTGGTTGAAGCAGCAGGTTAATGTACCGGTTATTTTGGAGAATGATGCTAATGCAGCGGCCCTTGGCGAGGCATTAAAAGGGGCCGGGCGTAACTATGAACATGTATTTTATGTAACTCTTGGCAGTGGTGCAGGTGCCGGAATGGTCATTAACGGCCAAATTTATCACGGGACCAAACCTGGAGAAGCTGAGATAGGGCACATCCGCCTTAACCGCGAAGGCCTTACGCTTGAAGATAGCTGCTCGGGCTGGGCGGTTGACAAAAAGATCCGTACAGTAATCGCTCAAAAGCCTGATGGTAAACTGGCCCAACTTTGTGCGGATGTAAATGGAGGCGAGGCCAAAATGTTACTAACTGCTTTGGAACAGGGAGATGCAGATGCACTGAAAATATTGAATGATACCGCTGCCGACCTGGGCTTCGGCCTATCACATGCTGTTCATCTCTTTCATCCGGATATTATAGTGTTAGGCGGAGGCTTATCCTTATTGGGTGAGCCTTTGCGCGTTCGGGTACAAAACGCCATCCGGGCTAATACCATGATCCTGTTTTTGCCCGGGCCAGGGGTAGTAATAGCCGAATTAGGCGAATTGGCAGTGCCCGTTGGGGCAATTGAAAACCTGAGGAGGCATATAGGTTAATTAACCCTTCAAGGTCAGTTTCTCACAATTTCAGAAAATCATTCCACCTGAATAAGCTTGCCTCTATAGTAACCATCCCGACCAGGATGGAAATATGGTTTAGCTATTCCTTAAAACTTATTGTTCTGTTTCCGCCAAATTTACAAACACGCAGATGGATCTGTTGTTAATAACACAGCGGCTTAATAACTGCCATTAATTAATAAACAATGAAACTCATCAAATTCAATAAAATAGGTAATGATATCCGGTTGCATACCGAAAGCCTTGCCCATATGGGGTTTAGGAAGATATTTGAAGGTATCGATCAGCTTAAAATAAAAAACGGCGTTGATAAACTCGGCCTCGAAGGTTTTATTAACCAGTGCGCTTGTCTTGCAGCAGGTTCGGGGGCTATGGCAGGCAGCGGGGGGATGTTTACCCTCGTAGCGGGGATCCCATTTGATTTCATCAATTTAATCACCCAGCAGTTTAGGGCTATTATGGGCATTATGTATTATTACCGGGGCACGTATGATAATGGGTTCGACGATTTTATGTCGTTAGTAGCAACATCGGTAAGGGTGGAAGCCGGCGTGGCTATCACCAAATCCATGATGGAGGGCATTGCCGAAAGGATGCTCATGATATTAGGTACCCGCACTGCCGAACGCCTGGTTCCGGTTGTAGGCGCGGTTATTGGCGGTACGGCAAATTACCTGTTTATTAAACGCATGGCCGAGCAGGTGAAACGGATGCAAAAGGATTTTGTGGTTATTGAAGTAGGATAGGGTACCTAAGCGCAGAGCGGGCATATGGCGTTTAACTATAAGCTTTCGAATTACAATGCCATTAAGCAATTCCAAATTGAACTACGGTTTGATGATATACCTGAGTTGAATAAGTCCGCTTGAAAATTGCTCGGCACCAAGCAATACCAGGTTAATGCGTTCTTTTATATTTGTAAAAAGGGGGTTTCCACTACCTAAAATTACCGGGTGTACGGATAGTAATAATTCGGAGATTAGATTGTTTTTGATAAACGCTTCAACAAGTTCTGCCCCGCCAAACAACCAGATATCGCGTCCTTCCTGGCTCCTGATTTCTTCGACCCTGTTTTTAAAATCAGCAGACCTCAGTATTTCAACATTATCAGCTTGCGGATCATGAAGTGTATCTGAAAACACATAAATTTTCATGGCGGCAAACATTTTTGGATCGGTACGCATGATCAGCTCATAACTTTTGCGCCCGATGAAGATGGCATCACAGGCTTTAAAAAAGTCGGTAAGGCCATAATCCTGGTCGTCAAAGCACCAGTCGTACTCCCCATTAGGGCCCTCAATATAGCTGTCGAGACTAACAGCTACGTTTAAAATTATTTTACGCATAGCATTATTCTTCGGGTGTGTTGTTCATTTCCTGCCATTGCTTGCTAAATGATTTATCAGCTACATGCGGCATCTCGCGTAAATGGCCCCAGGTACGTTTAAAGAAGGTTTTAAGCAGGAAGTTTTTCATGCCTCCGCCAAAAAAATCGGTGAGTTTGCGTTTAAGCATTCCTTTTTTCCAGATAGCCCAGCCCCAGCGTTCTTTATTGGTAACCAGGTTTTCGTTCACCGCATCGCGGCGGTTGAGGAGCAACATTTTATGGATGTCGATCTTAACCGGGCAAACCTCGGTACATTTACCGCACAGGCTTGAAGCATAGCTCAGGTGTTTAAAATTTTCCATCCCCTGGGTATGCGGAGTAATAATAGAGCCTATCGGGCCACTGTAAGTGGTGGCATAAGTGTGGCCTCCAATGTTTTTATAAATGGGGCAACCGTTAAGGCAAGCCCCGCAACGGATGCAGTAAAGGCCCTGGCGCTGGTCTTTTTTTGCCAGCAGATTGGTGCGGCCATTATCCAGCAGTACAACGTACATTTCCTCAGGTCCGTCGGTTTCATCCGGCCGGCGCGGACCACTTAATATAGTATTGTAAACGGTAAGATTTTGCCCGGTGCCATGAGTAGATAGCATTGGCCAAAACAAGTCCAGATCGGTAATGGAAGGGATGATCTTCTCGATCCCCACAATGGCAATATGGATTTTAGGGAATGTAGTACAAAGGCGCGCGTTGCCTTCATTTTCGCTGATGGCGATGCTGCCGGTATCCGCTAATAAGAAATTGGCACCAGTGATACCTACATCGGCCTGTACATATTTTTCACGAAGCAACTCACGGGCTTTCAGGGTAATTTGTTCGGGCGTGGCATCAATGGGGGTGCCAAATTTTTCGTGGAAAAGTTTCGCGATATCCTCCTTGCTGAGGTGCATAGCCGGGGTAACAATATGATATGGCTTTTGGCCCAACAGCTGCACTATATATTCACCCAGGTCGGTTTCAAGCGATTCTATTTGATTGCTCTCTAAAAACTCGTTCAGGTGAATTTCTTCCGTAACCATCGATTTGGATTTCACCACAGTTTTGGCGTCGGCTTTTTTGATGATGTTCAGGATCTCACGCTGGGCCTCTTCTACGTCGTTAGCCCAGATCACCTTGCCGCCTCGTTTCTGAAAATTGGCCTCAAATTCGGGGAGGAACTTATCCAGGTTTTCCATCACCTTCCATTTAAGCACATGACCTTTCTTTTTGGCATTATCTAAATTGATAATGCGCGAAAGGCCCCGCGATACCGCTGTATTGTACCGGTCAATATTGAAGTTGATGATGCGACGGTGATCGGCATCAAAAGCCTTCTCCTCCGATTTTACCAAAAATTCTTCAGCGGTTGCTCCCATATATGCGAAAGTAGGATTTTTGTTTTATTTTTTGGGTGAGTGGTTGATTTAGTTGATTATGTGAGTGGTTGTTTTTGAACAGATAGCATGTTAGAAAGTTTTAAAAGCTTCTCATTGCCGCGGGTTTAGCGCAGCGTAACCCGTGGTTCTAAATAATTGAAGCTTTCAGCTTCAGTGGTTAAGTTGAAAACTTAACCGATACAACCCACGGGTTGCGCTGCGCTAAACCCGCGGCAGTTATTTATAAAACACAAAAGGCGCATATTGTGCGCCTTTTGTGTTTTATTTTATTGAGAGAACCACTCTCCCAATCAACCACTCACTATTTCCCTCCGGCAGCCGCTGCATCCACTACAGGGCGTTTATCGCGGTTGGCAAGCTCCCATCCGGTGTAAAATACCAGTTGAGCGCGTTTGGCCAGCAGCGGGAAATTGATCTTGCTTACTTCGTCGCCCGGCTGGTGGTAATCAGCGTGTACACCGTTGAAGTAGAAGATGATTGGTACGCCATGTTTTGCAAAATTATAATGATCGCTGCGGTAGTAAAACCTGTTTGGATCATTTGGATCGTCATACTTGTAATCAAGCTTTAACTTGGTGTAAGTGTTATTGGCATTTTCACCAATTTCATGCAGTTCCTTGCTCAGCATGGCCGAGCCGATGGGGTATACATAATTTGCAGAATCGGGTTTGCCGATGTATTCTTCACCAACGCGACCAATCATGTCAATATTTAAATCGGTAATGGTGTTAGCCAATGGAAATACAGGATGGTCTGAATAATACTCTGAGCCCAATAAACCTTTTTCTTCGCCAACGTTACCTAAAAACAGGATGCTGCGACGGGGGCCGTGACCGTCTTTTTTAGCTTTTGCAAAAGCGCGGGCAATTTCCAAAATGCCGGTAGTACCCGAGCCATCATCGTCGGCGCCGTTGTTCACTTTATCTTTTGCTTTTTCATCTGGGTTTAAACCGATATGGTCATAGTGTGCTGAAAAGATCAATACTTCATCTTTCAGGTCGGTACCAGGCATGTAACCTAATACGTCAACTGCTTTTACATCTTTTTTAGTAGTTGCGTAGTTTATAACTACATTATCTTTTATAACAGTAGCAGGGGTAACTGCTGCTGCAGAAGCAGATTTAAGATCAGCATAAGTTTTACCGGTTGGTTTTACCAGTTCGTCAGCTAATGCAGACGTGATGTTAAATACAGGGGCATTGGTGTTTGCCGGTTTAGCTGCGTCATCTTTAATAGTTAACCGCGGACTTGTTACGCTTTTTCCAAAGCGGGCCAGTGCAGCTGCAATACCCGGGTTAGCAGCTAATATGATAGCGGGATTTTTGCTTTGTAAGTTTTTTACAACCTTCATACGTGCATTGCTCATGCGATAGCTGGTATTTGGTGTTGCTCCTGCTTCGGGCTTATCTTCGTTGATCCAAAGTATAATTTTACCCGCCAAATCAGTGCTGCCTATTTCGGCATCGGTACCGTAGCCAACAAAAACGATATCACTTACAGATATACTTTTATCAGGGAACGCACCTCCTAAATAAAAATCGGTACCATACTCAAATGATTTGCCGTTAACGGTGAATGCTGTTACTTTTAACGCATTTTCGGTAAGAGGAACATCAAAAAAGTACGATCCGTTAACAGGAGCCTGGAGCCCTAATTTTTTAAACTCGCCAGCTATATAGTTAGCGGCTTTTTCGGCGCCGGGTTTACCTGTTTCCCGGCCTTCAAAGGCATCCGAAGCCAGGATGCTCAGGTGCTTTTTCGCATCTTCAGCAGTTATCAGCCCGGCATATTTCATTGCCGTAGCATTCTGCTGGGCACAGGCTGTCGTTGCCGAAGCCAGCGCGATGAGCAATAGTGGTAATTTATTCATTCTTTTAGTTAATAGTTCTTTTTCTGAGGTGAATTTGAGGTCAAAGGCAAAAGGTTAAGGGCGAAAGGTAGCTGCAATCATAGCAATATTGGAACGATTGGCACCTTTTGCCTTTTTCCTTTAACCTTTCACCTCCAACCTAAATCAAACGCAGGCTATCTTTTCTACACGGTTAGCATGCCTGCCGCCTTCAAATTCAGTATTTAAAAATGTAGTTACTATAGCCTTCGCTTCTTCGGGGGTAACAAAGCGGGCAGGTACGCAAACTATATTGGCGTTGTTGTGGCTGCGGGCCAGTACTGCTATTTCTTCTTTCCAGCAAATGGCTGCGCGAATGCCCTGGTGTTTGTTGGCAGTTATGGCAACGCCATTGGCTGCGCCGCAAATCAGGATCCCGAGGTCACACTCACCGCTTTCAACGGCATTGGCCACAGGGTGTGCAAAATCAGGATAATCAACCGATTCGGATGAATAGGTGCCGAAATCTTTTACTTCGACAGAAGACAGCGCCTCTGTTAAAATTTTTTTGTAATCGTACCCAGCGTGGTCCGAACCGATAGCTATTTTTAATCCTTGCTTCATTTATCAAAAGTATAACGTTTTATCGCTTGTTAAAGGTAAGTTTTTTGTTATAAACCAGCCAGTTTGTAATTGCTTAAAAAAGGAAATACTTACCCGAAAAATATGCGAATCTCGCCTTTTTTGTAGTCTTCATTCACTAAAAAAGCATGCTGCCGGTTTAAAGAAGGCAATTACGCTTTATCTAACTCCTGTTCTTTTTTAATCCTCCGTTTTTCAACAAGACCGGCTACAACTATACTAACCTCGTACAAAACAAACAGCGGGATACTAACTACGGTCATCGTAAGCATATCAGGAGTAGGGGTAACCACGGCGGCTATGATCAGGATCACTACAATAGCGTAACGGCGGGTTTCTTTCATGAACTTAGGTGTCATGACACCCAGGTTGGCCAATATATACACGATGATGGGCAATTGGAAAACAACGCCTGTAGCCAGGGTAAGGGTAGCTACCGACGAGATATAAGAATCGATATCAAATAAATTTTGGATAGCCGCACTCACCGTATAACTCGACAGGAAATTGATTGACATCGGTGTGATCACGAAGTAACCAAAAGTGATCCCTAAAAAGAAAAGCACACAGGCATAAAACACAAAGCCGGTAGCGGCTTTACGCTCGGCGTCATGCAATGCGGGTTTAATAAAACGCCATATCTCCCATATCAGGTAAGGGACGCCCAATGTGATACCGATAATTAATGCCGAGTTGATTTGCAGGGTAAACTGGCCCGCCATTTCGGTATTAATGAGCTTGATGTTTACTTTGTCAATACAAAAACCATCACGGTGCAGGGCGGCGCCAATTTTGCAAAGCATCCTGTAAGTCCAGAAGGTTGACTTGCTGGGCCCCATGATAATGGTATCAAAGATCCAGTCGTAGTAGTAAAAAACAACAGCGGTAAATATTACAATTGCTACCGAAGCTCTTACGAGGTGCCATCTCAAGGCTTCGAGGTGATCAAAGAACGACATTTCTGCCTCTAACGTTTTACCTTTATCCTTTATGGCCTTGATGATCTTGTTCTCGCTCATTGTAATATATACCGCTGTATCAACGCTATAGTGCTAAATACGTTTTATAGTATGAAGATAGTTTGAATTTATTTTTATAATTCAAATGTATCCATAAACTTGGTGGTAAAGTTACCAGCACGGAAGTTAGGATCCTTCAATAATTTTAAATGGAATGGAATTGTAGTTTTCACGCCTTCTATCACAAATTCGCTCAACGCACGCTCCATGGTGCTCAAAGCCTCATCGCGTGTTTGGGCCACGCAAATTACCTTGGCAATCATCGAGTCGTAGTTTGGCGGGATAACATAGCCGGTGTACACGTGTGTATCAATACGTACACCATGGCCACCAGGAGAGTGGAAATTGGTTATTTTACCCGGTGACGGACGGAAACCGTTAAACGGATCTTCGGCATTAATACGGCATTCAATGGCATGCATTGTTGGCTCGTAGTTTTTACCAGAGATAGGGATTCCTGCAGCTACTTTAATTTGCTCTTTGATCAGGTCGAAGTTGATCACCTCTTCGGTAACCGGGTGTTCTACCTGGATGCGGGTGTTCATCTCCATAAAGTAGAAGTTGCGGTCTTTATCAACCAAAAACTCTACAGTGCCGGCACCTTCATATTTAACAGCTTTGGCGCCTTTAATAGCTGCCTCACCCATCTTTTTACGGAGTTTTTCGGTCATGAAAGGGGAAGGTGATTCCTCAACCAGTTTCTGGTGACGGCGCTGGATAGAGCAGTCACGTTCAGAAAGGTGGCATACTTTGCCAAACTGATCGCCCACAACCTGAATTTCGATGTGGCGCGGGTCCTGAACATATTTTTCAAGGTATAAGCCATCGTTACCAAAGGCTGCACCTGATTCGGCACGGGCCGAGTCCCAGGCGTTCTCAAACTCTTCGTCTTTCCAAACAATACGCATACCACGGCCACCACCGCCGGCAGTTGCTTTTAATATAACAGGGTAACCTATTTTATTGGCGATAGCAATACCCGATTTTACATCGGCAAGCAGACCATCAGATCCGGGAACAATAGGCACACCGGCTTTTTTCATGGTATCTTTGGCCGAAGCTTTATCACCCATCTGGTTGATCTGCTCGGCAGTAGCACCGATAAATTTGATACCATACTCAGCGCAAATGGCCGAAAATTTAGCATTTTCAGACAGGAAACCGTAACCTGGATGGATCGCATCTGCATTGGTTAGTTCGGCAGCCGAAATGATGTTAGGAATATTTAAATAAGAATCGCGGCTTGGCGGCGGGCCGATACAAACAGCCTCGTCGGCAAAGCGAACATGAAGACTATCGCGATCTGCAGTTGAATATACAGCTACCGTTTTAATACCCATTTCTTTACAAGTACGGATAATACGAAGGGCGATTTCGCCACGGTTAGCTATTAATATTTTTTTAAACATTGTTTTTCTTGAATATGCAAATTACAGATGTGCAAATATGCAGATGAAAAATATTAATGAATGATTGAAGGGCAAATATGTAAATTATAAATGTGCAAACGAATTAAATATCATCTGCACATCTGTAATTTGCACATACGCGCATCAATTAAACTGGTTCTACTAAAAACAGGGGTTGATCGTACTCAACAGGTGAGGCGTTATCAACAAGGATTTTTACCACGCGGCCCGAAACTTCTGATTCAATTTCATTGAACAGTTTCATAGCTTCAATGATACATACTACAGAACCTGGTTTGATCTCATCGCCAACATTAACAAACATAGGTTTATCCGGGCTTGATGAGCGGTAAAAAGTCCCGATCATAGGCGATTTAACGGTAATGTATTTCGATGTATCCGGAGCAGCCGGTGCAGCAGGCTCAACAGGCGCAGGAGCCGGAGCAGATGGCAATGCCTGTGTAACAGGTTGCGTAACTGCCGGAATAGTGGCATGAACCACTGTAGGTTGCACCTCGTTGGTTTTTATGGTGATCTTAAAATCTTTTTGCTCGATTGATACTTCGTTCACGCCCGATTTGGAAACAAAGCGAATAAGGTCCTGAATTTGTTTAATATCCATGTTGAAGGATTAATTGGTTTTGGACAAAGTTTATATCTAAGTTATAGTCAAATGTGCAGATATGCAAATGCGCAGATATGCAAGTTATGTGTTGATTAATTAGCTTTTAAAATGACCGGCTATCGTAATTAAGCGGTCTGTTTTCTATTCCCTTAAGCAGATAACATGTACTTTTTACAGATGTTTTAAATTTCTGATGTGATGAATATACCTCCTTTATGTAAATTGGCACATCCGCACATCTGGAATCAGCACATCAATAAGCCCATTTTAAATAAACTGAACCCCAGGTAAAGCCACCGCCAAAGGCTGCTAAAATGAGGTTATCCCCTTTTTTAAACTTGCTTTCCCATTCCCACAGGCAAAGCGGGATGGTGCCGTTGGTGGTATTGCCATAGCGCTCGATGTTAACGATCACTTTATCTGAGCTTATACCTGTACGGTTTGCAGTAGCATCGATAATACGCTTGTTGGCCTGGTGTGGTACCAGCCAGGCAATATCATCACCGGTAAGGTGGTTGCGTTCCATTACCTCGTGCGCAACATCGGCCATATTGGTTACCGCAAATTTAAACACGGCCTGGCCTTCCTGGTAGGCGAAGTGTTCTTTAGCATCAACCGTTTCATGGCTCGCCGGTTTCAATGAACCGCCGGCTTTCAGGTTTAGGTACTGACTGCCCGAACCATCGCTTTTTAAAATAGAATCGATAATACCGTTGCCTTCTTCATTAGGCTCAAGCAATACCGCGCCGCAGCCGTCGCCGAAAATGATGCAGGTAGCACGGTCCTGGTAGTTAATAATAGCCGACATTTTATCGCCGCCAACAACCAGCACCTTTTTATGCTTGCCGCTTTCAATAAATTGAGCGCCGGTGGTTAAACCGTATACGAAGCCTGAACAGGCTGCCTGCAAATCAAATCCCCATGCGTTTTTAGCACCAATTTTATGCGCTAAAAGATTTGCTGTAGCGGGGAAGATCATATCGGGGGTTGTAGTACAAAAGATGATAAGATCGATCTCATCGGCACCGATGCCGCGTTTTCTGAGCAGCTCGGTAACAGCAGGGACCGCCATATCTGATGTAGCAAGGCCTTCGCCTTTTAATATGCGCCGCTCCTTGATACCGGTACGGCTGGTTATCCATTCGTCATTTGTATCAACCATCGTTTCCAGTTCCTGGTTGGTTAATACATAGTCGGGAACGTAACCATGTACTGCGGTAATAGCGGCATGAACTTTACTCATCTTTATAAAATTACTGGAATGCTTGTTTTATTTTATCAACGAGGTTACTCTCTACCATGTTCTTTGATAAAAGGACCATGTTTTTTATTGCCTCGGGGCTCGAGATGCCGTGACCAACAACAACGGGAGCATTTACGCCCAGTATCGGGCTGCCACCGTATTGTTCATAATTAAACCTGTCAAAAAACTCGTCCTTTAGCTGTTTTTTCCGCGTTATAACATAGAACGATTCAGCAAGCTTTAATATTACATTGCCGGTAAAACCGTCGCATACATAAACGTCGGCGCTTTCACTAAAAAGATCGCGTCCTTCAACATTACCTACAAAGTTAAACAACGATGTAGCTTTCATTAATGGGTAGGTGGCCTGGCTAAGGATATTACCTTTTTCTTCTTCTTCGCCAATATTTATGAGCGCAACCCGTGGATTGGCTATATCATAAACGGTTTGGGCAAACAAGCTGCCGAGCACGCCGAACTGAACAAGCACATCGGGCTTACAATCGGCATTGGCACCTACATCCAACAAAATACCCAAACCGCCTTTAAGTTTGGGTACAATAGTAGTCATTGCCGGACGTACAACACCCGGAATAGTTTTCACGCTGAACATGGCACCAACAAGCATGGCGCCGGTATTGCCAGCTGATGAGAATGCCTGGATTTCGCCGCTTTTTAACAGCTGGAAACCAACTGATATGCTCGAATCAGGCTTCTGAACAATAGCTTTGGTAGGGTGTTCACCCATACCAATAACTTCGGTTGTATGTACAAATTCGAAGTTATCAGGGCTTACACCATTTTCCTGAAGAATACTTACTGTAACTTCCTTATCGCCAATAAGTACCAGTTTCTGGTCGGCAGATAAAGTTTTATACGCTTCGATAGCTCCTAAAACAGCTGCTTTGGGAGCGTAATCACCGCCCATAATATCTAAGCCAATCTTCATTCTCAGAAAATTAAACTTATGCTACTGCTGCTTTCTCAATAAGAACTTTACCGTTGTAGTAAACATTACCATCAACAGTATATGCCCTGTGCGGCAAATGCACAGCGCCTGTAGTTTGGCAGGTAGTTAAAGTTGGAGCTTCCGCTTTGTAATGCGTTCTGCGTTTATCTCTCCTTGATTTCGAAAATTTCCGCTTTGGATGTGGCATAATATCCTAATATTAATTATTTATTCATTTTCCTGAGCGCATCCCACCGTGGGTCTGTTTGCTCACTTTGTTCACCATTTGCCGAAAAACTATTTAGTTTTTCAAGCATTTCTTTATCACAATAAGGGGTTTCACCCTCGTTGTCGCAAACCGATATAAACGGCACTGCAACGTTAATGTATTCGTAAATCAACCCGGCTATATCAATCTCATGATCGTTTTTGCCAAGGATAATGATCTCCTCGTCTTCATCTATCAGTTCATCGCTGAACTTAGCTATTTGCTGTTCAGTAATATCAACCTGCTGCGGCAGTTGCGATAAACACCTGTCGCAGGTAGTATCAATTGTGCCGTCTATCTTAAAATGCAGGATCAGCATAGTTTCCTGCTTATCCAGTTCAACCTCACAGTGCAGGGTTGCTTTTTTTACGAGCGAATATTCAAACTCATCAAAAAAGTCATCCTGTATGTCATACTCAAACTGGTGTTTCCCAAGTTTAAGCCCCGTAAAGGGAATCGAATATTTTTTAAGCGATTTCAATGAGCAACAATTAGCCCGCAAATGTAGAGAAAAATACCATAACTGGAAAGTGTTTTTTTATTTTGCCCTTTTGAGGAGGTTAAAGGTAAAAGGAGAAAGGTAAAAGGCTGGAGTACAGTGATTTTTACGCAATGCAAAAATCACTGTTCTATCTTTATGGAATTAGTTTGATAAAACCTCGCCCTTCATTTTTGAGGCAATTTGCAGCGCTTTGTATGCATTGACTATGCCCCCGGTTTTGGATAGCGTTGTAAAATCAACCTTTTCGGTTTTGCTGCCGGGTTTTAATACCATGGTGCCCCTTAGCGGTGTTGCCGAGCCTAAAATAGCTTCCTTTACCTGCTTAGCACTCAGGCTTGGATAGTATTCTAATATCAAAGCCGCAATGCCTGCCGTTATTGGCGACGAAAAGCTGGTGCCGTCTTCTGTATCAACCTCAGCATCGGTAGTAATTGAGGTAACTTTTACCCCTGGCGCAAATATATCAACGCTCTTTTTGCCGTAATTGGAAAAATCACCGGCAAGGTTTTGCCCCATTCTGGGCCCCGATGCACCAACGCTAATCACGTTATCAGCATCGCTTGATGAGCCATCTAAAAAAATATCATTTGGAAATTCGGGCTGAAGATCCATATCCTGGTTATCGTTACCGGCAGCCATCACTAATAAAACATCCTTTGAGGCAGCATATTTGAAAGCGGCATCTACCCATTCCTTGTGCGGCGAGATCTTTTTTCCGAAACTCATGTTAACCACCCTGGCACCGTTATCAACCGCGTAGCGTATAGCATTGGCTACGTCTTTATCATATTCATCGCCATTAGGGATGGCCTTAATGATCATCAGTTTTACATTATCGGCCACGCCATTGATACCATAATTGTTGTTACGCACCGCGCCAATGAGCCCGGCCACACCGGTGCCATGTGCCGCATCTGCAAATTTTACCAGGTTATTGCCATATGGTTTGCCATCCATTGTATCCGGATCATCGCCTACAATGCGTTTGCGCGATGTAAGGTCGGGCGATACATCATTGTTAAGTTTCGCCAGGTATTCGCTCAGGTCCTTAATGATTTTGGCATTGGTAGAACCCGCGCCCTCCTGCGAAAACACCGATTCCCAAACATATTTGCTTTGGCTTAGGGTGTCATTAGTGGCTTTAACCTTTACAAGGTCGGCCTGGGTAAAAGTGCCGTTTGCCGGTAAGTTCAGACCGCGCTTAATATACCCGCTGGTAACCATCAACGCGTTCATCACCGGCGAAAGCTGGCCGATTTCGGTATTGGCCTTGTTTACTGTTGAATCATAAACCGTTTTAACACGCAGCCAGTAAGCATATTCTTTTTTATTGGTAGCGGTCGAATCCGTAACCGAAGCATATTTACCTTTTAATTTATTGTATTCACGTACCTCTTCTGTGGTTTCGGTAAAGTCGGCTTTGCCGCCGGGGCCGCCTAAAAAGTTCCATCCATGTATATCGTCAACGTAGCCATTATGGTCGTCATCAATGCCGTTTCCCGGGATCTCCTTTTTATTCACCCATAGCACCGTTTTTAGGTCCGTTTGCAGGGTGTCGGCACCGCTGTCGATAGTTGCGACGAGAACAGGTTTGCTTTTTTTGCCTTGTACAAACAGGTATGCTTGCTTTAAACTGATGCCGTAAAAGCCGCTTTCCTTTAAATCAAGCAGGTGCCAGGCTTTTGGCGGGGCGGGGTCGGCAACAGGTGCCTGTTGTGCCGATACCGGTAAATTAACTAATAATGCTGCTGATAAAGTGGTTGCGCTTACGTACTTGCAAAATTTGAACATGAACTTGGGTTATAGTATGTCTTATCTAAGACTTAATAAATTGTTTTAGTTTAATCTTCCGGCTTTTTACGTGCCGACTTTCATTTAGGTTAATTTTTATTTTCCGGGGCGTTAGTGAAACTATCCGAACCGGGATTTGGGTGGATTATGTGGATGGCCAGGATTTTATTTCTTATCCTGTTTATAAATCGGGATTTTATTCCCGTCCTACTTATAAATAGGACAAGCAAATCCCATAAATCTTAAAAATCGCCCCCAATCCTGGTTCAGACTTTACAAATCAAACTTTATCCCCTGAGCTAAAGGCAGCGTTTTTGAATAGTTTATAGTATTGGTTTGCCGCCTCATATAAACTTTCCATGCATCCGAGCCTGACTCCCTGCCGCCGCCTGTTTCCTTTTCACCGCCGAAAGCGCCGCCTATTTCGGCGCCCGATGTACCGATGTTAACATTGGCAATTCCGCAATCAGAACCTGCGTAGGATAAAAATTGTTCTGCCTCGCGCAAATTATTGGTCATAATAGCCGATGACAATCCCTGCGGAACACCATTTTGCAGATCGATAGCCTCCTCAATAGTATTGTATTTGATGAGGTAAAGGATAGGGGCAAAGGTTTCATGCTGCACTATCTTAAAGTGATTTTCAACTTCGGCAATGCACGGTTTAACATAGCAACCAGATTCATAACCAACGCCTTCCAGCTTACCGCCCTCAACCACAAAATTGCCGCCTTCGGCCTTGCATTTTTCAATCGACTCAAGATACAAGGCAACAGCATCGGTGTCAATCAACGGGCCCATATGGTTGTGTTCATCCAATGGGTTTCCAATCCTGATCTGCTTATAAGCGTTAACCAGCTTTTGCTTAAATGCCTCGTAAACGCTTTCATGAATAATAAGCCTGCGGGTACTGGTACAACGCTGGCCGGCAGTACCCACGGCGCCAAACACCGCGCCGATGAGCGACATGTCTAAATCGGCATTTTCACTGATGATGATGGCATTATTACCGCCAAGTTCCAACAGGCTTTTGCCCAGCCTTGCGCCAACCGCGGCACTTACAGCTTTACCCATACGGGTTGAGCCGGTGGCAGATACTAACGGAACGCGTGTATCAGCAGCCATAAGTTCGCCTATGTTACGGTCGCCAATAACCAGGCATGAAACACCTTCTTCAATATTATTCTTTTTAAACACCTCCTGCGCTATATGCTGGCAGGCAATAGCCGTTAAAGGCGTTTTTTCGGATGGTTTCCAGATGCATACATCGCCGCAAACCCAGGCAAGTAAGGAGTTCCAGCTCCAAACCGCCACGGGGAAGTTAAATGCCGAAATAATACCTACAATGCCCAGCGGGTGATATTGCTCATACATGCGGTGCTCTGGCCTTTCGCTGTGCATGGTTAAACCGTAAAGCTGGCGGCTTAAGCCAACTGCAAAATCGGCAATATCTATCATCTCCTGCACCTCGCCCAGGCCTTCCTGCAGGCTTTTGCCCATTTCGTAGGACACCAGGGTGCCCAGGTCTTGTTTGGCTGCGCGTAAAGCCTCACCAATCTGGCGCACTATTTCGCCCCGTTTAGGTGCCGGGGTTTTGCGCCAGGTTTTAAATGCTTTGGCTGCCTGCTCAACCGCCTGGTTATAATCTGCTTCGGTTGCCAGCCTTACTGATGCTATTTTTTTGCCGTCGACCGGCGATGTTATATCTTTTACTGCGGCACCGTCGCTGCTGCCCCAGGTACTGCCTGTACTAAAGGCGTCATTAATATCGTTTATATGTAAACGTTTTAGGATATCTGAAATATTAGGCTCCATAATTGTTACTTTTGCCAAAGGTAGAAATCTTTAGGGCAATTTTTCAGAATCACTCATCGCTTGCCTGTTGTATCCATTGTCATTAATTATCAATGCTTTGTATTGAACAGTTGTTAAGAATGTTTGAATGTTGAAAACTAAATTGCATTTTGGATGCTTACTTATTGTAATTTGAACTCAATAAGTCTTTACAAGGCAATTTGTCAACCTAAAGCGGATGTTCTGCAAACAAAATTGAATGGAAGAAGAATTTGAATTTGGTTTTACCGAAGACCCAAAATTCTCGGTAGAACGGTACGAGGAAATGATCAGAAATCAGGACTTGTACTTTTTTGATGCCCAGGCGTTTGAGAACATTATCGACTACTACATCGAAAAAAATGATCCGGCCAGGGCATTACAGGTAGCAGAGTACGCGCGGAGCCAGCACCCTTTTGCGGCAATTTTCCTGATTAAACAGGCCCAACTGCTTGTGGTAAGCAACAAGGTTCCGGAGGCTTTTGCCGCACTGGATAAAGCTGCTATGCTCGAAGCATCTGACGCGGATATCTATATCATCCGTGGTAATCTGTACGAAAGCCTGGAGCGTTACTCCGAGGCGCTGGAAAATTACGAAAAAGCGCTTGACCTTGCCGAAGAGACCGACGAGATCCTGCTGCACATAGCCTACGTTTATCAAAACATGGGCGATTATGATACTGCTATAACCTATCTTAAGCTTTGCCTTAAGCAAAATATGGAAAACCAGGATGCCCTTTACGAGCTGGCTTTTTGCTACGACGTGATGGACAACCAGCAGGAAAGCGTACAGTTTTATCAGCAATATATCGATAACGAACCGTACAGCTACGCGGCCTGGTATAACTTGGGCAACGCTTATACCAAGCTAAGCCTGTTTGAAAAAGCCATCGATGCTTATGACTATGCTATATTAATTAAGGACAGCTTTGCTTCGGCCTATTTTAACAAAGGCAACGCACTGGTTAACCTTGAAAAATATGCAGAAGCTATAGAAGTATACCGTCATACTTTTGAGTATGAACAGCCTAATGCCGATACGTATTGTGCCATTGGCGAATGCTACGAAAAGCTGGAGCAAATGGACGACGCCCGGGCTTTCTACAAAAAATCGGTTAAAATGGATCCAAAGCTGGCCGATGCCTGGTTTGGGATAGGTGTAACCCTTGATTTTGAGGAGCGCTATTTTGAGGCCCTGCACTTTTATAAAAAGGCACTTGACCTTGACATCGCCAATGCCGATTACTGGTTTGCTATTGCCGATGCCGAATATAAGCTCGGGCATTTGGATGAAGCAGAAAAGGCTTACGAAAAGGTGGTTGAGCTAAATCCGCTTGATATTGATGCCTGGCTTGATTATTCGTCGATACTTTACGAGCAGCAAAAGCTTAATGAAGCTATTGAAATTATAGCCCAGGCTATCAAAAATAACCCCGAAGCTGCCGAGCTATACTACCGTATGGTGGCTTACCTGTTTGCCAAAGGCGAATACAATGAAGCCCTTAACAACCTGGAGTATGCTTTAGCAGCCGATCCGGAAAAACATTACATCCTGTTTGATTACCTGCCGCAATTGCAAAAGAATAAAGTGATTGTGGATATTATCAACAGGTATACTAAGTAGGGAGAATGGTTGATTGGGTTGATTAGGTGAATTATCTCACTAATAAAAATTAAAACATAAAAGGCGCGTATTATGCGTCTTTTGTGTTTTAGGGGTATTTAAACTACTCTCCTAATCAACCCAATCAACCACTCACCATAAAAATCACAATAATGAATTTACCATGAGCTTTAAAATCATTTAACATTTGAAATTTGCACATCTGCATATTTGTTGCGACCTTTGCTTCGTTAGAACTTTTAGTTATAGGCTATAACAAATACTTACAATGAACTACACTATTAATCATCTTCCTGACCGTACAACTAAACCACGTGATAAAGGTATTACCATGGTTATGGATAAAGGCCTTAGCTTGCGCCAGGTTGAAGATTTTATTGAAGTTGGCGGGCAGTATACCGATATTGTAAAGCTGGGTTGGGCTACATCATATGTAACCCCTAACCTTGAACAAAAGCTAAAGCTCTACCGGGAGGCGGGGATCCCTGTTTATTTTGGGGGAACCTTGTTTGAGGCCTTTATTGTACGTAACCAGTTTGACGATTACCGCCGTTTATTGGATAAGTACCAACTGGAACATTGCGAAGTATCCGATGGTTCCATCACCATTGAGCATGATGTTAAATGTAACTATATCAGCGAGCTGGCCAAACAGGTTACGGTAATATCCGAAGTTGGCTCAAAAGATGTTCAAAAGATTTTTGCCCCTTATAAATGGATCAAACTGATGAATGCCGAAATTGAGGCCGGCTCATGGAAAGTAATTGCTGAGGCACGTGAAAGCGGAAATGTGGGTATTTATCGTGATTCGGGAGAGGTACGCCAGGGATTGATTGATGAGATCCTAACCCAGATTCCTGAAGGGACTATTATTTGGGAAGCGCCTCAAAAAGCGCAGCAAGTTTGGTTCATTAAATTGATAGGTGCAAATGTAAGCCTGGGTAATATCGCCCCAACGGATATCATCCCGCTTGAAACCCTAAGGTTAGGTATCCGCAGCGATACTTTCGACCATTTTTTAGAGATGTAATTGTTGACTGATCTTAATATAACAATTAACCCAGCCTCCGGAGTAATCCGGAGGCTTTTTGTTTTAGAAGGCAAGAGTCAACCTTACATACAGGCAACCTCACAAGACTGGCACCGGCAGGCTAAAACACAGTGACTGAGCATGGTTAAAACTATATGTCTTTTTTCTTAAAAAGTACATCAATTCTTAATTATCAACACTGCAAGTATTTAAAAATCAATTAATTTCTCTTGCATAAGAACAAGGGATGCATGTTATTCCAGGCATGTGGAAAACTCCGGCTATTATGCTGTTCAGCATACTAATAGATTTGATTTAAAACCCCTGAACCTTTTTAGTATTGCACGTACTCAGTTAATTTTATCATAATCTGTAAAGCTATGGCTAAAAACATTACCAGGAAGGCGCCCGCAGCAAGCGGGGAAAAGGGGCTCAAAGCCGAACGCTATTTCACCAAAGAAGGTACCAGTGTTTACGACCTGTTTAAATATGAAAAGCGATCGTCGGTGATCCGCAACCCCTCAGGCGATGCTGTATTTGAAATGAACGACGTTGAGGTGCCGGCGGGCTGGTCGCAGGTGGCTACTGATATCCTGGCTCAAAAATATTTCCGTAAGGCAGGCGTACCTCAACCCGACGGCTCAACCGGATCTGAAAAAAGCATTAAACAAGTTGCCCATCGTATGGCCAACTGCTGGAAAGATTGGGGCATGCGATATGGTTATTTTGCTTCACCAAAAGATGCTGAGATCTTTTATGATGAAATAGTTTATACTATTGTTGGCCAACTGGCTGCTCCAAACTCGCCGCAATGGTTCAATACCGGTCTGCATACCTCATACGGCATTACCGGCAAACCACAGGGGCATTATTATGTAGACCCGGTAACAGAACAGTTAAGTAAATCAACTTCAGCATATGAACGCCCGCAGCCGCACGCCTGCTTCATCCTTTCTGTTGATGACGATTTGGTGAACGAGGGCGGCATTATGGACCTTTGGGTTCGTGAAGCCCGCATTTTCAAATACGGATCGGGCGTAGGCACAAACTTTTCTAAGATCCGCGGCGAGAGTGAAAAGCTATCGGGCGGTGGTTATTCATCAGGACTGATGTCATTCCTGAAAATCGGCGACAGGGCAGCGGGAGCCATCAAATCGGGCGGGACAACCCGCAGGGCAGCCAAAATGGTTTGCCTTGATCTGGATCACCCCGAAATTGAGGGTTTTGTGAACTGGAAAGTAGAAGAAGAAAAGAAAGTAGCGGCCCTGATAGCCGCAGGTTATTCGTCTGATTATGAAGGTGAGGCCTATCGCACGGTATCGGGTCAAAATTCCAATAATTCGGTACGCATTCCCAATAGCTTTTTCACAGCACTTAAAACCGGCTCGGCTTGGAACCTAACCAGTCGGATGACCGGCAAAACCGTTAAATCCATATCCTCACAAAAACTGTGGGATGATATCGCATTTGCCGCCTGGGCCTGTGCCGATCCGGGAGTGCAGTTTGATAGCACCATTAATGAGTGGCATACCTGCCCCGAAGGTGGTCGCATCAATGCATCTAATCCCTGCTCGGAGTATATGTTTTTGGATAATACGGCCTGTAACCTGGCATCCATCAACCTTGCCCATTTCTTTAATTCGCAAACACGTGTATTTGATGTAAAGGGTTTTGAACATGCCTGCCGCATGTGGACCATTGTACTGGAAATCTCCGTATTGATGGCACAATTCCCATCAAAAGAGGTGGCACAATTATCCTATGATTACCGTACGCTTGGCCTTGGTTATGCCAACCTGGGTTCGGCCCTGATGGTGAACGGCATTCCTTATGACAGCGATGAGGCCCGTGCTATTGGCGGAGCCATTACCGCCATCATGACCGGTACTGCCTATGGAACCTCGGCCGAAATGGCCCGTGAGCTCGGTACATTCAGCCGCTATAATGATAACAAAGAGCACATGATGCGGGTGATGCGCAACCATCGCTATGCTGCGTATAACTCTACCGAAAACTATGAGGGCCTGGAAATTACCCCTCCGGGCATCAACCCAAAGCACTGCCCCGATTACCTGCTTGCAGCGGCCTGCAATGCCTGGGACAGGGCCGTTGAAATGGGCGAAAAATACGGTTACCGCAATGCGCAAACTACCGTTATTGCGCCTACGGGAACTATCGGTTTAGTGATGGATTGCGATACTACCGGTATCGAACCGGATTTTGCGTTGGTGAAATTCAAAAAGTTATCTGGTGGGGGCTACTTCAAAATTATTAACCAGGCCGTGCCCGAGGCTTTGCGCAATTTAGGTTACCAGGATCATGAGGTTACCGCCATAGTTAATTATGCTAAAGGTGCAGCAACCCTAAAAGGTGCTCCGCATATCAATATAGATGCGCTTAAAGCCAAAGGTTTTAATGATGATGAACTGGAAAAACTGGACAAGGGCCTGGTATCTGCCTTTGAGATCAGCTTTGCTTTCAATATCTGGTCGCTGGGCGAAGAGTGTTTGAAACGTTTGGGCATCACGGCCGAGCAGTATAATGCGCCCGATTTTAATGTGCTGCGCGCACTTGGTTTCAGCAAAAAACAAATTGCAGAAGCTAACGAGTATATCTGCGGTACTATGACCATCGAGGGAGCGCCGTACCTGAAACAACATCATTATCCTATTTTTGATTGCGCCAACAAATGCGGCGCAAAAGGCGAGCGCTATATCCATGCCCATGGGCACATCAAAATGATGGCAGCAGCGCAGCCATTTCTTTCGGGTGCCATTTCAAAAACCATCAACCTGCCAAACGAAGCCAAAGTTGATGAGATCAAAGATTGCTACGAGCTTTCGTGGAAGCTGGGCCTGAAAGCCAACGCACTTTATCGTGATGGCTGTAAACTATCTCAACCGCTGTCAACCAAATCAGACGTTAAGGAAGAAGCCGATGACAAGCTGGATACGGTTGAAGAAGTATTAGGCGAAGCTGCCAACGTAAAACTGAGCGATCTGACACCCGAGCAGGTTATTGAAGCAGCCATGGCCATCATGGAAAAATCAAAGGATACCAATTTTATGCGCCAGCTTTCGCGCGTGGTGCAAAAGAAACACCTGCCATACAAACGCCGCGGCTTTACGCAAAAGGCCAGTATTGACGGGCAAACCGTATTTGTACGTACCGGCGAATATGAGGACGGTACCCTGGGCGAGATTTTTGTAGATATGCATAAAGAAGGTGCAACCTTCCGCTCATTGATGAACTGTTTTGCCATCGCGGTTTCTATCGGTCTGCAATATGGTGTACCGCTGGAGGAATACGTAGAAAAATTTACCTTCACCCGTTTTGAACCGGCGGGAATGGTGGTAGGGCATACCAATATTAAAAGTGCAACCTCCATTATCGATTATATTTTCAGGATGCTGGGCTATGAATACCAGGACCGCACCGACCTGGTACACATCATAACCGATAAAAACGGCGTATTGGGAAACCCGCAAATGGGTGATGAGGATTTTAATGCCGATGAAACCAATGTGTATCAGCCATCTACTCAATTTTCAGATAATTCTATAAATGCTCAAAGAAAAGGCTTATCTTTCGATGTAAGCATGGGCGTACAAAGTGATGCGCCAAGCTGTAACGTTTGCGGGCATACCACGGTTCGTTCGGGTACCTGTTACAAATGCTTAAACTGCGGCAACTCAATGGGATGCTCGTAATCAATACGGATTTTTCAAATCAATTATAAATAGTTAATTATGTTTAGCCCCGCTCCCCAGGCGGGGCTTATTTATTACCAGGCGTAAAATTGATGCAGCAGTAATGGTAATTGCAATGCCATAAAAGCCCGGACATAAACCCCACCTGCAACCCGATGCTTATTTTTGTGTTCAGAATATATATGAGCACAAATAAGATCAAATTGAGCGTGCTTGACCAGTCGCCGATAAGAAAAGGCGCTACTGCCGAGCAGGCCATACAGGAAACCATACAACTGGCAAAATATACCGATACCCTTGGCTATACCCGTTTCTGGATTTCGGAACATCATAATATGGGTATCATAGCAGGTTCAACACCCGAGGTATTGTTAGCCCATTTAGCAGGTGAAACTAAAAACATGCGCATGGGTTCGGGAGGTATTATGATGCCGAACCATAGTACACTAAAAGTTGCCGAAAACTTTCGGATGCTGGAAGCGCTGTTCCCCGGCCGGATTGACCTGGGAATGGGCCGCGCGCCGGGTACCGACCGCATCACTGCAGCAGCCCTTAATCCTTCAAACCAGTTCAGGGAGCAGGATTTTGTGGAACAATTGGCCGACCTGCAGAATTACTTTCATGATACTTACGAGCCGGGAACCATACAGGCACGTATCAGGGCTATCCCGCAGATTAAAACCGTGCCTAACATGTGGTTGCTAAGCTCAAGCGGGCAAAGTGGTTTATTTGCAGCACACTTTGGTATGGGTTTTTCGTTTGCACATTTTATTAACCCCAACGGCGGCCCCGAAAGTGTTAAAATGTACAAGGAGCGATTTCAGCCATCTGATGATCTGCAACAGCCAGAGGCCAATGTAGCTGTATTTATCTTCTGTTCTGAAGATGAGGAAAAAGTGAGGCAGCACCAGGCCGTTATGGACCACCGTTTTTTACAGTTTGAAAAAGGGGGCCCAATAATTCCGTTGAGTTATGATGATGTAAAAGATGTTGAGTATACCCCGGCTGAGCAGGAACGCATCCGTTATAACCGGTACCGCGTAATTGCCGGCTCGCCAACTGAACTTAAGCTGAAGTTAAAATGGCTTGCCAATGATTACGAAGTGGATGAAATTATGGCTGTTACCATTACCGAAAATTTTGAAGACAGGCTGGAATCGTACCGCTTATTGGCCGAACAGTTTGAATTATTATAATTCTCGTAAAACAACTTTTTTAAGCAAATGCCGTTTTTATGCCAGGAACGGCATTTTTTATTGAGGCTGCTACGATTATTCACATATTAAAAACTTTATAAGGCTTTAAATTGTATCTTTGGAAAGATTATAAATAAGTCTATTTTCTACATTTCAATGGTTATTATCATTTTCTTCATAGCGCACTGGTTTCTGTCGCTATTTTTTCAAACGTTCTTCCTGCACAGGTACGCGTCTCACAAAATGTTCACAACCAATAAGTTTTACGAGGGGACTTTTTACCTGCTTACCTATATTTGCCAGGGATCATCGTTCCTGAACCCAAGAGCTTATGCCATTATGCACCGCGAACACCATGCATATAGCGATACCGAAAAAGACCCGCATTCGCCTCATTTTTTTAAGGATGTTTTCCAGATGATGGTATATACGGCTAAAAGCTACAGGCTGCATGTAAGGAAGCTGAAGGAGCCCGAAGAGCGCTTTAAGGGTAATATCCCTGAATGGCGTTTTGTTGATTTTATTGGCTCATCAATGGTATCACGCATCTCATTTGGAGTTTTATACATTTTATTTTACGTGGAGTTTGCTACAGCATGGTGGATGTTCCTGTTGATCCCTATCCACTTTTTAATGGGGCCAATACACGGTGCTATTGTTAACTGGTGCGGTCATAAATACGGTTATCAAAACTTTGATAACGGTGATAAATCAAAAAACACAACCCCGTTCGATTTTTTAATGCTGGGCGAACTATTTCAGAATAATCATCACAAACACCCCAACAAAGCCAATTTTGGCGCCAAATGGTTTGAGATAGACCCGGTTTACCCCGTAATGAAACTCATGCACTGGATGCGGATCATTAAACTGCGCAAAGCATATTTATAAGCTTTTAAGGTTAAAGGCAAAAGGTCAAAGGCAAAAGGTTTTATTTTCTGCTTTTGACCTTTTCTTTTTAGGTTAAAGGCAAAAGGTCAAAGGCAAAAGGTTTTCTTTTAGCCATACAGCTTTTTGTAATCCCTCAAATAAACCTTTCACCTTTTGCCTTTATCCTTTTACCTTCCTATACCCTTTCGCCTTTCACCTCAATCGGCTATCTTTGCCGCTCATAAATACATAAATCCATGAGTGTTTCCTTATTAGCTCAAAATTTGCATGGCTCGGAGATCATCAAGATTGCGGGCGAGATCAACGAATTAAAACGACAAGGCCAGAATATCGCCAACCTTACCATCGGCGATTTCGATTCCAATATTTATCCTATTCCAACTCCTCTAAAGGAAAAGATTATTGACGCCTATAATCATAATCAAACCAACTACCCGGCTGCTGATGGCATGCTTGATCTGCGCCAGAGTGTAAGTGGCTTTTTGAAAAGAAGTTTAGGTCTTGACTATGCACCCAACCAGATCCTGATTTCGGGTGGTTCGCGCCCGCTGATCTATTCTATATTTTTGGCGGTAGTTAACCCCGGCGAAAAAGTGGTTTTCCCTGCACCGTCATGGAACAATAACCATTACAGCGATCTGCTGAATGCTGATGCAGTGATAATCCCTACCGCTCCTGAAAATAATTTTATGCCTACTGCAGATGATATTCGCCCGCATTTAAAAGGAGCGGCTTTGCTGGCGTTGTGTTCGCCTTTAAATCCTACCGGTACTATGTTCAGCAAAAAGGACCTGGAAGAGATCTGCGACCTTGTAATTGCCGAAAACAAGAGCCGTGCAGCGGGTGAGAAACCACTGTATTTATTATACGATCAAATCTACTCGCAGTTAACTTTTGGCGAGCATAAGCATTACGATCCGGTAACCCTTCGCCCTGAATTAAAAGATTACACGATTTTTGTTGATGGCGGTTCAAAATGTTTTGCAGCAACTGGTGTACGTGTAGGCTGGGGTTTCGGGCCGGAGCTGGTTATCGAAAATATGAAAGCCATTGTAGGCCACATGGGTGCCTGGTCGCCAAAGCCTGAACAGATGGCTATGGCCAAATTTTTAACTGACGAGGCTGATGTAAACAGTTATCTTGATGACTTAAAAGGAAAGATCCAGGCAAGCCTTACTGCCCTGCATGAAGGTTTCCAGGAGATGAAAACCAGCGGGTTAAACGTAGATTCTATTGAACCTATGGGCGCTATTTACCTTACCCTGAAAATAGATTACAGTGGCAAAACCACTCCGGACGGCAAAGTATTGAAAGATTCGGCAGATATTAACTTTTATTTAATTAAAGAGGCCGGAGCCGCATTTGTTCCATTCTCGGCCTTTGGTACAGGTGATGAGGTGAACTGGTTCCGTGCCTCTGTAGGTGCTACCCCGCTGAGCGAAATTCAAGCCCTGATACCGAGGGTTAAAGCGGCGTTGAGCAAGTTAAAATAAGCCCCCTCTAAATCTCCCCCTGAAGGGTGAGACTTTAAAAACAGCGTGTTATTAGAACGAAAAAAGCGATGAGTATTAATTATTCATTGCTTTTTCGTTTAAAGCACTCTCTCTTCAGGGGGCAGGTTTGGGAGGGGGCGGTTACCCCAATATTTCCTTAATATCCTCAGCTGTAAGCGATTTAATGAAGCTTTCTTCGGTAGTGATCAATGCTCTTGACAGACTGAGCTTACGCTGTTGCAGGGCCAGGATCTTTTCTTCAACCGAATCTTTGGTGATGAATTTATAGATGAAAACGTTTTTGGTTTGCCCGATACGATGTGTGCGGTCAATGGCTTGCTGCTCAACAGCCGGGTTCCACCATGGGTCGAGGATGAACACATAATCGGCTTCGGTAAGGTTAAGACCTACGCCCCCCGCTTTTATCGAGATCAGGAACACACGCGTTTTTTCATCCTCCTGGAATTGTTTAACCACGTCGCCCCGGTTTTGCGTAGCGCCGTCCAGGTAGACGTAAGGAATACCAATGCGCTCAAAATGCTCGCGGTAAATGCTCAGCTGTTTTACAAACTGCGAAAATATGAGCACTTTATGCCCACCGTCAAGCACGTTGCCTAAGGTATGAACCACATCTTCAAATTTACCGCTGTCGCCTTCATAATCCTTATCGATCATGATCGGATGGTTGGCAATTTGTCTTAGCTTGATCAAGCCCTGTAGTACCTGGATCTGTGTTTTAGCAAACGTGCCATCTTCCAGGCTTTTCAGCAACTCATTCCGGTATTCGGATTTTACCTCTTCATAAACCGACGACTGCTCTTCTGTCATCTGGCAGTAGAAAAGATTTTCAGTTTTGGGTGGTAATTCTGTTGCTACCTGCTCTTTGGTGCGGCGTAACACAAAAGGCTTAATCAGGGCCTGAAGTTTGCGGGCCTTATCTTCATCCTTTTTCTTTTCTATCGGCGCCACAAACTCGTTTTGGAAAAACTGTTGCGCGCCCAATAAACCAGGATTAATGAACGACATTTGCGTCCACAAATCGTTAACCGAATTTTCGACCGGGGTACCGCTCAAGATCAATTTAAAGCGAGACTTGAGCTGTTTAACCGCCTGGTATGATTTCGACGACGGATTTTTGATATTCTGGCTTTCGTCCAGGATCACATAATCAAAAAAGAAGCCTTTAAACATTTCGATATCAATGCGGCTGATACCATAGGTAGTGATCACCACATCGTAATTGGCAAAAACTTCGGCACTGCGGTAGCGCATAGTGCCCGTATGTACCATAAGTTTCAATTGTGGCGCGAATTTGCGGGCCTCATTAAGCCAGTTATATATCAGCGAGGTTGGCATGATCACCAGCGAAGTGGCTTTGCCTCCAGCCTCTTCCGTATCTTCCTTGTGCTTTTGCAGCAGTGATAAAGTTTGGATGGTTTTACCCAAACCCATATCATCGGCAAGGCAGCCCCCAAAGTGGTATTGCTTTAAAAAGTGGAACCAGTTATAGCCTGCTTTTTGGTACGGCCTCAAATGACCTTCAAAATTAACAGGCATCGGCGCATCCTCCAGCTCATCAAAATTGGTTAGCTTTTGCAGTTTACGGGTCATGGTAACGCTGGCCATTTCGCCTTCGGCCAAATCGGTAACGAGGCCTATATGATGACGGCGTAATTTTAACTCATTGCTGCCTTCGGTAAAGTGCAGCAGGTTACCGTATTGTGAAAACCATTTTTCGGGAATCACGGCTATCTCGCCCGATGGTAATGTAAATTCCTTTTTATGATTGAGGATATGGTTTTTTAACTGGATAAAAGGGATTCGGTAGGGGCCGAAGCTCACCATGGCGTTGATATCAAACCAGTCGTTATTTTCTGTTACTTCAAGCTCAATTTTACTGCTGCCAAATACGTAGCGTTTTTGCCCTTCAGGCTGTTCCAGTTCAAAGCCCTGTTCAATAAGCTGATCATGATGCTGATTGAGCCATTCAAAAACGGAGAACGAGCGGTCGTCATCTTCATCGTGTCCGGCAACTTCAAGGTTTTGGAACAATGATGAAGCTATTTTAAGCCCCATTTGCTCCAATTGGTGCATTTTGCCTTTTTCCCAGGTAGTTGAACGCTTAATACGGTGAAACAGGTAATCATCGCCGGTTTTTTCCATCCGCACAGAAATGTGCCTGCCATCGCCATAAGGAAATACATAGCCCGCATACTTAAAAGAAAGTTGCAGCTGCGAAGTACCGCCTTCAATATAAATAGGTTTAAGCACAGGGCAGGCGTCATACTTTTCAGTATTGATGGTGAAGCCTTCGGCATAAACATTATGCTTTTCGATAAGCGGGGCTACAAATTTTTCAAAGTATGATTGCTCCGACGATTTTGGTATAGCGATGAAACGCTTGTTCAGGAAGGGCTGTAGTTTTTTACCTTCAATTTCCTTATCAAAATAATACAAGGTATCGTCGAGCAGCATCCAGGCCGGGTGATTGCAAATGATCTCGGCATTTTTAAACATGAACTCGATGCGCATACCCTGGTATTTGATGGTAGGAAAATACCTGATCTCTTCTTCACTGCGCCTGAAATGAAATAACACCGATGCCGCCTCGGTAGCCAGCTGAAGTTTGCGTTCGCCCGGATAACCTTCTTTACTCATCTGGTATACCTGCTTGCCGCAAAGTAATGACAACGCTTCAGCTATCCGTTTCTCCAGTTTTGGGCGGATCATATCGAACATCTGCTCATTGAAGATCTTGGAGAAAAACTCGAACGGGCGGATTGGTTTTTTGTAATACCTTTTGATCACATTTCCCTGCTCCATCTCCTCCAACAATTTGATCAACCTAATATCAGTTTCGTCCAAAAACTCGCAAAACTCTTTGGCGGTATTGGAAAATAAACGCTGATGGGTTAACGAAAATTCACCGTTGGGGTTAAGCTGAACAATGTGAGGCTCAATAACATACGACAGGTAGTCATGCTTGGCAATGGCATAAATAATTTGGCATGGTTTGGAACTGTCGACGCGTAACATGTGCTTCAGGGTAAAAAATTATTTGAAGCTACATCAAGAAAAAATTCAAACGTAAATAGAATTTACTGTAATTGAAAGAGTTTTATATTAAAAAATTGTTAACGCGCTGAAATTGACACGGTTTTGATAACATAAAGTGTTTTTTGCCGGATAGTCGCGTTTAGTAAAGGAAAAGATAAAGATAGCCTTAATAGCGAGGTACGAAGCAATCTCCACTTAGAAGAGCAGTTCTGTGTGGCTGCTTGTACAGTTTGGGATTATTAATAATTATATAGGTATTAATGAGTTCCCTCCGGTCGGGTTGTCTTCGTTATTGTAAGTTGTTGATTTTTAAATGTGTTTTTTTGATCAATATCATAAATATGGGCGTTGCCTGCGGCCGCGCTATCCGCTCATACTGCACAGGCATTAGCCACAAGGCCGGCATCCGCTACTATCACTAACGCGGCCCACGCACTATCGCTAAACTATTTTTATACGTCATCATGATTTTTTAACGTTCCATCAGGGTCTCTCACAGAGGATCCTGATATCTTCGCCCGGCAATACGCATTTATTCGCTTACTTTGGCTTGCTCAACAAGTTAATGAACAACCTGTAAGCTCCGGGCACACCGGCAGGTAATTCCCTGAAAAATGCGAGTGACGTGTATATAAACCTGCCTTTGCCATAATCACCAACAATTAATGATCCGTTAAGAGGTTCCTCGCCTTTATCATGCATTTGCAAAATGGGTTTGTACTGCGGGTCGATATTGCTTACAAAATACAGTCCGCGCTCCTGGATCCAGCCGCTGAAATCATCATTGGTTATTTTGTTAGGATAGTTTAACACCGGGTTTTGAGGATCTAAAACAGTTACCTCGGCATTTTCGTCGGTAACCCTCCTGTTCACTACAGTGAACGGATACGGGCCTATTTGTTTTACAACAATACCATTGTTATTGTTGTATTGCACTACCAGGTTGCCGCCGTTCTTTACATATGCCATTAATTTCGATTGCTGATAAGCAAGTCGCTCGTTCACATTGTAGGCACGTACGCCGGTTACAATGGCATCATAGCCTGAAAGATCACCGTTCATTACCTCGTTTTCGCTTAGTATGTGTACTTCGTAGCCTACCTGGCGCAAAGCTTCAGGCATCTGGTCGCCGGCACCGGCAATGTAGCCTATTTTTCTGCCGTTATGTTTAAGATCGAGGTAAACGAGTTTTGTTTGGGCAGGCGGGAACAGCGTAATGGCCGGTACGTGGTCATACCTGATACGGCGAAGGCTGAGTGAAAACGGTTTGCCATTAGCGTTAACCACCGCTTCCAGATCGGTTGCTTTAGTTTTGGTATCAGTTGGGGTAACCGTAAATGCTACCGACCATTCCTCATTTTTTTCCTTATCGGTGAAGTCAATTTTTTCGGGGCTTATTTTCCAGCCGGGAACAGGTTTCAGGCTGATGGTACCACTTGCTTTGGTAAAACTTTTCAGGTTTACCAATACCGTTTGTACCTGCTGTGTGCTGAAGATATAATCCTTGCCTTCGATATTGGCGGTTACCGGCGGCGTTATTTCAATAGGCTGATAAACCTCGCCCCTTACCGGGTCAACGTATTTATATATTATGCGGCGGTCAATATTAATAGGCTTCCCCTCAATGATAAACTGGAAGGTAATTTTAGGTAGATCGGGGTTCTCAGGATTACCGGCCAAGGTATTATCTGGCAAAGTGTAAACACCAATCGGGTGCGAGGCTGCAAGCCAGTACGGCTGCGTTAACATAGATGCGGCGGCAGTAGTTTCAAAAGTTTGCAGTTGATTAAATGGTATCTCCTTGCTTTGCAATGCTAATGCGCTATCGTTAGCATCAATGCTGTTTATCTTAACACGATAGTTAAACCTGTTGATCACCTGTGCACGTATGCTCATTTTATCGCCCAAAGCATATGTTGACTCTGCTGCGTAAGCTTCAAACCAAAGACCGGCACAAGCTGTAATCAGGTTGTTCAGCTCTTTGGCTTTTTGTTCGCGCCAGTAGTTATCCGATATTTTCTCCACTTTCGTCAGTAATTGTACCAATGCCGGTACTGATTTTTCGGGCGCGTCACTAATAAAGTTCCGGCTGATAACACCTGTTAACGTTGAGATAGCGTCGCCATCTTTAACGCGCTTCCAGGTGGTATTAACGCCATCCATGAGGTCGTTTTGCGGGGCATCGCCCAAAATAGTTTTAAAAAATTCGTATGATTCGCCGCGTTGTTTGGCCGAACCAAAACCCTGCGTTTTATGATTGCTACGGCTTTCGGCAGCTATTTCACCATAACCTTTACCCAAGATGGTATTATAAACCCCAACATTGATCTTAAACTGATCGGCCGAGGTAGTATTAATGTTGCCAAAACTAAAAGTGTTCCACATCAGGCGTTTGGCCTGCCATGGTTTTACATATTTTAACTGCTCGGGATAACGGTTTGGATCGGCGGCGGCTGTAAAAGCTTCCTGCGCTAATATAGCGGAAGAGGTATGATGCCCATGGCCCCCCTCGCCGGTTGTTGGGAAGCGGCAAATGATCACATCCGGCCTGAATTTGCGGATCACCCAAACTACATCGCCCAATACTTTTTCCTTATCCCAGATCTTTAGCGTTTCTTCCGGTCCTTTTGAAAAGCCGAAATCATTGGCGCGGGTAAAAAACTGTTCGGCGCCATCAATCCGGCGGGCAGCCAGCAATTCCTGCGTACGGATCAAACCAAGCAGCTCACTTTGCTCATTGCCTATCAGGTTTTGTCCGCCATCGCCACGGGTGAGCGACAGGTAACCGGTGCGATAATGTTTTTCCTGCGCCAGGTAAGCCAGCAGGCGGGTGTTTTCATCATCGGGATGGGCGGCAACATATAATACACTACCAAGCACATCAAGTTTTTTAAGGTTTTGTTGAATAGTGCCGAGATCGGTAGGTGGGTTGGTTTGGGCCTTTGAAAAAACAGTTGCAAACAGGAATACTGCAATGAGGTGGATACGCTTCATAGCAACAAATATATTGAAAGATAGATATTCTGTATTTCCTGTATCAATAATATAACAAAACCATTACGGTGACCATCAATCTGTTAAAGTTTTTAATGATAAATATTAAATGTTTTAACAAACACTTTTGATTTTTACAATTTTTTTAAGCATTGTCAAACAAATCTGTCATTCGATGGTAATCTTAATCAACTGATTAACTTTTTCTGCTTCAATCCGATACGCTTAATCAATCGTTTGATTAATTTTGTGCCGTTAAAACAATGGAAAAAGATAAGATAGATAAAAAGGAACATATCCTCGACGTGGCCGAAAAGGTATTCGCGGACCTGGGTTATGACGGAGCCTCCACCCGTACCATATCGGGCGAAGCCGGTGTAAACATGGCTATGCTCAATTACTATTTTGGATCAAAAGAAGGGCTTTTCCTGGCTGTTTTTGAACGCAAGATCAATTCGTTCCGTACGCTGCTGCAAAATATTAACAGCGATGGCAGCATGAATGCCTGGGATAAACTGGATAAATGTGTCGACAATTACGTTGAACGCATCATAGCCAACAACTGTTTTCAAAAACTCATTAACAGGGAAGTGTCCATGAATAAACGTGGCGACCTTACCGATAAGATCATCGAAATACTGATGGTAAATGTATATGAGGTAAAAAGGATTATGGAAGAAGGCGTAAACAGCGGCTTGTTTCATACAGATGCCGATATAGCACTGGTAATAGCTACCCTTTTTGGCACAAAAAATTACATAGTTAACATGCCGCAGCTATCATCATTAATACTGGGACATGATATTCGTGATGAAAAGTTTATGGAGAATGAACTGAAACCACGTGTTAAAACATACATGAAAAGACTTTTAAAAGCTTATTTAGTTAAAGAACATGACAACTCAAAATAACAAAACCAACCACCTTAAGCTATTAAAGCAGGTGTTACGGCCCATTTTACGCGGTAGTATCGCCCTCATAGTTTTGAGCCTGCCTTTTGCTGCCAGCGCACAAGACAGGACAATTACACTTGACGAAGCCATTAAACTCGGCCTTGAAAACAGCAAAACTTTAAAACTATCAAATTCAAAAGTTGAGCAAGCTGTTTCTCAATATAATCAGGCAAAAGACGAAGCATTGCCAACAGGTAAAGTAAGTTATGGCTACAATCGTGCCCAGATCCCGGCCAACAGGCTGGCCTTGGGTTCTGAAAGCATTAACCTGCCATCACATGCCGATGCGTATTTAGGGATCCTGAGCTTAAACCAAACCATATTTGGCGGTAATAAATTGAAATATGCCCGCCAATCTACCGATCTGCTCACCCAGGTTTCCCGCCTTGATGTTGAAAATGATAAAGACGAGGTAGTTTATGATATCATCAGTTCGTACTATAACCTTTACAAAGTGCTGCAAAGTAAAAAGGTGGTAGCTCAAAACCTTGCTACTGTTGATGTACAAATTAAACAGGCACAGCGTTTTTTTGAACAGGGTTTGGTAACCAAAAACGATGTGCTGCGCTTTCAATTACAACGCTCAAATATCGAGGTTAACGGTGTCGACCTGGAAACTAACCGTCGTATCATCAACTATAATCTTAATGTGTTGTTAGGTTTACCGGAAGGGACACAGCTAAACATCGACCAGATCACCGAAGCCGACAGGCAGGTATCTCCGTTAACTGCTTACCTTGATACAGCAATGGCCGCCCGCCCTGAGTTTAAACAATTTGCTTTACGCAGTCGCGTTGCTGAAACCAATACTAAAAGCGTTAAAGCTAATAACCTGCCAACGGTAGGCGCATCGGCTGCTGCTTATTATGTTGATGTAAGCGCCAACCCGATACCTAAAAGCGGTAATTTTATCACCCCTATATCTGTAGGATTAACCGTATCATGGAACTTCAGCTCCCTTTGGACCAACAAGAACAAAGTTACCGAGGCTAAGATCCAGGAGCAGCAGGTTGAGATCAACAAAGGCATCACTACCGACAGGATAAAAAATGAAGTGAACCAAAGCTACCAAAGCTATACCCAGGCGCTCGAAAAGGTTAAACTTTTACAAACCTCTATTGATCAGGCCGGTGAAAACAACAAGATCCTCGAATCAAAATACAAAAGCAATATAGCATCTGCAACCGATAGGGCCGATGCCGAAACCTTGCTTTACCAGGCACAGATCAATTTAGAATTGGCTAAAGCCGATGCGGGTCTGGCTTACTATACACTATTAAAATCAACAGGAAAAATCAACAAATAACAATACCAAACCTTTAAATAAAATGGCAAAGGAACAAGAAACACCGGAACAACCGAAAAAGAAAAACAAAGTTATCCCCATCATATTAGGCATTGTACTTATTGGCGGCGTAATTTTCGGTATAAAAGAATACATCTACTTTAGCAAACACATTGATACTGATGATGCCCAGATCGACGGTGATATCAGCCCTGTAGTTGCCCGCGTTGGCGGATATGTTGATTCAATTTATTTTGAAGAAAACACTCATGTAAACGTTGGTCAGCCGCTGGTTAAAATTGATGACCGCGACTATAAAGTAAAATTAGAGCAGGCTCAGGCGGCACAAGTTGGCGCAAGCGCAGGCATTAATGTAAATCAATCACAAATTTTCGCCAACGAAGCAAACTCTGCAAGTGCAAAAGCCCAGGTTTCATCAAATCTGGCCCATTTAGAAAAAGTACAGAAAGATTACGACCGTTACGCTAACCTGGTAAAAGACGGGTCGGTAACCCAGCAACAATTTGACCAGGCTAAGGCCGATTTGGATGTTGCAAAAGCTAATTACAAGGCATCGCAGGATCAGTACAAAGCAGCCGTTCAGCAAATTGGTACAACCCGCAGCCAGTTAGCTGTTACCCACACGGGTGTATCGCAAAGGCAGGTTGATATTGATTATGCAAAACTGCAATTAAGTTACACGCTGGTAAAATCACCTGCCAGTGGTTTAGCGTCTAAAAAGAATGTACAGTTGGGTCAGTTGGTACAAGCTGGTCAAACTTTGTTCTCAATTGTGAATGACAACAGCTTATACATTACTGCCAACTACAAAGAAACCCAGCTTACCAATATCAAAAATGGTTTAAAAGTTGAAATTGAAGTTGATGCTTATCCAGACATGAAGCTGGAAGGCCAGGTTTACAACTTTTCGCCTGCTACGGGTGCCAAATTCTCCCTGTTGCCTCCGGATAATGCTACCGGTAACTTCGTAAAAGTTGTACAGCGTGTGCCTGTAAAAATTAAAATCAACGGCACTAAAGAGGAGCTTGCAAAATTACGCCCGGGTATGAGCGTAAACGTATCAGTAATTAAAGAATAATATTATGGCTGAAACTGGCTTTAAAAAGTGGATCATCACCATTACGGTGATCACAGCTTCATTACTGGAGCTGATTGATACCACTATCGTTAACGTAGCGTTGCCTCACATACAAGGTAACCTTGGCGCAACCCTCGAGGATGTGGCCTGGGTAGTTACCGGGTATGCGGTAGCAAACGTGATCATATTGCCCATGTCGGGTTGGCTGGGCGGCCGTTTTGGGCGTAAAAACTATTTCATGGCATCTATCATAGTGTTTACCATCGTATCATTTTTATGTGGTAACGCGCACAGTATGGATGAGCTGGTATTGTTCAGGATTATTCAGGGTATTGCCGGCGGTGGTTTGATTTCGACAGCCCAGGCCATATTACTTGAAACCTGGCCTCGTGAGCAGATAGGTACTGCAACCGCGCTATTTGGTTTGGGAGCGGTTGTAGGCCCAACAGTAGGCCCAACCATTGGCGGCTGGATAGTTGAAAACTACTCATGGCCCTGGATCTTTTACGTGAATATCCCGGTGGGGGCGCTGGCGGCGTTTTGTACGTACACCTTCGTGCGGGAAACACCCAAGGATGCCAAAGGCAAACCTGTTGACTGGTGGGGTATTATCCTGCTGGCTATTGCAGTAGGCAGCTTACAAACCGTACTTGAAAAAGGTGAAAGTGAAGACTGGTTTGCTAAGCCATACATCCTGGTTTTAACTATATCGGCTGTATTAGGTACCATATTATTCATTTGGCGTGAGATGAGTACCGAGCACCCGATTGTAAACTTCAGCATTCTGCGGCACCGAAGTTTTGCTGTGGGCATGTTCACATCCTTTATACTTGGGTTTGGTTTGTATGGATCGGTGTTCGTGTTCCCGGTGTTTTGTCAAAATCTGCTTGGCTTTAACGCCCAGCAAACCGGTGAGCTGTTGTTCCCCGGTGGTTTATGTACCATTGTGATGATGCCATTTATAGGCAAAATGCTAAATAAGGGCATACCAGCCCAGTTTATGGCTACTGCGGGCATGTTCCTTTTTTATGTATTTACACATATGTTAAGCAATTCGACACTGGCTACGGGCGAAAAGGATGTGTTAATACCGTTATTAATCCGTGGTGTGGGTATGGCTTTATTATTTGTGCCGCTTACTACGTTGGCCATGGCAGATTTGAAGGGCCCTGAGTTAGGTCAGGGATCGGGCTTGAACAATATGATGCGCCAGTTGGGTGGTTCTTTCGGGATAGCTACATTAACCACCCTCATCCATATACGCCAGGGTGTGCACCGCAATAATCTGCTTGTAAATATCAATCCGTATAACAATCCGTTTAATGACCGTTTGCACATGCTTACCCAGGGATTTATGGCCAAAGGCAAATCAATGATTGATGCCACCCATATGGCATATCAGGCTATCGAAGGTATGGTTACCAGGCAAACATTGTTGTTAACGTATGACGATGCTTATTGGATATCGGGATTGGTGATGTTATTTTCGATACCGTTGCTTTACCTGCAGCCGTTCAAAAAGCTGAAAGCTGTTGCGGATTCGCACTAAAACAATAAAAGCCGTTCCACTATTACCGGAACGGCTTTCCCCAAAAAAAATTAACAATTAAAATTTAAGTAACTCCTCCCGCATAAACAACATATTTGAATATTGCGACCGGGGTTTGTTTAATCTTAAGGTATAAATTTACTGGATTTTAATTAATAAACGCAAATTTTATTGGGCAATAAAATACTATTTATGAAAAAGGCATGAAATTTTATTGTTTCATGCCTTTTTCATTGTTAAAATAAGTTAAGCTTGTTAAAATATAACTTTACCTGTAGCGGTAATTAATGACGCTATACGTACGGCATCAAAAATACGCTCCTCGGTGGTGCCTAATTTTATAAGCGAATCCTCATGTGCGTTTACACACATTTCGCAACCGTTAACAGCCGATACAGCTAAGCTGGCCAGTTCAAAAAATTCTTTACCGGTTACCGGTTTCATCATGAGTTGCATACGGATTCGTGCCGGGATCTGGGTGTACTTTTCCTTTTGGGTAAAGTGCCTGAAACGGTAAAACACATTGTTTGATGCCAATAAGGAAGCACAGCCTACAGCTTCGCCAATTTCGGCATCAGTAGCCTCCTGTTCTTTAGCGTATGTAGTAAAGAAGTTGGTAAGCGGTACGTTGTTATTGTTTACAGCAGTAGCCAAACCAAGCAGGGCGCATTCTTTATTAGTTAAATGTGCGGAGGTAAGGGTGCTCGTAAAGTTCAGCTTTAAATCGCGCAGGTAACGTGATTCGCCTGTTTCTAAAAGGCCCAGGCTGGCTGTACGGTAATTTTTATCTAATCCGATACTTTCAAGTATCTCCTGGATCACTTCGGTACTTTCGTTCATTTTTTTTTGGTTAATTTTTATTGTAAAGACGCATCACATGCGTCTCCCACATGAAAATCGATATCGCTAAGCAGGTTGCGTGTCCTGGAGGGAGACGCATGTGATGCGTCTCTACTAAAACAACTTCAGCTTTAGGCTTTTAGCCTTTCGTTTTCGATCTTTCTTCAGCTTAAAAAAGGGTGTAAAAAATCCCCGCACCGGATACAGTACGGGGACAATTATCTGTTATACGATTATACAGTTAAAGTTTCCTGACCTTTTTCCCAGTTGCAAGGGCAAAGTTCGTCAGTTTGTAAACCGTCAAGTACACGTAATACTTCTTTTACATTACGGCCAACGCTCAGGTCGTTAACTGATACCCAGCGGATGATACCTTGAGGGTCAATGATGAAAGTAGCACGGTAAGCAATTTTTTCAGTTGGCTCTAAAATGCCCAGGTCTTCGGCTAATGATTTTGAAGTATCAGCAAGCATGGGAAATTTCAAATCGCGCAGATCGTCATGATCTCTTCTCCAGGCAGCGTGAACAAACTCAGAGTCGGTAGAAGCACCGATCAAACGGGTTTCACGGTCACGGAATTCGCCAAAGTTTTTGTTGAATTCGGCAATTTCAGTAGGGCAAACAAAAGTGAAGTCTTTTGGCCACCAGAACATTACAGTCCAAACGTTATCATCGTTGGTTAAATACTCAGAAGTAAGGGTTTCAAACTCTTTACCTTTTTCAAGGCTTACTACTGCTGTTTTAGAAAATTCGGGGAATTTTTGTCCTATGGTTAACATATTTTGATATTTCTTTTAATGTTTATGCAAATATAGAAATTAAAAGCCGCCTCCGGAATACTAATAATTGATGTTATATAGATTTTAACTATATAGTTATTATGTAATATAAGTAATATTTATTGGCCTAATTTTAAGGATTTTGGCTCGTTTTTACTATTTCAAAAAATAGCTTACCTTGGTTGTATGAAAACCAAACCTGTTATAATCATTACGGTAACTGTAGTTATTTTAGCTATAAGCGGATACTTCTTATTGAAAGGGAAGGATGCTTCCTCTCCAAAACAGGGCGATATAACCCAGTTCCTGAAAAATTTCAATCAACAATTAATTAAGGGTAATCGTGACTCCTTACTCGCATATTTCCAGGATAAGCAAAACAGTGAACCTATCAGCCGTTTAATTGCGGCATTGATCAACAAAGCTGATGACCCTGAAACCTCGTTTAAGCTTGAGTTGAATGTTGATCAAAGCACGATCACCTTTACGAACCCCGAACTTGCGGTTGCAGTGGTACCGGTAACATTTAGTGGTGATCATCTCAGCAGCAGACTAAGTAGTTTGACGTTCACTATTGAAAAAGAAGAGAATAACAAATACAAAATTTACCAGGTTGATGGCACCAGTTTCATGACTGATTATATAGCTTATAAAAGCAGTGCCTGGCAAAAAAATTACAGTGATAAAGAGATTTACAGCCCGGTAACTTTAAAGGCTTTCGCCGATGTTAATAACCTAAAGACCAAATACGATAGCATAATCTGGTTTAGCCACATTAAAGATCAAACCTATTTTTATGTGGTAAAAGGCAAATGGGATTTTTCAGAACAATTTCAGCAGGAAAAAGATACCGCTAAAACCTATAAAATGGGATTGGTAAGTCCTGATTACAAAGAGATAATTCCGGCCGAATACGATCTTGTATATACCATAGGCGGCACTTTTCCTAACCTTGTTGAAGTAGAAAAAGGCCACAAACGCGGCTTCTATGACCTTAGCGGCAAAGTAGTATTACCTGTGGAATATGACCAGATATTCCCTCTGAACGATGCTGAAAACGTTGCAGCTATTAGGAAGGGCGATGATTATTTTTGGCTGAAAAGCGATTATACGGTTTCGGAAAAGGCGGATATTCACGTGAAGGATATTTTCGGTAAACTTAAGCAACCGGCTTCATTCACCTTAAATCAGAGTCCGGCAGGCGGGATTACCGAGTTTAATTCAAGGGAGCAGCATGGAGCTATTTACATTCCTCCTTCATACCTTGATGATCTGCATTTAATTTCAGGAATTAAACAATTTAAAAATCCGCTGCGAAACCATGTTTATTTTGAAGAGTCAAGCAGTCGGTACATTGTAAAAGCCAAAGCTTTGCCTGTAAACAGCTCAGCAACAGGTAGCGATAATTGGATCCAAAGTGCTTATTACTCCATCCGCGATTACTTTATAGGCGGCCGGGCGGAATTTTATGACAGCAACAATATGGTGCTTATTGATAACAAGAATAATAAGCTGTATGGTTACCGGATCAATACCGATATTAATACTGAAGAAGGTGGCGGCGAATTCAGCGGCCGTTGCAATGAGTTTAACATCAATGCGCTGAGCGATTCGTTACTGGAGGTTAAAGTAACATCTGTTGGAAGTATTGAATTATATAACAACACATATCTAAATGAACTGCCAGTATTTCATCTGCTAAAGATACAAAACGGCAAGGTGGAGGAAACGATGAACACCAAAAGGGTTTTTGCATTTACTAAATTCCGTAAAATGGACAATCATTTTATTGATGGCTGTTACATTTGTTATAAGATGATCGATGGCCGATATGAAATGACCAGCAGCGGGGCAATTTCGCCAGAAGTGCTGCGATATATGAAAAACGAAATTTATGCCGATTATAATTATAAGTTTAAAGACAAACGCTGGACGGAGATGTTCGAACAACAATTTTACGGACATTATAAATCAGAAAACGTCAGCGTTCAGGATTCGCTTACCGAAATTGACAAATATAATATCCAGTGGATTGATCAGAAGCTTAAAGGATTGCCGGCAATAAAGCCTAATGTACTTGCAGCTAAATGAGCATTACAACCCGCATATTGAGATACTTTGCCTTTTTTTGGGTGTTTGTGCTTTGTGCGGGCACATTTATTCAATACTGGGATTTTAATCATGACTCCTACTTTTTGCACATCAAACAAAAGGCGGTTGAAACCGGGTGGTACCTGCCTGCTTTTTATTGTCATATTATAGGCAGCAGTGTGATCCTACTGGCCGGATTCTTTCAGTTTTCAAAAAAGGTATATAATAATAAAGCGCTGCACAGGGCATTGGGAAAATTGTATGTGTTTGGTGTGCTTTTTTTTGCTGCGCCGGGAGCCTATGTCATGACGCTTTTTATAAACCGGGGAACGGGTGTATTCATATCTTTTTTATTGCAAAACACATTGTGGGCTGCTTTTACACTGGCTGCGTTTCTGCTGATAAAAAAAGGAAGGATTGACGATCACATCAAAATGATGAACCGGAGTTATGCCCTTGCCTTCGGCGCGGTTACCCTGCGCTTTTATATCTGGCTGTTTACTGTTTTAGGTAATGGCGTAAATTTTCATAATAACTACCTCATCATTGCCTTTTTAAGCTGGGTACCTAATTTGATTTTGGCTGAAGTTATTAATAGGTATGGTAAAAGGCCGGTTGAGGTAGAGCGAGAACCGGTGTAAAATAAAAGCGTCATTGCTGTAAAGGAACAAAGCAATGCCGCTAATGCGCATTAAGCCCCCCCCTGTTGAGAGCATAGTCGTCAATTTAAGGAATAGTATAAAAATTTTTAAGAGCAAGAATGGGCCAACCAAGCCTGACAGGGTTATTTAAACGCTTAAAAGCGGAATTATTTGACCATGGATTTCTTGATAGCCTGGGGAAAGAGACAGGAGTGATCAAACGTTTAAGGAAGATAAGCGGAGCAGATCCTTCTGGATACGCTGCTATTTGATAGTAATCAATCATTTAATGGCATGAGTATGCAGCTGATGTTAAGGCAGTCACTTAATATATCGAAACAGGCTTTGCATCAAAAGTATAATGAAGGGCTGACGGAGTTTATCAAAGGAGCCCTGAAGCGACTTTTAGCGATAGAATTGCCTTGTAGAGAGATACAAGTCTTGAGATCAACATCAAGGACCTCCACCGGTCTGCCTTTCAAAAAAATAGAAATAAAACTATAAGAGCAAAAATACATAAAGTTTGCCTTTACGGGCAAACTACGTTCTGCCCTCAATCTCAAAAAAAACTCATTTTTATTGCTTTCGCTTAAATTGACGGCTATGCCCGGAAGGGAATCGCGCAATCCCTCGCTTTTACCCCTTAGGCAAAAGATGCTTGAGCATGCAAAAAAAACTAACTCTCCGTATCCCCTGGCAAAAACTTAAGCTTCTGCTGAAAATACACGTCCCAGCTATGCTGTTGCTTGCGGTCGGTCATGTGAGCCGTGTCCTCATCATAATCGGCATTGAGCTGTTTATACTTGGCGTCGATACGGTTAAAAATGGCCATGGCTTCGTAGTTGTAATTATTGCTGAAACGGGTGTTGCTTACTATGCGTAACAGCTCCTGCTGCTCTAAAAACGCAATGGTGTAATGGCCCTGCTCATGTTTCAGTATTTCGCTGAGTTGCTGCGGCGTATTAACCCTGCTTTTATCAAGCCAAGATTTATTGTTGTTAAGGATGAGCCTGATGTTAAAATTAAGCCGGTAGCCCCTGCCTTCGCGCCGGGCCTGGTACCGGTAATCGATGGTGCAGTTGGTATAAGCTACAACGCCGCCGGCATTAGCCCGCGGCGTTCCCCAAAAATCATTGGCAGTTAGCTGGTGAAATGACTGTGCCGAAGCAGGCGCAATCATCATTAAAAAACACATGGCCGCAGGGCCTATCACTTTCACTATATTTCTTTTCATTTAAAAAAACTGGCGGTTTCAAACTGTTACTTTTTGACGTTGTCAGTATGTAAAAGGTTTAAGGCCATCATTTCTTTTAACGTATGTTGCATCTGATCGGTTGAGCCATCCAGGAAAATAACATTCCCTTTTGAGTTTTCGGAAAAGTGTTTGATGGATTCTGTCCACATGGTGAACAAAATCACCGAGGTATCCATGTTGGCTTCGGCCATTTCTTTAGCGGCTACAGTCATACCGCGGGCAACTTCCTCGCGGAACAGCGCAATGCCCTGGCCACGTAATTGAGCTGCCTCACGCTCGGCCTGGGCCGAAATTTTGATAGCGTTACCCTCGGCCTCGGCAGCTTTGGTTTTGGTGATGAGCAGGGCCTGGCCTTCGTTTTCGGCAGCGGCCTTCAGGTTGTTTGATGCCACCACCTGGCTCATTGATTTCATGATCACGTCATCAAAAGTAATATCGTTTAACTGGAGGTCCTGCAGGTGGTAGCCCCAGCCTTCCAGTATCACATCCAGTTGCTCTTTTACGTGTTCCACAATATCGCGGCGTAATATCAGTACCTCGCTCTGGCGTTTGGTAGCTACAAAAGCACGGATGGAGCCTTCAACCGTACGGATCAGGGCCTGCATCAGGTTACGCTCATCAACAAATTTAAAAGCTACGTTTTTGATGGTTTCTTCCTGCTGGTCAAGTACCGAGTACAGCAGCATGGCCTTAAAATACACATTGGCCTGGTCGTAAGTTACCGCCTGGAACTCCAGCTCAACCGAGCGGTTTTGGATAGAGATTTTGGAGTAAATGTTTTCGATAAAAGGGATCTTGAAATTAAGCCCCGGGGTTAGGATGCGGCGGTATTTGCCAAATACGGTGATAACTACTATAGTGCCCTGTTTTACAGACACAAACGAGGTGAAAATAGTAATAAGGATAACAACAAAAATGATGATTGTTATCAATGATCCAAATGATTCGGGCATGGTTTGGTTTATTATGTTTAAAATAAAAGTAGCATTAATTATTGGTGTGTTATTTGTTTTTTAAAAAATGCTTATAAAAAACAACACACCTGTTATGAACTTAAAACGAACTTTTGGAGCTATATTGAGCGTGCTTGGTATAGTTGGCCTTATTTATACCGGTGTAGCTATCATAAACCATAGCGCGCAAATAACCACCATGGTGGTAATAGGTATTATCTCATTAATATTTTTTACAACGGGTATCAGCCTGGTGCGGAATACTAAGGATGAAGCGGCTTAAATAGCGTGTTAGCCTGTATGGTAAATCGCATAATTTACTCACCCGGCCTGCGCTTTGCTGTACGACCACTCTTTTCCTTCGGGAAAAGAGTGTAGAAAAATAAAAATCCCTTCTTGAGAGGGGGGCGGAGAAGCGAGCGGGAGCGGGGGTATGTTTCTGCTACAAGTTTACCAAAGTAGCAACACACCCCTCCGCCCATCTCAAGAGGGGAATCGCACAATCCCGCGCTTTTTCTCTTAAGTTTAACAGCTATGTAGATACCGGAGTCAATTCCTGCCCTGGTATCTATTTATAAATTCTCGCTCTGAATAGCCGGGTTAAGGCTGATCTCGCCCGTGTCGGATATAAGTAATCCCGCATTCGGGAAGTCGGCTTCTGTAAGTTCCCTGATCCGGATAGCAGCACGGTTAAGCGAATCAAGTTCAAGCCCTTTATCATGCGCTTGCCTTAGGGATATGATGCGCCCTTTCAAAAACTCTCCCTTTTTATTCAGGTTTACTTTTAGTAATGGCGCCAGACCGCAAACCCCCGCTACACTTACTGATTTATAAGTACAAAAGTTACCGAGACTGTAAGCGATCAGCCGGTTTTTATAAACCTCCATTGCCCGGCTCACGTGCGGGCCATTGCCCAATATAATATCCGCACCGGCATCAATAGCATTATGGGCAAAGGCATTTACATCGCCACGCTTTTCGCTGATGAATGATTCCATTGCAAAAGGAATATGTTCATAAGCTACGCCCTCGCCACCACCATGAAACGATACAATGAGAATATCACACTGCTGTTTCAGTTGGCTTATGATACGGGCTGCGTTCTTTAGGTCGAGAATAGGCAGGGTATTGGCATTGGGGGCAAAAGCGCAAAAGCCATATTTAACACCGTTACGTTCGAACACCGTGGAGGGGTGGCTAAGCAATCCGCCATAATTAATCCCTATGCTATCAAGCACGTGAGTGGTACTCATCCGGCCCGTATCGCCAAAATCGCCTATATGGTTATTGGCCAGGCTCAGCAAGTTAAAACCGGCGTTTTTAAAAACGCCTGCATAGGCTGTAGGCATCCTGAACAAGTAAGCTTTACTTCGTTGATGCAGTTTATAATGGGCGGGGTTCCCTCCGTCAAGCAAGCTGCCTTCAAGATTGCCAAAAGTTACGTCGGCGTTTCTTAGTTCGTTAGCTATTACATTAAAACTGTTTTTCGCACTGTCGGGTGGGAGGGTATAATTATTAGGGTACGATGTTCCGAGCATCATATCGCCAACAGCGGCAATGGATATGGATGAATCAGGCTGAACAACTGCTGTAGTTGTTGTAGTGGCAGTATCGGGTTTAGGTGCAGGGGCCAGGATTTGTTTTTTATTTGGCGGATGGTTACACGCTTGTAAAAACAGCGCCAGGCAGGCTGCCGTAAGCAATAAAAATTTCATTATAAAAAAAATCCCCTCACCGGGATGAAGGGACCAAATTAGTTTATTTATTTCAAAATCGTTTAGTTCTTGCTTTCGTCTACGTCGTCGCCCATATCGTTGTTACCCGTCGATGCCGAACCTTTAAACTCATCCTTAAATGAAGCTAACAACCTGCCGCCTTTATAAAAGAAACGGCTGTAGTAAGCATCGTCAAGGCTACTGATGGCTACACCCCTTGACGAGGCATGAGCAAATTTATTATTACCCAGGTAAATACCTACATGCGAAATGCTGCGGCTGTGGATCTTAAAGAAAACCAAATCGCCTTCTTTTAACTCATCCTTACCAACAGGGTTAACCATGCTGAAAATATCGCGTGAGTTACGTTTAATATCAAGGTTAAAAACTTCGCTGTACAATTCTTTGGTGAAGGCTGAGCAGTCAATGCCTCTTCTTGAGCTTCCGCCAAAATGGTAAGGGGTACCAATCCAATCGTAAACAAAGTGAAAGAGTTTCATGTTTGAGGTAGCAGATAAAGCAACTCCCATAATTTGGGAAAAGTATGCTTTACCTAAACTTTCCTGGTCGTCTTTGTTATCATCACTGGTGCTTTGAGCACTTTTGGTTTGAGCTTGTGAAGCTACGACGCTGAAAAGTAAGGCAATAGCCAGGGCAAATTTCTTCATTTAATCAGTTTGTTTGTTGAGTTAGGACAACAAATTGTTTATTAAATCAGACACTATGTCTATCGTGCTCTACAAAACTATTTATATTTTTTAAAATTGCAAATAAATGCAGCTTATTTTTCAAAAAATATAAAAAAGTGCTTTTTATTACACATCCTTTTAATAAACAGGCTTTTGTACGTGTATTAATGTAATTTGGTTGTAATTATTTAAAGGCTTTTTTTAGTCTTTTGCGAAAAACAACCCTTCTAAAACTTCGTAAAACGATAATTTATTGCGCCGTGGTGTGTTTTTTTAGGTTCTATTTTAACCTGCCGGACTATGCCAAACTAATAAACAGCCAGTTTGTTGTGTTTAAACACACTTTAAGGCCACCAAATAAAATTTTGCAACAATTTGCTTGAGGTTTCGATATTTTGCAGGATATAATTAGATTTGCGCTTTACTCCAAAAAGGTTGTTTAATACATGAGTTCAATCGAAATAAACAAGGACACCTACCTGATGTGGTACGAACAGATGCTATTGATGCGCAGGTTCGAAGAAAAAACAGGACAGTTATACGGACAACAAAAGATCAGGGGCTTTTGCCACTTATATATTGGGCAGGAGGCTGTTTTGGCCGGAGCCATGTCTGTAATTAAACCTGAAGACAGTATGATCACCGCATATCGTGATCATGCTCATGCACTTGCTAAAGGTGTAACTCCAAACGCCATTATGGCCGAAATGTATGGTAAAGCTACCGGATGCTCAAAAGGCAAAGGTGGTTCTATGCACATGTTTGATAAAGAAAAACATTTTTATGGTGGTCACGGCATTGTGGGCGGCCAGGTACCACTGGGTGCCGGGATTGCTTTTGCCGAAAAATATAAAGGTACCGAGTTTGTGAACATTGCCTATATGGGCGATGGTGCCGTACGCCAGGGCGCGCTTACCGAAACTTTTAATATGGCTGCGCTTTGGAAACTGCCTGTAATTTTTGTTTGCGAAAACAATGGTTACGCCATGGGTACTTCTGTTGAGCGTACAACCGCGCAGACTGATATTTATAAACTAGGCCTGCCTTATGGAATCCCTTCATCGCCGGTTGATGGTATGGACCCTGCTGCTGTACACGTAGCAATGGACGAAGCTGTTCAGCGCGCGCGTGCAGGCGAAGGTCCAACCTTCCTTGAAATGCGTACTTACCGCTATAAAGGTCACTCCATGTCCGATCCGCAAAAGTATCGTACTAAAGAGGAGTTGGAAAGCTATAAAGCGAAAGACCCTCTTGAGGCTACCAAACAAACTATCCTTGCCGAAAAATATGCTGATGAAGCTTGGTTTGACGAAATGGACGCTAAGATCAAAGCTATTGTTGATGAAGCTGTGAAGTTTGCTGAAGAATCGCCATGGCCGGATGCATCTGAATTATATACAGATGTTTACGTTCAAGAAGATTACCCTTACATAAGGGACTAAGTTTTAGGTCGAAAGTACTAAGTCGAAAGCCTATAGTCTTTGCGGTCAAAAAAAAAGACTTCAGGCTAAAAACTTCAGACTTTAAACTTCACGATAAGAACTAACTATATTTATACTGAATTTATAATACTATTAATATATGGCCGAAGTAGTAAAAATGCCTAAAATGAGCGATACCATGACCGAAGGGGTATTGGCGAAATGGCATAAAAAAGTTGGCGACAAGGTTAAATCGGGCGATGTACTGGCCGAGATTGAAACTGATAAAGCTACCATGGATTTTGAATCGTACCAGGATGGTACATTGCTGTATATAGGTATACAGGAAGGTGCTGCCGCCCCGGTTGATTCTGTAATTGCCATTTTAGGTAAAGAAGGTGAAGATTATAAGTCTTTACTTGACCAGGCTGGCAGTGGCGCTGCCGCAGAGCCTGCTAAGGAAGCGGCACCAGCTGCCGACAAAGCACCTGCCGCTACTCCGGCACCAGCCGCACCTAAGGTTGATTTATCAAGCATTCCGGCTACGGTGATTCGCATGCCATTGCTAAGCGATACCATGACCGAAGGTACCATCGAAAAATGGAACTTTAAAGTTGGCGATAAAGTAAAAGCTGATGATTCACTGGCTGATGTGGCAACCGATAAGGCTACCATGGAAGTTGTGGGTTACGAAGCCGGTACCTTGTTATATATAGGTGTTAAAGAAGGTGAAGCCGCTAAAGTAAATGATATCATTGCCATAGTAGGTAAAGAAGGTACCGACATCACTCCGTTATTACAGGATGGTGGTTCGGCTCCTGCCGCCGAGGCTGCACCTGCTACTGAAACTAAAACGGAGGCGACTGCAACTGCTACTGCCACTGAAGCTTCTAACACTGATGACAGCCGCGTAAAAGCATCTCCGCTTGCGCGTAAAATAGCTAAAGATAAAGGTATCAACCTTAATGATGTAAAAGGCAGCGCTGAAGGCGGCCGTATCATCAAAAAGGATGTGGAAGAATATACACCGTCGGCCAAACCGGCTGCGGCTCCTGTTACTGAAGCTGCACCTGCTGCCGCTCCGGCTGCTGCTGCAAAAGCACCTATCGTATTGCCAACCTTTACAGGCGAAGAGAAATTCAGCGAAAGGCCGGTTACTCAAATGCGTAAAGCTATCAGCCGCCGCTTAAGCGAAAGCTTGTTTACTGCTCCGCATTTCTACGTAACCATGAGCATTGATATGGATCAGGCTATTGTGGCCCGTACCCGTATGAACGAGATCGCTCCGGTTAAAATTTCATTTAATGATTTTGTTGTTAAAGCCTGCGCTGTTGCCTTAAGGCAGCACCCTGCTATCAACTCGTCATTCCTGGGTGATAAGATCCGCACTAATGAGCACGTTCACGTTGGCGTTGCCGTTGCTGTTGACGAAGGTTTATTGGTACCGGTTATCAAATTTGCCGATGGTAAATCATTAAGCCACATTTCGGTTGAAGTGAAAGAGTTTGCAGGCAAAGCAAAATCTAAAAAACTACAGCCAAACGAAATGGAAGGTTCTACTTTCACCATTTCAAACCTTGGTATGTTTGGCGTTGACGAGTTTACGGCCATCATTAACACACCAAACGCATGTATACTTGCTGTAAGCGGTATTCAGGCTGTTCCGGTTGTTAAAAATGGTGCCGTAGTACCTGGCAACATCATGAAGGTTACCCTGAGCGCCGACCACCGCGTGGTTGACGGTGCTACTGCTGCTGCCTTCCTGCAAACTTTAAAACAATTATTAGAAGAGCCGGTAAGGCTTCTCATATAATTTCGAATATCGGATTTTCGATTTCGGATTTTGAAAAGCGATGGGTTTAGGCTCATCGCTTTTTTTGTTTATATAAGAATAAACTGCCGCGGGCTTTCAGCCCGTGGTTGCGCAGGGGTTCAGCTTTCAGCTGAAGAAATGTAAGCTGAAAGCTTACATAGTGATTCACCACGGGCTGAAAGCCCGCGGCAGTTTATGTCTGCAAAAAATGACACGATGACCTAATGACTTCAATGACCTTTATATCGTATATTCACGGCAAATTTTGATGTATGACACTTTATAGCTTTTTTAAGGAATTCCATTCCGGTTTCAGGTACATTGTTATTGTATTGGTATTACTGGCCCTTGTACGTGCCTTTATGGGCTGGTTGGGTAAAAGACCATATGGCGAGGGTAACCGTAAGCTTAACCTGTTTGCCATGATCTCGGTACACACACAATTTTTGCTGGGCATCATCCTGTTTTTTATCAGTCCGATGGTGCAATTTAGCAAGGATACCATGAAAAATCCTATCACCCGCTATTTCACGGTTGAGCATTGGGTAATTATGCTTATTGCCATTGTTTTGATCACTATCGGGCACAGTAAATCAAAGAAAGCAGCACTGCCCGAAGGTAAGCATAAAGCCATTGCTATCTTCTATTTAATAGGGATTGTACTTATTTCGGTAGGTATTATGCTTATTCCACAGTAATTCTACGTAGCTAATAGGATTTAGCAAATAAATAATTTCACAAAAAATTTGACAATTCAAATTTCTTTATAAATTTGTGACCGCGATGATTAAAAACACACATAAAAACAGCTGGTGGCACCAATTAAATTGGCAGCCGGCTTGCGCTTTTTGATCAGAGACAACCTAATCAATTGTGAACCTAAATAGGAAACCCGGCGACCCCAATTCGCCGGGTTTTTTTGTTTTAAGATATTTGAAAAATAAACATGAGCACATTTAAAATTACTACAACTTATAAAAAGCTGCTGGCCGATACCACTACACCAGTGAGCATTTACCTTCGCCTGCGCGATGTATTCCCCAACTCGCTGCTGCTGGAAAGCTCCGATTATCACAGCCGCGAAAACAGCACCAGCTACATTTGCTGCGAACCGCTCAGCGGTATTGTGCTCGATAACGGTACCCTCAAAAAACAATATCCCGATGGCAGCCAGGAAGTACATGAGGCTGGTACGTTTGATTTGATTGAACAGCTTAACAATTTTACCGGTAGCTTTGAAACCGACTCGCTGCCGCTAAAAATGATCACCAATGGCTTGTTTGGTTACTTTACCCACGAGGCCGTTGAACATTATGAAACCATTAAACTAAAGCAAAGCGATGATGCTACACGCCAGATCCCTGTGATGCAGTACCATATTTACAGGTACATCATCGCTATCGATCACTTTAAAAATGAACTTTACATATTTCATAATCAGCCCGAAGGTGCACCAACCAATGGCGGTATCGAAAAACTGGAATACCTCATCAAAAACAAAAACTTCCCCGAGTATAGCTTTAAAAGCAATGGCGATGAAAAATCGAACCTTACCGGCGATGAGTTCATTGCCATAGTGGAGAAAATGAAGCAGCACATTTACCGGGGCGATGTTTTTCAGATAGTGCCTTCAAGGGCTTTCTCCCGTACTTTCCTGGGCGATGAGTTTAACGTTTACCGCGCCCTGCGTTCGATCAACCCATCACCATACCTGTTTTATTTTGATTTTGGCGATTTCAGGATCTTTGGCTCATCGCCCGAGGCGCAGATCACCATTAAAAATAATGTAGCCAATATTTTCCCGATAGCCGGGACCTTTAAGCGCAGCGGCGATGATGAAAAAGATGCCGAGCTGGCCCGCAACCTCGAGAATGACCCTAAGGAGTCGGCAGAACACGTAATGCTGGTTGACCTTGCCCGTAACGACCTGAGCCGTCATTGTGAAAATGTAACCGTGAAGGCATTTAAAGAGGTTCAGTATTACTCGCACCTGATCCATTTGGTATCACACGTAAGCGGAAAACTGAAGCCCGGTGTATCGGCCTTTAAAGTTGTAGCTGATACTTACCCGGCGGGCACGCTGAGCGGCGCTCCAAAATACCGTGCCATGGAGATCATCGATGAAAACGAAAACATTAAACGCAGCTTTTACAGTGGTGCGATAGGTTTTCTGGGTTTTAACGGAGATTTTAACCATGCTATTATGATCCGCTCATTTTTGAGTAAGAACAATACACTGCATTACCAGGCAGGCGCGGGTATAGTCGCCGGTTCGATCCCCGAAAGTGAGCTGAGGGAGGTTGATACAAAGATCTCGGCTTTGAGAAGGGCTTTTGAACTGGCAGAGGAGCTGTAAGTAACGCCCCCTAACCCCCTAAAGGGGGAATTATAGCGGATAATTTAAATTTGATAGTTTTTAAGACATATAATACAATGAATGAAAATATAAATACTCCTTCAAGCCCCCCCTTTAGGGGGCGGGGGGGGCGCATCCTGATAATCGATAATTACGATTCCTTTACCTATAACCTGGTGCATTTGGTTAACGAGCTTGGTCTGGAATGTGAGGTTTGGAGAAATGATCAGTTTGCCATTGAGGATGTGGAGGCTTTTGATAAGATCATCCTATCGCCGGGGCCGGGCATCCCTTCGGAGGCTGGTTTGCTGCTGGATGTAATAGCAAAGTATGCACCCACCAAAAGCATATTTGGGGTATGTCTTGGTCAGCAAGCTATTGCCGAAGCATTTGGCGGGAGCCTGTACAATCTTAACCAGCCTATGCATGGTATCGCGACGCCGATAAAGGTGACAGATGGCGATGAAAAACTATTTGCCGGTTTGCCCGAAAGCTTTAAAGTTGGGCGTTACCACTCATGGGTAGTGAGCGGGAATGACCTGCCCGATTCATTGCAGGTTACCGCTATTGATGAAGCCGATAATTCTATCATGGCGCTTAAGCATAAACAATACGATGTAAGGGGCGTACAATTTCACCCCGAATCAATCCTGACCGATTATGGTAAGGAAATGATGCAAAACTGGCTTAAGGCTTAGTTTTATGAAATAATGATAACTTTGAAAAATTGATATAACGTCCCCGCAGGGTCTCTCGCGGAGAGCAGGACACTTAGCGGTGCGCGGTGGCCGCGTTAGGGATTGCAGTGAAAAGCCCACAGCGCGGGTTGGGATTGGGGGCAGGAAAAGCGAGGACTTGTAACAAAAAGCCCGGGCCGCAGGCAACGCACATGTTATAAAATTGATTGAAAAATACACTTATTAACCAATAGCTTACAACTATGTCATTATAAGGAAGAGAGCAATTAGCCCCTCTAAATCTCCTACGGAAAGGAAGATTTAAAAAGCACTTAAAATCCTCTCCTCTGGACGGGGTTGGGTAAGACTAATTGCTTCGCGCCTCGCAATGACATAAATATTAGTGCTTCGATACTATGACGATACTTGATAAAATAGTTGCCAACAAAAAAAGAGAAGTTGCTTCGGCAAAAAAACGTACATCATATACCGTACTTGAAGAATCGGATCATTTTCACCGTGAAACCTATTCATTCAAAGAATTTCTGCTCGATCCGTCACGTACCGGTATCATAGCCGAGTTTAAGCGTAAATCGCCTTCAAAAGGTATTATTAACGACAAGGTGCGGGTTAGCGCCGTTACAACAGATTATGTCGCTGCCGGCGCTTCGGCACTTTCGGTTTTAACCGACCGTAACTTCTTCATGGGCCGGAAAGCCGATCTGGTGAAAGCGCGTTCGGTAAATAGCATCCCTGTATTGCGCAAGGATTTTATGATAGATGAGTACCAGGTGATAGAGGCCAAGTCATTAGGCGCCGATATTATCCTGCTCATAGCCGCTATACTTACACCTGCCGAAATTGATACCCTGGCCAAACTTGCCAAAAGTATAGGCCTTAACGTATTGCTTGAGGTACATAACCTCGAAGAACTGGAACGCAGCATTAACCCTAACCTGGATGCCATTGGCGTAAATAACCGCAACCTGGCCGATTTTACCGTGTCGGTTGAAACATCTTACAAATTGGCTAAGCATATCCCCGCCGAGTTTATGAAGATTTCGGAAAGCGCCATCAGCGATCCCGAAACCATCAGGCACCTTAAACTGGAAGGTTTCAATGGTTTTCTAATTGGCGAAACTTTCATGAAACAACAGGATCCTGGACAGGCAATGCGTGATTTTGTGGCTTTGTTATAAGTCAATCCGGATCTTTAAAATACTATTATATCGCTGCCGGGGGGTGAATGATTACCGGCAGATCCTGTAATTGTACGAGGTACACTATCGTGCCTCTTTTATACCTGGTTATTTTCCTAGCCGGGTATTTTTTTAATCTATAAAAGAAATAATTTCATCAGGGTTTCATTGTGCATTTTGTTGACGTTTTATCAAACCTATTTTTAGTATTTTACGTAAAAAGGCGCACATCATTGCCGGATTGGTATAGCATAACAGTATTGTTTGCCAATCTTAAAACTGTGCTCAATAAGGGGAGTTGTTAAAATGAGCCGCTTGCAGCCACATTTATTGAGTATAAAGAGACTTATGAAGAACATTAATAAGCCGTTGCTTGTACTATTCCTGTTGGTTATTTGGTCGTTAGCAGGGTATAGTCAAGTTTGTACATTGAATGTAACCATATCCTCAACAGCTAATACGATATGTTCGGGAAAGAATGTAACGTTAACCGCTAACCTATCGGGCGGTACAGGCCCATTTACCTACATCTGGAACACCGGTGAAAATACGCCATCTATTGATGTAAACAAAGCCGGAACGTATACGGTAACGGTTAGTGATAAAACCCCGGGCTGCCAGCCAAAGGTTGCCAATATTCCGATTACCGCTGTAGCTTCTCCAAATCCGCCTACGGTAGCCAATCCGGTTGTTTGCCCCAATACTTCGGCAACTTTAACAGCAACGGCTCCCGGAGGAACTTACCAGTGGTACGATGCTGATGGCAATTTCCTGTTTACTGGTAACCCATATAAAACAGACCCGATTACCCAGCGTACCATTTTTTATGTGGAAACAACAGTAGGCAGCTGTACCAGTACACGGAGCTCGGTTGTTGTTAATGTAACAGGCCGGCCAGGCATCCAGGCAGATCCGGTGTGTTATGGTACCCCTGCAACGTTAATAGCGTCGGGTGCCGACAGTTATGCTTGGTATTCAAATTCCTCGGGAACAGGAACACCATTGAGCAACGATGCAACCTATACAACGCCCCCATTATTTGCAAATACCACTTATTATCTTTTTACAGTAATTAAAGATTGTGCCAGCTCTGGTATCCCTGTAGTTGCCCGGATTAATGCGCCGCCAGCCGTTCCTGTACTTCCTGCAGGTGGCTACAGCACTTGTTCCGGATCGGCTATTACGCTGCATGCTGATGCCTCGGGGGTAGCCGAGTGGTTTGATGTACCTTCAGGAGGCACGCCGTTAATTTCAAGCCCGGATTATACAACCCCGGTGCTTACCTCTGCGGTTACTTATTATGTGCAAACACGGGTAGGCGATTGCACAAGCGACCGTATCGCGGTGCCGGTATCTGTAACGCCAATACCGGCCGCGCCACCTTCGCAATCACCGTCTGCCTGCTATGGCACCGGTATTACCTTAACTGCCGATCCATCGCCCACCGGCACGTATAACTGGTATACAGCAGCCACAGGTGGCAGTTCGGTTGGTACTGGCAATACTTTTCAAACCCCGGCTTTAACCAGTAATAAAACTTATTATGTTGAGCATACCACCGGCGGTTGCACAAGCGAGCGTACCCCGATAACAATTACTGTTACCCCTGCCCCGGATGCACCGGTGGTGCCCGACGGGCCGGTAATTTGCAATGGGGAAACAGCCTCTTTAACAGCAACGTCGGCACAAGGCGGAAGTTTTCAATGGTTTACCGCGGCCACCGGAGGTACCTCTATATTTTCGGGCGATACGTTTATAACTCCCGCTTTAACAGCCACTACAACTTATTATGTTCAAACAACGGTAGGGACATGTATCAGCGACAGATCGGCAATTACCGTAACCGTACTTGATCCGATCCCGGCCCCCGCTGTGCAACCAGTCCCGGCAATATGTGCCGGTACAGCGGCTACACTTACAGCAACAGGCTCGCCCGATGACTATGAATGGTATGACCAGGCCACCGGCGGCAACCTGTTAATAACCGGCAACACCTATGTTACGCCCGAGCTAACTGCAAATACCACTTATTATGTACAAAGTACAGCCAACCGCTGTAGCAGCCAGCGTACCCCGGTAACCATACAGGTTACCCCACTGCCTGCCGCTCCAACGGTTAACGGTACTGCAACGGTATGCCCCGGCGACCCTGCCAATTTAAGCGTTCCGGCTTCGGGCGCAACCATCCAATGGTATACTGGTGCTACAGGCGGTACACCGGTGCACACCGGCAACACTTATACTACCGACCCTTTGTTTGCACAAACAACTTTTTATGCCGAGGCCGTTAATGGCACATGTGTTAGTCCGCGTACCGCTTTCACGGTATCAATAACATCTATTATTGACCCCCAGTTTCGGTATCCTTCGGGCACGATATGTACATCGGGAAGTAATGTAAAGCCTGCTATTCTTAATCCGGCCGGAGGTACTTTTTCGTCAACACCCGGGCTGGTTTTTGTGAGTAACACCACAGGCGAGATCAATGTGGCGGCAAGTATTCCCGGAAAATACACCATTACTTTTACCTATGGGGGCTCATGCCCGGGAACGGCCAGCCAAAGCATCTCCATAGTAACAACACCGGATGCTACTTTTACATATAATACTCCCATCTGTAACGATGTAAAAAACCCGCTGCCGGTTTTCCAGCCGGGGGCAAGTGCCGGCGTTTTCAGCGAACCGACCGGTAATATCGTATTTAAGAATCCCGGCACCGGCGAGATTGACCTGGTGAGAAGCCGCGCCGGCGGGCCGTACACCATAACCAATACTATAGCGGCGAGCAGCGGCTGTCCGCAAAGTATTGCTACCAACCAGATAACTATTTACAATAGGGTTATCGTTGATGCAGGCCCGGACCAGGTTAAAAAGCAGGGCGACCTTGTACAGTTGGCCGGAAGTTTTGGAGGGGGGGCTACATCAGTAAAATGGACAGGCGGCGCGGGGACGTTCTCCGACCCAACAAGTAAGGATGCTGTTTATACGCCGGCTACGGGAGAAAAAGTAGCGACACTAACTTTAACATCTAATGATCCTGCGGGACCTTGCGGTTCAAAATCAAGCACGGTTACCATAACTATAAACCCGGTGCCTGCCGCGCCAACGGCCCCTGGTAAATCTGTTTGTACAGGCAGTACAACCACCCTCGTAGCCACAGCGCCGGGCGGAACATACCGCTGGTATAGCGATGCTACCGGTGGAACACCTCTTAAGGTTGGCCCGATATTTACTACCCCGCCAATACTAAACGATATTACTTATTATGTTGCGACAACAGTGGGCGGTATTACCAGTGCGCGTACCCCTGTTTTGGTTAAGGCGATACCCCCTCCGGCAGCACCTACGGTTGGCACCGATAACACAGCAACGGTTTGTGAAGGCCAATCTGCTATACTTACCGCAAGCGGCTCAACGGGCACCTACACTTGGTACAATGTGCCCGTCGGAGGCACCCCTGTACACCAGGGAAACCCTTTTCCTACAGCTCCGTTAACCATCAACAGAACTTATTATGTGGAGACTAAGGTTAATAACTGTATTAGTGAACGCACTAAAGTTGATGTAAAAGTTACGCCCGCCCCACAGGTAATAAGCAGCGCCACAGGCGATCCGATATGCAGCGGTACCGCGCTAAATTACGCGATCACCGCCGACCAGCCCGGTACCACTTTCTCATGGGACCGCCCCGCGGTTGCCGGCATCAGTAACCCCCCGGTAACGGGCCAAACATCAAGCTCAATTACCGAAACACTGTTAAATAACGATGCAAACGGTGCAGCTGTTGACGTGGCATATAAAATAACACCATATTTAAACGGTTGCCCCGGGCCTGTGTTTACATACACAGTAAAGGTAAATGCCACCCCTGTGGTTAAAAGTGCTCCCCCCGGCCCGGTTTGTAATGGTACAAGCACCAATTATGAAGTTAAATTTAACACCCAGGTTACAAGCTTTACATGGGGCAGGGAGGCCGTTCCGGGTATCAGTAATGCTGCTGTAGCGGGCCAGGCGTCACCTACCATAAAAGAGGTGCTTTATAATACCACCACTGATCCTATTGATGTTATTTACGTGTTTAATTTTAAAACAAATGATTGTCCGGGAATCCCGTATCCGCTTAAGGTAAGGGTTAATCCGGGAGCGGTAATTACCAATCCACCACCTTCAGAGCCGAAATGTAACAACACACCACTGGGGCTTACTTTAACATCCAATATATCTACGGCTACTTTTTTATGGAGCAGGCCGGCTGTCACCGGCATCAGCAATGCCCCGGTTACCGATCAAACCGCCAATCCTATTAATGAAGCCCTGGTTAATACTACAACAAACCCTATCCAGGTTTCTTATACCATAACGCCTGTAGCATTTGGCTGTCCGGGCACTCCAGTTAAATATACGGTAACTGTAAGGCCCCAGACATTAAAAATAGATGGGCACAGCAACAGCCCCGTTTGCGAAGGCAACGATATTATACTGCAAACCCAGCCTATAGCAGGTGCAACATATTTGTGGACCGGTCCCAACAATTTTAGATTGGAAACTCAAAGCCCGAGCACAACCATTCCAAACGCCACAGCTGCTAACGCGGGTCCTTATAATTTGTATTTGATAATTAATAACTGCCCGGGCGAACCAAGTGATCCAGTAGACGTTAAAGTTAACCCGCTCCCAATTGTTGTTGCCGGCCCTTCTCATAACGTATGTGTTAATGATCCATTTATACAACTTGCCGGCGAGGTGATTAGCGTATATAGAACCGGTATCTGGAGTACCAGCGGCAGCGGCACTTTCTCTAAACAGGATGACCCGATAGGTAAATATTTTCCATCAACTGCAGATAAGAATGCTGGTTCCGTCACTTTAACCCTTACGTCAACAAGTCCTGATGGGTGTTCGGCCGTATCAAAAGATGTAACATTTAAGTTTGCACCGGATCCTGGTGCCGATGCCGGACCACCAAGCATTGATAATGTTTGTAATCAAAACCCTATGGTGCCATTAAATGGCCAGCCGCTTTCAGGCACAACCGTAAAGTGGACGTCAGCATCGGGCTTAGGTAAATTTATCCCTTCGGATGATGTATACGCTCCAACATTTCAGCCCGACCCAATAGATATTGCAAAAGGCTCGGTTAAATTAACGCTTAGAGCAACCCAGGCTGATAATTGTCATACGCCGACTGATGACATCACCATTAATTTTGTTCCGCCGCCAACAGTGCAGGCAGATGCAGCCGGCGATACGAGATATGTTTTAAAAGGGCATATCATCACATTAAACCCGGTAGTAGGCAGCGAAAACGTAAGCTATGAATGGACACCGGCCACCGGTCTGGATAACCCTACAGCTAAAAACCCGGTAGTAACAGGTGATCAGGATATCATTTATCAACTGAAAATCACCGATAAGTCAAACGGCTGCGTTAACAAGAGCACTGTTGCGGTTAAGGTTTCGCCGGTAATAAACGTTAGTAACACCTTTACACCAAACGGTGATGGGGTAAATGACTTTTGGGAAATTAAAGGCTTAGTAGCATATGAAAATTCTACCGTTGATGTTTACAATCGCTACGGGCAACTTTTATTTCATTCTGTAGGCTATCCTAAACCCTGGGATGGCACTTACCAGGGAAAACCGCTACCGTCCGGTACTTACTACTATATAGTAAATACAAAGATGAATAACATTGTTATTTCGGGCTATGTAGTGATTTTGAGGTGATGGAATGAAATTAACAAACAATTTAATGAGTTACCGACGCTTGATTGTTAACCAATAAGTTTTCAGCCGCCCTGATACTGCATTTTTGATATTTTACATAAGCCGCAACTGCCCGCTTCCGAATGCTTGATTGCGATTCGTTATTGACATAGCCTGTTATAGCATCATGAAGAGTGTAGGCCTCGGGGCACATGAGCCCGGTTGTTAAAAGCAGGGGATTAGCTTTGGCAGTACTAATAAAATCGCCAAAATATTTTTTGCTGATACAGGCCAAAATGATGCAATCCCGGGTTTTGCTATCTGCATTTTTAAATTCGTTGGGTAGTTTGAAGTCCATCAGCCCATCATGACCAATATAAGCCAGCAATTGCGCATTGCCATTAATGCCTATAACCCGTCTGTTATAATGTATGGTGTCCTTTAATTGGCCCGCGCAACTGAATAAAAAATCTTCGGTAGTTTTTTCAATAGCCTGGCCATCCCAGGCATCGGCTACTAAATAAACCTTTTTTGTGCGATGCCGAAAGATGAGCCTTTCCAATATCATTGGGCTTCTTTTTTGTTTTTTAAGCAATTGCCAGTCTTTACTTTTTTTAAAATAGGTGCGCACACCGTTATCGCAGCCCCAATATAAATTGGTTTCGGGATCCTGACCATTTCCAATTGCGGGCGGCACAGGTACTATTCCCTGATATTTATTATCGCAAAGGGCAACAAAAACATGGATTACTTTAAAAGCGGTATCAGTATAAGCAATGGTTTTGAATTTGGGCACTGCTGCATGGCTGCTACCAGTTTGAGCAGGCTGTTTTAAAGATGGTTTGCACGAGCAAATGAATAAACATATCGATACCGTAAAAATCCGGATCTTGGTATGTGCTATGTAACCCATCGCCTGTTTATTTAAAATAACGCTTTATTATTTTATTGATAGCCATCCCCCAAAACTGCCCTAAAGCATCGGCCCCCTTTTTATTGGGGTGAAGATAAAAAGTACCTTGCTTACCGTTCTCTGGGATGAGATCAGTTAAATGATTTTTTTCGAAGTAGGCGAACGCTTTGGTATCGCCCACAAAAACCTGTTTGGGGTTTGTTGAAGCGTATGCTTTTACAAGCGCATCTATCATCGGCACATAGCTTTGCAGCCTGTCTAACCCTTCCTGCAAATATTTTGCGCCGTTGTATGTATTGGGGCTGTACCATAGCGGATGCTGGAAAATAATAACCGCTTTTGGAAAATCGGCTAAAAGTTTATCAGCTATGGTCTTTAAATTTTTTTGATAATCTTCAGGCGATACGGGAGCACCATGCGGCCCGTGTATAGCACTGTCATTTGTGCCAAGTTTTACCGAAAATATGAGTAATGCGTCCTTATTGGTAAAAGCGTTAGCAGCTTCTTCAACTTTGGCAAAAGTACCTGTGCCTGGCAAAAAATCGAGTGTAGTGTAGCCGCTATGGCCCTGGTTACTGAAACTTACTGTGTCCAGGTTATTTTGTTTTTGCAGATAAGCCACTGCCGTGGCTGGCGGCGCTTCAGTTGCCGGATTGGCCAGCTGCACGCCCTGGGTTATGCTGTTGCCTATAAATACAATGTTTAAATTTGGTTTTTTATGCTGCGCGAATGTTATTGCCGAGGCAACGAATAACAGAACAACAGCTAACAGGTATTTTTTCATTTATAAATTGAGTATTGAAATTAAAAAATCGTTACCACTTTATCCCCATATTCCAGAACATGAACGCCCATTTATCAACCTGGCCATTGATGAGCTGGGCTGTACTTTGTCCTGCTCCGTGGCCGGCATTGGTTTCAATGCGGATAAGTGTTGGCGCAGTCCCCTGCTGGTATTCCTGCAGGCGTGCCGCAAACTTGAAGGAATGGGCTGGTACTACACGGTCGTCATGATCGGCGGTAGTAACCATGGTAGCAGGGTAAATACCCGGTTTAAGGGCATGGTATGGTGAGTAGTTATAAAGATATTTAAACATTTGTTCCGAATCTTCGGCGGTGCCATAATCATAGCTCCAGCCGGCCCCGGCAGTAAATTTATTATACCTCAGCATGTCAAGCACGCCTACGGCAGGGAATGCTACTTTAAACAGGTCGGGACGCTGGGTTAGCATAGCGCCGATAAGCAGGCCACCGTTTGAGCCGCCCGAAACGGCAAGGTAATCTTTGGAAGTATATTTATTTTTGATAAGGTATTCGGCCGCGGCAATAAAATCATCAAACACATTTTGTTTTTTTAGCTTGATGCCTTTGCGGTGCCAGGTTTCGCCATACTCGCCGCCGCCCCGCAGGTTAGGCACAGCATAAATACCTCCATGCTCAAGCAATATGATGTTTGATGTACTGAAAGCAGGGGTTAAGCTAACGCCAAAACCACCGTAAGCATACAGCAAGGTTGGGTTTTGCCCGTTAAGTACCGTCCCTTTTTTATAGGTGATGATCATTGGGATCTTTGTTTTATCCTTCGAGGTATAAAACACCTGTTTTGATTCATACTGTTCAGGATCAAACTTTGCCCCCGATTTTTTATAGACAGAGGAGGCACCGGTTTCAATATCCAGCTTAAAAATAGTTGGCGGGTATATGTAATTGGTAAAAGTGTAATAGGTAACCTTCTCTTCTTTTTTTGTGCCGAAACCCGACGCGGAGCCTATTGACGGCAACTGGATAGTACGTTCAAGTTTGCCATCCATATTATATTGCTGGATCAGCGAGGTGGCATCCTGCAGGTATTCGGCAAAAATTTTACCTCCGCCGGTAGTGGCGCTTAATACGTTTTTAGTTTCGGGGATCAGGTTTTTCCAATGGGTAATGCCGGGTTCGGCAGCATCAACAGTAACTATTTTAAAATTGGGCGAGTAGATATTGGTGAGGATATAAAGCTTGCTCCCCACATTATCCAAAACGCTGTGCTGGTTATCAAAATTGTTCACAACGTTAATGATCTGGCTGCCGGGTTTACTTAAATCCTGGATATAAAGCTCGTTGCCGGTTGTTGAAGTGGCGGCTGTGATCACCAAAAAGCGTTCATCCTCGGTAAGGTAAGCGCCTATGTAACGGCGAGGGGTTTTATCACCGCCGAAGATCAGCTTATCGGTGCTTTGAGGTGTGCCCAGCTTATGGTAATAAAGTTTATGAAACTGTGTCATACCCGAAAGCTGGCTGCCTTCTGTCGGCTTATCATAGCTGCTGTAATAAAAGCCATCGGTACCATGCCATGCCAGTCCGCTGAATTTTACATCTTTCAGGGTATCACCCACAACGCTTTTATCTTCGGTGTTAATAGTGATAACCTTGCGCCAGTCCGAGCCTCCCTCAGAGATCTGGTAGGCTGCCAGCTCCCCGTTTTTGCTAAACTGGATGCCCTGTAAAGAGGTAGTACCATCGGCAGAGAATTTATTCGGGTCGAGAAAAACTTCGGGGGCGCCGTTATCGCCCAACTGGCGGTACAATACATTTTGGCTTTGCAGCCCGTCGTTTTTATAAAAGTAAATGTATTTGCCTTCCTTAAAGGGAGCGCTATATTTTTCGTAATTCCATAAAAACTCCAGGCGCTTATGAATGTCGGCCCGGTAGGGGATCTGATCGAGATAGTTGAACGTTACCTTATTTTCTTCCTGTACCCAGGCTTTGGTATCATCGGCATGGTCATTCTCCAGCCAGCGGTAGGGATCGGGCACTTGTGTGCCAAAATAGGTATCAACAACATCAACTTTTTTTGTTTTAGGGTATGGAAGTGTTTTTATAGTCATTTGTGCATGTGTATAGCTGCAAAATAAAACAGCTAATGCAAATAAACAGAACGTTTTTGTCATGGTTGTTTAAATTACAGGCAACTAAAGATAGCTATTCAGGTTACATTGCCGCAAGGCAATAACGGTTCAAAAGGTTAAAAGTTGTTAATTTTGCACCCGGTTGCTGTTTAATTGCCCGTGGCAGGCTATATTAGCGGCGTGAAAAAACTGTTGTAAAATAAGGGCAAGTTATTAAAAATTACCCCCTTTAACTTTTGGAGTCGATAACCCGTGTGATTTTTAACCCGGAAGCGGAGCTTGTTATCACCGAAGTATCAATAATAATGCGTTTTTTTACACGTTTGCTTTGCGGTTAAGGATGCAGCGGCAACTTACGGTAATACAGTTACATAATAACAAACATGAAACAAACCCTTACTTTTTTTACGGCAGGCCTTTTAATGCTGCTGGCATTTACTTCAAAAGCTCAGGACACCAACGATAAAGACGACGAAACCAAAGTAAAACTTAAACCTTATGTAGGCTTAGGTATGGGTATTTCTTATCCGTTAAGCGATTTCCAAAAGGTGGATTATAAGAATAATAAATCGGGCTTTGCAAACAAGGGCGTTACCTTCCAGCTTGACGGCGCATATTACATCTACAGAAATTTTGGTATCGGTTACACTTTCTCATACCAGGACCAAAGCAATTTTTCATATGATGACGACCTGATATTATCGCAGGGCTATACAACGGATTTTAAAGCCGACCAGGGAACTGTAACTGCCGATAAACGTTACCGTAGCTTTAACCTGTTAGTAGGCCCGCAATACACCTTTGTATGGCGAAGCCTGTCATTTGATTTAAGGGCATCGGCAGGTGCTATAAAAAGCCAAACATCACCGCAATTAACCATTAGTGTTACCGGCGTTGATGCGCAAACCGGCAGCATTACACAGCAAAGTGCCAAAGGCTATGCTTTTGCATATGGAGGCAGCGCGGCTATCAGGTTGGATATGGGTGCCGGCTGGGGATTATCGCTTAAAGGCAACTACGTTAAATCACCAGGATATGATGTAACCACAACCGGTCGTACGCTTAATGTGGGCCGTTTGGTAACCAAGCAACCAGTTACCGAAGGCCAGATTGTATTTGGCTTGTACAAAGCTTTTTAATTGAAGCTAAAAGCGTAATGCAGAAAGCTTAAAGCTAAAAAACCTTAATAAGATTATTCTCTTATAAACAAGAAAAGCAGATCAACGATCTGCTTTTCTTGTTTATAAGGCATTGATAGCTTATTAGTTAACCGTGATCTGCTCCGGCTTATCGGCTACGATTTCGGGCTGACCTTTAAAAAACTCAAATGTGCCGGTTGCGCATACGTGTTTTCCTTTTATCGTAGACAGGTCGAGCTTAATTTTATTGCCCTTTACCGCTATGGTGTATTTTTGCCTTGGGTAAGCCGCGCCCAAGTTTAACAGGGTAAGCGTATCGCTCACCGCTTTGTACGAGTAAACAGTATCGCACAAAGTGCCTGTTTTGCCTATATTGGCCTTGAAATCAGTCATCGTGAAGCCTTTTGACTGTGCAGATGCCTTACCGGCAAAAACAACCATGATCAATGCCGGCAGTAATATTTTTTTCATTGCTTAATATATCAGTGTTTTGGCGATTGCTGGTCTTCGTCATTTTTATCCGGAGCAGGGGCATACCCATCTTCAAAATTTAAAGTAAATGACGATTCGGATGCGCGACTGGCTGCATTTAACCCGGCAACATCCGGCTCACTGTTATCAATTATTTCGTTACCGGTATCCTGGCCTTCGTTCTGTTCAAATTCGTTGCCGGGATCTTTGTCTTCCTGGGCGTCATCAAGATTTGGATTTTCGGGGATTGCCATAATTTTAATTTTTAATGTATGATGAATAACCACTAAGGTACGCTGTTGTTTTGTGGTTATTGTGTAACAATCTTTGTCTTTTCTGTTTGGCTGTTAAAACGTACTTTTGCCGGATATGCCGGTTCGCGACAAACTCTATTTTGCTTCTGATGTTCATTTAGGCACAGGTACATATGCTTCAAGCCGCCAACGCGAAGATAAAATAGTGCGCTGGCTCGACAGCATTAAGCATGATGCCGCCGAATTATTCCTGGTTGGCGATGTTTTCGACTTCTGGTTTGAATACAAAACCGTAGTGCCCAAAGGCTACATCCGTTTCCTTGGCAAACTTGCCGAACTTGCCGATGCCGGTGTAAAGCTTTACCTGTTTAAAGGCAACCACGATATGTGGATGTTTGATTATTTTGTAAATGAACTGGGCGCAACTATCATCAGCAACGAATTAAAAATTGAGCGCGGCGGAAAGAAATTTTTCATTCATCATGGAGATGGGCTTGGTCCGGGGGATAACTTTTATAAGTTTTTAAAAGGCTTTTTCAGGAGCCGGTTTTGCCAGTGGCTGTTTGCCCGCATTCACCCAAACCTTGGCGTGGGAATAGCCAATAAATGGAGCCGCCACAGCCGGGATACCAATGCAAAAAAAGAAAACCCAAAGCCAGGCGAACAGGAATGGTTGGTAAATTTTTGCCGTGAAGAATTAAAGATCAATTTTTACGACTACCTTGTTTTTGGCCATCGCCATATACCGCTTGATATTCAAATAACCCCTCAAAGCCGTTATATTAACCTTGGCGAATGGATTTCATATTTTTCTTATGCGGTTTTTGATGGTAATGAATTGAGGCTGGAGTATTTTGTTTAGTTCATGGTTAATAGATCATGGTTCATGGTTTTTGATTGGACTAATTGATATTGATAGGGTGGCTTTGCTATAATCCATGAACTATGATCTATAAGCCGAGCTACTATGGTCCATGAACTATGAACCATAGGCGGGGTGCTCTATGATCCATCATCTATAAACTAAGAAAAACAACTTACAATCCGCTGAATTAAAATATGCAGTAAAATGCGTACTTTTGTGCACTTTTTTGCAGCAAGCCTGTAAGCCGCCCGAAACGTCAAATCTTTCATAAGCCGGTTCAATATCAAACAGTTTTAGCTGCATCATTATTTATAAAATATGTTAGATAAATTAGAGCTGATATACGAGCGCTGGAAAAACGTTGAAGGTGAATTGAGCAATCCTGAAGTGATGCAGGATATGAAGCGTTTTGCCCAGTTGAATAAAGAATATAAAGATCTTGCCAAAATTGTTGATGAGTATCATATATACCGCAACATTATGAGCAATATCGAAACCAATAAAGAGATCCTGGCTACCGAAAAAGATGAGGAGTTTCGTGAGATGGCCAAAATGGAACTTGACGAGTTGCTTGCTCAACAGGAAGTAAAGGAGGAAGAAATTCGCCTGATGCTGATCCCTAAAGATCCTGAGGATTCGAAAAATGCTATTGTGGAGATCCGTGGTGGTACCGGTGGTGATGAGGCAGCCCTTTTTGCCGGCGATCTTTACCGCATGTATATGCGCTATTGCGAAAAACGCGGCTGGCGTACCGAGCTGGTGGATTATACCGAAGGCACCAGCGGCGGCTATAAAGAGATTGTATTTAACGTAAACGCTGAAGACGCTTACGGAACCCTGAAATACGAATCGGGTGTACACCGTGTACAACGTGTGCCTGATACCGAAACACAAGGCAGGGTGCACACTTCAGCAGCTTCTGTAGTAGTACTGCCCGAGGTTGATGAGTTTGATATCGACCTGCAGGTTAGTGATATCCGTAAAGATTTGTTCTGCGCTTCAGGGCCGGGTGGCCAGTCGGTAAATACTACCTATTCGGCTGTGAGGTTAACCCACATCCCTACAGGTATTGTTGCCCAGTGCCAGGATCAGAAATCACAACTAAAAAACTACGATAAGGCATTACAGGTACTACGTTCAAGGGTGTACGAAATGGAGCTGCAGAAGCACCTGGAAGAAACATCAAAAAAACGTAAAACTATGGTATCAACCGGCGACAGGTCGGCCAAGGTACGTACCTATAACTATCCTCAGGGACGTTTAACTGAGCACCGTATTGGGTTGACTATTTACAACCTGCCGGGCGTATTGAACGGCGACTTGCAGGAAATCCTTGAATCGCTTCAGTTTGCAGAGAATGCTGAGAAGCTGAAAGAAGGGACAGTAGCGTAAGTTATAATCAGATATTAAATAGAAATCCCCAGCCGTAAGGTTGGGGATTTTTTGTTTGTGAGAAACTATTCAGGGAGTTTGCTACTAACTTTTTAAAAAGATCGTCATGCCGAACTTGTTTCGGCACCCCACAGGACGAGTCGCAAATTTGCTTAGCAGGCTTGCTTAGCAAGTGGGGTGTTGAAACAAGTTCAACATGACTGGCTTTTGTAAACAAGCACGTGAGCAATCCCGTTTTTTTTAATTACAACTTAAACTTACCTTTCAACGCAGCCAGCTTCAAGGCCATATCGGTTTCCGGTTCTTTTTCAACCCTTTTATTAAAGTTGGGCTTGTTGTTATTGCCTTGCGGACGGCGGTCATCGCTCCGACGCTGGTTCGGTTCGCTTTTGTCGTTCTCTTTCATGGATAGGGCAATACGCTTGCGGTTCACATCAACCTCGGTAACAGTTACCTCAACCTTTTGATGTACTTTCAGTACCTCGTTAGGGTCTTTGATGTAACGGTTGGTGATCTGGCTCAGGTGAACAAGGCCATCCTGGTGAACGCCGATATCGACAAAAGCACCAAAGGCTGTAATGTTGGTGACGATGCCCGGCAGCTTCATGCCAACTTTCAGATCGCCGATAGCATTTACACCTTCTGTAAAGCTGAAAGCTTCAAACTGCTCGCGCGGGTCGCGGCCCGGTTTGGCAAGTTCGGCCATGATATCATTCAGGGTTGGCAAACCAACGGTTTCGGAAACATATTTTTGTAACGGAATGCTTTTGCGCAGGGTTGGGTTGCTCATCAGGTCTTTCACTGTGCATTTCATATCGGTAGCCATTTGTTCAAGCAAACCATAACGCTCCGGGTGAACTGCACTGGTATCCAACGGGTTTTCCGCATTGTGGATCCGAAGGAAGCCTGCTGCCTGCTCAAAAGCCTTATCGCCCAAACGTGGAACTTTTTTCAGTTGCTCCCGACGTTTAAAAGCGCCATTCTGGTTGCGGTATTCCACAATATTCTGCGCCAGTTGCGGACCAAGGCCTGATACATAAGCCAGGATCTGTTTTGAAGCGGTGTTAAGTTCAACACCCACCGCGTTCACGGCGCTGATCACCGTGTCATCTAAAGAGGTTTGCAGCTTGTTCTGGTCAACATCGTGCTGGTACTGACCTACGCCAATCGATTTTGGGTCGATCTTTACCAGCTCGGCCAGTGGGTCCATCAAACGGCGACCGATAGATACGGCCCCTCTTACGGTTACATCATAATCCGGAAATTCTTCCCTCGCCACTTCAGATGCTGAATAGATAGAAGCACCGCTTTCATTAACCATTACAATAGTCACGCCCGGTAAATTCAGGTTGCGAACAAATACTTCTGTTTCGCGGCCCGCGGTGCCGTTTCCAATAGCGATAGCCTCGATATTATATTTCTGGAACAGGTGCTGTACCGTTTTCTCAGCTTCACGCGCCTGGCCTGCACCGGTGTGTGGGTAAACAGTGGTGTTTTCAAGCAGTTTGCCCTGCTCATCCAAACAAACCAGTTTACAACCGGTACGGAAACCCGGATCAAGCGCCATTACGCGTTTTTGACCAAGCGGTGCGCTCAGCAATAGCTGGCGGGCATTTTCTGCAAATACGCGGATCGCTTCCTCGTCGGCTTTCTTTTTGGTAAGCAGGCGCACCTCTGTTTCCATCGATGGTTTTAACAGGCGTTTGTAGCCATCGGTAATAGCCAGGCGGATTTGTCCGGCAGCCGGGTTGTTTGCCTTGATAACTGAATTTTCCAATATCTCCAGTGCATCATCTTCTTCAGGTTTCAGGTCGAGCCATAGGATCTCTTCCTTTTCGCCGCGGCGCATGGCTAATACGCGGTGCGATGGCGCTGTTTTAACAGGCTCAGTCCATTCAAAATAGTCTTTGTACTTAATCCCTGCCTCCTCTTTGCCTTCAACCACTCTTGATGCAAAAGTGCCTTTTTCAACAAACAGTTCACGGATTTTGGTACGTATTTCAGCATTTTCGGCAACGGTTTCGGCAATGATATCCCTTGCGCCGGCTAAAGCTTCTTCAACGCTCGCTACGCCTTTTTCATCGCTGATGTATTCGGCAGCTATCAGTTCGGGGTCGATATTTTTTTGTTCCAATAAAACATCGGCCAATGGCTGCAGGCCTTTTTCGCGGGCTGTAGTAGCACGGGTTTTGCGTTTTGGGCGATAAGGAAGATAAAGGTCCTCCAAAGTAACCATCGTTTCGGCCTCGTTGATCTGTTTTTCCAGCTCGGGCGTTAGTTTGCCCATGTCTGTAAGCGATTTCAGGATAGCCTCACGGCGTTTGTCCAGTTCGCGCAATTGCTGTACACGGTCGCGGATGGTGGCAACCTGTACCTCATCCAAACTGCCGGTAAGTTCTTTACGGTAACGGGAAATGAACGGAACGGTAGCTCCTTCATCAAGCAAGCCTACCGTAGCGGTAACCTGCTTCTCAGCTACAGAAAGCTCTGCAGCTATTATTTTATAATGAATACTCATAATCAAAATTCGGACTGCGAAGTTGAGGGAATAGGCTTACAATTCAAAAAAAGATTGTTAACAAAAAGTTGAAAGTTTTGATTGGGCTATTGTTGGCAATGTAAATATAGGGTACATTTTGTTAGCAGGCAGTTTAAATTGTCTCTGCGCGGACTAAACTACCTGATGTTAAAAATGCTGATCTTTTCTTTAAGTTACAAAATGCAATAAAGCGCGATGGGTAATTGCGTAATGACAATTCGGGAGATGTATGGTCATCTATATCTTTTGCTTCGCCTTTATTTCCAGGTAGCGGTTTACTGTGTTTATGGTAAGGTTTTGGGGGGATGTCAGTATCGACTGGATGCCGTGGCTGGCCAGTTCTTTAACCATTAGCTTTTTATCGTAAGCAAACTTTTCGGCAATGGTTTTTATGTAGATGCCTTCAACATCTTTGGCCGGTTGTTCGCTCAGGGTTTTTAATTCCGTATTTTCAAAGAAGACTACTAATAGCAGGTGAAACTTGGCTATCCGTCGTAAAAAAGGCAACTGTCGCTGTAACGCCGAAAGGCTTTCATAATTTGTAAAGAACACCACCAAACTACGCTGTTTTAATACTCTGCGTGTTGTAACATAAAGTGCCTCCATATTGGTTTCCAGATACCGGGTTTTTTCCTTGTATAAAACCTCCATTATCTTATTAAGCTGCGCGTAATTCTTATCGGCAGGCACTATAGAACCTATTTTTTCGCCTACAGTTATTAAACCCGCTTTATCTTCTTTAAGCAGGGCTACGTTTGATAGCACAAGGCTTGCGTTAATGGCATAGTCCAATAAACTTAACCCTTCAAAAGGCATCCGCATAGCCCGCGATTTATCGATGATGCAGTAAACGTGCTGCGATTTTTCGTCGGTATAGGAGTTTACCATCAGGTCGCCCCGCCGAGCTGTGGCCTTCCAGTTTATGGTGCGATAGTCATCGCCCGGAACATAGGATTTTACCTGTTCAAACTCCATACTGTGGCCAATCCTCCTGATTTTCTTAATGCCTATCTCGGTGAGCCGGTTTGATATAGCCATCAGTTCATACTTACGCATTTGTAAAAACGAAGGATAAACGGGCAAAGTCTCAGCCTGCTCAAAATTGTAACGTTTAGATACCAGACCAATAGCCGATCGCACAAAAACCCGGATAAAGCCAAACTCATATTCGCCCCGGCGGGTTGGCCTCAGCATGTAATTAATCTGCTTACGTTCGCCGGGGGCAAGGGTTGTAGTAAACCAAATATCACGTTTCTGAAACTGTGCGGGGATCTCATCTATAATTCCGGTGTTAATGCTGAAACTATACCGGTTTTCGATATAAATACTAAGTTCGTTTTCGTCGCTGTTGCTCAAGCGTTCGGGGGCAAGGCGTTTGGCAAACACGCCATCTGCCACACGGTAAAGTATAAACAGATCGGCAATTAATAATGCCAATAAGGCGTAAAACGCGATATCGGGCATAATGCCCAACCACGGGAAGAAAAATGAAAGTAAATACAATACCACACAGGCAGCAACCGCGCCGAATAAACGGTTAGTTAAAAACAAGTTGGTATAAAATAGTCGGAATAGTTTTTTCACGCGCTTTACTATCGTGGCACTTCAATTTTTTGTATTACCTGGGTTATCACCTCGTCGGGCGTTACGCCTTCCATCTCCTTATCAGGCGTTAACATAATACGATGGCGCAGCACAGGGGCGGCAACATAAATAATATCATCGGGGGTAACAAAATCACGCCCCCTGGTTGCAGCAAGCGCTTTGGCTCCATTAACAATAGCCAGCGACGCACGCGGCGAACCGCCCAACTGCAGGGATTTGCTATTACGTGTTTCGTGGATAATTTTAGCTGTAAACTCCAGGATCTTATCTTCTACATGCAGGGCCCTCACCTGGTTGCGCAACTGGTTGATATCCGCAGCGGCGAGTAAAGGTTGTACCTGGCTTAGCTGATCGGTTGTTTTTTGCTGATGCTGACGACTAAGGATAGTTATTTCCTCTTCAAGCGTTGGATATTTCACTTCTATCTTAAACAAAAACCTATCCAGCTGGGCTTCAGGCAGGCGGTAGGTACCTTCCTGCTCAACCGGGTTCTGTGTTGCAAAAACGGTAAAAGGCTCTTCCATTTTGTAACGGTGCCCATCAATAGTAAGCTGTCGCTCCTCCATTACCTCAAACAAGGCCGACTGTGTTTTTGCCGGTGCACGGTTGATCTCATCTATCAGGATGATATTACCGAAAATAGGCCCTTGTTTAAATTCAAACTCGGTTGTTTTAGGGTTAAAAACAGAGGTTCCCAGGATATCCGATGGCATCAGATCGGGTGTGAACTGAATACGGGAGTACCGGGCATCTATAGTTTTGGCAATAAGCTTTGCGGTAAGTGTTTTGGCAACACCCGGCACACCTTCAATCAGGATATGCCCATCGGCCAGGATCCCCGCAATAAGCAAATCGATTGAATCATGCTGACCTACGATGATGGTTGCCAGCGTGGCTTTTATTTGCTCAACAGCAGTGCTTAATTTGGATAGATCGGTACGTTGTTCAAAAAATTCGTTTTCCATATTTATCTGGATTGGATATAAAATTGTTCAATAAGTTGGTTAAGCCTGATGAGCTCTTGATCTGTTACAATGTCATGAGTACTGATGAAGATAAATGCACCGGACAATTCACGGGCGAGGTCTTCGGTTGCACCGGTACGGTTAACCAGTTCTTCTACAAATTCGGGACCTGGCCGGTTTGCTTTTATCCGGTAGGTTTCGCGTATAAAAGCCCAGAAATACTGCATTTTTTTCCGGGCGATGTTAATGTTGTCCCTTCGTTCATAGTATACCTGCCCCACTACGTTCACGAAATCAACAGTTGAGTTTTCGAGCGGATTAATAATTGGGATAATGCGCTGACGTCTTTTCGCCTCATATAGCACAAATATCAGCAAGCTAAACAACGCCAGATAGTAAGCCGCTTTCAACTGCGCATTCCCAAGGAATACCCTCATCGGCGAGTCATTCTCACCGGTACCCTGGGTATAATATTCATCCCAAACTATCTCCGGCGTTCTCTTTACCATGGATAAAGCAGTAGAAGCCCACTCGGCCCCCTGCGGCTTCAACAAGCTGTAGTTAGTGAACATACCCGGGTTGGGCGTTAAATACAGGTTGCCTTTCCCCATCGGATACTTCAGTAAGTTGGCCTTATGGTCATCCGTTTCACCTATAACTATTGCATGTGCAGTATCAAATTTATCGTAATAGCCTGCCGTTAAACCTTTATCAACAAAATAATTCACCTCGGGCGACAGGGCCGGGTTTACAAAATGCATTAACGTATGAGCATTTCCATTAACCGCAAATTTATTAGTGATGCTTATTTTAAGTTCCTTTTCAAAATCGGCCCCTAAAAATCCGGCGGCAATAAAAACATCGTTACCGGCAGTTATATATTGCTTAAGCTGTTTAAAATCGGGCTTGGTAATATTGAGCCCTCCTGCTATGATAATATAGGATGAACCCTTAATGGAATCTTCGGCAATAGTATTGTAAATGGCCTGGCGTTTAGTTTTGATCGCAGCACCGGGAAAAATATCCCGGGCACGCTCATAAAGTACCCGCGTACCATAAGGGATTTTATCGGTATTGCTAAATGTAGGTGTCCAGTTAACCTCTTTCGGCTTATTCATGTTCGCTACTATGTAAATAACAAACAACGTTGTGGCTATTATAAAGTAAATCTTAAGGTCCTTCATAACAGCTGTTTTTTAAAGTTTTGAAACAACTGGTTTATATTGCCAAAAGCAGCGCCATCAATATTGAAACCGCCATACCATACATATTCAAACTGCCGGGTCAACGACACAAAAGACTGCCGTACGGATGGATTGTTTAATTCGTACACATATGCTGAATTGGTTTTTTCGGGTAGCCATTGGATAAGACCGTTATCACTGAGCTGTTTTAAACTCCGCAGATAAAGCAGGCGAACAGCCAGCCGGTAGTTATGATTTGAAATTGCCTTTTCAATCTCCTCATCAAAATTAATTTCGTGGATATTCTCTGCCGATTCGGTATAGGCCAGCGGTGTTTTACGGGACTTGCCCAGTAACAGGTTGCCCATATCCATACCCAAAAGTTTCATGATGAAGAAAATGATCGCACCTACAGCCAGCATCAAAAAGAAGTACTTTAAAAAAGTTCCAAAGCCGGGGCTTATGCTTAAGCTGCCAAATAAGGTACGCCAAAACCACATCCAAAACCTATCCCAGAACGACAACTCATTACCTATACTTTTGTCGTTATACTGATATTCCTTGTCAGCCCGGTATTTATCAAGTGCATTTTCATTAAAACGGCGTACATTCACCTTCGAGCTATCCATACGCACAACCGCGGCCTTCTTTTTAAAAACGCTGTCTGTTTTTAAGGGAATAGCCTTTCCGCCAACTTTAGCCACCGACGGATTGAGGGTAAAGCACAACAGTATGAACAGGATTAGTATCGGTTTAGGCATAACTCAATTAGTATTGTTCGGCAGGCAGATCGTCGGCTTTATCGGCATGTGTGCCAAATGCTTCTATACGTTCTAAGATCCCGGTTCCGTCTTTTCTTTCCTGGAGGCTAAAATAACACAAGGCAATGGCTATGGTCGGAATAGCATAAGTAAGTAGTAAAATATTTTGAAGCATACTAAAAAATATCACTGCTGCTATTGAAAGATATTTAAAAGAAACGAGGATCCGCAATGAGGCAACAAGCATTAAAGGTATACTGGCAATTGAATTACTTACGCTAACTATCAGCGAACAAACAAATATGATCCCAAAAACCATCCACCAGTGATCTTTTATAAGCCGGAAGCCTTTATTGAATGAGTATCCAAATGAGGCGTTCTCCATGATCATGGTTGGCAAAATAAGGTAAAATATCGGCGTAAGATATATTCCTGGTATTATACAAAATAAAAAACCGAAAATGAGCAGGATGAATAATAAAAGACCACTCCCTAACGAACGGAAAAAGTAATATTTAAAATAACCCCAAACGTCTTGCGCCGTTGGTTTATCTCCTTTTTTTTCAAGATAAACCGCGACAAAACACAGGGTGGTAAGGTATATAAAAAATTGCGCCAGCATCATTACGAAACCGTTTGCAGCAGCACTTATACCCACTTTGAGGGTGCTGTTATAGTCGCCTTTAACGCCTGGATCAAGACTGTCATAAACAGATAATTGTGAAAATGCAGTGGCAACAGTACCAACCAGCACAAAAAAGCCGCAGATAACGAGTAATGACGAAAAAAGCGGTTTGAAATTCTGTTTCAGGAAGGTGAAGGTGTCATTTATTATTTCGCCAAAATCACGGATCCTCCTCAGTTCAATAATATATTTCATTTAATGATCGGTATTAATATAGTTTAGGTTTTTATTCAGTTTTGCAGGATAAAGTATCACGTACCATATCATGAACAGTAATGATGAGGCTAATATAATAATACTTAACCAAACAGGCATTTCGGTATGGCGCGTTACAAAGCTTTCAAAAAAAGCGGCTAATAATATGATGGGAATAAGGCCTACTGTAATTTTCAAGCCCTCAAGCGCGCCTTTTTTTAATGATTGCAGCCGGGTATACGTTTTGGGAAACAACAAACTGTTACCAAGTACTAAACCGGCACCACCGGCCACAATAAACGACGACATTTCAAGCGTACCATGGATCCAGATCACCAGTATGGATTGGATTCCAAGTCCCTTGCTGAAAAAATAATACTGAAATGAGCCAAGCATAACGCCGTTCATTAAACTGGCGTATAATGAACCAACAGAAAAAAATAAGCCCATCACAAAAAAGCGCAGTTCGACATAAACATTATTGATGGCTATCTGTAAAAACATCAGCCCCGAAGAACTGCTTTTATATACACCGAAAGGATCACCTTTAGCAATGTTATCATTGGTCATGTTCACATAATCATCGCCAAGGATAAGCCGTACAAAATGATTATCGTATTTGGCCGAAAGAACTCCCATACAGGTAAAAACCGCAAAGAAGATAAGCGAATACAATAACTGCCTGCGGTGCTGAAAAAAAAGCAGCGGCAGTTCGTATCGCCAGAAAGCTGCGAACCGGTTGCTTTTCTCCTTCTGATTTTTGTAGATATCCTGGTGAAAGGTTGATGCAAGCCCGTTAAGGTACTTTGTTGTATTTGACTGCGGAAAGAAAGTTTTGGCGTATGCCAAATCATCAGTAATGGCTATAAATGCGGCAGCAAGCTCGTCCGGATCGGTTGGCCTATTGGTTTCATAGGCCTTCCATTTTTCGGTATTTTGTTTGATAAACAACGCCTCACGCATTTTAAAAAGCAGGTTTTATTTTTTGTTAAAATACTCACAAATCTTTAATATGCAATCATATTTTACACTAACAAATTTATCTTTGTTAAGATGCAAACCATAACCGTACACACAACACAGAATATTGATATAGACTATGAAATAGCCGGCCTCGGCGAACGGATAGTTGCCCGCATAATTGATTACGCCATTTTCATTGCTTTCTATTTCATTTTTATTTTTCTGATCATCGGAAAGATGCCCGAAAGCGTGCTGGTAACGTGCGCAATTATCATGGCGGCGATATTTGTATTTTACGATTTGATTTGCGAAACGCTGCTTAACGGCCAAAGCGTTGGCAAGCGGATAATGAAGATACGGGTGATCAGCCTCAATGGCAACCGCCCCCGTTTTGGTCAATACCTGTTAAGATGGCTGATGCGGATGGTGGATTTTGGCATTACCCTTAACCTTGGCGCGTTACTTTGCGCCCTGGTGACTGAAAACGGCCAGCGTATAGGAGATGTGGTTGCCGGAACAGCTATGGTAAAAACACATCCGCGTACCAAAATAGACAGCTTAACATTCAGGCCATCGGGCGACGATTATGAACCTACTTTTAAAGAAGTAGCTGAGCTAAACGATAACGATGTAAGGCTGATAGCCGACGTGATACATAATTACATGAAAACACATAATGCCGTTGTGGTTTACAATATGGCGCTCAAATTAAAAGAACATCTCAAAATATCCGCCCTGCCCCCCGATATGAATGACCTGCAGTTTTTACAGGCCATTATTAAAGATTACAGCCATGTAAGCGCCATGTCTGAGCCTTATCAATAAGCAACGTGATTATAAAGATGCCACATCTTTATAACATAGCTGATAAGCACGATATTACCATTGATCATAAAAACGGTTTTCTTTACAACGGCTTTATCAGTATCGAGTTTAAAAATAACATCGGCTATGCCGTAGATAAAAAAAAGGATCAGCGGAATAGCCGCGGGATATAAAAGGAAGCTTTTTTGAAGATCGCCCCGGATAAGGGCTATAACCGATCGCTGAAAACCACAGCCCGGACAATCAATACCCGTAAGATATTTAAAAGGACAAGGTAACAAATGCCCCTGCAGCCAGTGGATAAATCCCAACGGGCTGCAGGAAGCATATATCATGATATTATTTACCCACATTAATAGTTTTGTGGAGGTGGGTTTTGATTATTGAACGGATCGCGGTAATCATTTGGGTTAAATGGTGCAGCGCCCTGTGCTTCTTTGGCAGATGGACCCAAATAGGTTGCGCTTCCAAATCCAAGAATCGGATAAAAAATAAACGGGAAGATAATCAGACCAATTGTAAAACCTTCACTTTTACCAAAGCTTTTACTTAACAGGTTAATCATCCAAATACCAAAAATTATATTAGCGCAAGGGATCAGAAGCATGATAATCCACCATATAGGTTTTCCAATTATCTCAAGTAGTACAATGATGTTGTAAATTGGAATGATTGACGCCCAACCAGGTTTTCCTGCTTTGGTGTACACTTTCCAACTACTAATCACCACGATAACCCAGATTATAAGGCACGGGATGAAAAATGCACCAAAAATAGCACCAGCCATGCCCGCAGACATGTCGGAAGAAGAAGTGTAAGAATCCATAATTTTGTTTAGTGTTTAAGTTTAAGTGTATTATTTGTTTAAGTTCAATGCAAATTATAAATTATTTTTATCAAAAGCACTAGCATAACGTATTTATTATAGAACCTGTAATTATAATTTATCCTTAATTTTGACTTGATGCAAAGAGAACAGATTTCGGTTTTTGATATGTTTAAGATAGGCATTGGCCCGTCGAGCTCGCATACGCTTGGCCCCTGGCGTGCCGCGCAGCAGTTTGTGCAGTCGCTTGAGCAACAGGGGGTACTGCCTATGGTGCAGCAGGTTAAGATCTTATTATATGGCTCATTAGCCAAAACAGGTCATGGGCACGGTACGGATATAGCTATATTATTAGGTTTAAGCGGCGATGACCCGGTTACTTTCGAGGTGGACCAGGTAATACCTAAAATTGAGCAGATCAAAAGCTCGCATGAACTGATCATCGGTGGTATTTTACCATTGAGTTTTTATGCTGAGGATGACCTGCTGTTCCTGTTTAACGAAAGCTTACCTTATCATCCAAACGCGGTAACTTTTCAGGCATTTTTAAGTACCGGAAAGGCAATTTCTGAAACATACTACTCGATAGGAGGTGGTTTTGTTGTGAAGGAAGGTGCTTCAGGGCAATCAAAAGCGGAGGTTGACCTTCCCTTCCCGATTGATACCGCAGCCGATCTGCTGCACTGGTGTATCAAAACAGGTCTTCGGATTTCGGAAGTGGTGGCCGAAAACGAGCTGGCCTGGCGCAGCGAACAGGAAACCCGTACCGGGGCATTGAATATCTTCAAGGCATTAAAAGAGTGTATTTACCGGGGATGTCACACTACCGGCCAATTGCCTGGCGGGTTAAATGTGGCAAGGCGCGCCGCAAAATTAAACGCAAAGCTCATCGGCAACAATAAATATAGCAATTATGAGGAATGGGTTGCAGCTATCAGGAATACCGGCGATAGCTTTAAAAATACTTTAGATTGGGTAAGCTGTTTTGCATTAGCCGTTAATGAGGAGAACGCTTCATTTGGCCGTGTGGTAACTGCGCCAACAAATGGCGCCGCAGGTGTTATTCCTGCAGTGCTCCAATATTATATTGCTTTTTGCGATGGCAATACCGAACAAAAGATCATGAATTTTTTATTTACTGCCAGCGAGATCGGAAGTATCTTTAAAAAAGGCGCTACCATATCGGCAGCCATGGGCGGCTGCCAGGCCGAAATTGGCGTATCATCTGCCATGGCTGCGGCAGCATTAACCGAATGTATGGGCGGTACCCAACGCCAGGTACTTATGGCTGCCGAAATAGCCATGGAACATCACCTCGGCCTCACTTGCGACCCGATTGGTGGGTTGGTACAGGTCCCCTGCATTGAACGTAATACCATGGGTGCTATCAAAGCTATCACTGCCTCACAACTGGCGTTGCAAAGCAATCCCGAAAAAGCGAAGGTAAGCCTTGATGCAGTGGTAAAAACGATGTGGCAAACCGCGCTTGATATGAACTCAAAGTATAAGGAAACAAGTGATGGCGGATTGGCAATTAATATCCCTATCAGTTTGCCGGAGTGCTAATTACTCCCTTCTTAAACAGCCGTGAATCAAATTCAAAAAAATCATTTTTCTTGAGTGCAAAATCTAATGTCCATTATCTAACCTACAATCTTTTGATTATCTACCTCACCGGCTTCGGAAACACCGGCAAACTTTCGTGCCCTTCAGCATCAACAGACTGTACCGCGAAGAAGTAATTATCCTTTGAGTAATTCAACGTAGCTATAGTGTCGGTTACGTAGAATTTCTTTTCCCAATAAGGGCTGATGGTTTCGCGCATCAGTACATAATAACCGGCTGGTTTTTTACCGGTAGCGGGAGCTTCCCATTTTAGTTTAGTTTTATTGGTTAAGTCGCTGGTGACCACGCCTACATTCTGAGGCCCGGCCGGGGCTGAAGCGAGATTAGCCAATACTGCAAGGTTCATGCGGGCTACTTTTTGCACATAATTAAAATCAACAAAGTCGGGCAGGTCGCCGTACTCAACACCGTTTTCGGCGCGGATATTCTGATGCTGACGGTTAAAGTTTTCGTTCATTTCAGTAAACCTTACAGCCGTAAAGCCCTGTTCTAAAAATGGCAAATGATCGCCACCGCGCAAATAGCGATCTCGCCGGTAAATAAGCTTTACGTCTAATTGATCAACATAACGCTCGCCAATTTCTTTGGTATACCTTGCCAACTGCCTCGACGGACTATCATTTTCCCCTCCTAATGATTTCAAAGCTGCCACTTGTTTATCGGTAGCTGCTGTAGGTACACCATCACTAAAAACACGTACGCTGCGGTTATCTTTCAGGTCGGTTTCCATGCCGTAAGTATTGCCAACGATATCATTATTCAGCATGGCATCCACATTCCACTTTTCGGCTTTGGCCCGCTTGGCTACGTTGGCAGATCCGTAAAGTCCCTGTTCTTCGCCAACCACAGTCATAAAAATAATAGTGGCAGGGAACGATCTTTTAGCCATCACCCTGGCCAGTTCCATCGAAAGTGCGGTGCCTGAGGCATCATCATTTGCTCCGGGTTCAGCTCCGTTGGTGTCCATCACGTCATTGATGCGTGAATCATAATGTCCCGATACCAGATACACCCGGGTATCATTCGGATCGGTACCTTTCAGTGTGGCCAGTACGTTTTTGAGTTTAATGGGTTTATCGATACGTGTGCCTTTAGGCTGTGTGAACGTATCAAACTGCACGGTCATCCTCCCGTTTGACTCAGTCGCATATTTCTCCATTTCGGCCTTGATCCAGTTGCGTGCTGCACCGCTGCCGGTGGTTTTGCTGGTGGTATCGCTCAGCGTGTGCCTGCTTTTAAAGCTAACCAGTTTGCGGATGGTAGCCTCAATGTTTTTGGCTGATACCTCATCAACCATTTGCTTAATGCCAGCGTCCTGTTTTATGATGGTTTGGGCAGTGGCAGGCAAGGTTAAGATGAGGAGGAGGAATGGGAGGATGTGTTTCATATGATGTATGTCTGAAACCCGAATTTATGGAATTAATGAATTTGCAGAATGAAACATATTGTAATAATCACGTGATGCGATTTCTCCTATGGCGAGTTTAAATTTGTACGTTTAAGGTGGTAACACCGATCACAGGGCATTTTTAGTGTAACTCTGTACCTTTTATAAATAGCTGATTGTTAGATTAATATTAAGAAATATTCGAATTTGTGTTAACCCTGTTAACCCCTGTCGTTTCTTTTTGTGGTCAATGTGATCACACCGCCAAAGGCAAAACGGGAGGATGTGTTTCATATGGTATGGTAGTAATTTTTTTTATGTAGAGACGCATAATTGCGTCTATTGAACTGTCTTTTCTGGTTGCTTGTCCTGTGGGAGACGCATGTAATGCGTCTCTACGTTAAAAAACTATTCCCCTTCCTCCTCCGCAACAATCCCCAAAATCTCATCAGCCTGTTTAAAATTGCTTTTTACAAAATGGCACCAATCGCATTCTTTTTTGCCGCAGCCTGTGCTGAAATCGTGTGCCATGATTTTAGCGTAAGTTTCGGTGATCTGGCCGGTTACCGTTTCCATGTCATCGGGTGTTATCACAAATTTTTCGCGGTAATATTCGTTGTCGGCTACGGGTTCAACAAAATCAAATACAGTGCTTACAACTTCCCAGTCGTTACTGCGGTCATGATCAACAAGGATCTTGTAAAAAACTGCCTGGCGCCAGTAATCGCCTCCGTTTGGCAGATCATTGGTTGGGCGCATCAGTTTTTCTTTGGCATTTTTTACTTTACCCGTTTTATAATCAACAACCGTGGCCTGCTTGCCTTCAAATTCAATTTTATCCAGGTTTCCTTTAATAGGTACGCCGTGTACTTCAATATTTTTGATAGGGCGCTCGGTTACCGCTATTTTGTTCCAGTGCGGTACATTTTGCTCGTAGTATGGCGGCAGGATCTTTTCGCCATAGGCCGAGCGCAGTTTAAACTCATCTTTAGTAAATGAATCGCGATTGCGGGCCATATACCATCTAAACTCGCGCATGAAATTTTCCGTACTCAAAAACTCGTTATCATTATCCTTCAACTGCCTGTAAGTTTTGTTGAGTGCCCAGTGTACCGCCTGTCCAAAAGTAGCCGCTGGACTTTTACCCGATGGCACCCTGATCAAACACTGAAAATAAAACCGCAGCGGGCAGTCCAGGTAACTGCTCAGGTGGGTTACTGATAGGGTGTAATTCTGCAGCAGCTGATTGATGTAGTTTTTATCCAGTAATTCAACTTTTGGTTTTTCGGCTTCGCTGAATTGGGTTGCCTGGAACTCGATCATATCCATGGCATCCACTTTAGGATAGTGTACCTGCATATTGGTGCTGGCTAATATCTCGCCTATAAATTGGCTTGCCTCCTGGTCTTTGTCTTTCCTGTCCTTGGCAGCGTATGAGATCATAAGGTGCTGCTTGGCACGCGTTACCGCCACATAAAACAGACGGCGTGCTTCCTCTTTCTGTGCAATTTCATCAGCGGCGGAGCGGGTAAGTGTGTCGGGATAGCTGAAACCGCTGTTCCGGCCTTTACTGTCCCAGGTACGTTTGTCGCAGCCAATAAAAAACACATATTCAAACTCAAGCCCTTTTGAGCCGTGTGCGGTGAGGAAGTTAACACCGTTCTCCGAAAAGATGCTTTGGTTAAGCTCCAGGCGGATCTGATGTTTCTTCATCATTTCGATGGTCGAGATCAAATCAGGCAGGCTGATGTCGGGCCTTTTGCGGCTTTCATCTTTCAGGAAATCGAAAAAGCTGGTAAGCATTTGCATGTAGCTGCCCTTATCCTGTTGCTGCATGATATATTTCAGGATGCCCATTTTGGCTATCACACTTTGAAAAAGCTGTTGCAGCGTAACGCTAACCGACTCTTTGAGCAGGTAATCAATATTGCTTACCAGGTACCGCATCTCCTGTTGCTGGTCGGGGTGAAAAAGGTCTGCTTGTTTGGGTGGCCTCATCTCGCTTGCGTAACGGCGGATAGAAGTTTTAGGCTGATTGTAAGCCAGGGTACCAAAGTTTTCTTTAAACACAGCAACGCTTGCCTTGGCAATTTCAATAGGGGGGATGTTAAAGAAATCATAATGCATGATCTCAAACAACAATTCATCCCCGCTGTATGGCGAATCGAGCTCCATGGCCAGGTAACGCAGTATGTTGATGATTTTTTCGCCAAAGGGTTGGGTAAGCACATCTATCTTGCGTTTGGTATTTACCTGGATCTTTTGCACATCCAGGAATTTGATCATTTCCTCAACCTGGTTGTGATTACGATAGATAACTGCTATCTCGCCGGGGGGCACGCCATCAGCCACCAGTTGTTTTATCTGTAGCGATACATCAACCAGTTCTTTATCAGGGTTTTCGTACTCCCGGATCACCGGCTCAACCAACAGGTTATTAAAACGCGGGTGCGACGATTTTAAAGCTTTATCTAAATTAAGCTGACTGGTCAATCGCTCAAAATTGTTGTCGATAAGCGCTTTTGAAATATCGAGGATCTGCTGACTGGAGCGATAGTTATGTTTTAGCACTACGGTGTATAGTGTATCTACATAGTCATTGGCAAAATCAAGGATGTTTTTCATGTTGGCTCCCTGAAATTTAAAGATCGACTGATCATCATCGCCTACCACAAAAACATTCGGGGTATCCCAATAATTAAGCAGGAAACGCAGTAGCTCGTTTTGCGATCCGCTGGTATCCTGGAACTCATCTACCAAAATATACTGGTAACGCTCCTGGTAGCGGCGCAGGATCTCCTCATTATCGCGGAACGCGCGCAGCACCCAAATGATCATGTCGTCATAATCATAGCGGCCGCGGCTTTTCATTTTTTCTGTATAGTTTTGATACTCTCCAACAGCAGCCAGCAACTTTTTCATTACATCATGCGCGGCGTCGATATCTTTTTGTTTGGGATCGCCAACTTTAATGCCTGCTTTGGCATTAGCCCGTTTATAAATAAACTCCTCGCGGTTAGGCAAATCTTCAAGATAGTCATTTACCGCCTGCTCAATCATTTCGGCGTTCCAGTTTTCCCGCTTCATAGTGCTGAACAGGCTTTTAAGCCGGGGAACGTCATAATAAATATCGCCCGTAAAACGCTTCAGCAGGTGATCGTTCGGGAACTCATCAACCAGTTCCCGGAATAGCATAGCTGATTCCAGGTCGGAAAGCGACTCCAAATTCAGTTTGCCGAAATACTCGAGGTTCTCCTGGATAATCTCATTACAAAACGCATGGAACGTATATATATTAATACGATAAGCATCGGGGCCGATAAATTCGAACAGACGTTTGCGCATGGCTACTGCGCCGGCATCGGTATACGTTAAGCACAGGATTTCGCTGGGTAAAGCGTCTGTATCAGTCAGGATTTTGCCTATCCGCGCTGCCAGGATCTGCGTTTTACCCGTACCGGGGCCAGCTACCACAAGTACCGGCCCGTCCATTTTGTTAACCGCGGCCAACTGCTCGGGGTTTAAACCGGCTAAGGCTTCCTGAAATTTAGCGTTATATTTATTGAATGTAGATTGCATAATATTTAGTAAAGATAAAAAAGGATGCTGCTGCATTTGCAAACAGGATAATAAATATGATATTTAGGCCATAATATTAACCATGGAAAAACCTTATCAGGGGCGGGCGATAGTTGAGGATAATTTCGAGTATCTCAAAATTACTATTCCTGTAAAACGAAATTATATCTCCATTATATGGATTTGTTGCTGGATAACTTTTTGGGGATATTTTGGAGCATCTGCATTTGGTGAACTTTTCAATTCCCCTAACGAATTTGGCCGCGTATTCATGTTGCTATGGATAGGCGGTTGGGCCCTTGGCGGAGTTACGGCAGTAAAAACGATAATTTGGTTGTTTTGGGGCAAGGAGATCATCGAAATTGGAATGGGCACCTTCAGCATCAACCGAAAAAATGATCTTTTTACCCGCGAAAAAGTTTACGATCTTAATGAATGCAGGGAGTTTAGGATCAGGGAAATAGATTCGGAATCTGACAGGAAATTTTGGTTCGTATTTTATTACCGGAATAAAGAAAAGGGAACTATAGCATTTGACTATGGCATGCGAAACTTCTGCTTTGGAGAAGATCTTTATGAGCCAGAGGCACAATACCTGTTGAATGTTATGAAAAATAAAAAAGTATTAATTGAAAGCCAGTTTAAATAACAGTTATGGGCTGTTAGATTATTTATAACTGCGCGCACCTAACCTCTAATCGCCAGTCTCTAATCTCTTTTCTACAACCCCATCCCCGTTGTAAAAAATGCATTTACACTTACAGGCAGCTTACCGGTAGGCTTTAACCGACCGCTAAGCACTTTCGCTGCCGACTGTTGCAACTCGGGCGACATCTGGTAACAAACCAATAAACTGCCAGCTTTTTCAAGTCCCGGCAAACCCGCTATAGTATAAGCATTGGCAAACACACTGAATGCCGTGTTTTTGCGTGATGCCAGGTCGGCAATCATCAGTTTTACATCGCTGCTGTAGTCAAGCTTGCTTTGCGGGCGCAGGCGGGCATCATGTATGCCCACAATTACTTGCTGGTATTGTTTAAGCCAGTTCAGGATATTGGCAACTTCAATCGCCGGTGCATCTTTATTAACTATAAATATGCGGCTGTTCGGGAAACTTTTTACAACCTCCATCTGGAAAGGCGTTGGCGAGCTTACCCCTATACTCACGATGGCTGTTTTTAAAAATGGATTAAGCTTTACATTATTGTTCTTCAATTGGGTTACCGCGGCGTCGCTTAGTTGTTGTACCAGTGTTTTGGCGGCATCGCTGTTAATGTCCTGGCTTAAATTGGTTAAAGCAGTTGGCTTGTATTGATTAAGCCCTGCCCAGTATTTGGCAACTAAGATCTTTTTGATCCGCGCTTCAAACTCAACAGCACTAACGCTGCCATGCCTCACAGCCTTACGGATCAGGCCGATAGCCCGGTCGGAGTTTTCAGATAGTTCAATGATATCATTGCCGGCAATAAATGCCCTTACATCGGCTTCGCCCTTGGGGAAATATTTGGTTACCCCTTTCATTTCCATCGCATCGGATATCACCAGGCCTTTAAAGTTTAACGAATCTTTCAGGATTCCGGTAATAATAGGGCGCGAAAGGGTTGAGGGCAGTTTGGGCGTATTATCTAAGGAAGGGATCGCCATATGAGCGATCATTACCCCGCTAATACCTGCATTGATAGCTTCCCGGAAGGGATACATCTCCAATGAATCTAATCGGCTACGACTATAAGGAAGCAGCGGCAAATCAAAATGCGAATCGACATTGGTATCGCCATGTCCCGGAAAATGCTTGGCCGAAGTAAGCAAGCCTGCATCCTGCATGCCTTTAAAATAAGCAATACCTTTTTTGGCCACGTTATACATGTTATCGCCAAAAGAGCGGTAATTGATAACCGGGTTATTAGGATTGTTGTTCACATCCATATCCGGCCCCAGGTTCATTTGCATGCCCAGGCGTTTAAAATCATAAGCTATCTGTTGCCCCATTTTGTAAATCAGGTTATTATCCTGTATAGCGCCGAGGGTCATTTGGTATGGATATGATATGGTAGAGTCCAGGCGCATACCCAGGCCCCATTCGCCGTCCATAGTTATAATTAAAGGTACTTTGGCCAGTTTTTGATACTTATTGATAAGGTTGGCCTGGCGCACCGGCCCACCCTGAAAAAATACAACGCCCCCCAATTGCTGCTCTTTAATCACCTGCCCAACCGAATCTTCATAGGCTTTCCCTTTATTGGTATGCGCCCTTACAAATAATAATTGTGCAACCCGCTGCTTGCGGCTCATTTTATGATACACCGAGTCGACCCAGCGGTTTTGTTTGCCTAACAACTGGATATAACTTTCTTTTTGTGCAAAAACATCGGCGGTAAAAAATGTGAAGATGATAATCAGCGGGTAGAAAATGCGGGTTTTAGAAGCTTGCATAGGCCAAATGTAGCGTTATTCTGAATTTTTGATGAAAATGATGTTACAACTATTACAAAAATCAAACCGCTAATAAACCTTTGTGTTTTTTATTAATCTATCACATTATTAACATACATACGAGGAAAAGCCGGCAGTAACCGATAAACTAACGGGCTAAAGACTTTTCCGCCACTTATTTAAAACAGACAAATACGATGAAAAAATTACTTTTCTTGGCAATGTGCCTTTTTACCGTAGGGACAGTTAGCGCGCAGGGGTATTACTATGGACCGCGTCATCGCCGGCCACCCCGCAGGGTTGTTGAAAGATCCCAGCCCCAACGCCGCTATGATGATTTTTACACCCCCAAAGTTGGTTTAGCAGTAGGTTTAAACGTTTCAAATACGGTTGATGCTTATAACAGCAATTACAGTTCCAGTTCACTTGCCGGCTGGCACGCGGGTTTAACCTTTGATGTGCCTATTATCTACCCACTATCATTTGCGCCCGAAGTATTGTTTTCGCAAAAAGGATATGAGGTGAATGACCGGGACGGGAAATTTACACAGCGCACTAATTATATTGATGTGCCTTTACTGGCTAAATTTAGGGTGGTACGGGGCTTTAACCTGCTGGTTGGTCCGCAGCTTACCTTTTTAACATCAACCAAAAATACTTACGAAAGCGGTTTAGGTACCAGTGTTGATCATATTGACAATGATGCCAATCATAGTTACGTTGCCGGTGTAGTAGGCGTAAGTTTTGACATTAACCGCAATGTGGAGATCCGCGGTCGTTATAATATCGACCTTGGTGAAAATCGTCCTTATGCTGATCAAAACCTGCCCGATTACCGTAACCAGGTTTGGCAAATTGGTTTAGGGTTTAAATTTCAATAATAAATAATGGAGCACGGTAATTGATCACAGTAACTTTAATGTAGCATTTACTTTTATGCAAATACGCTAAGCCGCAAAGGGGGAAGAGATTCCAAAACTTTGCGGCTTAGCGTATTTTGTGAGTTTAAGTTCGATCTTTATTTATTAGGGCGTTGCCTTCGGCCGGGCTTTCCGCTCATACTGCGCAGGGCCTTAGCCACATTGGCTGGTATCCGCTTCAATCCCTAACGTAAAGGCATAATATTACCATTCCCTCGGAGGATGCGTCGAGAGGATCCTTATTTCTTTAGGATAATAATTATTGATCCGATTTGGCAATAATTTGGCCCAGCCAAGCGGATGCCCTTCATAGGTCATGAGCGTCCAGCCTTTATCTGTTGTGGATAGTTCTATGTTGTCCCGGCGCAGGTATTGGATAGCCTGATCTTTATTAAGGGGCGTTTCCAAAACTGCATCTTTATTAATTATAAGGCTTAGCGCCAGTTCATGGTCGGGGATCAGATCTTTACCGGCAAGCTTACCTATAATTACGCCTGATTTTTTTATATAGAGCTGTCGCTGTAGTATATTGAGGCTTTCTTTATGGGCGCGGTTAATAGCCATCCAGTCGTCATTTACCTTAAAATAATAAAGGTCGTCGGGGTTATTAATATATGAGCGCACCTGGTCGAGCTCCTTGCCCGGCAATTTTTGCTGGGTGTTGTTTTTAAAGGAGGCCAGATCGCCGCTGTTTTCTTTTTTTTGCAGGCAGGCGGCAAATAAGCCTTCGCCTTTTATCTTACCCGGGTAAAAACGGTAGCCCCAGGCTTTTTTCTCCGGCGACTGGGTTTCAACAATGCCCCATTCCTTATTAATAGGTATGCGGATGCTTTCCAGCTCAAACTCGGTGCAAAGCCAGTCCAGGATATCTTCATTTTCCTGGTGTGAGTAGGAGCAAGTACTATATATAAGGTACCCATCTTCTTTTAAGGCTGGGTAAATATCAGCCAGTATGCGTTCCTGTCGCTGGTGGCAAAGGTTCACGTTCCCTTCCGACCATTCGCTCATCGCGTCCGGATCTTTTCGGAACATGCCCGAGCCCGAGCAGGGGGCATCAGCGAGTATAATATCAAAAAAACTTTTCAGCCTCCCGAAATCTTTAGGGTCATTATTAGTGACAATGGTATTGGCTGTACCCCATCGATTCAAATTATCTGTTAATATAGGTACGCGTGTTTTAATGATCTCGTTTGCCACTAATAAATCGGCAGGTTGCAGGGCCGAATTAAGCAAGGTGCTTTTACCTCCGGGTGCCGCGCAAAGGTCAAGTACTTTTACCGCATCATCATTATTTTGGTTGATGGTTTTAAAAATATGATCAATAAACATTGATGATGCTTCCTGTACATAATAGCAGCCGGCATGAAAAAGAGGATCGAATGTGAACGACGGGCGGCTTTCAAGATAATATCCGTTGGCGCACCAGGGTACATTTTGTGTAATTTTTAAGGCAGATGGTTTAAAAGGATTAACCCTTATAGAGGTTGGAGCCTCCTCAAACCGGTGCGCTTTTACAAAATTTTCTTCATCGAAGCCGTTTTCCGCGCTCAATGATGCGATGAAATGCGGAGGGAAATTATGCTCATTCATATACATTTCAAATATACACATTAGCTAAATGCCCGTCTTTACTTAATTATGAGGGTGTTTGGGGATGTATTTTACCTTAATTTACAGGTAGTTGTAAAATAGGTTTAATTATTTGAAAATATATCTTGGTTGGTAGATGGTTTTCTGTGTACATTTGTGACCGCTTTAGAAAAAGAGGCGTTGTTTTTTGAAAATTAAAAGCGAATAAAAAGATTAAAAAAAGTGAAATTTTCACTTGCTAAATCAAAATGAAATCCGCACCTTTGCAGCCGCTTCAAACAGGAGCGGTAGTTCATACAAAGGGTAAAAGAATCGGTGTTGAAGAGGGAAAGAGAAGAAAGATAAACACTGCAAAACTTTAAAAAATAAAAAATAAAAAAGTTTTGGAAATAAGAAAAGGTTTTCTACCTTTGCAGACCCAAACGGAAGGGTGCTTGAGAGAGCGAAA
>NZ_JABMJI010000008.1:0-139447 GCF_013376065.1 Mucilaginibacter sp. SG538B
CTCTTCTTTAACTGTTTCATGCATACGATCTTATACACCTTGCTGTGAGATATATGGCGCATAAGATTTCTCTTTCGCTCGGGCGCTCATTCCTTTCGGTGCTCTGTCGAAATGACAATTTTTGATTAAAAAAGAACCCTCTCCTTTGGAGAGGGCAGGGTGAGGTTTTTATTCCGGTTCCTGCTGGCTTAGGCAGTGGAAACTGCCGAGGCCCCAGATAATGTCGGTACTGTCAATGCCCACAACCTTGCGGTCGGAAAAGCATTGGGTCAATATGTCAAGCGCTTTATCGTCGTTCTTTGAACGGTAGGTAGGCACTATTACCGCCGAATTGGCAATGTAAAAGTTGGCGTATGAAGCCGGCAGACGGGTATCTTCATAAATCACCGCATCAGGCATGGGCAATTCAACAATGTTTAGCTGTTTGCCGTTAAGCAGGCGCATGGTTTTTAGCGTTTCGAGGTTTTCCTGAAGGATGTGGTAGTTCTCATCATTCTTATCTTCCTCCACAACGGTAACAACCGTATCCTCGTTTACAAAGCGGGTGATGTCGTCGATATGTCCGTCGGTATCATCTCCTACAATACCATCACCCAGCCAAAGGATCTGTTCTGCGCCATAATAATTTTGCAGGTAGCTTTCAATTTGTTGCTGGTTAAGCTCCGGGTTCCGGTTTTTGTTGAGCAGGCAGGCAGTAGTAGTTAAAATAGTGCCTTTACCGTTAAAGTCGACCGATCCGCCTTCCATTACTATGCCGGGATTAAATACCGGCAAACCGAAGTGATTACCTATTTTGGTAGGGATCACGTCATCCAGGTCAAAAGGAGGGTACTTACAGCCCCAGGCGTTATAACCCCAGTCAACAATGGCTTTTTGTTTAGTAGCAGGGTTTATCAAAAACGCCGGACCGTGGTCGCGGCACCAGGCATCATTGGTCGGGAATTCAAAGATCTCGATCTTATTCAAATCCACACCGGCATTCTGCAGTTGAAAAATTACAGATGCTTTCATATCAGCATCAGCCACGTTAATGCGAACAAGTTCGCCTTCTGTAACTACCTTTATAAACTCAATATAGGGGGCGTAAATAGTATCGATCTTGCCCGGCCATGAAGCCTCCTTGTGAGGCCAGCTAAGCCAGGTAGCGGTGTGTTTGGCCCACTCGGCGGGAAAAGAGAAGCCTTGCGCCAAAGGCGAGTCCGAAAGTCCGGAAGTCCGAAAGTCGGGAAGTGAGGATTGGGATGATATATCTTTCAAGGGTGACATTTAATAATTGGTTATTTTAGAGAGTTACGCAAACCATTCAACATTGCTAAAATTTCTTCGCATTGCTGATATAGTTTTGAAAAATTTTCGTCAGATATCAAATTCCGCTTTTGTGCTAAGTAAAGACATCCCACAACTTCAATATCCGATCGTAAAGCATAACCGACAAATTTATTAAACTCTGCATTTGATTGGCCGGTCGAGCCTTCAGCAATATTTAATGAAATAGAATCCGCAGCCCGTTTTATCTGAGATGTTAAAATAAACAACTCATCTTTTGGAAAAGTTTTGGTTAGGTCATGAATGTCGGCCGACAGATCGACAGCTTTTTGCCATACAACTAACTTTTCAAACTTAAAACTCATATAAACTCTTTCTTTCGGACTTTGCTGACTTTCGGACTCAAGACATTAGTCCTCGTCTAATAACCTTTTAGTTATCGGCTGATAAGAATCTATGCGACGATCTCTCAAAAACGGCCAGTGACTTCTGTAATAATCAGATTTATCAAGATCCAATTCCTGTACTACAACTTCTTCATCATCGTGTGATGTTTGATGGATGATCGCGCCGAAAGGATTGGCAAAGAATGAACCGCCCCAGAATTTTACACCGGCTTCTTCACCTACACGGTTCACGCTTACCACGTGTATTCCGTTGGCTACCGCGTGCGAACGCTGGATAGTTTGCCACGCGTTGTATTGCTCAACGTTGGTTGCTTCATCCTGCGTGGTAGCCCAGCCGATAGCGGTTGGGTAAAATAATATATCGGCGCCCATTAATGCAGTGATACGGGCTGCTTCAGGGTACCATTGGTCCCAGCAGATCAATACGCCTACGCGGGCAAATTTGGTGTTAAATACTTTATAACCTAAATCACCGGGGGTGAAGTAAAATTTTTCGTAAAAGCCCGGATCATCAGGGATATGCATTTTCCGATATTTGCCTAAATAGCTTCCGTCGGCATCAAGCACTGCTGTGGTGTTGTGATAAACACCCTGGGCACGTTTTTCAAACAATGAAGCAATGATCACCACGTTAAGCTCGGCAGCAACCTTCGAAAGTTCATCGGTTGATGGGCCGGGAATAGCTTCGGCCAGCTTAAAATTGTCGTAATTTTCTTCATCGCAAAAGTAAAGCGAGGTAAAAAGTTCCTGTAAACAAACTATTTGCGCGCCTTTAGCAGCCGCTTCCCTTACTTTAACAATTGCTTTCTGCAGGTTCTGCTCTTTATCAGCAGTACAGCTCATTTGTACTAAACCAACTTTTACTTTACTCATCTCCAAAAAATTTGCGCAAAAATAACACTTTGAAACAAGGATTTCACCCATTTAATATTATGATTACACTCAGTTGAAAGTACGATTACACTGGTGTGAGATTGCCTTTGCCATTTTACATTGATCCCTCCCCGAAATAATAACCTGATTTACTGGTTTTAATGTTTCCTGAAAACAAAATGAAGTTTTTTTGTTAATTGACTATCCGATACATCGAAATAAAAAAATAACATAGCTTTGCAGCCGAATGACACAAACAGAAGATCTCATTGACGAAGGTGCCGAACACAAAACCTGGAAAGGTAAGCTTTGGGGCGTTATAAAAGTAATCCTTATCATAGTAGTAACCGGTGGTTTGCTTTACTATGTATTCAGTAAGGTGCCGTTTGCTAAAATTAAATATCGCTTACTCCATGCCGACCGCGCCTGGTTAGCTGCCGCTATTGCCTGTTATATCGGGTCGATGTTTTTTTCATCATGGCGGTTATTAAGCTATTTCAAATCCATTGGTTTACGGTTAGACTGGCGCTTCAACCTCCGCCTGTATTTTCTTGGCTTGTGCTATAACGTGCTATTGCCCGGCGGTATCGGTGGCGATGGTTACAAAATTTACCTGTTGCACAAACGCTATCATTTACCTACAAAAAAAGTGTTCTGGGCCATCCTGTTTGACAGGCTTAGCGGTTTTTGGGCGATAGGCGCCATTGTAGTGGGGCTGGTTGTTTTAATACCGAGTTTTCCCTATTACCTGGCCTGGCCGCTTGGTATAGTATCGGTTGGTTCTGTGATCTATTACGCCGTAGCCCGTAAATTTTTTAAAGAATACACCCACAACTTTATACAGGCACATTTAAAAGCCATAGGTGTACAAAGCATGCAGTTGCTTACCATTATTTGTTTACTGCTTGCGCAGGATTTCAACGGTAAGTTTGCTCCGTATCTGCTGTCGTTTCTTTTCTCGTCGTTAGCGGCAATTATTCCTTTTAGTTTGGGCGGCGGCGGTATCCGCGACGCGCTGTTTCTTACCCTTGCCCGTCAGTTTAACTTAGCCGAAGATATGGCGGTTTACCTAAGCTTTGGATTTTATCTAATCTCAATTATTGTAGCTTTATTAGGTGTATATTATGTATTAGCTCCTAAGCGGCTTGAAGCCAGCCTTAAAAAAGGCGAAGAACCAAAATTGGAAAATCATCCGATAGAAGAATAATATTCCGCTTCTGTGTTAATTTCAGAATAATAGACTGAAACTTGTTTTCATGGCAAGCATCTGCTAAACTTGGCGTTATTATATAAACCGTTAGTTATCGATGAGCCATTTTAATGATTTTAATAATCCGCAGGTTGCGGCATTGCCCGGTCATTTAAAACAATTTATAGTCGACCAGCACTACGAGCATTATACGCCTATCGATCATGCGGTGTGGCGCTATGTCATGCGTCAAAATTATAGTTATCTAAAGGATGTCGCTTACTACCCGTACATTCCCGGCCTGCAAAAAGCAGGTTTAACTATTGAACATATTCCCAATTTACAGGAGATGAATGACGCCCTCGGCAAAATTGGCTGGGGTGCTGTTACGGTCGACGGCTTTATCCCGCCGGCGGCCTTTATGGAGTATCAGGCGTACCGGGTGCTGGTTATCGCCGCTGATATACGCCAGTTAAAACATATTGAATACACCCCGGCGCCCGATATCATTCATGAATCGGCAGGGCATGCGCCCATAATTGCCGACAAGGATTACCATGAATACCTGAGTTATTTTGGATCGATAGGGGCTAAAGCGATGTTTTCGGCACAGGATTTTGAGCTTTATGAGGCTATCCGCGCACTATCGATATTAAAAGAAATGCCTGATGCTGATGAACAGGAAATACTTAAAGCCGAAGAGCTGGTAACTTATTGCCAGGAAAACATGGGCGAACCATCGGAAATGGCCCTCCTGAGCCGCCTGCACTGGTGGACGGTTGAGTACGGCCTGATTGGAACGCTGGAGCACCCAAAAATCTACGGCGCGGGCCTGCTTTCATCTATCGGTGAAAGTTCAACCTGTATGAATAAAGATGTTCAAAAGCTATGGTATACTATTGACGCTGTTAAATATCCCTATGATATCACCAAGCCACAGCCCCAGCTTTTTGTAACCCCCGATTTTCAGAACCTGATCAGCGTGCTGGAAGAGTTTGCCAATACCATGGCTTTCAGAAAAGGTGGTGCTTACGGATTAAACAAGGCTGTTGAAAGTAAGAACATCTGTACGGCTGTTTACAGTTCGGGCTTGCAGGTTTCGGGTAACCTTACCGATTTTAAGACAGATGCAGGCGGCAAAGCTTATTTTATAAAAACCACCGGCCCCACCGCGCTGGCCCTAAGCAATAAACAGTTAAAAGGCCATGGTAAAGATTATCATAAGGATGGTTTCAGTTCGCCGGTTGGTAAATTGAAAGGCAGCGGTATTGCTTTAGAGGATTTTTCGGAAGAAGATTTAAAAGCGGCAGGCATAGTAAAAGGGCAGCACGCGGAATTGCATTTTGAAAGCGGCATTACAATAAAAGGTATGGTGAAAAATATTCTTTCGTCAAAGGATAAGATCTGCCTGATCACTTTCAACGATGTAACCGTTACTGATGATAATGGAACGGTGTTGTTTGATCCGGTCTGGGGTGTTTATGATATGGCTGTTGGCCAGGAAGTTGTTTCGGTATTTTGCGGCGCCGCAGATAGGGAAGCTTACGAAACCATTGTTTATAAATCAAAGACAGAAACGCATCATGCTGTGCATGATCATAAAACCAAAGAACTGCACAAGCTTTACCAGCAAGTGCGTAATTGTCGCGTTAACCATGGTGATTATGGTTTTTTAGGCAATGTATGGCAGCAACTCCAAAAAGATCATCATGACGATTGGCTTTGTGCCCTTGAGATCCTCGAAATACTCGATCACGAAAACGTAGACTCAGAATTAGCCGCCGAGATCAAACATTTTTTGGAGCAAAAAGGAAGTAATGAGCCTGAATACGGCAAGCTCATCAGCGATGGCTTTTACCTGATCAAGCACCCGGTTGAGCAAAAATTGGTAGTTTAGCGTTGATTTATCATCTTAGAGGATAAATCACGCGTCATTGTGAAGAACGAGGCAAGGACGCGTGGGAAATGAAATTAATAATAAATAATCATTCCCCCTTTAGGGGGTTAGGGGGCATATGAACATCATAATAACCGGCGCCAGTAGCGGCGTGGGCTTTGAAGCCGTAATTGAACTAATACTTTCGGGCAGCCATAAGGTAATAGCCCTGGCCCGCTCACAGGATAAACTGGAACGTTTGCTGGAGATAGCACATGGTTTAAACCCCGATTGCCAGTTGTTTGCTTTAAAATTTGATATAGTGCATGATGATTATGAAGGTTTGCAGCAGTTCATCGCATCACATTTTGATAATCGGGTTGATATTTTAATCAACAATGCAGGGGTGCTTATCAATAAGCCATTTGCCGAATTACTCGAGTCGGATTTTGTAGAGATGTTGCAAAGCAATTTTATTGGTCATGTACGTGCTATCCAGGCATTGCTTCCTTTAATGCCTGCGGGCTCGCACATCGTTAATATTGGCAGCATGGGAGGATTTCAGGGGAGCGCTAAATTTCCGGGGCTGGCGGCTTACTCAGCAAGTAAATCAGCATTGCATACGCTAACCGAATGTTTAGCACAGGAGTTAACCGAACAAGGGATCAAAGTAAATTGCCTGGCTTTAGGATCGGCACAAACCGAGATGCTGGAACAGGCTTTTCCTGGTTATCAATCGCCTGTAATGGCGTTTGAAATGGGTAAATATATCGCTGATTTTGCCTTAACCGGGAGCAAATTTTTTAACGGAAAAATAATACCAGTAGCAGCAAGTACCCCTTGAAATATTAGATAATATTGCAAACATTTTTTATAACTTAGTTATTATAACTATGTTATACCTGCCGCGTATGGACACAAGGTTTACGTCACTCTTTACTCATTCAAAAGATATTTTTTTTGTCATGGATATGAATGGCGTGATCATGCATACCAACCATGCTTTTCGTAACATTCTTAACTATAGCGATGATGAATTAACAGGCATAAATATCGCAGCGCTATGCCATCCGGCAGATAAAGAACGCCAGGCAGAATCACAGGGCAGCCTTCTGCTTAATAAAAAATTAGTTGGTTACCAAAGCCGTATTAAAGCGAAAGACGGGTGTTACTTTAGTATTATCTGGTCGGTAATACTGAATGAGGATGATAACCTGATTTATTCGAGCGGGAATACACTGGCCGGCATGATCGGTCAATCAGAAGATGATATTGTTCAGCATACTATTCAAAGCCTCAATGAAGGCTTTATTGTACTTAATGCCAACTGGGATATAATTTCCTTTAATCCGGCGTTCCAGGCTATGACTAACCTTAGTTTAACCGAACTTGCTGGGGCCAATTTTATGGAGATTAAAAGTCTTGGTTTAACTGAATCGGTAGAGAGCGAGTTTCAACTTTCATTAACCTGCAAAAAATCCATACAGGTACAATATTTAAATGCCTATTCAAACAGCTGGCTTCGGATCAATATATACCCTTATCAGGACCAGCTGGCTGTTTTTATACGTGATATAACGGAAATAAAAATGCAGGAATGGGTATTGGAGCTTGAAAAGAAGGTGCTGGAATTAAACGCGATGTCACAATATACGCTGGCGCAATCTGCTACCGAACTGCTTATGGGAATTGAAAGGATCTTCCCGGATATGATCTGTTCTGTTTTGGAAGTTGACGATAAGCAGGAGAAATTACATACGCTTGCCGGTCCGCGGTTGCCACAGGCTTACAGTAATCAACTGGAAGGTTTATCAATAGGGCCCAATGTAGGATCGTGCGGTACGTCGGCATTTCACCGTAAGCAGGTTATAGTAAGCGACATTGAAAACGACCCGCTTTGGGCTGATTATGTTGGTCTTGCCAAACCATACGGACTAAAGGCTTGCTGGTCGTCGCCTGTAATGAGTTCGAAAAACTCAAAGGTTCTGGCTGTATTTGGCATTTATTACCATACCATGCGTAAGCCAAATAAGGAGGAGTTAAATATCATTGAACGCACGGTGAATATTTTGAGGGTGTTGATAGAAAGCAAAAAAACCGAAGATAACATACGCGAGCAAAACCACAGGCTGCAAACCATAGCCAATATCAGTTCGCACGAATTGCGTAAGCCGGTAGCTACTATTTTGGGTTTAGTTAATCTGTTTGATAACGATGATCTGCAAAACCCACTCAACAAGGAGATCATCGGGCATATTGATACTACATCGCAGCAACTTGACGGGGTTATTCATTCTATTGTGGAAAGAACCGCGTATATTAAGGCATTCGAGGCTGATGCGTAGGCTTTTTGTCACAGGTGTTTTTCTGTTGCTGGGTAATATCTCTTTTACGCAGGTTACCACGTTCACCATTGATAGTAATAAGTTAAACCGGTCATTAATGATTGTTTTGGATTCTATTTATCAATCAGATCAATCGGTTAGAATAAAATATCTGCGGGCAAAAAGAGATAATGCACAAATCAATGTTGCCGATAGCCTGCAAGAAGTTATGCATAAAACCGACAGTCAAAATTTGATCAGGGTAAATGCTATACTAACAAAGTATGGTTGGCTGGGTCCGCAAAAAGTAGGTATTACGGGAAGTCAGGCACTGTTCCTGGTAATCCAACATGCCGATTTGCAAACGCAGCAAAACTATTTACCAATGATCAGAGCTGCGGAGAAAAATGGCGAAATACTTTCAAGCAACCTTGCTATCCTTGAAGACAGGATCAATATGCGGACCGGCAAGAAACAAGTTTACGGTAGCCAGGGATTTACAGATAAACAAACAGGCAAGATATATATCTATCCTATTGCTGATATTGATCATTTGGACGAGCGACGTAAAGCAATGGGGATGCCACCAATGAAAGATTACTCTAAAAACTGGGATGCCGGGAAATATAAGAAGCAACTGCCAGAGATAGAGAAATTAGCCAGGGAGCAGGTTGTTAAATGACAATACCGGCATGGATGGAAATACATTATAATTAAGATAAGGTTTAGGTTTAAAGCCGCTTTTTATGATATAATTGCTCCGTTCGGTTGACAGAAGGTTATTCCTGCCGGTATTGTCATTGATAAATTTCGATTATGTTATTTGAAAGACATGGTCTTTTATAAAATAGATTTATTCCTCCTTTCGAGATACCAGCCCTACGTTATTCACAGGCTTTACCCGCCAATGCCCCACAGCTTTAGATATCTCGCCATTTGCTTTTCAGCCTTTAACGCCCACTTTTAAAAATTCGTTAACCACTACTTCAGATACGTAGCGTTTAATACCATCTTTATCGGTATAGTTACGATTGGCCAGTTTGCCTTCCACAGCAACTTCATCACCTTTTTTGAGCAGGTCTTCGGCAAGTTTAGCTTGTGTGCCCCAGAAAATCAGGTTATGCCATTGGGTATCGGTTATTTTCTCGCCTTTATCGTTTTTATAACTTTCGTTGGTGGCTATGGACAGGCGTACCATCTTTTTATTACTGTCAAATACTTTTACTTCCGGGTCCATACCTAAGTTGCCTACCAGGCGCACACTGTTTCTTAATGAGTTCATCGTTTTATTATTTATGTTTATTGTTGTTTGAATTAACGATACAAAGGTGGGGAGGGCAAGAAAAATTAACCGGATATTAACCGTTTATAGTCGATAGTATCCGTTTGCAAGCGTTTGCAAACGGATAAATTAATCGCTATCTTTATGTCATGAATCAGGAAAGAGTATGCTTAGATTGTGGTACGCCACTACAAGGCCGTGCCGACAAAAAGTTTTGTAATGATCTGTGCCGCAATAATTATAACAATCAGCTTAACAGTAACAGCTATAACCTGGTGCGTAATATCAATAATATCCTGCGCCGTAACCGCCGTGTGCTGGAAGAGTTGAACCCGACCGGCAAAACCAAAACAACCCGTAAAAAACTCACAGCAAAAGGTTTTGATTTTGACCATATTACCAGCATCTATCAAACCAAAACCGGGTCGACCTATTTTTTTAATTATGAGTACGGCTACCTGTTATTAGATAATGATGAAGTGTTGCTGGTGAAACGGGAAGGGGAGCAGTAGCATTTTGCTTGAGTAGCAGTTTGCAGTGAGCAGCAGTTCGCTGTGAGATTTGCCGGTTTATTTGATTTGAACTTTAGGCGTTCTGTATTCAGCTTTAAAATCCGATTCTCTATAGATTTAATAGCATTTAACAGTTTAATATTTTGATAATTAATACTTAACTGTTGTTTCATTCGGCGCTTTATGTTTTCAATAAATTTAAGTACGTTTGGGGAAATGTAAATTTTTAATTTTTGACTGATCTTACTAATTTAAAATGAAATTATTTATTAAGAAACCGATTGCTCAACTAATGGCTGCTTCGGCAGAGACGGAGAAGTCGCTCAAGAGAACCTTAGGCGTTGGCTCACTTATAGCACTCGGTATCGGCGCAATTATAGGTGCCGGTATTTTCGTTCGTACGGCAGCTGCGGCAGGTGAACATGCCGGCCCTGCAGTTACCATCTCTTTCCTTATAGCAGCCGCCGGTTGCGCCCTGGCCGGATTGTGCTACGCAGAATTTGCCAGTATGATCCCCATCGCAGGATCTGCTTATACCTACTCTTACGCTACCATGGGCGAGTTTATTGCCTGGATCATTGGCTGGGATTTAGTACTTGAATACGCGCTTGGTGCCGCTACAGTTGCAATTGGCTGGTCGCAGTATTTTAATGAATTTTTAACCACTTTCTTTAACGTGCATATACCATACGCATGGTCGCACTCGTTTATGGAAGTGTCAAATACCACTGCAGGTATGTACGCCGCCGAAATGGGTACAAGAGGTATTGTTAACCTGCCGGCTATTCTGATCCTGTTCCTGTTAACGCTGTTATTGATTCGTGGTACTGCAGAATCGGCAGTTGTGAATAATATCATCGTAATTGTAAAAGTTGCCATAGTATTGATGATCATTGGTTTAGGCTGGCATTTTATTAACCCAGCGTTCCACACCCCATATACCATCCCTGCCGATGCAGGTAAAATTAAAGTGAGTGCCGGCGTAGTTGACTATGCCGATACCTTTAACCACGGATGGCTTGGTGTACTACGCGGAGCAAGCGTTGTGTTTTTCGCCTTTATTGGTTTTGACGCGGTTTCAACTGCCGCTCAGGAAGCTAAGAACCCGCAGAGAGACATGCCAAAAGGTATTTTGATATCGTTAGTGTTTTGTACTGCACTTTATATTCTGTTTTCGCACGTGTTAACGGGTTTAGTATCATACAAAGATTTCCTGATCCAGGGTAAAGAAGCTTCAGTAAGTTACGCTATCAAAACCGCTATGCCTGGTTATGGATGGTTGGCTTCATTTGTTACCGTATCGATACTTGCAGGTTTTTCTTCGGTGATCCTGGTGATGCTGATGGGCCAAACCCGCGTATTTTATACCATGAGCACCGATGGTTTGATCCCTAAAGTATTCTCAAAGCTACACCCTAAGTTCCGTACCCCTTACAAATCGCAATGGTTATTCTTTGTGTTTGTATCATTGTTTGCCGGTTTTATTCCTGATAAATATGTAGGTGATATGGTGAGTATAGGAACACTGTTTGCTTTTGTGCTTGTATGTATTGGTATCTTTATTTTAAGGAGAACCGACCCTGGCATTGAACGCCCGTTCAAAACTCCGGCTTATATGATAGTTTGCCCGCTTGGTGCCCTCATTTGCCTGTGTATGATTGCGAGCGAAGGCTGGGAAAACTGGGCAAGGCTTATTGTTTGGTTACTGATCGGTTTTGCCGTTTACTTTGGTTACAGTATCAAACGTTCACATGTACGCCATGGTAAAGTTGAAGGTGCTAATAACCCTATCAACCCTAAATTTGTTGAGTAATCATAACAATGTTATCATAAACAAAAAAGGTTCTGAATTTTCAGAACCTTTTTTGTTACATTCTCTTTTTATACCAGTAAACCAATGATGCCGCTTCATGAAGGGCGATAAAAACCTGTGGGTATTAGTATTTGTATGTATCATCAACTCGTTAGGGTTCGGCATTATTGTACCGATACTTTACTCTTATGGTAAAACCTTTGGCGTTACCGGCGAAACATTAGGTATCCTCACCGCTTCCTTTTCAGTAGCTCAGTTTTTTGCCACACCGGTTTTGGGTTCCCTGTCTGACAAATGGGGACGAAAGCCTTTACTGGTGATCAGCCTGGCAGGTACCTGTATTTCCTTTATCCTTTTTGCCGAAGCCCGGAGCATGATCATGCTTTTTGCAGCCCGGATTTTGGACGGGTTAACAGGAGGAAATGTTTCTGTGGCACAGGCCATGGTATCGGATACGGCAAGGCCGGATAATAGGGCAAAAAGGTTCGGTATACTAAGTTCTGCTTTTGGGTTTGGCTTTGTGATTGGGCCGGCCGTTGGTGGTTTCCTGAACAGGTATGGTATGCAGGTACCTTTCTTTTTTGCGGCTGGCATTTCACTTATAGGCACACTTTGCAGCCTGTTCTTTTTAAAGGAAACCAACCCGCCCGATAAAACAAAAAAGAACTCGGAAAAAACTACATTTTCGTTTACTTCGCTGATAACTACACTTAAACGACCGGTTATCGGCACAGCTGTGTTTACCGGTTTTATGCTTACCATGGCGCAGTTTACCATGATCATAGCATTTCAAACTTTTACTGTTGATGTACTGAAGATCAACCCTACGCAGATCGGTATTTTGTATGCCGGTTTCGGCGTGAGCGGTATTATTATGCAGCTTTGTGTGCCGCTGTTTACCAAATGGTTTTCATCTAAATCAATGATCCTGTTGCTCTCTACTTTTCTTTGCCTTGCGGCGATGTTTGCAACCGGGCTCACCAATCATTTTATTCCGTTCGTTATAGGTATTTGTATTTATGGCCTGTTCAACGGTCTGCGTAATCCTATGCTCAACGCAATAATTGCCGATCATATTGACCATAAAGAACAAGGCAAAATATTGGGCATCAACCAGTCGTATGCTTCCATAGGGCAAACCCTTGGTCCGGTTACAGCCGGCTTTGCAGCTTTGCTATCGGTACATGCTATTTTCTTCTTATCTTCATGCTATATTTTAGCTGCGTTGCTGCTAAGTATCCGGTTAAAGAGAAAAGAATAAATTTAAGAGACCATGCCGCACCCATTTATTTTTAAGGAGATCATTTCGGTTACGATGATCCTTTTTGCTATTATTGATATTTTGGGTGCTATACCGGTAATTATCCAGCTCAGGCAACGTGTAGGTCATATCGAGTCGGAAAAGGCCAGTATAGCCGTGCTGGTGCTTATGGTGACCTTTCTTTTTATAGGTGATGAACTATTGGCTGTAATAGGCTTGGATATTTCTTCATTTGCTATTGCAGGTTCATTGGTGATTTTCATCATTGCCATGGAAATGATTTTAGGTGTCGACTTTTTTAAAGAGGAATTACCACAGGCCGCTTCCATCGTACCACTGGCTTTTCCACTGATTGCAGGAGCCGGTACCATGACTACGCTGCTTTCCCTCAAATCGCAATATCAAACCCAAAATATCCTTGTAGGCATTGTGCTGAATACCCTTGTAGTTTACTTAGTTCTTAAAAATGTAAAGTGGCTGGAAAGGTTGCTTGGGCCGATAGGTTTGAGCGTATTGCGTAAAGCATTCGGGATTATTTTATTGGCTATAGCTATTAAACTGTTCAGGAGTAATACGCATTTGTAGATATCAAATATATACTACATGTCATTGCGGGGAGCAGCCAGGGAATGTGCGCAAAGGGCGACGCGGCAATCTCGTAGCTAATGCATATTAGATTGGCATGATGGTCATTAACGCGACGAGATTGCCGCGCTATGCTCACAATGACATATTTTTTATTAAATGATTGGAGAAGGGCTCAGCCTCGCCACAAACATTGTATCAGCCTTACGCTCGTAGCCTTTTAAAACCGCTTTTTCTTCAAGCTTTAAGCCAAGTTCATTTACCAGGTAGTCAACCACATCTTCGTTCTCGCCTTTAAAGGCCGAGCAGGTAATGTAGATGAGCGGCTTACCGGGCTTGAGGTATTTTACTACGTTTTGGGCAATACTCTTCTGAAGCTTTTGGAAAAACTCAATCTTATGCACATCAAACTGGGCTATCATTTCAGGAGTACGTCCCCAGGTGCCCGAGCCACTGCAGGGGGCATCAAGGATGATCCCGTCGAATGCATAATCATGCATCACCGAATCAATGTTTTGGGTAAGGTCGAGGGCTTTTTTCTGGTATTTGGTTAATCCGGCCAATTGAAAGCGCTCATCAAGGTTAGCCAATATCGATTCGCGGATATCGGATACAACCAGTTTGATATTAGGCTCATCTTCATGCAGCAATAATGATTTACCACCCGATGCTGCGCAGGCATCCCACCAGCTATCCCAGCGCTGTGGTTTAAAGTAATTACCTGTTTGTTGCGATGAATAATCCTGCACCTCAAACCAGTGTTGTTTGGGAAATATGGTTTCGAGGCGCGTACCGTTTGGCAGCGAATAACAGCCGTTGCCCTCATCCTTAAAAACAACCTCCGCTTTGGACAGTTCGGCTTTTACCAAATGATCATAACCGTTGCGTACGCGGATAAACAGATCGGGCTGACAAAAAAATGATTTCAGGAAAGCTTCTTTATCAATCCCGTCTGAAAGCTGGCTGCTCCATGGGAAAACATCTGCCAGTTTAAAATCAGGGTAGGCGGTTTTTACAAGGGCTAGTTTATCATCGTCATTAAAACCAATACATGCAGCCCATTCTGGTTTGAAGTGTTGCAGGTAAGAGTTGGTTTGGGTATTGCATAAAAATTCGGCAACCATTAGCCGCTCATCTTCAGGTAAGTTTGGAAGTGCCCTGCCCAGGCGAAAATAATTGTATACCAACCGGTTGGCTACCCGCCTGTCGGTTGAGCCCATTTGCTTGTTTTGCCGGTAAAAGCCGGGTAAAAATTTACTTAGTGGCGTATCGGCAGGGTATTCACCCAAAATTCGCTGAAACGTTTTAAGCTGGTTTATGGCCTTCATTCTACCTGTTTTAGCTCAAAGTTAGTATACATTAATATATTTACGTGGGTGTTGATCCAGCCCAACCCCGGCTTTTTGATGAAATGAAAGCCGTTGTGTAAGCCGGTAAAATCGGTCTCATCTATAGATTGCATGCCTTTATCCGTAAAAAGTAGCTTTCCAAAATACAATCCTTCATCAAAACCCTTAATGGCGTATTCGGTCGGTTCAACGTGATAAGTCCGCTTATAGTTACGTAAAAATGTTATTGTAGCCCCGGCTTTGTAATTTATTTTTTCGGTAGAGGTGATATGCGTGTTCAGGCGTTGTAAAAGTTGCGGTTTCAGGAAACTGAACTTCTCCCAGCTCGGGTGCCCGAACACCATAACCGGGTAGTGTTTGTTCAATGTATCTAACGACCGGAGGGTTACACCCAAAAATGCCTGATCGGTAGCGGGTACCACAAACACGTTTTTCTCTGTTTTAGAAAGCTGCGGAATCAGGCTGCTGAGTTTTCCACGTATAACATATACATTGGTAACCTTTACCTTCTTTTTGCTTAAGCTGTCAATAGCCTTTTTAAAATTAACAGCGTAATCATTTTCCTGGTTAAAGCCCGAACGCAGAATAAAGATCTTTTTAGGCTTAACCGTTTTGTTGAGATATTCGGCTGCGCCCCAGGCATGATATTCAAGCGGCGGAATAGCGGTTATTAAATTCTTACTTCTAATAGTTGCCGGATTTGCAGGCGATAAGGGAGATAAAATTGGCCCCTTTGAATAAGACAGTGCGCCTGAAAACGCTTTTACACCGTCCGGGAAAACCGGGCCGACTATCAGATCACTTGAACGTACAAACGCGTTTAAAGCCAGATCATGTGCCTGCATAGCCTCATCCTTTGAGTCAAAGATCTGTAGCTTATAATTATTGCCATATACTGTAAGTGAATCAAGGGCGAGCTTAAATCCCTGGTAATATTCAACAGCGATATTGGCCTGGCTTAATTGTATAGGGCTATATTTTTGAGCCGGATTTAAATGCTCAAGATTCAAAGGCAGGATCATGGCTATAGTAGCCACCTTTTGCTCCGGAGCTTTGACCGGTTTTTCGGAGGTATTATCGGGCTTTTTTTCGGTATCAGTCGGTTTTTTTACGGTAGTTGCTACCGGCCGCGTTTTGGGTGAACACGCGGCCAGCAGCAAGGCTATGCAAAAAAACGGTAACCACTTATTCCCACTCAATGGTGGCCGGTGGTTTTGAACTGATATCATATACTACCCGGTTAATTCCTTTTACGTTGTTGATGATCTCGTTGCTGATCTTGGCCAGCAAGTCGTACGGTAAATGGCACCAGTCGGCGGTCATCCCGTCAACCGATTCAACAGCACGGAGACAGATCACGTTTTCGTAAGTACGCTCATCGCCCATTACGCCTACCGACTGTACCGGTAAAAATATAGCGCCGGCCTGCCAAACTTTATCGTAAACCCCGGCAGCACGTAAATTGTTTATATAAATTGCATCAGCTTCCTGTAATATCGCTACTTTTTCAGGCGTGATGTCTCCCAAAATCCTGATAGCCAGGCCCGGGCCCGGGAAAGGGTGGCGACCTAAAATATTAGGGTCGATACCTAAAGCTTTACCTACTTTCCTTACCTCATCTTTAAATAAAGTGTTAAGTGGCTCAACTACTTTAAGTTTCATAAAATCAGGCAATCCGCCTACGTTGTGGTGCGACTTGATGGTAGCTGAAGGGCCTTTAACTGATACCGACTCGATAACGTCGGGATAGATTGTGCCCTGGCCAAGCCATTTCACATCCTGTACCTCATGCGCGGCATCATCAAATACTTCGATGAATACGCGGCCGATCGCTTTACGTTTTTTTTCAGGATCGGTTAAGCCGGCAAGCGCGTCATAAAAACGTTGTTTGGCATCGATGCCTTTTATGTTTAAGCCCATGTGCTGGTATGAATCAAGCACCTGCTCAAACTCATCCTTACGCAAAAGGCCGTTATCAACAAATATACAGTGTAAGTTTTTGCCGATAGCATGGTGAAGCAATACTGCCGCAACCGACGAATCAACGCCGCCTGATAAACCAAGTACTACCTTATCATCGCCCAGTTTTTCGCGCAGAGCGGCAACTGTGGTTTCGATGAATGAATCAGGTGTCCAGTCTTGTTTGCAACCGCAAATGTCAACCAAAAAGTTTTGCAGCAATTGTTTACCATCAATACTGTGGGTAACCTCCGGGTGAAATTGGATGCCGTAAGTTTGGGTACCGGTAACCTGGTAAGCGGCAACTTTAACGCTATCGGTACTTGCAATTACCTCAAAGTTATCGCCAATGGTAGCAATGGTATCGCCGTGCGACATCCACACCTGTGAGCCACCAGGAACATCCTTAAACAATGGATTATCTTGTTTAATATATTCCAAATTGGCGCGACCGTATTCACGGGTACTTGAAGGCAATACTTCGCCGCCATGAAAATGGGCAACGTACTGCGCACCGTAACAAACACCTAAAATAGGGCGTGTGGTATGGAATTTTTCAAATTCGAAATGAGGAGCATCTTCCTGCCTTACAGAATAAGGGCTGCCGGAAAGAATGATACCTTTTACAGTGCTGTCAATTTCGGGATAATGATTGAAGGGGTGGATCTCACAATAAATATTGAGCTCCCTGACACGGCGCGCTATAAGTTGGGTGAATTGCGAACCAAAGTCAAGAATGAGGATTTTTTCTTGCATGGGCAAAGATAGGATTTTGATATGAAATGTGAGATAGGAGATTTGAGAAATTGTCTGAACCCGAATTTATTAAATTAAGTTCCACCTGCGCTCATCTGTGATGAGTGCTTAATATGGTTCCGCATTTGTAATGCGAGTTGCGATGCAATCGCTAAGCCACGTTAAGCGCTCGTTGCAAACGAGCGCAAGTAGAGAGTCCTCTGCGAGAGACCCTGATGGGACGTTAAGCTATATTAAAATCGCAATTAAAATCCCACTAATCCAAAAATCCCCCCAAATCCCGGTTCAGACGTTCTGATAATTCAACATCCAGTTGATTCCGTATTTATCCGTAAACTCTGCGAAGTATGCCCCAAAGAACATATCGCTCAATGGCATGGTAACCACACCACCGGCCGAAAGTTCATTGAACAGGCGCTCGGTTTCTTCGCGGCTTTCGGGTTCAACGTTGATGTGCATATTATTGCCGGTTTGCAGTTTAAAGCCCATACTCTCCGGCGCGTCGGTAGCCATTAGTACGTGGCCTCCCATAATGGTAAGTTCGCCGTGGATGATCAATTTTTTATCAGCTTCGTTCATCCGGACCTCAGCCGGCAACTCTATATCACTGAACCGCGTAAGTTTTTTGCCGGTAAACTCGCCCTTAAAAACCTCTTTGTAAAAGGTTAAAGCCTCTTCAGTGTTCCCTGGGAAATTTAAATAAGTGGTAACCCTTGCGGCGTTGCCTGGTTTCAGGTCTTTCCTGATCCTGAAAGCTGTGCTCAGGTAATGATCAAGGTTGCTTAAGCCGGCAGTGAAGCCTTCCTGGAAGCCCATACCAACAATGGCTTGCATATCTTCCACTTTATCAAAATAGATATCGATGTTAACGGTAGTATGCTCACCTTCGCCGGTAAAGTTCTTCTCCCAGTTCATAACAGGGAAATTGGTATTGGTTACAGCATTTTCATCACAAAAGGAAACAGCATTGGCAATTTTTTGCGGAACTACGATGGTTTTATATTCTTCCTTGCACCATGTTGGATGTTCAGTATGCTCCGGGCCAACCATTTGGTACAGCCAGTAGCCACCTTCCCTAAAATCCTGGGTTTTGGTTTTGGTGCGATAGGGATGAGGTGCCCACCACTGGTCGAGGATCTCGCTTTCGGTCCATGCCTGCCATACTAAATAGAGTGGCGCGTCAAAAGTTCTTACCACATTAAGCCTCTTGTTTTGCAGGTCTTTGGTAAATACAGCTTCATTGTTTTTCATGACTGTTTGTTTTTTAGGTTTTGTAACACGTTATCTAACTGGCTAAAACGGGTTTCCCACAGGGCACGGAACTGGTCCATCCAAACATCCACTTCTTTCATTTTTTGTACGTTAAAATGATAATAAATTTCGCGGCCGGTTTGTTTTTGATTAACCAGCTGGCATTCGCTCAGGATTTGGATATGCTTGGATACAGCTTGCCTGCTGCTTTGAAAATGTTCGGCAATGGCATTGGGTGTCATAGCCTGCAAAGCAAGCAAACTAATAATGGCCCTGCGGGTAGGATCGGCAATGGCCTGAAATACATCTCTTCTCATAAAAGTCTCTTTTTGCAACCGTTCGATTGCAAATATAAATGCAATTAATCGGTTGCGGAAATTTATTCGAAAAATGTTTAAAGCTGCGATTTCAAGCGTGATGCCGGGAATTGTTTAAAAATGAATTTTGTGGAGACGCATAATTGCGTCTCTCAGAGGACAGGCCGATTTCAAAAGCGTATCAGGTAGCGTAAATGGCAAGCAGGAGACGCAATTATGCGTCTCTACATTCAAAAATATCGTTTTAACAGCCCAGAGAACGTGTTTTTAATTCATGGGTTGAATAAGCTATTTCTCATCCGTAAAATGCACCTTTCGTTTTTCCTGAGCAAACTTATCAGCGTTGTAATTTTCAGATTGCCCTCTGGGGATAGATAACGAATGCCAGTTTTCATTGCAAAGCATCTTACCTAAAAAAACGATCTGGCCAACGTGGTAAGGGTAATGGGCCAATTGCCGGTTTATCGCTTCCATAACCGTATGGCCCTGGTTGCGGATATAGATGATCTTATCGAGATCGTCGGCGGTTAGTTTATCAAGCGTATCAAAAAGGCATTGCCATCCCTGTTCCCAGGTTTCGGTAATTGTTTGGCGGGTGGGGGTAGAAGGGGTAAATTCAGCTTCCCGGTTACGGGTGGATTTTTCACCATCAGTAGCGAAAATATCAGTCCATCTGGAAATCATATTGCCTGCCATGTGCTTCACGATCATGGCAATGCTGTTTGATTCGGGGTTATATTGCCAATATAATTGTTCGTCGGTAAGTTGTTCAAACGTTTTTTCGCCGAGGGATTTGTAATAAGCAAACTGCTTTTTTACACTGGTTAGATAGTCGTTTTCCATAAGCTAAAGTTAAGAGGTGGTGGTTTAATAAACAACAAAAAAGGCATCCCTCGGGATACCTCAAATATTTTTTTAAATAAATCTAACCTCTAATCTCCAACCACCAACCTCTATCTTTTCTTCAATTCCCTGATCTCGGTTTTTAACTCCTGTAATTGTTGTCTGGTTTGGCGGTTTTCAAGGTAAAAATATATCGCGAAGCCTAAAAAGATCTTCCCTAGCACAAACACAGCAGCAAAGATCCAGCGCCACGATTTATGCAGGCGCATATGGTTCGATTCCGATTCAATCGAGATGAATTGATCCTCGGGAGGTGCTTTTTTATGCTTATTCTGATCATCGCCTGAAGTGCGAAATTTAACCGGTTGTGCCGGATTTTCCAGGCGGATAAGGCCGTCTATCTCATCTTCTATCTTTTCCCACATATGCGGAGGCGGTGAAATAGCCATTTCACCTGCTATTTTTTCCATATCTGTTTCCAATTGCTTCAGGGCCTCATCTACTTCAGGGTATTTTGCCTTCATGTACATTAGCTCCCTTGCTTCCTCGTCGGTAGCTGCGCCCATTACAAAAACTTCAAGTATGCCACTATCAATGTACTCTTTCATTGTTCCTCCCGTTCCTGATAATGGTAAAACATTCTTTTAACGTTTTTCTGATTTCTTCTTCTGTTTTATTCAGTTCTATAGCAATGCTTCCTGCCGATTTGCATTGGTAATGAATATCGCAAAAAACCTGCTGTTGAAAGGGGGCATTAAAGTTACATACCGGTTATTGACCCAGGGTAAATTTTCCCAGGCTCTTTTATCGGTATCATTTTCTAACGCCTCAAAAAAGTGGACCAATTTTTCGCGCGCCATGATTTGCAAACGACAAAAGGCGCTTGTTCCGCTTTTTGAAAATTCCTCAAGCTCGTTTGGTACATCGTTAAAAACAGCTGAAAGGTACTGTTCAGCTATCGGCTTATTTTGCACAACCTCATAAATGTAGCCTAAAAGCTTTGCTGAATAACTGTTGTACAGGTTAAGTACGGCTGCCGATTTGCTCTGGCCCATGGGTGCAGATGTTTGTAACCGCGTATTCAAATAGGGTCCGTTAAATGGTATGTTTTTAATATTCAACGAAATGTATCGAAGATATGTTGCAAATTAAAGAGAAATTACGCAAAATGTGCGAAGTAAAAAGGGGAGATTTCACACCGCTTCTATTGCCTGTAATTGTATATAATTTACTACGATGCTGCCACGGGTGTAACATGTAGAAGTTTATGGTATCTTAGTGTCTGAAACAATTCCCTAATATGCTGTTAACCGATACTCCCCCTGTTGAAAATAACGTACTGAATCCGGCCACTTCAAAACTCTTTTATATTGATAATTTAAAAGTTGCGCTGACGGTTTTGGTGGTGCTGCACCATACTTTTATTACTTACGGAGCGCCGGGAGGCTGGTATTTTACGGATAAAACAACACATACAGGGGCAATTATACCTATGTCGCTTTTCGTGGCCGTAAATCAGTCGTTTTTTATGGGCCTATTCTTTTTTATTTCGGCCTACTTTACGGCATCGTCATTGCAAAAGAAAAGCGCTGCACGTTTTACTGCCGACAGATTAAAGCGTTTAGGTGTCCCGCTGGTGTTTTACTCGTTTATCCTGTCGCCGGTGCTGAGTTATATTGTGTACCGTTTTGCTGAAGGGCATCAGGTTACCTATCTTCAATATTTAGGTGGTTTTGATGGGTGGATAGATTTTGGGGTACTTTGGTTTGTAGCTGCTTTATTGTTATTCAGCTTAATTTTTGTGCTGATCAGTTCAATGATAAAAAACCAAAGCCGACAGTTTAAAAAGGCGCCATCAGCTTTTTCTATCATAATATTTGCTGCGGCATTAGGGTTAATTTCATATATCGTACGAATGGTTTTTCCAATTGGGTGGATACTTAAGCCGGTTGGCTTTCAATTAGGGCATTTTGCGCAATACATAGGCATGTTTTGGATGGGAATAATAGCATCACGAAACAACTGGCTTAACAGTTTTGATATCAAAACAGGTAGGTTGTTTGCATGGCTGTCAGCTTTTATGATTTTTGCGGTATTTCCGGCAATTTATTTTATAAAAGAAAGCACGCACAGTTCTATCGAAACGTTTAGCGGAGAGGGGCACTGGCAATCGTTAATGTACGCCTTTTGGGAACAGTTTACAGGTATTTTCATTATGGCAGCCTTATTGATCATCGCGAAGCATAAGTGGACAGGGCAATCTGCAGTTGGGAAAAGCATGTCGCGTGCGGCATTCGGCGTATATATTTTTCATCCCTTGGTGCTCATCTCCCTTTCGGTGGCTGCCATAAGTTGGCCAATGGATCCGGCTTATAAATTGTTGATTGTTGGTCCGCTGGCTGTAACAAGCAGTTTTCTGTTATCGTCGATGCTGGTGAAGGTCCCGGGTGTAAATAAAATTATCTGATCTGAAAGAGGACGTCAGGCGTGCAAAATCGGACGTTTTAAAAAGTATAATCCCATTTAAATATCTGGTTTTTAATTATTTAAAACAATGGCACGATATGCGTGTATAATAAAGTACAGGCTGAGATTTAACCTGGTTTAGTTGATCGATATCAATGAGATGTTGTCGAGATTGCGTTCCGGGGTGAGATACGGGACGCATTTTTTTTGCCTCACCCTAAATCCCTCTCCGGGAGAGAGGGACTTAAAAAGAATTGTATTTTAAAGTCTTCGCCGTTGTTGGTGTTGTCACCAACAACTCCGCGCCGCTCAATTACTACGTGCATAGCAAATGGTGATTTCGTGATTATAAGAGACAAAACAGGCAAAAAAGTTGTTGGTGACAACACCAACAACGGCATGAGTTTTTAGTGCTCATGAGGGCTACGCCGTTTAGAGGGGGGCTTACTGTTTTCCCTTCAAACTATCAGCTTTTGCTTTTTCTTTCTTTTTGAAAAAACCTCTCAGGAAAAAGTTATGCTGAACAGCTTCCAGATCATCATTTAATTTGATAGATGCTGCCTGCAGGTTATTGATGGCCGATTGTGTTTGCACCGCCGCTTTGGGATCGTTCAATAATACGCCCAGAGCATTATCGGTAGTGTTAAGCTTGTTACTTGCCCTGGTAAGATTGCTGGTAAGTGTTGAAGCGTTTGCTGCGGTTTGCTGCAGTTGGCCTACAGCCTGTTTAATTTGAGCAAAGGTAGCTGTATCCGTAAGCATTTTATCGGCAAGGCCGCCTTTGGTGTTCATTTTACGGCTAAACTGGTCAAGCTGTACAGCCATTAAAGCAGCACTTTGAGTAGTGGCCTGCAGGTTGCGCATGGCGCCGCGCAGTTGTATCGCCATGGTGCTGTCGGCTAATAATGCGCCAACGGTACCTTTACCTTGCAATATGTTATGGCTTAATGATTTAAAATCGTTAGTGATGGCTAACAGGTTTTGGTTATTATCCTGCAGGGTTTTAAGCATGTCATCGGTCGAGAGCATTTTTTCGGATTGCAATACGTCACCATCTTCAATTACCGGTGCCTGTGCGGTTCCGCCTTCTATCACAATAATTTTATTACCTATCAAACCGTCTGATCCTATTTTGGCCATCGCGTTGCGGCGGATGTATTGCTGTGTAGCCTCATCAACATTCATATACACCTGGACCTCTGATGGGCCGATAAATTTGATATTGCTGATAGTGCCAACTTTAACGCCCGAAAACCAAATGGCGTTGCCTTTCTTTAAACCGGCAACATCGGTAAATACGGCGCTTAACTTTATATTTTTAACAAAGGCTTTTTGCTGGCCCCCCAGGGTAAATACCCCCAATATAAACAATATGAGCCCAAGTGCCAGGAATATGCCTACTATGATCGATTTTCTTTTTTCTGCTGGATCCATGATAATGGTATATCTTATCTAATTGTTGTTATTCAATAAAGTTGTAATCGTAAAATGGTTTCACCCGGCTATCGGTGGTGTTAAACACCTCGTCGAAAGTGCCGGTGCGCTGAAACTGCCCGTCTAAGAGCATGGCTATCCTGTCGCCGGTTTGCTTGGCGCAGGTCAGATCATGTGTTATAATGATGGATGATGTATTATACCGCTGCTGCACCTCGTTAATCAGGTCATTGATTTCGATGCAGGTTATAGGGTCGAGGCCGGCAGTGGGTTCATCATACAGCATAACCTCGGGGTTCAGGATCAGTGTGCGGGCAATGCCTATACGCTTACGCTGCCCGCCCGAAAGCTCGGATGGCATCTGGTTAATGGTTTGCGAAAGTCCAACCGCGTCAAGCACCGTTTCAACCGCGGTATTGATCTCACCGCGGGTAAGGTTACGTTTGTTACGCACCAACGGGAACTCCAGGTTTTTACGCACGGTCATACTATCGTACAAAGCGCTGTTCTGAAACGAAAAGCCTATACGGATGCGTAATTTTTGTAAGTCATCTTCGGTAATATGGGCGATGTCCTGGCCAAATACTTTTACCATACCCTCATCGGGTTTAAGCAGGCCCGATATGATCTTGATCAGTACCGACTTACCTGTACCTGAGCGGCCAAGCACCACAAGGTTTTCGCCCTGGTACAGGTCAAGGTCGATACCGCGGAGCACGGCATAATCCTGGAAAGCTTTTTTTAAGCCCCTGATGCTGATAACCGGGTTATTATGATCTGTCTGTACTGCTGCCTTTTTCATACCTCCATAAATTAGCGGAACCAGCCGGTTATCTGTACAATAATAACTTCTTCAATAAACACCAGGAACATGGCGGTAATTACCGCGCCGTTTGCAGCTTTACCCACGCCTTCGGTTCCTTTATTTGAGTTATAGCCCTGGTAGCAGCCCACAATGCCAATGGTAAAGCCAAATACAATTGATTTTATAAGCGATGCCACAAAATCGGTAAAGGTTAGCGGCTCAAAAACTTCCTGTATAAAAGTTGTCCAGGTGGTGCCTTCGTTCATGGTTACATTTAAATACCCACCAAATAAAGCCACAAAGCCTGTATAGGTTGATAAAATTGGAATAGTAAGCGTGGTAGCCAGTACGCGGGTACATACCAGGTATTTAAATGGTTTGGTGCCCGATACTTCCATCGCGTCTATCTGCTCGGTAACGCGCATGGACCCCAGCTCGGCGCCAATGCTTGAGCCTACTTTTCCTGACGCTATCAGCGCGGTAACTAATGGGGCAAGCGCACGCATAATGGCTATGGATACCAGCGAAGGCAACCACGATTCGGCGCCAAATTGTGATAACGATGGCCTTGATTGCTTGGTAAATATAACCCCCACAATAAAACCCGTAACCGATATCAGGGTAAATGAACGCACACCTACTTCATAACACTGGCGTATAACTTCCTTAAGTTCAAAAGGCGGTACAAAAGCTTCTTTAAAAAAGCGGATGATAAACTGGTTTATGCGATAAAGCGTTAAAAAAAAGTCGCTCAGGCTTTGTTTAAGCTTCACGAATCTTTTGTTTGTATGCCTGGTAATGCTTTGCGTATTGTCCATTAAAAATGTACTTGTATATGCGTATGGTAACTCTACAAAACCCGCAGGTGTTTGTTTGCTGTACCGTGGTTTATTTCCTTTAAGATACTTTGGGTAACTTTTTAAATCGTTTTAAAAAGAGTTTATTTAATTGATAAAATGACATAAAAGTATTAGGTATCGGTGCTTTATTTTGAGTGTTTACAGTAGTAATTTAACGTTTTTGGTAATTTAAAACTAAATAATGAAAAAAAAGTATTATATCTTGCCCGTGCATTAAAAGTACATTTGATAATAAATCAATTATAAAATGCTGTAGCAAAAGGCCGGCCAAAATCTCTGCCGGCAAATTATCAATACAGTATTAATGACAGATTAAATTACGGCTAAATAAACCTTTGACCGTTTGGGTTAAATGTTTAAACCAATTTGTCTGCAAACCTAAAAGTTAAAATTTATATAGCGCAGTACAGCCCCTAAAATATTAGTTAATGAAGTGTAAAATTTTGATAAGTTGCCTTATATTATACTGTATTACCAGGCATTTTAAAACGCGCTGCCAAATTCATTTGAGTTTTCACGGCTTGATATTAACGGCAAATTATCAGATAGTGAGGTTAACTGTGATTTTGCCATACAACTAACGTTAAACCCTGCAGGCACATTTTAATTGGTTACGGTGCTGTAAGGGGGCATAATACGCAATGAGGTAACGAGAATTAATAATTAATTGTTTAATTGACATTTTGAAAGTATAAAAGTGTTAAATTAGTATCATTAATTAGTAAACTTATTTTAGTGGATTCTATGACGACAAGTAATGTAATGCGGGAGATAACTCCGCTAACGCCAAGTGATTGTTTTACTATTTTTTCGAGGGTAAAAAAGAAATTTGACTTTCCGCTTCATTATCATGACGAATACGAGCTTAATTTAATTATCAACGCCAAAGGGGCCAAAAGGGTAGTGGGTGGCCATATTGAGGTTATTGAAGAAGTAGAGCTGGCGCTGATAGGCCCAAACTTATACCATGCCTGGTTTACGCACCAATGTCAAAGCGAAGATATAACTGAAGTTACCATCCAGTTTCATAAAGATCTGTTTGATGAAAAGTTTCTGAAGCGAAATCAGTTAAGTTTTGTAAAAAGCATGCTCGAGCGCTCGCAAAGGGGGGTTTCTTTCTCATCGGACACTATTTACGCGCTTAAAGACAGGATTATGCAATTGGATAAAAAGAGTGGTTTTGACTCCGTATTAGAGCTTCTGTCCATTCTTCATGACCTGTCAATTTCCCGCAATATGAAAATGCTGTCGGATCCAAGCTTTACAAATGAGAAGTTTTACTACAACAGTCGCCGCATTGAAAAAGTGTTTGAGCACATGAATATTAACTATAACAAGCAAATCACCCTTGCCGAAGTAGCTAAAATTGCCAATATGCCCGAAGCTTCATTTAGCAGGTTTATCAAAAAACGCACGGGCAAAACCTTTATTGACAGTTTGAACGAGATCAGGCTTGGCCATGCTTCCAGGATGCTTATTGACTCCACAACCACGGTAGCCGAAATTGCCTATAAATGCGGCTTTAACAATATCTCCAATTTCAACAGGATCTTTAAGCGTAAAAAAATGTGTATTCCCAAAGAATTCAGGGAAACCTATACCGGAAACCGCGTATTTATTTAACTGGTATTTATTTGGCTTCATGGCTGGTTAAAAATGTATCAGCCTATCGATAAAGTTAAATATAAGGTTAAAAAAGTATTATAAAGTTGCTGATAATAAATTCATTTTTGAGTAATGACAGTTAGGGTGTCTGAACTCGAATTTTTGGAATTTATGAATTCGTCGAATTTATTGTATTTGGCCATTTTTAAACCAGGATTGTAGTATTCTGACAATTATTTAATTCAAAAAATTCCGGTTCCGACAAAATCAGACAAGATGAAGTTACACTTACTTGATGTTGCCATTATAGTTTTATACCTGCTGAGCACCATTTTTATTGGTTTATGGTACCGTAAAAAAGCCCGCGAAAATAAGGAAAGCTATATGCTGGGCGGCAAATCTTTACCCTGGTATAAACTGGGTTTAAGCGATGCCTCCGATATGTTCGACATCAGCGGTACCATGTGGATGGTAAGCCTGTGCTTTGTTTATGGTATGAAAAGCATCTGGATCCCCTGGTTGTGGCCGGTATTTAACCAGGTGTTTTTAATGATGTACCTGTCGCGCTGGCTGCGTCGGTCAAACGCCGCTACCGGGGCCGAATGGCTGGCAACCCGCTTCGGTAAAACCGGGCCGGGGGTAACAGGGTCAAATGTGGTAGTTATCGCTTTCGCGCTGTTAAGCTGTTTTGGTTTCCTGGCTTATGGGTTTATTGGTTTGGGCAAGTTCATTGAAATATTTATTCCCTGGGACCTGGTTAAAGCTTACGTGCCCTTCCACGTGGCGCCTCAGTATGTACCGCATATGTACGGGATCATATTTACGCTATTTGCCATGTTTTATTCTATCATAGGTGGCATGCATAGTATTGTACTGGGCGATATGATCAAGTACGGCATTATGACCGTAGCCTGCGTGTGGATCAGTTTCATAGCTGCAGGCAAACTCAGCGGGAACCACCTCAATGTGCCCGATGGCTGGTATAGCCCTTTTTTTGGTAAAAATCTTGGCCTTAGCTGGACGGGAATCATCAACGAGGTAAACAATAAGATCAAAGAAGATGGTTATTCGCTGTTCGGCCTGTTTTTTATGATGATGACTTTTAAAGGCTTCTTCGCGGCAGTGGCCGGGCCCGCGCCTAATTATGATATGCAAAAGATCCTCTCCACCCGCTCGCCCGAAGAGGCCAGCAAAATGAGCGGCTTTGTAAATATCATCCTGCTGCCTATCCGTTATTCGCTTATTGTGAGTTTAACTATCCTAGGTGTACTTTTTTATCACCGAATGGATTTGAAAGACGCCAAAGGGGCTATTGATTTTGAACGCATCCTGCCGGCCGTGATCAACAACTTTTTGCCGGTTGGTTTGGTTGGATTGTTGCTGGCCGGTTTGCTTGGAGCTTTCATGAGCACCTTCAGCGGTACCATGAACGCGGCGCAAGCTTATATTGTGAATGATATCTACCTCAAATACATCAACCCGAAGGCATCTACCAAAAAAATCATCACCGCCAATTACATGGTGGGGGTTTTTGTGGTAGCGGTAGGCGTGATACTCGGCTTTTTTGTAAAGGATGTGAACAGTGTGCTGCAATGGATAGTATCGGCACTTTATGGCGGTTATATAGCCAGTAACGTACTTAAATGGCATTGGTGGCGCTTTAATGCCAACGGTTTTTTTTACGGGATGCTTTCGGGGATTTTGTCAGCCATGATATTTTCGCTTATTATCCCTTCGATCCAACTGTTGTACTGGTTCCCGGTGCTGTTTGTCATCTCGCTGGGGGGCTCGGTTATCGGCTCGTACGCTACAGCGCCAACGGATATGACCGTGTTGCGGTCGTTTTATACCACCGTAAGGCCGTGGGGCTTTTGGGGGCCTGTTAAGGCTTTGGTAATGGAGAAAAATCCATCATTTGTGCCTAACAAAAACTTTAAGCTAAACATGTTCAACGTGGTTATCGGTACTATTACACAATGCTGCCTTACCATACTGCCCATGTACCTGATACTGGCACAAAAAGCATCGCTCATAGTTACCATAGCCATACTGGTGGTTACTATTACCATACTGAAAAAAACATGGTGGAATAAATTAAAAGACTATTGATAAAAAACTATATGACGCAGGAATTTAACCAAAGGCTCATTCAACTACAGGCCGAACAAGCGCAATTGATTAACCGGCAAAACCAGGTTGAGGAAACAGGCAACGGTATTTTTTGCCGGTTTAAATATCCTGTGCTTACTGCCGCCCATACCCCGCTTGAGTGGCGATATGATCTTGATGCTAAAACCAACCCTCATTTAATGGAACGTTTTGGTATTAACGCGGTTTTTAATGCCGGCGCTATAAAGTTTAACGGCAAATACCTGATGGTAGCGAGGGTTGAAGGCGCCGATCGGAAATCGTTTTTCGCTGTGGCCGAAAGTGCTGATGGGATCAATGGGTTTAAATTTTGGGATTACCCGGTTGAACTGCCCCAAACCGATGAGCCCGATACCAATGTGTACGATATGCGCCTTACCCAGCATGAAGATGGCTGGATCTATGGCCTGTTTTGTACCGAACGCCGTGACCCCGAAGCTCCGTCATATGATCAGTCGATGGCGATAGCAGCCTGCGGTATCGCGCGCACCAGGGACCTGGTAAAATGGGAGCGCCTGCCCGATCTGAAAACCAACTCGCCCCAGCAGCGCAACGTGGTATTACACCCCGAGTTTGTTGATGGTAAGTATGCCTTGTATACCCGTCCGCAGGATGGTTTTATCAGTGCAGGGACCGGTGGTGGAATAGGTTTTGGCTTGTGCGATACTATGGAGCACGCGGTTGTTGACCATGAAACAATCATTCACAATAAAAGCTACCATACCGTTTACGAAGCCAAGAATGGCCAGGGCCCGGCGCCAATCAAAACGGAAAAAGGCTGGCTGCACCTGGCGCATGGCGTACGCAATACAGCTGCTGGTTTACGTTATGTGTTGTACATGTTTATGACCGACCTTCATGACCTTACTAAAGTACTTTACCAACCAGCAGGTTATTTTTTGGCACCGGTCGGTGAGGAGCGTATCGGCGATGTATCCAATGTAGTGTTCTGTAATGGCTGGATAGCCGATGATAACGGATCGGTTTATGTTTATTATGCGTCCTCAGATACCCGCATGCATGTAGCCACTACTACAATTGATAAACTGATAGACTATGCCATGAACACACCGGCCGATGGTTTGCGTTCGGCCTCATCGGTACAGGCAGTGTACAATATTATCGATAAAAATAAAGCTTTAAGCCAATTACAGGGAGCCGGCGCCTGAACAGAGATTTAAACATGCTTCAACCATCAAATACTGTTTCAAATCATCAGCTTGCTGTCTTCAGCAATGAGCTAACAGGTGAGTTGAAAAATATCCTCAATTATTGGCTCAATCATACTGTAGATGATGTAAACGGTGGTTTTTGGGGCAAGATCAACAATGATAACCAGGTTACTCCCGGTGCCCCCAAAGGTTCGGTCTTAAACGCGAGGATACTGTGGAGTTTTTCTGCTGCTTACAATCAAAAGCCTGATGAAGCTTATTTACAGGCAGCTAAGCGGGCCTATGATTATATCAAAGCTCATTTTGTTGATGATGAGTTTGGCGGCGTGTATTGGTCGGTTGATTACAAAGGTGATATGCCGGATACAAAAAAACAGGTATATGCCAATGCCTTTACCATTTACGCGCTGAGTGAATATTATATAGCTTCGAAATCGGAAAGGGTAAAGCAGGAAGCCATCGGCCTCTATCATCTTTTGATCAATAAAAGTTACGACAAGGATAAAACGGGTTATCTCGAAGCTTTCACGCGCGATTGGCAGCCGCTCGGCGATCTTAGGCTAAGCGCTAAGGATGCCAATGAGAAAAAGACCATGAACACCCATCTGCACGTACTGGAAGCTTATACCAACCTGTACCGCATCTGGCCGGATGGCGGACTTAAACAGCAGATTGAAACCCTGATCAATAATTTTTTTGATCATTTTATTGATGCTGGAACCGGGCACCTCGTGCTGTTTTTTGATGAGGATTGGAACCGCCGGTCAGAAACCATATCGTACGGGCACGATATTGAAGCCACCTGGCTTTTACTGGAGGCCGCCGAAGTTATTGGTAATCAGGAAATGATCGAGAATGTCAGCAGCACTTGCATCGCGATAGCAGAAGCAACTATACAGGGTTTAGATGTTGATGGTGGCTTATGGTATGAATATGAACCGGCAAATGATCATCTCATCAAAGAAAAACACTGGTGGGTACAGGCCGAAGCTATGGTAGGTTTTTACAATGCCTGGCAGGTTAGCGGTAATGATGAATACTTTTATTTGGTCCTTAAAAACTGGGCTTTTATAAAAGATAAAATACTGGATAAACAAAACGGTGAATGGTTTTGGGGTATCAAAGCCGATGGCAGCATAATGCCCGGCGAGGACAAAGCAGGGCTTTGGAAATGCCCCTATCATAACAGCCGTGCATGTATTGAAATTATCAGGCGTATAGGCCCGATAAATTAGCCGTAAAGCAAGGCTTCAAATGGTTTAACTTAGCGGCAGTGATTATGATAAAATTTTTCAGAAGGATTGCTGTTTTATACCTGCTGATCCATAGTTCAACCGCTATGGCGCAGCTGTTTGAACCTGCCGATAAGCACGCCACAACCGAAACCCGGCAGCTTTTTTACAGTATGCAGCGGCTGCTTAACGTGGGGGTAATATTTGGCCACCATGATGACCTGGCCTATGGTGTGGGATGGCGTAATGAACCAGGCCGCTCAGATGTTAAAAGTGTTACCGGATCATATCCGGCCCTGTATGGCTGGGATTTGGCCAGGATTGAGCACGACAGCATTCATGATATTAACGGAATCGCCTTTGAACAGCAGAAGCAGTTTGTTAAAGATGTTTACGCGCGCGGCGGCATCAATACATTTTGCTGGCATATGGATAACCCGGCCAATGGCAAAACCGCCTGGGATACCACGCAGTATACGGTAAAAGATCTTATCCCCGGCGGCGCGTTTCATGATGTATATGTTGGGTATCTTGATCGTGCGGCCAATTATTTAGCTGATATGAAAGGCCCGGAAGGAGAGGCTGTCCCGATATTGTTCCGGCCATTTCATGAGCTTACGGGCAATTGGTTTTGGTGGTGCAAAAACACCTGTACCCCCGATGAATTTAACGCCCTGTGGCGTTTTACTATCGATTACCTGCGGGATAAAAAGAAGTTGCATAACCTGCTCATCGTATATTCGGCGGCTGATTTTGAATCGGAAGATGAGTTTTTGGAACGCTATCCCGGCGATGCTTACGCGGATTTTATAGGCTTTGATAATTATTGCACGCAAAGCGTTGAGCGTTTTCAAGCTAAGCTGGATCAACGCCTTGCCATTGTTGATGGCATCGCTGTAAAACACCATAAAATAACATGCCTGCCCGAAACCGGCTTTGAAGGTGTTCCCATGCCCAACTGGTGGACGGATATATTACTGCAAACCCTCGCTAAGCATAAAGTATCCTACGTAATGGCATGGCGCAACGGAAACGATCATCATTATTACGTGCCATACCCCGGCCAACCCAGCGCCGGTGATTTTATAAAGTTTTATAATAGCCCGCAAACCATTTTCCAAAACCGCATAACACCACTGGGCATTTATGGTAAGCCAAATTGGAAGCAGTAGCCTTGCGGTTCATGGATGATAGTTCATGGTTCATAGAGGAGGTGGATAATACATTCATTTTGGCTTTATGCTTTAAGTCTTCGGCTTTTTGCTTAAAACAGCTACCCCCGATATCCCGGACAGCAAAGAGGCTAACAGGATCCCATATTTGGCCTGGTCAATCATTTCGGCGTGATCAAAGGCTAATGCCGATATAAAAAGGGACATGGTAAAACCTACGCCTGCAAGCAAAGCCACACCTGTCATTTGTTTCCAGGATGAGCCTGCGGGTAATTGTGCGCCAAATTTTACCATGAGCCAGGTAAAGAGCAATACACCTGTAAACTTGCCGGCAACCAGGCCTATAGCCACGCCCATGCTAACAGGGTTGGCCAGTGACGAGAAAAAGTCATAGCTAACAATAATCCCGGCATTGGCTAAAGCGAAAAGCGGCATGATGACGAAAGCTACCCAGGGGTGCAGGATGTGTTCAATTTTTTGCAGCGGTGTTTCGGCGTCAAGGCTCAGCTTTTTTATTTTATCAATAATGTGGTGCTGTCCGGGCGTTATAAGCGTGCTGTTGTTTGGTTGCTCGTTTTCAAAATCGGTAAGGTATTGCTTTACAGATTGGGTGTAACTGATCTCGCTGATGCGGGTACGTGCGGGAATAGTAAAAGCCACCAACACACCCGCGATGGTTGCGTGGACGCCTGAAAGTAAAAAAGCTATCCAAACAGCGAAGCCTATGATCAAATAAAAAGCGGTACTCCTGATCCCCATTTTATTGCCGATAAGTAAAAGTACCAACAGCCAAACCCCAACAGTAAGCGGTACAAGCGCTATGTGGCTGCTATAAAAAAGAGCAATAACTAAAACAGCGCCAAGGTCATCGGCAACGGCCAATGCCGACAGGAAAACTTTTACAGAGGATGGAATATGTTTGCCCGCCATAGATAGTAAAGCCAGCGCGAAGGCAATATCTGTAGCCATCGGGATCCCCCAGCCATGGGCTGATGGCTTACCTGTATTAAAAAGGAAAAAGATGAAAGCGGGCACCAGCATTCCGCCCAACGCGGCAAACATGGGGAGCGAAGCCTTTTTTACAGACGATAGTTCGCCGGCCATGAACTCGCGTTTCAACTCAAGGCCTATCACAAAGAAAAATAAAGCCATAAGGCCGTCGTTGATCCAAAGGTGCAGGGGATGGTTTAAAACATATTTATCAAAACCGATTGATAGTGTGAGTTCCCAAAGTTGGTGGTAACTGTGCTGAAAAGGCGAGTTTATCCATACGATAGCCACAATTACGCTGATAAAAAGCACGATGCCGCCGGTATGTTCCTGGTTTATGAATTTGCTTACCGGCTGCGTGATTTTATCAATAGGGTAGCTTTGTTTCATAGATGCCTAAAATAAGGAATTAAGTTTGATTTTTGGGTGACACAACCTGTCGATTCAGGGAAATCGCTTTTAACCACATGCGGATTGAAAAACAATAAATGAAAAATTTCACACTAATTTTTACGGATTAATCGAATTACACGAATTGAATCAATTTAAGATTCGTGTAATTCGATTAATTGTGGAGCGCTGCAAAGCATTTGTGTAGAAATTTTTCAGTATGAGATTAGTAAAACAAATCGAATTATTTTAAACGCGATTTCCCCGCCTGTCGATTACATCCATTTAAAACAAAACCCGGCCATAAAACATTTATCAATGAAACCAGATATTATGAATAACTATCAGCAAAAATGGATAAGTACATTGAAAAACGCTCATTTAAATGGTTGGGAAATCAAGCCCCAGGGAGATGATATTTTTGTGGAGATGCCGCATGTTACGGATCTTAAACTGATAAGGGATAACCTGCCTGAAACGCTTGCGCTGATGGCTTTGGATATTAATTTACCGAAGGAAAGGCTGAAGTTTATTTTTCACAACGGGTACGAGCAGTTTGAATACCTGCTTAATCCTGCCGCTGCGGATTTGGAACAGGAGGGCTAAAATCAACGGTTGTTGTTTCGTTTGGTAATTCCTCTTTGGTATTATCCGAATCAATTTTGGCCATAGTTGATACCACTACTACCGAAATTCCCATACAGGCAATCAGGATAAAAGAGGCCCTGAGGGTAGCAATTCCTGCTATAAAACCGATAACCGGCGGGCCGACTAAAAAGCCCATAAAACCAATAGTTGATACTGCAGCCAGTGCAACGCCCGGCGACATAGTTTTTGATTTACCGGCAGCGCTGTATACCATTGGTACTACAGATGATACACCTGCACCAACCAGTAAAAAGCCTGCCATGGCCGTATAAACATAGGGGAAAGCTACGGCAATTAACAAACCCATTGCGGTTAATGAGCCGCTAACCTGTAAGGTGCGTTTTAAGCCAAACTTGTGAGCAAACCAATCGGCCACAAAACGTCCGCCTGCCATGGTGAACATGAATGTAGTAAAGCCTATGCCAACCAACGCCTCGGGAGCCAGCACCACTTTTTTGAAGTAGATCACGCTCCAGTCGAACATGGCGCCTTCGCAAATCATGGAACAGAAGGCTATAATACCTAATTTAATGAGCGACTTATCGGGCATTACAAATACAGGCCCGGAATCGGTTACTTTATCATCTTTCAGATAACGGGCAGCTACGGCCACGCCAATCGCTATCACGATCAGCATTAACGAAAAATGATGAAAAGGGATAATGCCGTTGGCTATCATGAACGTGCCTATACCTGCCCCGGTAAAACCGGCCAGGCTCCACAGTCCGTGAAAAAAAGCCATAATGGGCCGCTGGTAAAGCTGCTCGGTAGCCACTGCCTGCGTGTTTACCGCAATGTTTACAGAATTGCTTGCAAAGCCGAAGCATAGCAGGCAGATGATAAGTTGAAACGTATTTTGTGCGAGGCCTAAACTTACCAATGCGGCAGCATAAACCAATAGCGCGGCGATAACGAGTTTTTTACTGCCTATTTTGGTGATGATCCAGCCCGAGAAGGGCAGGGAACACATAAGGCCGACAGGAAGGGCGAACAACACAGCACCCAAACCGGCATCTGATAAACCTAAATTTTGCTGAACAGTAGCAATGCGCGATGCCCAGCTGGAGAAACTTAACCCCGCCATAAAAAACATAGCGCCCACGGCAATGCGGAGCGTTAGTTTGTTAATGATATCTGTTTTTTGCGGGAAATTGTTCATGTTTTAGTACGATCATAGTGTCATTTGGACACTATGATTAATTGCTACAAATATAAGGCAATTAATTGTACTTTTAATAAGCTAAATCGTTTTTTACTTTTGTGTGAAATGGACCTAAAAAAAGAAGCCTCGACTCATTTTTAAATACAAATCAGGACTTTATGTTTTGAGGATTTATTGTTTCAGATTAAAAGATCCTTGTACGTTGCGGTGGATTTTATCGGTAGAGAACTCTTTCATATCCGCCTGGAATGTTCCCTGCATGGTTCCGAGGAAACCACTGGTTGCAAATTTTGTAACTTTCACTTTTCCTAAGCCCGGTATAAGTCCCAGCTCGCCAATATCTAATTTTTCTAATGTGAACGTACCTGTTGATTTGCCGTTAAAGTCAAGATTCATATCATAATCACCCATACCGGTAATATATACGTCCCCGTCTAAAGCACTGCTGTGATCGAGAATAGCCGCAAAAGAGTTTGTTTTGTCTGTATAGGTTACCCCGTCTATCTTAAATATAATTGTGCCGACAGGCCCAAGTGCTAATCCATCTCCGGTTATGTTAGTCGCCGCCGGATCAGTGCCCGTTCCGGTCCCTGTACCAGTTCCAGTGCCTGTACCAGTTCCCGTTCCCGTTCCTGTACCTGTACCTGTACCAGTACCAGTACCAGTTCCCGTCCCCGTCCCCGTTCCGGTGCCTGTACCTGTACCCGTTCCAGTGCCGGTACCCGTCCCGGTTCCAGTTCCCGTTCCTGTATTTGTGGTAGGGACAACGGCAATTGCTTTTGTTTCTTTATCCGGCCCGAGCGGTGGGTCAAGTTTGCAGCTACTTACCGAAGCTGCTATTAAAAGAAGGGTAATTACTTTACAGTAAATTTTTTTCATATATACAAAGAGTGATAGTTTATGGTTTTAACGGTTTAAATATAAGTATTTTAGCTCTTTGTACGTAGGAGAAAAACTATTTGATACAAATAATGTTAAGAAAAGTTTACAATTTTTTCAATTATTTACAGTCGCCATCGGGGCTGCATGATTCGCCTTCGATCGTATCAAATGCTGGTTTGGGGTTTTCTTCCTGCCAGCCGGTAAAGGCTTTTGCAAGGGTATCTTTAAATACGGCCACCTCCTGTGCCCCTGATACGGCATATTTGCGGTTCATTACAAAAAACGGAACACCGCGTACACCTAAATATTGAGCCTCGGCAATATCATGTTTTACATCGTCGGCGTAGGTGTCGCTTTCAAGCGTTTGTTTAATTTCTTCAGCGTTCAGGCCAATCGCTGTGCCCATTTCAATAAGGGTTTCGGTATCATCAATATTGCGGCCTTCAGTAAAATACGCCCTGAACAAAGCTTCTTCGGCAGCGTCTCCCAAACCATGTTTTTTGGCCAGATGAGCTAACCTGTGCGCGTTAAAACTATTAGCCACAACCGATTTGCTGAAATTATAGGTAAGGCCGGCTTGCGCCGCCATTTGGGTAACATGCTCGTTCATCTGTTCAGCATGGTCAAGCGTCCATCCTTTTATATCGGCCAGGTACTGGTTAATGCTGATATTGGGATTGGTTTTAAGATCGGGATTTAGCTGAAAGCTTTTCCATTCTATCTCAATTTGTTCTTTGCCTTCAAAGCCGGCCAGTGCTTCCTCGAACCTGCGTTTGCCTATGTAACAAAACGGGCACATCACATCCGACCATATTTCTACTTTCATCATTTCCATTTTAAATGTTTAAACAAATTTAAGGCCTGTAATTCTTAACCCCGTAAGGGCAAAGTAAAATTTAACAGGCTTTGTTAGATGCCAGAGTGATTTTTGAACTACTTTTATGGCTTTAAAAACACGTTCCCCTCATGAAGAATTTATGCCTGAGATGCTTTTTGCTCTTAATGATCTTTACATGCCTTAAAACATCGGCACAACAAAAAGTAGCTGATAAAAATTTATTCAGTGCAGGTTACGCGGCAGGTTTTATCGGCGGCTTGTATGATTCCTATTATCCATATAAACAATTAAAGCAACATGGCGATTTTGGTTTGGGCGCCCCGGGCAAGCTTGATGGTGAGCTCATGATGTTTAACGGCAAACTTTATCAAACCCAGTCAACGGGTAAAACAACCCAACTTGCCGATACCGGCAAAACCCCTTATGCTGTGGTTTGCTTTTTTCATGCCGAAAAAAAATATAAGTGTAATAAGCCTTTATCTAAATCGGCACTGTTTAGCTACCTCGACAGTATCTTAACCAACCAGAACGGGATCTACGCTATCCACATCAAAGGAAATTTTAGTACGGTTAAAACAAGGGCTTTCCCGCCGGTTGATAAACCTTATTTACCCTTGACGGCGATGCTTGACAGGCAGCATTTTTTTGATTTTAAGAACATCAAAGGCGATTTCATAGGTTTTAAGATCCCCGCACTGATGGAAGGAGCACATATCAGCGGCTACCATTTTCATTTTTTATCTGATGATAAAACCGGTGGCGGACATATCATTGATTTGCTTGCAGATGATATCACCATTGAAGTTGAAACGTTAACAAGCTATACCATTGACCTGCCGCAAACGCCGGAATTTAACAGCTTTGACTTTAAGAAAGACCGTAAGGAAGAGATCAAAAGCGTGGAGAATGGAAAAAAGCAATAATGACTGATCGTTTTATTTGGGCTATAATTTTTTGTAATATGTAAATTTTTATAAATTAGGAAATTATAAACCAATTATAAACTTATTGAGGTAACAGCCCAATGCTGAGGATTTATTGAATAAGCATGAGATGGAACAGTGCTAAAATATTCTGGATAGGTATCATTTTACTGGTGGTACCCGGCCTTATTCATGCTTACCTGCTCATGCCATTTCCGGGCAGCCAGGATCTGAATGCCATAACCCTGTGTTACTATCTCGAAAAGGTGATCATGCCGCTGCGTTTGATTGGCTTGCTATTCATTGTTTGGTACTTATTTAAATTCTACGCTAAAAATACCTTTAAACAAAAGGCTGTTAAAGCCGCTGTTTTTGTACTTTGTATAGGCAGCTTTTACATAACCGATTATATGTATAAGGCCGAAACCATGTTTAAAGAAACCACAAAAGCTGTTTTTGCCAACGGATTAAAAAACAGGGTGCCGTTAAGCTACCTGGTAGTGGGTGTTGTAAACAACGGTGTCGCCAAAGCTTATCCGCTCATCTACCTGGGCTATCATCATAAACTGCAGGACGATGTAGGCAATAAACCTGTTTTGGTTACCTATTGCACCATGTGCCGTACAGGCAGGGTTTACAGTCCGGTTATAAACGGTGTAAGGCAAAACTTCAGGCTGGTGGGGGCAAGGCACTATAATGCCATAATTGAAGATGAAAACACTAAAACCTGGTGGTACCAGGCTACCGGTAACGCGGCTGTTGGGGAGCTGAAAGGAAAACAATTAACCGAGCTGCCTTATGAACAATTAACCCTCGCGGCCTGGTTACAGAAACATCCCGAAACGCTCATTTTACAACCCGACAGGCTATACACCGCAGATTATGCCGACCTGAAAAACTACGACCGTATGCAGGCTATCGACCGTGACAGCACTATAAAAAACAAAGATTCCCTGATGCGTAAAAGCTGGGTAATTGGTGTGATCATAAACGGCAAAGCCAAAGCTTACGACTGGCGCCACATGTACGCCAAACGCCTGCTGAATGATGAGTTGAACAAAAGTTCACTGCTTATTGGCATTGAAAAAGATAGCCTCAGCTATCATGCCTGGAATACATCAGTAAGCGGTAAAACCCTTCATTTTAAATTGGATGATAAAGGTATGCTTACCGACGAGGAAACAGCTTCTGTTTGGGATTGGGACGGCTTATGCCTGGCAGGTTTGCAAAAAGGGCAGCGCCTGGCTAAAATTCAGGCCTACCAGGAATACTGGCACTCATGGAAACATTTTCATCCCGGTACCGTGTTTTGGAAAGGCGATGAATCGCTGGAGCAAACGGCATCCATTTACCCGCCTTTTTAACAAGCATCTTTAATTAAATAGCGGTTGCTATTTTGCTGATGTCATCGTCATTAAGCAGAGCGTCTTCAGAAATGTTGGGGTAATACTTATTCAGGATCTTTTGAATAAGCTGGTAGCTTTCGATGGATTGAATGGGAGCGGAAGCCAGTTCAGTGATGGTTGAACCAATGAGCTTAAGTTTTTTTGCCTCATACTGGTTGATCACAAAGTCAGAAGTTTTTTTCTTACGGCTTTGTTGTATGAGATCATCAAGTTTCTTGATCTCTTCAACCAGGTCAATCATTTTTAATACTTCCACCTTTTTCATCAGCGCCAAAATTAGTGATTTATTTGTAACAGGGGGTATAACAGGATATAAGTTGTATTGTTTGTAAGTATGAGACGGGTGGAAGAGGTAATTGTTACGGATAGAAATTGAGCACGTTTTCAGTGTGTGCAAGATAGCGAAACAAAAAGCGTCATTGCGAATGATTAAATCCATGGACTCTGAAGGTTAGATGACAAAGACGGACTTGTCAGTCTGAGTGTTAAATCCGGAGGCCTCTGAAGGTGAAATGACAAAAGAGGGCCTGTCAGTCTGAGCTTGTCGAAGACTCGTGCGCAGAGGCCCTGCCCGCCATACTTCGACGGGCTCAGTATGACACCCCCTTTTTTAAGTCGTCATGGGTAGGAACGAAGCAATCCCCGACTTTACAGGGCGGATGTGCATAGCCGCTCTGCTACCTGGGGATTGCTTCGTTATCTTATAATGACGTGATTGTAAGTTGTTGGTTATTAAATATATTTTTTTGATCGATATTATAAACATGGGCGTTGCCTGTGGCCCGTGCTATACGCTCATACTGCACAGGCATTAGCCACAAGGCCGGTACCCGCTCCTATCACTAACGCGCCCCGCGCGCCATCTCTAAAATATGTTTTATACATCATTACTTTTTTTTTCGGGGTTTACCTGGTGTTTCCTTGCAATGACGGGTCAGAGGCAGAATTAAAACGATTATTTCTTATCCTCTGTAGTATCCCTTTCAACCAGGGCCATGCCGCATTTAGGGCAGGTGCCGGGTTTCTCAAAGGTAAGATCGGGGTGCATGGTGCAGGTGTATTTGCCTTTTTTCTTTACGGTTGAGGTGCTGTCGGTTTTGCCGGTGCTTTTAACCGCACTGTTGCAGGCGCCAAGGGCCATGCTGGCAAAGGCTAAAATGATAAAGCTTTTTTTCATTGATTATTTGTTTTTGATGAATGAGGCCAACCCGAACAACGATACTACCAGCACACCTAAGGCGGCCAGCATACTCACTATATCGCGGATATCCTTACCCGCCCAGGTCATGCCGAAATACTTGTGTAAAAATATAAAAGAAAGCCCTTCAATCCGGTCAATCCCTGCAACTTTTGCAGCCAGTTTTGATGAGGTAGTTTCAATGTACCAATTGCTGCCGTCGGCATAGCTTACCCGCTCAACCGGCAGGCGTTTGTTGATGAAACCGTACTCGTTATCAAACTGCTTTACCTGGTTAACTTTTACCCTGCCATAAAACTGGTCAGGATCCTGGTGGGTATGGTAATAGGTACTTAAAAAACGGGCATAATCCTCATCTCCATTAATTTGTTCTATGCCGGTTAAGGTGTTAAAGTACGAGATCTGCTTTTTATCATCAGTTACCTGGTAATAAGTATTACCACCAAAGTTAACCACAGCTATCCTTTTGATGATACTGTCGGCAACAGGAAGCTGAAGGTTGGAGATAGCCAACTGTTTCCTGTTGATCACTTGCCCGTAATCAGGCTTTGGTGTTTCGGTATTGTGCAGTTTTACGACAAGGTGAAAAGCCCCGCTGATCACGAAAGTAAACATCACAAAGGAAACAATAAGCCCTATCTGCCTGTGATAACGATGAACGATGCGCGTGTCCTCACCGCCATTTTCTTTTCGCTTTTGAGTTACGGATTTAAACTTCTTCCACATTAAACCATAAACAGTTAAGCCGCTGATGAGGGCGAACAGCATTACCACCATGATGATGAGTAATATTACATTACGGAAAACATCGCCGCCGATATCGGCTAAAAACTGCCAGGTATGGAACTGTTCAAACAGCCAAAGGAAGGCCTTGCGGGTATTGTTGTTAAATGTACCCATGCGGCTCTGACTGGTTTCAATGTAAATATCCATACCATCGGGGCGGTCAAAACTGATCTTCCAAACAGGCAAAAGGTGATTGATGGGCTGGTATTGCCCATCAAACGTTGTTTGGAGATCGATCTTTTTAATGTTTGATGTCGAATCCTGCGTAAAATAGCGGGCAAGATAAGTGGCATATAGCTTATCCCCATCTTTTAACAATACCCCATCATTGGCCGAGTAGTAATTGTACACGCTATCTTTATCCAGCACCTGGTAATAAGTGTTGTGATTAAAATTAACCAGTCCGAAGTTGCGGATAATGGAGATCTTATTTTTATCCAATACCTGCTGAATGCTGAGCACCGGTTTCATCTGGCTTTGAGGTAGCGGTTTAAACACTTCCTCCGCAATTGAAGGCCTGAACCAGTTTGACATGAACGGGTGTGAAAGACCGCTCAATGTCCAGAAGATCACCGGGATGAGGGCCGTTAAGCCCAGCACCCGGTGCCATTTATAAAAGTTGCTTTTTACTGTTGCAGATGCCATTGATCAATATTTTGAAAATGAATAACTGATGCCCAGGGTGTAAGTACGTGGCGGCGCGGCATTATAAGTATCGCCGTACTGGCTGCTGGTTACTGTTGTAGCGTAAAGCTTATTGGTTAAATTAAGCACATTGAACCAGATGCCCGCGCCTTTTAATACGCTGCTTTTTACATCATAACCCAGGCGCAGGTTGTAAATATCATAACCTGAATAGGTTTTGGTATTGGCAGGGTTGGTGTAGTATTGATTGATGTGCTGCCACTCTGTTGCTATCCTGAAGCCGGGCAGGTATTGCGGCTTATAAGTAAGTTCGGAGTTGACAACCCAGGCCGGCGCGTTGTTCATGCGTTTGCCGTCATAGTTGGTTACGGTGTTGGTACCGGTGGTGTAATTGGTGGTCACTTCACTGTATTCCACATAGGTGTGTTTGGCATTGGTACCGCTAAACCTGAAGGTAAGCTCTTTAACCGGGGCCACAGTAAGCGAGTATTCAATCCCCCGGTGACGTGTTGCGCCTGCGTTTTGGTTCTGGGTAGTGTTATCCGGCAGCAATTGGTTAATGATTTCGTTATGGCCTTCTAAATCAAACACACTCAGCTCAAAGTAGAGTTTTTTGTTAAAGGCCGAGAACCAGCCGCCTGCTTCGTAATTATCAAAAGTGGCTTGTTTAAGCTGGGTAAGCTGGCGCGAGCTGTACAAGTCGCCGGTTTCGGGCGGTTGAAAACCTACGCTGTAGTTTGCGTAAAGGCCTTTGTTATTACCAACGTTGTAGGTGATGCCGAGTTTGGGAGCAACGATATTGAAATTGTTGGTTTCCTGTTGTTTGTATTTGGTTTGTCCGGCCTGGATCTCATTATCGAAATTGTAATGAACCCTGTCATAACGTAAACCGCCTACAATTCTTAATGCTTCCGTAGGCTTGACTTCATACTGGACATAAACCGCTGTGTTGAACAACTTGATCTTGTAATTATCAATGTACCTGCCGGTATTGCTGAAGCCGGTGTAGTAGTTGTTAGCTACATCTTTGGTGATATCAAGATATTGGGCATAATATGAACTCGGGCTGTCATCTATATAAACACCACCAATCAGCCTCGAATGCAGGAAATCAAAATCAACCCGGTGCTGTGCCAGTAAGCCATAGCTGTTGAATTTTTGATCATTTACCTGGCCGTTGCTGCTTTTGTAAACGCCATTGTTGTCGCGTACATCGGATATAAAATAGCTCGGCAGCTGCGCAGTAGAGTTATTGCGGAAAAAGAGCGTTATAAAAGTGCTGTTCTTGTCATTCCACTGATGATCCAGGCGGGTGCCGGCACGAAACGATTTCACCTTGCGATACGTGAACCGCTGGTTGGAGCTGTAACTGCGGTCATAAAAATGGGCGCTATCCAAACTGCCGGGAGTTTGGGTGTTCAGATAATTATAGGCAGCTGAAGTGGTAAGCTTTGTTTTGACACTGAAATCATAGGTAGTTTTAAAATTGGCCGAGTACTTATCAAAATCAGAATAATCCTGCCAGCTATCGGTTTGATGGGCTACATATCCTCCTGCATACAAACCAAATTTGCCCTGGGTAAAACCGCCGTCGGCGTCAACGCGGCGGTAATGATAATTATCACCCTGAACAGAAACATTACCGGCGTAACCTGTAGGCGGGCCCTGGGTAATAAAGTTAACCGCGCCGCCGATTGAGTTACTGCCATAAAGCGATGATGCAGGCCCTTTGATCACTTCGATATCCTTAACGCCCGACATGTTGATCTCATACAGCGAATTATGATTAAAGATACCCGTCGGACGAATGGGTACACCATCCTCCATATACAAATAGAGTGCGTTATAGGTAATAGGTTGCCTGATAGCCATGGTATGCTGTTCGTTACCCAGGTTCACCATGTAAACACCCGCAACCTTGTTCAGCAATTGATAAAGGGCAGTGGCTTTGGTATCCTTAATTTGGGTAGAATTGATCTTACTGATGGCGATGGGGGCGTCCTGCCTGGCCTGGCCTTCGCGGCTGGCGGTTACCACAACGGGTTGCAGATCTACAGTTGAAGGCTCTAAGGCAACATCAAGCTTTTGGACTTTTATGGTTGATACTTCAACAATACGTGCGCTGTAACCAACCATGGCAAATTTAAGCCGGATAATGCTTTGCGTATTAATGCTAAAGTGCCCTTTGGCGTTAGTCATGCCAAGCTTTGCACCTGTAGCAGCATCGGCATTGCAAATTGATGCACCCGCGATGGCTTCGTGGGTATTGGCATCTGTTATGGTGCCTTGTATATTTTGACCGTAAGCCTGTGTTTTAGCAAGTATAAAAGTTATAAATAGGATTAAATATCGTTTCATTATGTAGTATTACGGGAGTTGCCTCCCGGTGTAAAAATGGGTAGAGTAGGGTGTGGAGCGATTGATGGGAATGGATTGTAGCTTCTGCCTGCCATTACTTTTTGCCGATGATTGGTCAAAAAACGTATGTCACGCCGAGGAACGAAGTACTTAAAAACGGGTGTCATGCTGAGCTCGTCGAAGCATGGTGGGGGGCCTCTGCGCGCGTCCTTCGACAGGCTCAGGATGACAATCCCTCCGCACCCAATGTCATTTAACCTTCTTTTGATGGTTTTTTAGCACGTAATTACAAGGTTGTAGTTATACAACTGATATAGCTATCCTACACCATCAATCAAAAACCAATAAAAATGAAATGATTATCCTAACTGCGGAGGCTGGAATATCGTAGCCGGGCGATCGGCCGGTACGGTGGGGGTGTAAGGGGTTGAAATAACCTGCAACAGGCTGGAGTGGAATTTAACATCAGTTGAGCTGATGACATAAACCTCCTGAAAGAGGCTCTTTTGCGACTGCCTTTCGTCGCTGGCCTGCTTGTCCTCTGCCTGTTTGATCTTTTTCGCGAAGTAGCATTTACCGTCACAATGCAACCAGGGTCTGTTCCTGTTTTCGCAAAGCTTGGTAGCAATGTAATTCCTGTTCAGCTCAAAACCCGCGAAAATGAAAAACCGCGAGAAATTGACCGTGATCAGCGAAAAGATGAGTAAATAGGCTGTAATACGTTGCAGCATGGCGCAAAGGTACGCCCTGTGGGTTTAATACACAACATTTAGTTCAAAGTCTATAGTCTCAATCTATAAGTCATACAATAATCTGACTTTCGACCTGAAAAATTGCCGCACTCCTTTTGACTAAAGACTCCATACTTAAGACTTTCGACTTCACTTGTCTCTTTTCAATGTAGCATGCAGGTGCTGACCTTTGTAAACCAGGTCCATACCAATAGAATCCTGATAAACTTTACCCGTATGGGGCGAACTGCCTCCCGGTACCGGGATACTGAAAGAGAAATTATCGCCGTTGATCATGCCGTCGGTAATAGCTACATCACCCTGCGGAGCATGGGCTGTACCTGTAAGTTTGCCGCTGTCTACCTTAAAAGTGTAGCTTAAGGGAAAATGATCATCGCCCGGAAGCGCTAACGAACCTATCCATCTGCCGTTAATATCGGCCATCGAAATAAAACTGAAAGCGGTAATAATAACAAACGCACTGATCACCAGGAACTCTTTTTTCATTGTTGATATAGCTTAAGCAGATGCCTATATGCAGTAATTTTAAACTATATACAATTTTGTTGCCTTTAAGTTTAAAAAAAAGAAAAACCTTACCGGACGGGGTAAGGTCTTTCTTTTTTATTTTAGAAAATGTCATCCTGAGCGTTTAAATCCGGAGGCCTGTGAAGGGGAAATGACAAAAGAGGGTCTGTCAGTCTGAGCCCGTCGAAGACTCGCGCGCAGAGGCCCTGCCCACCATGCTTCGACGGGCTCAGCATGACACCCGTTTTAAGTTGTCATGAGTAACTTGTTTCAGCACCCCACGAAACAGGCAGACCATGCAAGGTCGCTTAGCAAGTGGGGTGCTGAAACAAGTTCGGCATGACGATAATATTTGAAAATTATTTCTTATCAACTGGTCTTTTCAATACCGAGTTGCTTTTTGAGCCATTGATATCCAGTTCAACGCTAACCGAATCGCCCATGAATTTGCCTGTATGAGGTATCACGATACCGCTGGTGGCTACTGTAAATGAAAAGTCGGTACCATTGGTTTTGCCTTCTTTAATGTCAACGTCGCCTTCCGGAGTTAAGGCTGTGCCGGTCAGTTTATCGCCATCAACCTTAAAATTATAAAGCAGTGGGTATTCCTGGCCGTCGCTTGTAACTAATTTGCCTGCCCATTTGCCGTTAAGATCAGCTATAGCTGCAAGACATATCATAAAGCAGCTTACCAATAAGGTAGTAGTAAAAATCTTTTTTTTCATAAATGTGAATTTTGGTTTATAAATATAAGCACCTTGATTTATAGGATGAAATGATTATATGATATTTTATGGTGTGGAATATAAATATCATGTAATTCTTAAATCAGGAAATTAAGGTTGTTGAGCTCTTTTTAAAGTGCTATGTACTTTTGAGCCATTGGCTTCAATATCAACACCTACCGAATCGCCATAGAATTTGCCTGTATGGGCAATGTGGATATCTTCGATGCTTACGGTAAATTTGAAACTGTCGCCGGTTATTTTGCCGTCTTCAATCGGCATATCGCCTTTAGGTGTTTTGGCTGTGCCGGTTAGTTTGTCCCCATCAATCTGAAAATTATAAAGCAATGGATAAACTTCACCGGTTTCTGTTTCAAGCTTGCCTTCCCATTTTCCGGCAATTCCGGTAATGGCTGCAAAGCAAACCGCAATACAAACTGTTACAAGGGCTAAGGTTAAAAAAGTCTTTTTCATAGCTGTTGTTTTCACCGGTAAATGTAAAATCGATATTAAACCAGAACGTAAACTGTACATTAAATTTACTGCCGGTGATGCTATTGATTTACAGGCAAAAACTGTACTACAACAACCTCGTGCATAATACCGGATTGACTTTTTTACTTTCAGTTGTATTTAGAGCTGTTTTATGACTATATCTTTATATAAATGTTAACAATACATTTCTAATTATTCAAAATCATTGTACCTTTAAATCTGCATACTAACCGGGCGAAATCCTGTTTCGCTTTTCACTTTTAAACAACCTATAATAATGAAGAAAATTTTTACCGCATTGCTATTGTTGGGTGGTACATATCTGGGCGCTTCGGCACAGGATGTTCAGCTTAACAAAGGCTGGAAATTTGCTGTGGGTGATTCTGCCCAATGGTCGTCCCCAACTTTTAACGATCAAAGCTGGCAAAACATTGATGTCGCCCATTCCTGGGAGCCGCAGGGACACCCTAATTACGATGGCTTCGGCTGGTACCGCATCCACGTAGTGATTCCTTCATCGCTTAAGGAGAAAGCTTATTTAAAAGATAGTCTCCGCTTAAGCCTTGCCAGTGTTGATGATAATGACGAGGTGTATTTAAACGGAAAGCTGATCGCTAAATATGGCGGCCACAGCGGAACCATTAAAGATGGCCATTACGGCTCGCGCACTTATAGTATCCCGGCTTCAGATCCTGCAATTTTGTGGGATAAAGAAAATGTGCTGGCCATCCGCATTTATGATACCGGGGGCGACGGTGGTATTTACGGCGATAACTTTTCTATTGCCATGGCCGATGTAATGGATCACGTTACAGTTAATACCGATGGCGATTTTAGTTTCCAGGAAAATAACAGCCTGGCCAAATCTGTCAAATTGGTAACCACCAATAAATACCAGTACCAGGGTACTTTGGCCTTTAAAGTTACCGACCCTGAAACGGGCGCGGTGATCTACGAAAAAACAAACCCTGCAAACTTTACCACCGGCAAGCCTTTTACCTATTCGTTTGTGATAGCCCGGTTAGCCAAAAAGTCGTATACCATCGCTTATACCTTTACCGATCAAAAATCGGGTAAAGAAATTGTTAAAACGGAAACCACGCCTTATGTGCTTACACCTTATCCATCGCCCAGGCCAAAAATTAACGGAGCCGATGTTTACGGGGCAAGGCCTGGTAACCCTTTCCTTTATCTGATCCCGGCAACCGGTAAAAAGCCGCTTACCTATAAAGCCGTGGGCTTGCCTGCCGGCTTAACGCTTGATGCTAAAACCGGTATCATTACAGGTGTGGTAAGCCAAAAGGGAGATTATCCTGTAACGCTTACCGTTACCAATAGCTTAGGCAATAAAACCAAAACACTAACTATTAGCATTGGTGATAAAATTGGTCTTACCCCGGCCCTTGGCTGGAACAGCTGGAATGCCTGGGGCTTGAGTGTTAATGACGAAAAGGTAAAGATCTCGGCTAAAGAAATGTCGGAGAAATTAAGTGCTTATGGCTGGAACTATATCAATATCGACGATGGCTGGGAAGCAGAAAACCGTGCTGCCGATGGTGCTATTGTTGCTAACAGTAAGTTTCCGGATATGAAAGGGCTGACCGATTATGTCCACAGCCTTGGCTTGCATACCGGGATTTATTCATCGCCTGGTCCGCGCACCTGCGGCGGCTTTTTGGGCAGCTGGCAGCATGAAGACCAGGATGCCAAAACTTATGCCGACTGGGGTTTTGATTATTTAAAATACGACTGGTGCTCCTACTCGGAAGTTACCCCGCCGCATCCCGACCTGCCTGCACTTAAGAAACCATATGAAGTAATGCGCACCTCTTTAAATAAGGTAAACCGCGATATTATGTTTAGTTTTTGCCAGTACGGCTGGGGCGATGTTTGGAAATGGGGTGCCGAAACCGGCGGCAACAGCTGGCGTACCACCGGCGATATCCAGGATACCTGGAGAAGTATGAGTGATATTGGCTTTAGCCAGGACCCTGCTTCGCCTTACGCTGGTCCGGGACATTTTAATGATCCGGATATGCTGGTTGTAGGCAAAGTAGGCTGGGGGCCAAGCCTGCACAATAGCCGTTTAACCTATGATGAGCAGTATACCCACATCAGTTTATGGAGCCTGCTGTCTGCGCCGCTGTTAATCGGCTGCGATATGGGGCATCTGGACAGGTTTACGCTTAGCTTGTTGACGAATGATGAAGTACTGGCTATTGACCAGGATGCCTTAGGCAAAGGTGCAAGACAGGCTTCTAAAACAGATGAGCAGCAGATTTGGGTAAAAGAGCTTACCAAAGGTGAAAAAGCAATAGGTTTCTTTAACACATCTGTTAAATATCAAACCGTTAACCTGGAAGCTAACGACAAGTTGTTAAAAGGCTTTACCAAAGCCCGCGATGTTTGGGAACAAAAATACCTGATAGCGGTTAACCACAAATACACTTTCAAAATCCCACCGCATGGTGTAAAGCTTATTAGGGTTATGTAAGGATTTAGGATAGGGAGATAAAAAACACGCGTCGTTGCGAGGTACGAAGCAATCCCCGATGAGCAGGGCCACCCTGTATAGTTTGGGATTGCTTCGTACCTCGCAATGACGCTTTTTATTTGATTAGCTGATTTTCATGTCCCCTCAAGGTCTCTCGCAGAGGACCCTGAGGTTCATCGCGTTTTGGGTATTTAGAACAGCTGATCTGGCGTATATATCAATCTGCATGGCGTATACATCAGGGTCCTCTGCGAGAGACCCTGATGGGACGTTGATAGCAAAAATGGCCTATATCTATTCGATAAAAGGCCATTTTTATATGATGTAGTTGGGAAAATCAATTTGGCACATCGTAATGATATACCGGCGAAAAAACGCCTTCACTTGTAGTGTAGTAGCCTTTGCCATCGGGTTGGAAGCCTATAGCCTCGCCCTGTTTTTCAACTTTATAAACGAGCTCGCGTGGTTTGCGTACCATGGTTTCCCATATGGGTTCGTTATGCTGGCGGCGCCAGTAGTAAACTTTGTCGTAACTTTTTAGCAGGATCTGCTGCCCGTCTTTAGAGATATCGCCGGCTGTGATCCATTTAAAAGGTTTAAAACCAGCGAAGAACAATTTGCAGCGTTTGGTTAATACTGTTGTTGTATTGGCCTGGTATTTTAACGGACTGGTGTAAACCGCAACGGTATCACCCCTTTTGCTCACAATGATCAATTGTTTGCCTATGGGGTCAATCATCAATGTTTCCGCATCTTTGGGGCCATCCGGATATTTAAAATCTGCCCGTACAGCTTGTGTGTTTGTAATAGCCTTATCACCTGTAGCCCATGATTTTTTTTCGGCCATGCGGTAAACTGTAATATATGGCCTGTTTTGATTATTATCGCCTATATCGCCAAGATAAACGTAACTTTTACCTTTTTCCGGTCCGGGACCAACATCAATATCTTCACAATCCTGTACACCCAGCTTTTGAGTGCTGTCTCCCTTAAAATAAATGGTTGATTTGAGTTTGCCTTCGGCTGTTATAGCAAAAAAACGGCTGGTATCGCCGCTGTCGTTATGTACATAGTAAGTGTCGGGGCTAATGGAAGATGCCGCGATACCCGACGTTTCATCCATCTCTTTATCATTCAGGGTGCCTGTAATGTCCTGCCTGTCGAGCAGCCTGTGCTTGGCGAAGGCCCCCATGAAAAGTAGGGATACAATGGGTAAGAGTATATTTAATTTTTTTGACCGGCTCATTCTGTTTCTTGCAAACAATAACGCAAATAAAGCGCATTAGTATGAAGTTGACATTAATTATTTGATTTTGTTACGACTATATGAAAATTATATAACAAACAGGGCAATGGTACACAATATTCGTACCACGAAACATTTATGCCGATTCAAAGGCATGTAATAAGGCGCTTTGTCGGTATATTTCTACAGGGGTACGGTAATCGGCCAGTTCAAGTTCCTGAACATATTTGCAATTGCAGGGGTGCCCGGGTTCAATAAAAACAGGCATATCATAGCCCAGTTGCTGGTAGTATGGAGTAATGAACGCTTTTACGGGCAGTTCGTTTGCTGCAGAAACAACATCAGGCGTAAGTTTTTTTAAGGGCTTTAAAAGCAGTTTGATTTCGCAAAGTCTGAAGTTGTCATAAAGCGGGATCCAGCGTATTAGATCGTCAATATTAACTGCTATGGCATTATGTTTTACTCCAGTAAGGACGCCAATATTCACTTCGCTATTGTTTAAAAGACTAATGATCATAACCTGCTGACCGATATAACGGCTAAAAATAATGAGCTGGGCTGCCACACTTACATGTTTCATTTTGCTAATTTTATTAGCAATATACGAAGATTAGTTAGTGAGATGCAAGGGGAAATGTGAAATGTTTTTAGGCGTGGGTCAGCAATGTACTACCAACAAAAAAGGGCCTTATTTCAGGCCCTTTTTCATCGCTACCGCAAGCGTCCTCGCTTGTGGGTATCATGCTAAGCTATGCGAGAGGCTAATCAGGTTGTATACCTAAACGCGGGCCATAAGCGTGGACGCTTGCGGCAGCGGCGGATGCAAGGGCGAATGTGAAATGTTTTGGGCGGGGGAGGCAATGTACTACCAACAAAAAAGGGCCTTGAAAAAAGGCCCTTTTTTGTTTTTATTATTTCTCAACGTCTATAAGTTCCGGCTTTGTGGCTTCAGATTTGGTGAGGTCGATATCTGGTTTTGAAATATCTGTTAACGCTACGCGGCCGCGGTCTTTACGCAGGATGCGGTTAAACAGCGAGATCTCCCTGTCGAACAAAAACTGGAAAAACAGTTTGGTCCATGAGGTATGATAGTATAATGTATCGTAATATTCCGGGGCCGTTTTCCTGATCTCCGGAAGTTTATTCCATGGGATAGAAGGGAAATCATGGTGCTCATTGTGGAAGCCTACGTTAAAAGCAACTGCATTGAAATTGCCGTAGTAGCTGTATGTTTCCTGTTCTTCGGTAACGGTAAGGTAATGTTCCTGGATCCAGCGGGCGCCCAGCGGGTGCAGGCCAACTGAAAACGAAAAGCTTAACAGCAAAAACGCTACTGCATGCCAGCCCATAAAGTAAGCGATTGCGGTTGTAAATGCTGCCTGTAATAACCAGTTTGTCAAGATCCAGCCGTCAAAAGGATGGATTTCCCTTAAACGTGAAAGGCGGAACAATTGAAATACCGGGAAAAACAGCAGCCAGATTGCTTTACCAAAAAATGAATTGCTGATCAGTTTGGCTTCCCAGCGGTTTGGTAAATCGGCATCAAGCTCATGTACACCTTGAAAGGAGTGATGTTTGATGTGGTATTTTTCGAATGAAATAGCGCTTGGCAATATTTGCGGTAAATTGGCAAACATGGATGCCCAACGGTTTGCGTTGCGGTTTTTAAACAATAGCTGGTGAGTACATTCGTGGATCATTACAAACAGCGCGTGATCGGCAAAAGCGCCAAGTAAATAGGCAGCTCCAAAAACTATCCACCATGATTGATCACGTACAAACCAGGCTAAAACAACCTGGAAAGCTACTAAACCAATAATGGCCCATATGGTTTTTGGGTTTTTGCCTATAAGCTTTCGCAGTTGCGGAAACTCCTTCAAGATTTTTTTTGTGCGGATACGATGAGGTTCAGACTCCTGGGAATAAACAAAATCAGTCTTTTTAATCATATAGTGTTAAAACGTTAAATATAACGATAACGTACACAAAAGTTCATTGTTTTGTAAAAATTAATTAGTAATATTAGGAATAAACAAAATCTTCATGATCATTTCATGTAAATTTTATATACAATTTACGTTAGTTTTGCTTAAAAACAAGCACCTTAAAAGTATTTGGAATGGCTTTACGTGTACCGGGCTCAAACTGTGCAACGCTTAAATAAATTTTGTGGGTTTTGGCGTCAATTGTCATCGTGCGGGCCCTTTCGGCAGTTTTTAGGGTTTGGATCACCTCATATTCATCAGCCGATTTTTGTTTGATGATGGTAGTGGTGCCATCGCCGCATGAGCAAAATATAAGTTTGGTTTCAGGGTCATAAACTACAGCATCAACCCCCGCGCCAATTGGCAGGGTAGCAGTCACTTTACCTGTTTTGATATCAACAACACTAACCCCCTTATTTTCGCGGCAAACGGTAAACAATTTCTGATTAACGGCATCAAGCGCTAAGCCGGTAGGACCACCACAGGGGGCAAGGGGATAGTTTTTAATCACCTTAAGGCTTTTGCTATCAATAACATTCAGGCTGCTTTTATCTTCAAGGTTATTGTAGATATTTCCTTTACCGTCCGATACTGCAAACTCGGGGCCACCGCCAAGTGCAACCGTGCCAACCTGTTTAAGCGTTGCCGGGTTAACTACCGATGCATTATCGCTTTCGCCGTTGAAGGTAAATATCCGGTCGGAGTAGGGGTCATACATAATAGCGTCAGGGCCATTGGCAGCTGTTAGGGCAATTGTAGTAATGGTTTTAAAAGTTTTCAGATCAAAAACTACTACCGCATTTGCCTTGCCATCGCTGATGAAACCACGATTAAGTTTATTTACAATGGCTATACCGTGAACGCCTTTCATATTATCAATAACACCAACCGGCTTTTCGGTATCCAGGTTAATAACATTTACAGCAGTACCATGCGATACATAAAGATTACGGTTGATCTTGTCGATAGCCAGGTAGTCATAACCGCCATCACCCGGTAGCGCGATGGTTTTATCGGCTACATAGGTTTGTGCGTTTAGTTTAAAAGGAGCTATACCTGCTATGAGCAAGGCTACGGCCAAAATTTGCTTTTTCATTTTTCGGGAATGTTTATTGCCATGAAATTAAGTCCCGAATCTGTAAAAATGCTGTGTTAACCGTGATGGCTTTCATTAATTTCGTTCAAATGAATGTTAAACCCTTTGCGGTACAATATACGGAGCATTGCCGGTAAAACAATAAGCAGTAATGGCAACGCCGCTAAAAATCCGCCGATAACCGCAATAGCCAGTGGCTGATGTAATTGCGCGCCTGCACCTATGCCTAAAGCAAGCGGCAACAGGGCTATAATAGCGCCCAACGCGGTCATCAGTTTTGGTCTTAAACGGGTACTGATGGCAAAGGTTATAGCCGCGTCAATGTTTTTATTTTCATTTTCGATAGCGCTTTCCTTAAACTGCAGGAAGGTGAAAATGGCATTTTCGCCAATAATGCCCACAATCATGATCAACCCTGTATAGCTGCCCACATTGAGCGGCGTACCGGTAATAAATAAGGCCAGGAAGCTGCCGGCGATGCCTAAAATGCCAATTACCAAAATAAGCAGCGCTATCCTGAACTGCCTGAACAGGAATAATATCACCCCAAAAACCAGTAAACAGGCAGTTATGAGGATGATAAGCAATTCTTTAAATGACTGCTGCTGCTGGGCGTAGGCTCCTCCGTACTCCACATGGTAGCCTGTTGGCAGGTTTACGTTAGCATGGATGGTTTTTTGAATGGCCGTTATTACGGTACCCAGGTCGCTGCCTTCCAGCCGGGCACTTACTACGTTCATGCTTTGCAGGTTTTCCCGGTTGATCTCGGCATCGCCGGGCCTTAGCTCAACCGAAGCAAGTTCTGTTATAGGGATGAGTTTGCCGTTTGGTAAAAATATGTGAAGGTTATGGATATCATTCACGTTAAGCGAGCGGTTACCCGGGTAAACCATGCGAATGGGTGAAAGCTGTTCTTTCTCCAGTAAGCTGCCTATCACATTACCTTCCAGCGCGGTTTGGATCTGCATTTGCAGATCGGCTGCGGTAATTCCATACTGTGCGATTTTGCTGTAATGGGGTTGAATGCTTACCGAAGGACCGGCGATAACAATACCCGGCAGCACATCGGCAGTGCCTTTTACTTTTTCAACCAGCCCGGCTATCTGCCTTGACAGGTTTTGCAATGTTTGCTGATTATCACCGAATACCTTGATCTCGATAGGCTCGGCCGATGTGGTGAGGTCGCCAAGCATATCGGATATCACCTGGCCAAACTCAACCTGCAGCGCGGGTTGAGTTTCCTCAACCATTTTACGCAAATCGCTGATCACCTCTTCAGTGCTTTTGGTGCGATCTTTTTTTAACTGGATAAGATAATCGCCGCTGTTAGGCTCTGTAATAAAAAAGCCCATTTGTGTACCCGTGCGGCGCGAGTAAGCAGTTACATCAGGATGCTTGATGATCTGTTTTTCTATCTGGCGCAACATCCGATCGGTTTCTTCCAGTGAAGTTCCCGGAGGTGATTTATAGTCGAGCACGATGGCGCCTTCGTCCATATCAGGCAGGAAGCCGGTCTCCAGCAATGGGGGGACAATCACAATTACTGCTGCCAATGCGGCAATAATGATAAGGCTTACATAAGGGCGCAGGATAAAGAAGCTTACCCACTTTTGTTGCTTAACTGTGTGTATTTCTTCTGTCTTAGCTTTTGCTGTAGTTAATTTAGGCTTACGCGTTACGAGCAGGTAAATTACCGGCAATCCGATCCACGTTACAAAGAACGAACTCAGCAAGGTAATGATCATGGTATCGGTAAGTACCTTGAAGTAGGCCCCGGCCACACCCGTCATCAAAACAAAAGGAATAAAAATTACGATGGTACTGATAGATGAGCCCACCATGGCCGGGAAAAGGTAATCAATAGCCTTGCGAACCAAATGGCTGCTCAGCTCATCAGGGTGTTCTTCATGTATCCGGTGAATCTGTTCAACCACCACAATGGCGTCATCAATAATTAACCCTATGGATGCTGCGATAGCACCCAGCGTCATGATATTAAAAGTATAGCCAAGCCAGTACAATATGAGCAGTGTAAGCCCGAGTGTAACCGGGATGGTAATCAATATGGTGATGCTTGCCTTGAATGATCGTAAAAAGATCACGGCCACAATAATAGCCAGGAGTAAACCTACCCAAAGGCTGTCACTCACGCTCCTAACCGAGTCGTTCACAAAATCGGCCTGAACATAATATGGCCGGATACTTACACCCCGCGGGAGTAGTTTTTTCAGCGCGTCAATCTTATCGGCCATATCGTTACTCACCGAAATGAGGTTGGCATTGGGCTGCTTTACTACAGCTATCAATACCCCATCATGCCCGTTGGCGTTGATGCGGGTGTATTCAATCCCTTCGTTAACCTGGATGCTTGCAAAATCCTTGAGCCGTACTATTCTTTTGCGGTTGTTGCTGATCACAAGGTCTTCCAGTTGATCTTTGGCATTGATGGTAGCATCAGTAACAGTGAGGTACATGCGCTTATAATCAGACAGGTAACCCTCTGATTTTACGAAATTGGTAGTAGCAAGCGTATTGCTGATAATATCAGGCGTAAGGCCTAACGAAGTCATTTTTTGCTGATCGAGTGTGAGCCAGTATTCCTTGAGTTTACCGCCGATCACCCTGATCTCCGATACCCCGTCGACCTGCGAAAGGAATGGTTTTACTGTGTATGTAGCTAACTGCCTTAATTCAATAGGGGACAGGTTATGACTCTCTAAAGTATAGCCGCTTACCGGTAAAATGGAAGGGTTCATTTTGGCTACGCTGATATTTACATCGGCGGGAAGGTCGTTCTTGATCTGGTCGATGCTCGACTGGATACGTTGCTGGCTGAGGTCGATATCAGCATTCCAGTTGAGCAGTGCTGAAATTTCACAGCTTCCCCTGCTGGTAGTACTGCGTACCAGTTGCAGGTCGGGCACCTGCTTAATAGCATTTTCCAGCGGTTTGGTAACTGTAACCATCATTTTATTTACCGGCTGCAGGCCCTCGTCGGCAATGATCTTGATCTTGGGGAAAGTGATTTCAGGAAAAAGCGAAGTTTGCAGTTTTGAATAAGCAAACAAACCGCCCATAATAATCAGGGCCAGCACCAGGCCTAAAGGCTTGCGATGGGTTATGAAGTAATTTTTGCGCTGGTTTTCCTTCATCACTCTACAATTTTCACTTTAGCCGTATCTGCGAGTCCGTAATTGCCTGTAACCACTATTTTATCATTCGCCGAAAATTTGGGGGTTAAAATTTCCACCCTGCCGCCGGCTTCAATGCCTTTGGTTATGGCGGTTTTTACCGCAGTAGTAGGATTGATCAGCTTCATTACCCAAAACTCCGTTTGTGTTTCATTGCTTAGTATGGCCGATTTTGGAAGTGATAGCGTATGCGGGCGTATCGACTTAATGATCCGTGCTTTGGCCACCAAATTTTCAGGGATGGGATTGGCGCTGTTTACCTTAAGCACAATGCCCTGGGTTTGCGACAACGAATCAACAGCAGGCATTGATGAACTTACCTGTGCCGTCAATTTTTCACCGCCGGGCAGTACAAGCTGTACGTTCTGGCTGTTTTTTACATAGCTACGCAGTTCATAAGGCAATTGCATCACAAATACAAAGCTTGAGCGGTCGCTGATCACTGCAAGTTGTTCACCATCCTGCACGTAATCGCCCTGCTGGTGATTGAGTTGGGTAACGTAGCCATTGCCGGCAGCTTTTATTTTATTTACGCCCGAAAATTTGAAAGTGGTATCCAGTACATTGATGCTGTTACCAATACTCTGTGCTTCTTTAGTTTTTATGCTGAATAAAAACTCGCCTTTATTTACGTAATGCCCTGGCAGGATGTTCACCTTTTGGATGTAACCGTTAGCATTGGCCTTCACAATGTTTTTTTGCTGAAAAACGGATGTGGCAGTCAGATCAATATAATCAACCATGGCGCTATCGGCTACGGCGGTTACGGTTACAGGTGTTTGAGCGGCCGAACCTCCGTCGCCGGCATCATCCGCAGGTTGGGTATTGCCTTTGCAGCTATACAGCAAGATTAAAAGGCCTGCAAATAGGTATATATGTTTAAATTTCATATTATTTATTCCAGTAATTGAGCTGATTAATGAGCTGCAGCTTATTAATATTGGTTTGCGTTTTAAGGTTTTTTATAGCAAGATAATTATTAATGGCCAATACCAAATCGGCCACACGTACGTCACCTGTTTGCAGCAGTTGGGTGTCAACTTTTACCAGGCTTTCGGTGTATTTCATCTGGTCATCAATTTGGGCTAACAGCTTTTCTGAACCATCAATCTGCTGGTTTAACTGTGCAATCTGCTGGCGGTATTGAGTATCAAAAAACGCTTTGTAGCTGCGGCGGGTATCTTCCTCTAACGACAGCTTGCGGTACTGGATTTTGCGCTGGCCACCGTCATACAATGGCAGCGTAAAACTAAAACCAATACTGGCCCCGAAATTTTTATAGGCTGGCCCGCTTAAAAAATCGGAGTTATAACCACCGTCTGCCAACAGGTTGATCTTGGGCTTGTAGCTGAAATCAACTAATGAACGGCTATTCACCAGTTTAAGGCTGTCCGTTTTATACTGGCTGAAAAAGATGCTGTTACTGATATCGGTCCGGATAGTTTTTTGAATACCGGGATCCTGTAATTCGATGTAACTGGTATCGGCAATGCCGGTTAAATAGTTAAGCGTTGTATAGTCATTTTTATATTGCAGCCTTGCCTGCGACAGCGTTAGTTCCTGCTGCTTAAGGGTAACCAGAAAGGTAAGGTAATCGCTTTGGTGATAAACATTGGTGCGCGTTAACTTTTTAAGCAGCGCTTCCTCCCGGTTAAGCAGGCTGATCACTTCCTGGTTAAATTTTACCTGCTGCAGGCTGCCAAATGCGGCGATGTATTGCGCGGTGACTGCTTTTTTCAGATCCTGCTCAGAGATTTTAGCGGTATTGAGCACCGATTGCGACTGCAGCTTCACTGCGTCGATCTGTGTAGCGATATTTTTTTTGCTATCCAGCGATTGATTGATGCCTAATAGTGCATTGAGTGTATGTTCGTTGGTTATAGCAGGCGCATAACCATAACCGCCGGACACCGGGGCATAAAGTCCTGCACTGTTAGCGCTAACCTGTGGCCTGTAACCTGCCCTGATCCGGAGGCTGTCCAATTGGCCTGAAGCAACCTGGTTTTGCAGGTCCTTTAACAGCGGACTGTTGCTTTTGGCAAGCTCCAAATAATGTTCAAGATTGTAAGTTTGTGCCTGTGTAGCAGCACTAAGCAGGCAAAATAAAAAGCCGAAAACCCATTTTATCCGGATGGTCAAAATAATATATGTTGTGTTAAATAATAGCTAAGCTACAGGATAATTCTGGAAAAATTTGGTAGGGGCAGTGTAACAAATTTAAAAGTTAACCGTGAAGATATGGTAAGGCTCTTCATAACTGTAAACCAGTTGATAACCCAAACTTTCGCAGATCTGTTTGGAGATAGTGAGCCCCAGCCCGCTGCCTTCAGATGTGGATGCTTTATGAAAGCGGGTAAAGATATTTTCAGGATTCAAGGCTATTTGCTCGCCGGTGTTTTTGATTGTTAAATTTTCGGTTGTGAGGCTGATGATGATCTCGCCTCCGGTTTGGTTATGCCGAACCGCGTTGATGATGAGGTTATTCAACAGGATCTCAATAAGGTAATTGCTGGCTTCAATTTCCTTTTTGCCAATTGTTGAAATAACCGTTATTTCTTTGTCGTTGAAAATATCTTCCAATTGATACAGCAAATCATCTATAAGTTCCTGTAAATCCAGGTGCTGTCGATCGTTCAGTAGTTTGTTCTCAATCTTTACCAGTAATAATAACGATTGATTAAGCCTGCTCAGGCGCGATACCGCGCTGTAAAGGTCATTGAGTAACTTGCTTTGATGCTCGCTAAAGTTTTCTGTCTGGATCAGGGTATCCAGTTTGGAATTGATCACAGCGATAGGGGTAAGCAATTCGTGCGAGGCGTTTTCGGTAAAGGTTTTAAGGTCTTTATAGTCTTTTTTTACCCTTTCGGCCATGGCGGTAACTTCGGCCTGGAGTTCGTTAAACTCGTCGATAGTAGTATTGGGAGACGGCATTTCGCGGCTATCGGTGACGTTAAATAGTTTCAACTCACTCAGGATACTGTAAAATGGCTGCCAAAGCCGGCTCAATATGAGGCGGTTGGTAATTACCAGCACCAGCAGCAGTAATAAGATAACGCCAATGGTAATGCCGAAGATGATCTGGATCAGGTCTTCAGTTTCTACTTTCGATTCAACTATCAGAATTTTATAATACCTGTCGCCAACTTTTACCGAACTGACCAGGCCGCGACCAGATTCCGGCTCGTCTTTTTCGCGGTAATAAGTAGTGTTAAAAAATTCGCGTTTAACAGAATTGGGTTCGGCCGAAATAAAGGTGATCTGCTGGTCTTTCGAGGCAAAAACCTGGGGCAGGTGGTGATTGAGCTTTACATAATCAAAAACTTCCTGCTCTTCAACCTTAAGTGAATTGTCTTTTTGATTAGTAAGGATGAGGCTGATAGCCTGGTAATAAATAACGCCCGTTATCAGCATGATAACGATAGTAGCAATTAAATTTACCCGGTTATACCTTTCCGAAAGCTTCATTATTGATCGGCAAATTTGTAACCCATACCATAGGCTGCATAAATATAATCCTTACCGCCGGCTTCCATTATTTTTTTGCGGATGTTTTTGATGTGCGAATAAATAAAGTCGAAATTATTGGCCAGGTCGATGCCATCGCCCCATAAATGTTCGGCAATGGCGTTTTTTGAAATTACTTTGCCTTTGTTGGATATGAAATAGATAAGCAAAGCAAACTCTTTACGGGTAAACTTTACAGGGGTTCCGTTTACAGCTACGGTTTTAGCCATCAGGTCGATACTGAGCTCGTTAAAGTTAAGCACGTTGCTGCCATTGAACATTTTACGCCTGATGATGGCAGATACCCTTGCCTTCAATTCCGACAGGTGAAAGGGTTTTACCAGATAATCATCGGCACCCAGGTCAAGGCCCTGGAGGCGGTCATCGAGCGAGTTTTTGGCCGATATGATGAGCACCCCATCGGTGTAATTATTGGCTTTAAGCTTTTTTAATATATCAATACCATTACCGCCGGGCAAGGTGATATCCAGCAGGATACAATCGTAACGGTACAGTTCAACCTTGGCCAGGGCTGCTGCATAGCTGGCCGCGGTTTCGCAAATGTTGCCGGCTTCTGTAAAATATTCTTCAATACTTTCGCGCAGGCCTTCTTCGTCTTCGATGATGAGTATTTTCAAAACGTTTTTTTGATAAAGTTAAAATGCCAATTTGTACAGATTCTGGATTTTGAGTAGAGCTAACAGCTATCTCACAGATTTTATACAGAATGCCTAAGCAAATTTGCATTTAGCTTGTTGCAAGTTAAATACAAAATCTGATCATTATGTGGTGGATCTACGCATTACTTTCGGCGCTGTTTGCAGCGCTCACAGCCATTTTTGCCAAAATAGGGATTAAAGGGGTTGATACCGATCTCGCTACGGCCATCCGTACCGTCATAATCCTGATCCTGGCCTGGGCTATAGCCCTTTTTAAGGGGAGCCATGGTGGTATCAGCACGCTCACCAAAACCAACTGGACCTTCCTCATCTTGTCTGGCTGTGCAACCGGCCTTTCGTGGATCTGTTATTTCCGCGCCCTGCAGTTGGGCAAGGTAAGCCAGGTTGCCCCTGTTGATAAACTAAGCGTTGCTTTGGCCATCGCGCTTTCTGTTATTTTTCTGGGCGAGCCATTAACTTTAAAAAATGCCATAGGCGCGCTGCTTATCATCGGCGGCACAATTGTATTGATTTTCTAATCTTTTTGTAACATGCTCATATACAATGTAACAAGCATATATACATAACAAAAACATATTGTAACAAATACACTTCAATACCATTTAATTCAGATTTAATCCAATCTTTCTTATAAAATTTGTGGTTCCAAACACCCGTATTTTATAATGAAATCTGTTTTTTTGATATTATTTTCTTTTATTTTTATAACCACCTTACACGCCCAAACTGCCCCCGGAGCCAGGGGGAAAATTACCGGTAAAGTTACCGATGCCACTACCAAGCTACCGGTTGACTATGCCACCGTGTCTGTATTTAAACAAGGCGCTGCTTCACCCTTCAATGGCATCAGCACCGATCCCAAAGGAAATTTTAGCATAAATAACATCCCCGCCGGGGAGTATAAAATAACGGCCGAATTTTTAGGTTACCAGAAAGCAACTATCGAACATGTAATAGTTAAAGATGGAGCCGTATCATTGGGCGAGATCAAATTGGCTCCGGTTGCCAATGAGCTAAAAGGCGTAACCATAACCGCTAAAGTACCTACTGTTGAAAACCGGATAGATAAAATGGTTTACAACCCTCAAAACGATTTAAGTGCACAGGGCGGCGTAGCTATTGACGTATTAAAAAAAGTACCGCAGATCACGGTTGATATTGATGGTAATGTGGAGCTTCAGGGCAATGCCAATATCCGTTTTTTGATCAATGGTAAACCATCAAGCATTTTTGGGGCCAGCCTTGCCGATGCTTTGGCCAGCATCCCGGCCAGCCAGATCAAAAGTATTGAGGTGATTACCAGCCCGGGCGCTAAGTATGACGCGGCCGGTACGGGAGGTATCGTAAACATTATCCTGAAAGACAGCAAAGTGCAGGGCATTAACGGCAGCGTTAACCTATCGGCAGGTACCCGCCGCGAAAACGGCTCATTTAACCTGAATGCCCGCAAAGGCAATTTTGGCGTGAATGCTTTTTTTAGCGGTAATGCCCAAATTAATACTAATGCACCTAATACCCGTAACCGCGTATCAACTGATTCGGCCAATAATAAAACTACCTTGTTCCAGCAGGGAAGTAATAACTTTAAACGTAATGGTTACGAATCAGGGATCAATTTTTCGTGGGATATTACCCCTAAAGATCAGCTGACCGCAGGTGTGGGCTTTAATCATTTTGGTAACCATGGCAACGGAATTACCAACCAGGATCAAAGCGAGGTTGACGCAGCAGGTAACCCAATATCTGATATCAGGAGTATCCGTAACTCAAGCAGTAAATTCAGTGGCTACTCAACCGATGTAAGTTTGAATTACAAAAAAACTTTCGCCAAAGAAGGACAGGAGCTTGATGTATTATATTCATCAAGTTTTGGCCGTAATTTGTTCAGTTCATTTCAGCGGCAGGATTATGATTCGGGCATAACCTCATCCGGTATCTCCAACAACAATCCGGGTAAGGACAGGGAAACCGATATCTCTGTTGACTATACGCAGCCGGTAAGCAAAAACTTTACACTTGAAACAGGCGGCAAGCTTGTATTTAACCATATCAACAATAACGTTATAACGGATACGCTTTTTGGCGGTAATACCTTTGTGCCTAACCCAAGCCAAACCTATGGTTTTACTTACGACCGTAAAGTGTATGCTTACTACCTGTCGGCATCAACATCGGTATTTAATAAATTTTTGGATGTGAAAGCTGGTTTAAGGGATGAGTATACCACTACTACAGCCGATTTTCAGGGTGTAAATATCCCATCTTATAATATCCTTGCGCCATCGTTGGTTTTCTCTCATAAGTTTGGAAACGGCGGCGAATCACTTAAATTGAGCTACACCCGCCGTATCCAGCGGCCTGATTATGGCGACCTGAACCCTTTCCTGAACATCAGCGACCCGCATAATATCAGCACCGGTAACCCAAATCTTAAACCCGAAAAGGGCGACAACTTTGAGTTGGGTTATAACAAATCATATGATAAGGGTGCTAATATCAACATAGCGGCGTTCTATCGCCGTAATACCGATGATATCCAACAGTTCACTACCTTTTACTCCACGTTTGACGTGAACGGTACTACTTATACCGATGTGTCATTGAACCAGCGTTATAACATAGGTTCGGAAGAGCGCATCGGTATCAATATCTATGCTTCGGTACCGGTAACCAGTAAGCTAAGCCTGCGTACCAATATGATTTTCAGCGACAGGCGCAGCACTAACCCGGGTTTTGCCAATGTAAGCGCTTTCGCGTACCGCCTTAACCTCAACGCGCAATATAGCTTTGGTCATGATTTGAGCGCCGAGTTTTTTGGTAACTACAACTCATCGCAAAAGGGCATCCAGGGTACCAATCCCAAATTTGTATTCTACAATTTTGCCATGCGCAAAATGTTCATGAATAAAAAGGCAAGCATCGGCCTTACGGCTACCAATCCGTTTGCCAAATACGTGAGTCAAAGCTCATCAACCTTTGGCAGCAACTTTTATTCAACCAACCTGAGGCTGGTACCGGTACAGTCGTTCGGCATAAGCCTGAGTTATAAGTTTGGCAAGCTTGAATTTAAGAAGGAGCGGGAAAAAGAAAGAAACAATGATCAGGATAATAATGGAGGTGACAATGGCCTTCAAACTGATAAGGGGAAATAACCTCACCTAAATCCTCTCCAAAGGAGAGGACTTTAAAAACAAAAAAGCGATGAGTTATCATCGCTTTTTTGTTTAAAATATCTATTTAAAGCCTTCTCCTTTGGAGAGGGTTGGGTGAGGTTACCCGTTCTTGATCAAAATACTTTCAATGATCAGCGTTGTATCTTCACAGCTGTCGGTAGCAGTTTCCATGGCTGCAAAAACATCGGTATATTTAATTAATTCAATCGGATCTTTTTCATTATTAAGCAGATCGGCAAAGGCTTTATTGTGAACTGAATCGGCCTGGGCTTCCAGTTTTTTGATATTGCTGCAAAGCTCAAAGATCTCAGCCGATTTGTTCAGGTTATTCATCGCGTTTACCGCTTTTTCAAGCTCTGTACTGGTCTTAAGGATCAGCGCGGCCAAATCTATCATTGGCTGGGTAATAACAGGCACGTTGTAAAGGTTGATCCTGCGGGCCGCCATGGTAATGCTATCGGCTACGTCATCAATAGCCGATGCCAGATCGCACATATCCTTACGGTTAAATGGAGAGATCAGCATCCGGCCCGATTCTGAAAATACCCTGTGGGTAACTTCGTAACTTTTAAATTTCAGCTTATCAATATGCGCAAAATTAAACTTCTGCTCATATGATGTTGGGGCGTTAACGGCTTCATTCAGTAGCCTGGCCATTTCGGTAACATTGGCTACAGCAGTGTTGAACAAATCGTAAAAAACCTGGTTTGAGTTTGGAAATATCGATTTTGAGTTAGTGCTCTTCATTGATCTGTCTTATCAGTCCGTGAATTTACAGTAGTTATATTCAGTGGATTTTAAAATATGTTACTATAAATTATTCAGCGGATAAAAGTAACCATTAATACAATGCCAAATGTTAAGTTAATGTTAAGAATGGTTAGGCCAATGTAATAAAACAAAATTAATGAGATTATAACTTGTTGATTTAAAGTAAAAAGAAACCCGTATATTGAATGAAGAAAATTGTGTAACATTTAAGTTTAATTAAAACAATCCTGCCATCTGCAGTATTGTATTTGTATTAGTCAATCCAATTATGAAAGCCGGGGAAAAGCATTATAAATGCGTAAACAGCAAAACAGGTTACGCCATTTATTACCATTCGCTGGGTAGGGAGCTCAGCAATGAAGAAGTGAAAGCCGAATTAGAAAAAATACGTGCGCGTGTAGCTATTCAAAACGGTATTTACCTTGAAACACTCTACTGGGAAGAAATGAAGCAGGATGCCGAACTGACGCAATAGCAGGCGCGGTTTTGCAAGGGGGTATAACTAATTTAAAATGAGTGTTTTTGCAAATAAATACTTATATTTAATTGCCATTATATAACCAGTTTAACCTGCTATTATCCCGCTTATGAAAAAGATAGTTTTATCGCTGTTAGCGGCATGGTATTGCTCTGTGCCTGTTTTTTCACAAAATAATAAACCGGTTTCACCTTCCGTTTCTTTAGATGCTGTGGTATCGCGCCTGCAAACTTTATCGGCCAGTAAAGCGGTTGAAAAAGTGTACCTGCATTTGAATAAACCTTATTACAATGCAGGCGATACCATATACTTTAAAGCATATGTAACCCTGGGCGAACAGCATGAGCCTTCAAAGTTAAGCGGCATGTTACATGTCGACCTGGTTAACCCTTCCGATTCCCTGCTGCAAACTATCACGCTGCAAATGGTTAATGGCTTGGCCGCAGGCGATTTTAGTCTTCCCGGTATCTTGCCCGGAGGGGCCTATCGTATCAGGGCGTATACTAAATGGATGATCGATAACGGGCAGAGTTCATTTGACCGGCAGGTAAACGTCAATGGGAGGGCATTTGCGGGCAATAAAGCGTTAGTGGTTAAAGCAGGTAAACCTAACATCGCTTTTTTTCCGGAAGGGGGAAGTTTTGTAAACGGTATACCAACCAAGCTGGCCTTTAAAGCGGTAAGTGCAAACGGGCCGGGGCTTGATGTTAAAGGTGTTGTGGTTGATAACTCCAATGCCGAAGTAACCAGGTTTGAATCGAAACACCTGGGCATGGGGCTTATATTTATTACTGCCGAAGCAGGTAAAACTTATAAAGCTAATTTAACCTATGCCGATGGTACCAAAGCGATAGTGGATTTACCGAAAGCCGATAACGAGGGGATCACGTTGATGGTTAACAATGATAATCCCGATAAACTTGGCATTGAAATAAATGCCAATAAAGCTTATTACCTTAAAAATAAGAACAAAGAAATAGGTATAATTATTTATTCGGCCGGTAGTATCCGCTCGGTAAAAACCGTGCTTGATAACCAGGTGCTCGACCTAAATCTTAATAAAAAAGATTTTAAAACAGGTATAACCCGGATAACGCTTTTTTCGGAGCAGGGCGAACCATTGAATGAGCGCCTGGTATTTATCCAAAATCCCGACCTGTTAACGATTACATCTGTTAGCGATAAACCTTTATACCCGGTAAGAGGAAAGGTGCATATTGCTATCAATACTAAAAACAAAAACGGAGAGGCGGTAAAAAGCTATTTATCAGCATCAATTATTGATGCCGGTAAAGCGTCTGTAACCGGGGATGATGAAAATAGCATATTATCAAGTCTGCTGCTAACGTCTGATCTGAAAGGGGTAATTGAGCAACCCAATTATTATTTTGCTGATGTTAGCAATGATACCCGGTTTAACCTGGATGTATTGATGTTAACCCAGGGGTACCGCCACTTTGAGTGGAAGCAAGTGCTCAATGATAACAACACTGCCGCAGTCTATACTGCCGAAAACGGTTTCGATGTATCGGGCCAGGTGAAAACAATTTCGGGGAAGCCGGTTGATGGCGGTATGGTAACCCTGATGCCGCAGGCAGGCGGGGCTTTATTAACACAAACCACCGATCAGGATGGTAATTTTACTTTCAAAAACCTGGTTTATGATGATAAAACCCCGTTCATGATCCAGGCTAAAACAGCCGAAGGGAAAAGTAATACCAAAATATCCATTTCTCTGGCAAAGGCATTAACAAATATTAAAACCGGAGATTTGATGGGCCCGGCACAGGGGGTAAACGGTGCGGGCTTTGATAAAACAACGCAACAGCCGGTTTACATAGCTGATGCGAATAGCAGGGCACTTAATGCGGTTACTATTAATGAAAGAGGTATTAATGCCGGTAAACTTACTACAGAGGTTTTGGGGAAAAATAACCTGCGAGACCAAAGCACCCTGTCAAACGGGTTGCAGGGCCGTTTAAATGGTGTTGTTTTGAGACAAGGCGTACCCTACCTGGCTGATAAGGTGAACCCGGCCATGCAGGGAGGGCCAATGTTGATCGTAGTTGATGATACCGTATTGCCGGCCGGAACAAGTATTGATAATTACAATGCTGCTGATGTTGAAAGTGTAAATGTGTTAAAAAATAACGATGCTACCATTTATGGTGTAAGGGGGGCAAATGGGGTATTGGTACTCAAAATGCGGAAAACTCAAGCTCCGGTTGTTTCAAATAATGTGATGTCGCCAGGCTTACTGTATTTTACAGCAAGGGGTTTTTACAAAGCCCGTACCTTTTATTCACCGGTTTATGAAGCATCAACAGGTGCTGATAAGAAACCTGACGCAAGAACCGCTATATACTGGAACCCCGATATTGTAACCGACAAAGATGGCAATGCCTCGTTTGATTTTTTTAATGCAGATAGCAAAGGTAATTACCGTTTGGTGATGGAGGGTATTGATGAAGCAGGCAATATAGGACGGAGCATATTAACTTATAAGGTACAATGATGCCGGCGCATAAAAAACCCTGCCATGGTAGGCAGGGTAAAAAAACCACAACAATTGTTTAACCTTTGGGCTATGAATCCCTCCGGTCGATTCCTAATTGCAATATGATCTTTCAATTATTAAACAATATAAAATCAAAATAGTTTAACCATCAGGTGTTTATTTTCAGTGTTTTATGTGTTAAAATCACCTCTCGAAGGTATTTAAACGAATAGTTGTTTTTAAACCAAATTTCAATCTATCTTTATATTAAACAATTTATGAGAAATCTTATGAAAAAATCATTTCAGCTTAAAGCAGCATTCCTGTTTGCTTTCGCCTTATTAGTATCAGCGGTAACCTTTGCCCAGGACAAACCAGCAAGCCCGCGCGATAGCGTTAGCGGTACAGCGGCTGGTTCAACTATTACTATTAACTATGGCAGCCCATCGGTTAAAGGCCGTAAAATTTGGGGAGGTCTTGAAGCTTACGGTAAAGTATGGCGTGCAGGTGCTAACGAGGCCACAACTTTTACAACAACAAAAGATATCAAAGTTGAGGGTAAACCACTGGCAGCGGGTACTTATAGCTTCTTCCTGGTCCCTGCCGAAAACGGTACCTGGACAGCTATCTTTAACAAAGTGGCCAAACAATGGGGCGCGTTTAAATACGATGAGTCAAAAGACGCCCTGCGTGTAAACGTAAAAACCAAAGCCGCGCCGATGCACGAAAGATTAGTTTATACAGTTGATGCAAAAAGCTTTTGCATGTTCTGGGATAAGATTGTAGTGCCGGTGTCTGTGAGTAAATGATATTCAGTAACCTTATTTTTCACAATTTTGAAAGCCTCCTGCCAAGGGGGCTTTTTCTATTACCCGGGTTTTTAGCGCGCAAAAGCATTCTTTTTTAAACCTGAACCCTAAAGCGCTATATTTACCTTAGATAATGCGCTACCCAACCAACAAAAAACCTGTACTAAAAAGGATCATCGCGATAATATCATTGGCATTGGCTATTTTTTTGCTGATGCTGTTTGCTGATCATCCGGCCGCTGTTGAACGTTATTATGCCAATGGTTTTTACATTATTATTTGCCGGGTTTTTCATTCCATTTTAAACATATTTCCGTTTAGTGTTGGCGACATTATATATATAGCCGTGGTTATTTATTTGATCTATGCGGTGATTAAGCTAATTGCCCTGCTGTTTAAAAAAAGGTTCCAAATGGCGGGGAGACTTTTTTTAGGGTTGGTTATAGGTATACAGGCAGGCATTGTGGCTTTTTATATGTTGTGGGGAATGAACTATTTCAGGCTGCCGGCCTCCGAGCGGCTTGGGCTCAGCGACACGGCTTTTACAACCGCCGATCTTAAAGCCGTAACCCGCATCCTGATTGACAGCGCCAACGTTACCCGTGCACGGCTTGCACCGGCAGACTGGGCCCAAAGTAATACCCATATTTATAATACAGCACGGCATGCAATCGGCGTACTCAGTAAAGATTCTGTTAATTTCAGGGCTTATAATCCTGATATCAAACCATCGATATTGACGCCCTTATTAAATTATATTGGCACCTCGGGCTATTATAACCCTTTCACCTCCGAAGCCCAGGTAAATTACCAGATGCCCATTTTTAACCGGCCCTTTGTGGTATGTCATGAAATGTCGCACCAAATGGGGTATGGGGCCGAAGATGAAGCTGATTTTGCGGGTTTTGTCATCGCCGTAAAATCGCACGACAGATTATTGCGTTATTCGGCATATCATCTCGCCGTGCAGGAATTCATGCATTCGCTTGGTGCCCGTGATACCCTTGCTCATAAAGAACTCAAAGCGCTCATCAGTAAAGATGTACGCAGCGATTATATCGCAGAGCGTAATTACTGGCTGGCCTACGAAAACAAGCTGGGCGCTATAAGCAGTATTTTTTACGATAATTTCCTGAAAGCCAACAACCAGCCCCAGGGCCTCGAAACCTATAACCGCATGGTGTTGTTAGCTATGGCGTGGTATAGAGATAAGTGGGTTCATTAGTAGTTCATAGTTGATGGTTCACGGATCATGGCCGAATTTGAATCTTGTTAGTGATTACCACTAATTGCCATGAACCATTAGCTATGAACCATGATCTCTTTCATAAACAAAAAATGCGTTCCGTATCTCACCCCGGAACGCACACAATATCACGTCTCAAATGATATTGAATCAACTAAATCTCAGATATCATCTTAAATGCGTACCCAAGCTCTTCTATTCGGATACCGGAGTGGAAACCGGCACGAAATTTATCAAATGTTAACTATACAGTTTTAAAGTACAGCAAATAATTACCCTAAAAAAAGCCGATTGTAAATATTTGAATAAAAACGGCGCTGCTATGTAATTATTATGAATTAATCTTCAAATTTACCTCAAAATCTTTAAAAAGCCTCGTTTACTTCACATTTATATGGATAAATTGTTTGGTAAAATTGCTGTTACTATAAAAGCAAATTTTATTATTGTTTCAATGTTTCTTCCTGCTTTGGTTTTTGCTCAAAAAATTAATCAAAAGGAAATAAAACGGGAGAAAACATTAGCAAAGTCAGTAACCATTATCAGGGATAATTGGGGAGTTCCTCACATTTATGGAAAAACAGATGCTGCTGTTGTTTTCGGATTGATGTATACCCAGTGCGAAGATAACTTTAAAGGCATTGAACGCAATTACCTTTACCAGTTAGGTAAACAGGCCAAGGTTGATGGCGAAACTAATTTATATACCGACGTGCAGCTGCAACTGATTGCCGATAGTGCCGACGCCATTAAAGATTATAAAACAAGCGCCCCCTGGTTCCGGAAATTATTGGATGCTTTTGCCGATGGCATTAACTATTACCTGTACAAACATCCCGAAGTAAAACCCAAAGTATTTAAACATTTTGAACCCTGGTACGCGTTGATGTTTACCGATGGCAGCGTTGCCGCTACCGAAACCGGGGGCATTAAACTAAGCGAAACCAACGACTTTTACAGTACCGCCCCCGAAAAGCTTGGCGCGGTAACCAGCCAGCCTGTAAAAAATATTTATGATATGGTGAACGAGCGTGAAACCGGCTCAAATGGCTTTGCTATAGCGCCATCCAAATCGGCATCGGGCCATGCTTTGTTGTATATCAATCCGCATGTGCCGTTCTATTTCCGCAGTGAGGTTGAGCTGGTAAGCGATGAAGGCCTTAACGCGTACGGGGCTGTTACCTGGGGCCAGTTTTTTATTTACCAGGGCTTTAACCAGCATTGCGGATGGATGCATACCAGTGCCTATGCCGATGTGGCCGATCTTTACGCCGAAAAGGTGAGCAAAAAGGATGGTAAATGGTATTACGAATATGACGGTAAGCTAAGGCCCGTTATCACCCGCGAACTATCTTTCAAAATAAAGAATAACAATGAGATTGAACAGCGCTCTATAACAGGCTATTATACCCATCATGGCCCGGTGCTGGGCGCCAGGGACGGTAAATGGCTTGCACTTAAAGCTAACAACCGCTCATATAATGCCCTGGTTGAGTCATGGCTGATAACCAAAGCCAATAACCTGGCCGAATATAAAAAGGCCATGAATATGTTATCAAACGCTACGAACAGTACCGTTTACGCCGATGATAAGGGGAATACAATTTTTTGGTACGGCAACTACATCCCTAAACGCAATCCCAAATATGACTGGAGCCTGCCGGTTGATGGCAGCACATCGGCCACCGAATGGCAGGGTGTCCACAAGCTGAGCGAGATCATCACCATTACCAACCCCGCCACCGGGTGGGTCCAGAACTGTAATTCAACGCCGTATACGGCTTCGGGCACGTCAAGTCCGAATAAAAGTAAATACCCGGTTTACATGGCCCCCGACGGTGAAAACTACCGCGCGGTAACTGCTATCAGGATTTTAAAAGATGCGAAAAACCTTACGCTTGATGACCTGGTAGCTAAAGGGTATGACCACCATCTCGCTGCTTTTGACGATCTGTTACCATCACTTTTCAAAGCTTATGACGCCGCTCCCGATTCGGTTAAGCAATCGCTTGCCGGGCCAATAAAGGTCCTGCAGTTGTGGGACAGGAATACCGCTATCCATTCGGTAGCCAGTTCGCTTGCTATTGAATGGGGCACCCTGATGATGAAAGCGCTGCCCCCGCCTCAAACCGATCAGGAAAGCACTTTTATTACCCGGCGCTTTCAAACGCTGGTTAAAACCATAAGTCCGGCGCAGCAGTTGGCCTGGTTAAACGATGTACTTCAAAATTTGCAAAGCCGTTTTGGTACCTGGAAAGTGGAGTGGGGGGAGATGAACCGTTACCAGCGCCCGGATGATGGCATTACCTTTGATGATAATAAACCCAGTATCCCGGTTGGTTTAACAGGATCGGGCTTTGGACAGCTGCCATCGTTCCAGAGCCGCATCATGAACACCAACAAGCGGTATGGATATTCGGGCAATAGTTTTATCGCTGTTGTGGAATTTGGTACACGGTTAAGGGCCAAAAGCATCGTAAACGGCGGCAGCTCTTTTGATCCTGCATCAAAAAACTTCACCGATCAGGAGCAGGGCATTATTGACGGTAAATTTAAGGACGTGCTGTTTTACAAAAAAGATGTTTTAAAGCATGCGCAGCGCACCTATCATCCCGGCGACTATTTTAAATAGTAAAAAGTATATTTGGTAAGTTAAAAAATGAAGAGAACCCTGTTAATTGCCTTATTGTTATTTTGCAGCGCAGCGTTGTTTGCCCAAAGCATAACCATTAATGATCTGGCAAATATCTCCAATCTTTCAAACGCCGAAGCACACAACTATCTTACCCTCGGAAAAAAATTCAAGCGCCAGTATCTCCAGGATGTTAATGGCAACAGCATTGAGCACCTGAACAGGATAGGGCCGGATAATAAGGAAGAAACCATTGTAATAGGCGTTAACAGCAAGTTAAGCAGCGGGGCTATATTGCGCACCGTTACCTACGCCACTTCTACACCGCAACACATCATTAATTTAATAGGCCAGGCAAAACACATGGGCCTGATCATGAAACTCCACGGTTCTGATATTAAAAACGATATCTATCTGTTTGATAATGATTTTTTCCATATCGTAATATTCCTTAATCACGATAATATCTCCGGCTCGGTAGAAGTGCACCAAAAGGAATATTTAGGTTTTGATTGATTCTGAACCGTGATTTTCGGGATTTAAGGATTGCCGGGATAATAGTCGAAATATCCCTGGTTATTTAAAATTCCGTCCATTTAACAAATTCAAAAAACAGTTCAGACAAAAATCCTGTCCATCTAATAGATTCCTTAAAAATCCCGGTTCAGAAAAAATCATGACAATCCTTAGATCCTGAAAATCATGGTTCTGATCTATGCCAAAATAGTTGAACATTTTGTTTAATTCCCGATAACTATTTACCTGCAAACCTTATTTCTTTGTATTACCGATATAAACTTTTTTGAGAGCTATTCTATGAGTAAGCGATACTGTTTAACCCTCGATCTGAAAGATGACGCGGCACTCATTGCCGAATACGAAAAATATCACCAGGCTATTTGGCCCGAAATTCATGACAGCATTATCGCCAAAGGAATCACCAAAATGGAGATATACCGTTTTGATACCCGCATGTTCATGATCATGGAGGTTGATGATACTTTCAGTTTCGATAAATCGGCAGCTTTAGATGCGGCGAACCCTAAAGTAAAGGAATGGGAAGATTTGATGTGGGGATTTCAGTCGCCGGTAAAAAATGCGCCCGCAGGTGCAAAATGGGTTTTAATGGACAAAATTTTCTCCTTATAAATAGAATAGTTATGCTAAAGAAACTACAATTACTGTTGATGTTTGTATTGCTGATGGCCCCATCGGTATTTGCGCAAAAAATGATAGGCACCGAAACCGACGCCCAGAAAGAGAAACGCATGGAATGGTGGAAGGACGACCGCTTCGGCATGTTCATTCACTGGGGCCTGTACTCGCAGGCCGCCCGTCACGAATGGGTAAAGCATAACGAAAAAATTGATAATGCGGGTTACCAGAAATATTTCGACCAGTTTAACCCTGATCTTTTTGATCCGCAGAAATGGGCAAAGCAGGCCAAAGCGGCAGGGATGAAATATGCTGTGCTGACCACCAAGCACCACGAAGGATTTTGCCTGTTCGATTCAAAATTTACCGATTATAAAGCTCCCAATACCAAAGCCAAACGCGACCTGGTACGTGAATATGTGAACGCTTTCAGGGCACAGGGTTTAAAAGTGGGTTTTTATTATTCACTGTTAGACTGGCACCATCCCGATTATATAATAGATGAGCATCATCCGCAGTCGCCTGCCGATAAAAGTGATGCATCATACGCTAAGCTGAACAAAGGGCGTGATATGGCCAAATACCGCCAGTACATGCGCGATCAGATCACCGAACTACTAACCAAATACGGTAAAATCGATATCCTTTGGCTTGATTTTTCTTTCCCCCGTAAGGATGGGCACGGTAAAGGCAAAGACGATTGGGGATCAGTTGAATTGCTTAAGCTGATCAGGAAGTTACAACCGGGCATTATTGTAGATAACCGCCTTAATTTGGAAGAGTATAAAGACGGCGCCGATTTTGAAACCCCTGAACAGGTAAGCACCGCCGAGTTAGCTAAATACCGTGGCAAAACCTGGGAAACCTGCCAAACCTTTTCGGGTTCATGGGGCTACTACCGTGATGAAAATACCTGGAAAACCCATCGTCAATTGCTTGATCTGTTAATTACTTCGGTAAGCAATGGCGGCAACCTGATCCTGAATGTGGGTCCAACCGCCCGCGGTGAGTTTGACTATCGCGCTACCCGCGCGCTGGATAGCCTTGCTTACTGGATGCACGCCAACAGCAAATCGGTATACAACTGTACATTTGCTCCTGATACTTATAAAATACCAGAGGGAACCAAGCTTACTTATAACAAAGCCGCCGGTAAACTGTATATACATTTGTTTAACTATCCGCAAGGCAAGCTGGTTTTACCTGGTTACAAAGGCAAGATCAAATACGCGCAGTTTTTAAATGACAGCTCGGAGCTTTTATATAAGGATGGCAGCGGTGACGACCTGGAGTTAACGCTCCCCGCACAAAAACCGCCGTATGAAATTCCGGTAATTGAACTTACGCTTCAGCAATAAGCAAAAAAATATTGTCCTTACTAAAAAAAGGGCCGATCATATACAAATAATGTCAACACAAAAGGAAACATATTTAAGGATCCATCCGCATGATAACGTACTGGTAGCCTTGCAGGACCTGCCGCAGGGAACCGTTATCACGTTTGATGGACAAACGTTTACACTGGTAGATAAAGTAGCAGCTAAACATAAATTCGCCATTAACGAACTGCCGGTAGACAAGGAAATTTACATGTACGGCGTGCTGGTAGGCAAAGCCTCAGCAACCATACCGCAAGGTGGTTTGTTAACCACCGAAAATGTACACCACGCGGCCGAAGGTTTTCATTTGGGCGATCGCAAACTACAATGGCACCAGCCCGATACGGCTAACTTTGAAGGCAAAGCCTTTATGGGCTACCACCGTGCCGATGGTTCGGTAGGTACAGGTAACTACTGGATTGTGGTACCGATGGTTTTTTGCGAAAACAGGAATATCAACGTATTAAAGGAAGCACTGGTTGATAAGCTGGGCTATAAAAAAGCCAAAAGCTATGAAGGTGATGTAGAGCAACTGATGGAACTTTACCAGGCCGGTAAATCTGTTGAGGAAATTTTGAATGCCGATATCCAGGTATCCGAGGATAAGCCAAACTCTAAACGCCTGTTCAAAAATATCGACGGTATTAAATTTCTGAGTCACAGCATGGGTTGCGGTGGCACCCGCGAAGATTCAGATACCCTTTGCGGACTCATTGCAGGCTATATTACCCACCCCAACGTGGCCGGAGCAACCATATTAAGCTTAGGCTGCCAGCATGCGCAGGTAAGCATTTTGCAAAATGAAATTGCTAAACGTGATGCTAATTTCAGTAAACCGCTGGTTGTACTGGAACAGCAAAAAGTAGGCACCGAAAGCGAGCTGTTGAAACAAGCTTTGAAACAAACCTTCGCGGGTTTAGTGAAAGCCAATGAAACAACCCGTCAACCTGCACCATTGTCAAAACTGTGTGTTGGCTTGGAGTGCGGCGGTTCGGATGGTTTTTCGGGCATTTCGGCTAACCCGGCATTGGGTTATTTATCCGATCTGCTGGTTGCCATGGGCGGTTCGGTGATCCTTTCAGAGTTCCCTGAGCTTTGCGGTGTGGAGCAGGAACTGAGCGATCGTTGTATCGATGTGGAAACCGCTAACCGCTTCATGCACCTCATGACTACTTATAATGCACGTGCAGAGGCGGATGGGTCAGGCTTCTATGCCAACCCATCGCCGGGTAATATCCGCGATGGATTGATCACTGATGCTATCAAATCGGCCGGTGCAGCGAAAAAAGGTGGTACATCGCCGGTAACAGCGGTATTGGATTACCCGGAAAAAGTAATCAAACCCGGTTTGAATTTACTATGTACCCCCGGAAGCGACGTGGAAAGCACCACTGCCGAAGTAGGCGCAGGTGCAAACATCGTATTGTTCACCACCGGTTTGGGGACGCCTACAGGCAACCCGGTTACGCCGGTCATCAAACTATCAACCAATACGGCTATGTTTCAGCGCATGCCCGATATTATAGATATTAACTGCGGTACCATTATTGAAGGTACTGAAACCATCCAGCAGGCCGGCGAGCGGATCCTGGATTACGTAATAAAAGTAGCCAGCGGCGAAGCCGAACCAAAGTCGGTAAAACTTGGCCAGGATGATTTTATTCCGTGGAAGAGAGGGGTGTCGTTGTAGCCCCACCCAAACCCTCCCCTAAAGGGAGAGGGCTTTTGATTAGCGTGAAAGTATAAAGTTGTTGGCGGAAACACCAACAACGGTGAAGAGGAGAGTATCGTTATAACATCAATAAAAGCCGGGGCTCGTGCGATTCCCTCCCTCGGGAGGGTGTAGGGAGGGGTTTCTTCGATATGTTTAATCGGCAAGCATGGTGTATAAACCCCTCCCTGCCACCGCATAGTCCAACCGCACCCCTCCCGAGGGAGGGAATTGAAAAAAGTTGTTGGTGACAATACCAACAATGGAGTTGAGAGATAAATTAATAATAACCATAAAAACAAAAAAGTCTCCCCTTTAGGGGGAGATTTAGAGGGGGCCCGGCCCATACTTATGTTCAAACTAACCAATAAATCAGTAATTGTAACCGGTGGCGGCAGCGGCATAGGCAAAGCTATGGCCGTGTTATTTGCACAGCAGGGTGCCGAAGTTCATATCATCGAATTAAATGACCAGGCGGCAGCCGATACCGTAACTGAAATAACTTCGGCAGGTGGCAAAGCAACCGGCTATGCGTGTGATGTTAGCAACCAGCAACAAGTGGTTGATACTTTTACCAAAATAGGTAAGATAGATATCCTGATCAATAACGCAGGCATAGCGCATATTGGCAGGGCAGATAATACCAGCACCGAAGATTTTGAGCGCGTGTTTAACGTGAATGTTAAAGGCGCTTACAACTGCCTTTACGCGGCCCTCCCGGCAATGAAAGCCAATGGCGGCGGCGTGATCCTCAACACGGCTTCCATAGCGGCCAGCGTTGGTATTACCGACAGGTTTGCTTACTCCATGAGCAAAGGCGCCATCCATGCCATGACTTTATCGGTAGCGCGCGACTTTCTGCATGATAACATCCGTTGCAACTGTATCTCGCCGGCAAGGGTGCATACACCTTTTGTGGATGGCTTTATCGCCAAAAACTACGCCGGCAAGGAGGATGAGATCTTCGAAAAGCTCTCAAAAAGCCAGCCGATAGGCAGGATGGGCAAACCTGAAGAAGTAGCAGCTTTGGCGCTATACCTGTGTTCGGATGAGGCCGGATTTATTACCGGTACCGATTACCCTATCGATGGCGGCTTTATTACCCTGAACAATTAAACCTGACTTGATATGATTAAAAAGCTATTATTAATGGGTATGTTGCTTGGCGCCGTACGCGCGGGTGCTCAAACCTACACGCCAACGGCCGACAACCTTGCTGCAAGGCAAAATTTCCAGGATATGAAGTTCGGCCTGTTTATTCACTGGGGTATTTACAGTGAGCTTGGCGCGGGCGAGTGGGTGATGAATGAAAAGCATATCCCTTATGATAGCTATAAACGCCTGGCCGATTTCTTTAATCCGCAGGCTTTTAACGCCCACGACTGGGTGATGTTTGCCAAAAAAGCGGGTATGAAGTATATCACCGTTACCTCGCGCCATCATGATGGGTTCAGCATGTTTGGTACTAAAGCATCGCCGTACAATATTGTTGATGCTACGCCATACCACAAAGACCCGCTGATGGAGCTGGCGCAGGAATGTGTTAAAGAAGGCATCGAACTGCATTTTTATTATTCGCTGTTGGATTGGGGCCGCAAGGATTATGCTTATGGCAGTCCGATAGTTGACGGCAAACCCGCAAATGGCGACTGGGACAGCTACATCAATTTCATGAAAGCGCAGCTTACGGAGCTCATTACCAAATACCCCGGCGTTAAAGGCATTTGGTTTGACGGCCACTGGGAGCGTGATGTTAACTGGCATTATGACGAGATCTACGGATTGATCCATAAACTGAACCCCGCCATACTGGTAGGCAACAACCATCACCTTGAACCTAAAGAAGGCGAGGATTTCCAGATGTTTGAGAAAGACCTGCCCGGAGCCAATACAACCGGCTTCAGCGGTAAATCAAAAATAGGTGCATTACCTTTGGAAACCTGCGAAACCATCAACAACAGTTGGGGCTTTAACATTACCGACAGGAGCTTTAAATCATCAAAACGCATAATCCATTATTTGGTGAACGCAGCCGGTTTAAATGCAAACTTTTTATTGAACATAGGCCCGATGCCTAACGGAAAAATTCAGCCTGAATTTACCGATACACTGGCTGTTGTAGGCGCCTGGGTACAAAAAAACGGGGAAGCTATTTATGGTACCCGAGGCAGCGGTATCCCGGCACAGCCCTGGGGAGTAATCACCCAAAAAGATAAAAACCTGTATGTGCATGTGATGACCGCACCGCAACAACCCTACGTTTTCATTCCGCAATTAAAAGGCAAAGTAACTAAAGCAGCATTACTGGCCGATGGCAGCACGGTGAAATTTAAACAACAAACCGAGGGCGTGTTTGTATATCTTAGCGGCGTGGCAACCGACCCTAACGATACAATTATTAAACTGATAACAAACTAATACAACGACAATATGAAACTTATACGATTTGGCGAGATTGGGAAAGAGAAGCCGGGAATTATACAAAACGATAAAAGATATGATGTATCGGCCTTTGGCGAAGATTACACCGAACAGTTTTTTGAAACTGACGGACTTAGCCGCCTTGCTGATTTTATAAAAGATAACTTACTGCCCGAAGTTGCCGATGATGTACGCTTAGGAAGTCCTATCGTGCGCCCTTCAAAACTGGTTTGTATTGGCCTTAACTATGCCGATCACGCTAAAGAAACCAATGCACCGCTGCCGCCCGAGCCGGTGATCTTTATGAAAGCAACCACCGCTATTGTTGGTCCGTTTGATGATATCATGATCCCTAAAAACTCGGTTAAAACCGATTGGGAAGTGGAACTTGCTGTGGTTATCGGCAAAAAAGCATCGTATGTGGAAGAAGCCGAGGCTATGGACTACGTTGCCGGTTACGTACTGCACAATGACGTAAGCGAGCGTGAATTTCAACTGGAGCGTAATGGTACCTGGGATAAGGGTAAAGGCTGTGATACCTTCGCGCCGCTTGGCCCGTTTTTAGCTACACCTGATGAAATTGCTGATCCGCATAACCTGCGACTGTGGCTAAAAGTTAACGGCGAAACCATGCAGGACGGTACTACCTCAAACTTTATATTTAACCTGCCGCACCTGATCTCATACACCAGCCAGTTCATGACCCTGCTGCCGGGCGATATTATCTCGACAGGTACACCTGCAGGGGTTGGCTTAGGGATGAAGCCGCCGATCTACTTAAAAGCAGGCGACGTGGTAGAATTAGGTATTGAAGGCCTTGGCGAATCAAAACAAAACCTGATAGCTTATGCTAAAAATTGATGCACATCAGCATTTCTGGCAATACAACCCGGTAAGGGACAGCTGGATCACTGAAGACATGCAGGTAATAGGGCGGGATTTTTATCCCGAAGACCTGTTACCTGTACTGCAAAAACACGGCATGGATGGCAGTGTCGCCGTTCAGGCCGATCAGTCGGAAAAGGAAACAGAATTTCTGTTAGATCTGGCATCCGTTAACCCCTTCATCAAAGGGGTAGTAGGCTGGATAGATTTGAAAGCCGGTGACCTTGAAGATCGCCTGCATCATTTCAAAAAATATGAAAAGCTTAAAGGCTTCCGGCATATTCTGCAGTCGGAGCCCGACGAGCAATACATGCTTGATCCGCAATTTAAAAAAGGCATCGCCGCTTTGGGCAAACACGGATATACTTATGATATCCTCATCTTCCCTAACCATTTGCCGTATGCTGCGCAATTGGCAGCTGAATTTCCGGATCAAAAGTTTGTGCTCGACCACATGGCCAAGCCATACATCAAAGCCGGAAAAATTGATGGATGGAAACAGGATATCGAAAAGCTGGCAAGCTATCCCAATGTATCCTGCAAGGTATCGGCCCTGCTCACCGAGGCGGACTGGGACCACGCTCCCGCAGCTGATTTTATCCCTTATATCGATATTGTATTCAACGCTTTCGGTATCAACCGGGTAATGTTCGGTTCCGACTGGCCAGTGTGCCTTCTGGCCGGAGGCTATGAAAAAACAATGGAGGTAATGGACCTGTATGCTGAAAGACTTTCCGCTGCAGAAAAGGAATTGTTTTTTGGCGGGAACGCGGCTGCTTTTTACAGCTTGTAGCTGGTGTTACTGTTGATGCAAATGACAGGCGATCCGTGGGGACACGGATCGGGGAGATTAAATTAATTCATTACCCCGCGTTCGTGTCCTCACCAGAAGTGTTCGGAAGAAATAAAAAAAGCGAGGATAGTGCGATTCCCTCCCTTGGGAGGTGTAGGGAGGGGTTTCATTCACAGACTTATTCGCCCGAAATGAAGTATAAACCCCTCCCTGCCACCACGAAACCCAGCCGCACCCCTCCCAGGGGAGGGAATTAAAAATCTTCCGAACACATATGGTGTCCTCACGAACGCTTTTGTAATTTATGTCATTGGATAACCACCGCGGCTCCCCGGAAAAAAATCCTAATGACGTGTAAAATACATTTAAAGATGGTGCGCGGGGCGCGTTAGTGATAGGAGCGGATACCGGCCTTGTGGCTAATGCCTGTGCAGTATGAGCGCATAGCACGGGCCGCAGGCAACGCCCATGTTCTGAACCGGGATTTGGGCGGATTATTCGGATTTATTGGATTTCTCTTGAAATATCTCCGGCTATTTAAAATCCTGTCCATTTCAGAGGCTGTTTAAAAACAAATAAAAGCGCCATCGATATGACATGGTTTGATAAGTCTTAATCTCATCAAATTTCGCTCTTTTACGATACTTCGCCACTGTACTAAAATCACTAAACTGTACTGTATATTATTTATTTCAAAACGATAGGCTCTATTATCAATATGATAGCGCAGTGTTTGGTGCATTTAATTATAAATCAATTAAATATCAGCGTAAATGTAATATTAAGGTAATACAGAGCGTCAGATATAAGTATGGCACACATTTAGCTATATGTACACATGATGGGTATAAAATAACATTAAAAAGGCGAACCATTTCTCTCCCGATAACGTTATATGGGTACCAATCAGACTTAAATTTTTATGTTAGACGTTATGTACACAACCCTGTTACAAGTTGTAGTCCTGCTTGCGGTTTTCATTTTGCCGATGTTCATATTTGGCAAAAGGATCAGGAACAAAAAAGTAAAGACCGTTAATTACAAGATAGATACCGATACCTCTGAGGCCCGATATGCTATTAATGAAAATGGCTTCCTTGAAGAAATAAATACAGGTAAGCTGTCAAAGCACCGTAGTTGAGTGCAAAAACATACAAAAGCAAAGCACGCTTTTGCCTGCTTTGCTTTTGTATTTAAAAACTGATCTTATTACTCCTGTTTTTTCAGAAACCCTTCTCATCCGCGCTTGGGCCGTAGCTGCCCGGTATCGGGATATCCAGTAAACGTAAATAAACTCCCAACTGTGCCCTGTGGTGTACAATCTGGCAATAGGTCATCCTGATCACTTCCGCTTTTGTCCGCTGATTAAGGATCTGTTCTCCATTACGTAGTGTCCAGATTTTATCAAACGTGCTGATATCAGCTTTTTGCAGGCTTGAATAGCCATCGGCCAATGAATCCTCAAACAACTTCAGCAAATCGGCAGTGCCGCTCACTTTTTTAGGCTCGTAAGGTACAGTGGCAAAATCCAGTTCGTCGGTATTTAAGGTAATAGTAACCCAGGTAGGCAGTTCAGCAATGTGGGTAGATAGCTGTTCAATAGTCATGCTTTTAGGATGCGGTTTCCACTGGTATTTATCGTCGGGGATGCGGCTTAGCATTTTTTCGGTGGTTTGAGCTTCCTGCTCCATCTCCTGCAATAACGATTTCAAAGTGTCCATAAGTGTTGTTGTTTGTTTTATGATGTAAAATAACAAAGGGATAATGACAGCCCTATGTCAGCAGGGACCGTTGATTTTTTTGATTTCGCTGATTTTATTTCTGAACCGTGATTTTTGGGATTTTAGGATTAATCGGATTCTCTTTTTTAGATAAATGATTATATAAAACGGAACTTTTCCGTCAGCAGATAAGTTTCGGGTGAAAGCAGGCAGAACAATGGTGGGCTTGTGTGGCTGCAAAGGCATTAGCGAATTTTGCCGGGAGAGGAAACGGGTAAGGCCAGGCAAAATTTAGCAGCCGTGGTTCTGCCTGTTTTGCAGGGCAAAGGCATGGCGAGGCATGGAGGGCGGACTGTGGGCAAAGAAACCTCTCTGCTGACTTGATTTATTCGTTAAGTATTATGTTTTAATAGGTACTCATGAGCTCGTTTCACTCGGTTTTTGGTTACTTTTGTATCAAGACAAAAGTAACAGCCACCGCGGCAAATGAGCGGCGAATGTATGTTGTTTAAAACCTCAGCTCATTTAATTGGGCGTTGCCTGCGGCCCGGGCTTTCCGCTCATACGCCTGTAGGCATTACGCTCAGGGCCGGTATCCGCTGCAATCCCTAACGCTGGCTTTTGCTAATTTAAACTATGAACTACACACCACCACAGCTCCGCACCGTTAACGTGATCCGTTACGTAACGCCGTTGCGCGAGGGCGGGTCATTGCCGGCTATTGCCGAAGCCGATGACGAATTTTTATATGTACTGAAATTCCGTGGGGCAGGCCAGGGGGTAAAAGCCCTCATTGCCGAACTTATTGGCGGCGAAATAGCGCGCCTGTTAGGTTTCAAGGTCCCTGAGCTGGTATTTGCCAATTTAGACGAAGCCTTCGGCCGTTCGGAAGCTGATGAAGAGATCCAGGACCTGCTGAAGTTTAGTGTGGGGCTTAACGTGGCGCTGCATTATTTGTCGGGCGCTATTACTTTTGATCCGGCGGTAACTATTGTTGATGGCAAACTGGCTTCGCAAATAGTTTGGTTCGATTGCTTGCTTACCAATGTAGACCGTACCGCCCGTAACACCAATATGCTGATATGGCATAAAGAATTGTGGATGATTGATAACGGCGCCGCGCTGTATTTTCATCACTCATGGAACAACTGGGAGGAAATGGCTACCCGCCCGTTTTTACAGGTGAAAGACCATGTGCTGCTGCCCCGCGCCAACCAACTGGACACGGTTGATGCTGAATTTAAAGCAATCCTAACGCCCGAAAAGATCCGTGATGTAGTTGCGTTGATCCCCGACGAGTGGATCACCTACCGCGATTTTGAAGAAACGCCTGATGAGGTACGAAATATATACGCCGGGTTTTTAATAACCCGGCTGGCCGCTTCAGAAGTATTTGTTAACGCCGCAAAACAAGCCCTATATGCAGGTATTTGAGTACGCCATAATCCGCGTTGTACCAAGGGTGGAGCGCGAAGAGTTTATCAATATAGGGGTGATCCTGTTTTGCCCTAAGCAAAAGTTTTTAAAAGTATTGTTCAAGGCTGATGACGCAAGGTTAGCTGCCTTTTGCGGTGACCTTGACCTGGATTGCCTGAAGGAAAATATCAATTCGCTTGAGCGCATCTGCAATGGCGAAAAGGATGCAGGGCCAATAGCGCAGCTTGATCAGCCCTCACGCTTCCGCTGGCTTACGGCTACACGCAGTACGGTGGTACAGGCATCCAAAGTGCATCCGGGCATGACTGCTGATGCGGAGGCTACGCTGAACAGGTTGTTTGAGCAGATGGTGTTGTGATGATATTTGCTCGTGAGGACACAGGCAAAGGGGAAGAAAAAAAAGCTCGCGCTCGTTTGTAACGAGTGCGTAGCTGGGTTTGCGTTTATAACGCACAGGCGATACAATCGCCAAACCAGATTAAGCACTCGTTGCAAACGAGCGCAAGAACATTATCTTAACACTACATTACCTCTCATCACTTCGCCGATGCTGGTGTTGTCACCAACATCTAATCGCCCCTACATTACCTCTCATCACACCATTTCTCCATCATCATAAAATCAAATCCATTAGTTTTATAAGCACAATTATAAACGCAGGGATATGAACATCAACCGAAATCTGATCAACAGGGCCATGCTGCTTGTGGCTCTCATCATTATAGCTTTTTTTACAGCAGTAAACGCCAACGCCCAAAGCCACAAAAAATTCAAAGTAGTTGCCTTTTACACCGGTCGGAACGACCTGGCGCATATCAGCTTTATGCACGAGGCTAATCGGTGGTTTCCTAAAATTGCTAAAAAGTATAATTTTACCTACGACAGCACCAACAACTGGGCAAATATGAACCCTGAGTTTTTGGCCAGATACCAGGTAGTAATATTTTTAGATACCCGCACTGATAACCCCGAACAACGTGCAGCTTTTGAACAGTATATGAAAAAGGGCGGCGCCTGGATGGGGTTTCATTTTTCGGCCTTCGCGCTTACGCCCTCGGACTTTCCGCAAAACTGGGACTGGTACCATAACGAGTTCCTCGGTTCGGGACAATATGTGAGCAATACCTGGCACCCAACTTCGGCCATTTTAAGAGTTGAGGATGCTAATCATCCGGTAACCAAAGGCCTGCCCATCACTTTTAAAACCAACCCTAACGAATGGTACCGCTGGGAACACGATCTTCGTAAAAATCCGGATATCGATATCCTGCTGGCGGTTGATTCAACAAGTTTTCCCTTGGGTACAGGCCCAAAGCAACACGAGATCTGGCATAGCGGTTACTACCCCGTAGCCTGGACTAATAAAAACTACCGCATGGTTTATTTCAACATAGGTCACAATGATATGGACTATGACGGCGGCACAAACAAAGAGCTTTCTCAAACTTTTGCTAACGATAATGTTGATAAGCTGATCATCAACTCGCTGCTTTGGTTAGGCAGAGGAAAATAGTGGCACCAGCCCCTTGAAGCGGAAGTTTTATTTTTACGCGGGTTTAAGGTGCATCCACGCCCTGAACCGTAACCTAAGAAAAAAACTCTTCAAAAGTGGGGGAATGTGCGATTCCCCTCTTGAGAGGGGCGGAGGGGTGTGTTATTCTACGTGCGGCTTATCGCTTGTATAACACATCCCTGCTCCCGCTTTTTCCTACTGCGCCCCCTCTCAAGAGGGGATTTTAAAGCGCTTACGTTAAATTAATCCCTTAGATTAACGGTTATGGCATCCACGCCTGAACCTTGCCAGGGAAGGAGCGTCCACGCTCCCCGCCACAGGCAAGAAATTCCTGCGTATCCGGGCGCAAAAAACTATCGGAAAAACAGAGCATAAAAATGGTGTCGCCACATTGTCAGTATGCCAGACAGATAAAGCCTCCATTGGGTTTTTTCTCAAAAAAACGCTAAAAAATCGGCAAAATTACACTTTTAAATGCTACCAATTTTAACCTTTCAAAAAAACGCGTTTTAAACTCTTTATAGTTTTAAGTGTTGATTATCAGTATTTTAATAATGTTTCACGTAAATGTTAAAATATTGAATATCAACGTGTTTCATAAAAAAGGTGTTCCGCGTTTTTACATTCAGAATTTGGAACACCCCCGTTTTTCCAAAAAAGAACGCCGGCAGGATTTTTAAATTTTTATGGGGAATCAAAAATTTGGGACATGCGTTTTGTTACAATTGGAATGCAGGACTTCGTCGGGACAATGTAAATAAAATACCTATTGGTATATTTTAAAGGCGCTTTTGCTTATTTTGCCGGCGAAATCCTGCCTCGCTTATGAAAAAGTTAAAAACGGTATTTAACCAGGTAAAATCTCTTAATGGCGCCGAAGCGCCTGGTACGGTTAACTTGCTATGGCAATTGATCTGTTATTCGCCTAAAATGCCGGTCCGCCTGCAGCAGCAACTTTTGCTTGATGAAGCCAAACCTTTTACACTTGAAATAGATGATCCTCATTTTGCCAAATCTACTTTAAAGTTCAACGGTTTTACCTGGGGAGAGGGGAAACGCAAAATACTTATCACCCACGGCTGGGGCTCAAAAGCCGCCGACTTTGCCGAGCTCATTACGGCTTTAAAAAGTGTTGATGATGTGCAGGTAATAGCTTTTGATGCACCGGGTAACGGCAGCTCGGAAGGAGAGCTGTCAAACCTCCTGCTCTTCGCCAAAGCTGCGGCAACGGTAATCAAAACCTTTGGGGCGCCCGATGTGCTCATCGGTCACTCGTTAGGGGGAATGGCCAATGCCATTGCTATTAAGGAAACGGCTATTCAGCCTGCCTTGCTCATCAGCATTGCCCCGCTGATTAATCTGAAAGAGAATTTTATAGCCAGCCTGAACGCGGCCGATGTAGCCCCGGGTTTACAGGATCAATTCTTTACTGATTTTGAGGCATTGTTTGATATGGAGGCTTCGGATTTTACACTTCATAATTTATATCCTGCCGGCCTGGTCGGGAAGCATTGGTTAGCCTATGACCCGGAAGATAAAATTGCACCCTTCGCATTCCTGGAAAACTTCCTTATCGCTCATCCCGAAGTTGAAACCAAAGTATACCAGGGCCCCGGTCATGAACGCATTATTAAAGATGAGCTTGTTATATCAGATCTCGTTAGCCTGATAGCTTAATTTTACATAAAATGCTTTAAGCTTTTATAAAACTATTTGGCTGCCATCACCTCATCCATGGCTTTCATAAAAGTTGTCACTTCAATTTCGTTTCGGTGTGCCTTTAAATATGCTAACAGCTTCCTGTGCGCATCTGCGGGTGTAACCAAATAATCGCCGCCCACGCCGTGAAACATGAAGATGCCCAGTCCACCGCTTTGTTGTACTTTCTTTACAAAATCTATCAGGGCATCGCCGGTTACCGGGTTGCCTGTTACGCCCCATGAGGGCACTTTTAACGGGTCGAGGTTTTTAAAATCAGTGATCACAGCATCCGGCCCGCCGCCTATACGGGCGTATTTTGCGAGGCCTGCTTTACGCAGGGTATCAACATAGTTCACGCCGCCAACTTCAAGTTCAGTGCAGGGGTAGGCATAAGTGCGGCCGCCGGTTTTACCATCAAGGGCAAAAAGCAGGGTGTTCATTTCCTTTATTTCGCGCACCATGATATATGGGGTATAATTGGCCGAATTGTCGGCAGGATTAGTTTTTACATTTAGCAGGCACGGATGGTACAAAGTATGGTTAGCGAGTTCGTAACCTTTTTTACCTGCCTGGCGCCAGCGGGGTAACGAAGCTTCGGTCATGTTTCCGGTTAAAAAAAAGGTGGCGGTAAGATGTGCCGAATCCAGTTGCGGAATGGCTGTGTTTAGCTGCGAAGTTAGCCCGTCATCATATGTAAGCACAATGATGGCTTTTTTGCGTTTGGCTTGTTGAGCGTTGGCAACAAATAAAAAGTTGAGCAATAACAGAAACAGCGCTAATTTTTTCATGACGGGGGCTTTGGATTAATTGGCCTAAAATAAAAAAATCCGGTTGGATAACCGGATCTCTTCATAATTTTAACATACCTCGCTCTGCACCCCCGAATAATATTTCAGCTCGATCAGGTCATGCGGCAGTGTTTTGGTATTCCAGGCATGATGAATAGCCAATGCTGTACCTACGGCAGTTGCCTGTGCCATCGACGCGGCGTAAACTTCCAAATGAGGGAAGGCCAGCGCCAGCAGGTGCATGAAAACGCTGTTTTTACTAAAGCCGCCATCTACAAAAATGCGCTTTACCGTACAGCCGTTTAAAACATAATTGGTTGATATGGTTTGCTGGGCAATAATATCAATCATGAGTTGGTGGTAAGCTTTAACATCATCGGCAAAACTGTTTAAGTCGCGTTGCTCAAATGCCGATTTCTGTAACTGGCCTTCATTTTCATTTGCCTGTAGTGACGGCTGATTATTTAACCGGGCTGCAATTGCAGGATCATAATTTATGGCACGATACCTGATCTCGTCCTGGTTAAAGTGGGCGGCTATTCTTTTTACCTGCTGCTCATATTCATAACCCGTAAACAAACGTGAGGCTTTTACCGGGCTGCCTTTATATTGCAGGTAGTTAAGACAATCATGCTTCAGCTCATCAGCTGTAAGCGGTGTTTGGTTAAAAGGGTTCAGGCTGATAGACCAGGTACCCGTAGAGATCAGCACAAAGGGCATATTAAAGCTCACGAGGTAAGGGATGAGCGCTGCCGAACTATCATGCAACCCAATACCAACCTTGTAAGTGCTGCCCGGAAATTCGGCCGGAAGCACACTATCTGCGGGATGAAGAGGCGCCATTTTGGGCAGGATCTCTTCATCGTTGAGCCAGTTGTGATAGGTGTTCTTAGCAAAATCCCAAAGAGCGGTATGGCAGCCAATGCTGGTAAGGTCGCTCACCATTTGCCCGCTGATAAGATAGCTCATATATTGGGGTAGGTGTAAGGCATACTTTATCCGCTTAAACACTTCGGGCTGTTGATATTTAAGCCTGTATAACTGCAATCCCGAATTAAGGTTGCCCAAAACCGGCGAGGCGGTTTCTAAAGCAAACCTGGCTTCATCGCCATAGTTTTCATAAAACTGCCTGCTCAGTTCAGGCGGATATGGTTTGAGGTAATTATACAGTGGGGTAAGCGGCTTGCCGTGTTCATCAACATAAACAAAGCTGGCGCCATAAGTTGAAAAGTTGACCGCTTTAAGATCAAACTCTTTATGCTTAAAAATTTCCCGCAATGAATCAAACACCGATAACCTGAGGCTGTCGAGGTTTTCACATGCGTCGCCATCTTCGTCGTGGGTTTCCAAAAAACGGGCTGTCCGTTCAAAAACTATTTTGTAGTTCTCATCGAACAGGAACAGCTTCTTGTTGGTTTTACCCACATCAAAAACGGCTATAACAGGTATCGGCTCCATAGACTTACAATCCGGTTGATACTGCTTTAGCTCCTCTTTCGTTTATCAGTTGCTGCCTGATAGTTTGCTGCCTGTAAACAGCCAGCGGGTTTAACGCGCCGCCTGCTCTTAAGCGTGCTTCGGCCAATAACGAACGGACGTCGGTGCGGTAAGCCTGCTGCAATATTTCCTGGGCAAGTACTACATCATTATCCTGTTGGGCCTGTACCAATGCTGGAGTATCTACTAACAATGCCTGTGCATAGGCTATCTTAATGGCTTCTACTGATTGTAACAGGTCTTCAATCGGATCTTTTACATTGTGTGAAGCATCGATCATCCAGCCTATAGAAGTGGCGTGTGTCATGCCGCGGGCGTCCATACCTTCAACCAGTTCGTTAAAGATCAGGAACAACTGATATGGATTGATACTGCCAACGGTAAGGTCATCATCACCATATTTTGAATCATTAAAGTGGAAGCCGGCCAGTTTGCCTTCCATCAGCAGTAATGAAACTATTTGCTCTATGTTTGCCCCTTGTAAATGGTGACCAAGATCAACTAATGTTTGTGCTTTTTGTCCCAGTTTTGATGATAACAGGTATGATTGCCCCCAATCGCCAATAGTGGTTGAGTAGAAGTTAGGCTCATAAGGTTTATACTCAACCCAAACTTTCCAGTCGTCAGGCAGTGCCTCATAAATTTCCTGTAAGCTTTCTAAAGTGCGTTCAAACGCGCCGCGCATGTTCAACTGACCGGGGAAGTTCGATCCGTCCGACAGCCAAACCGATAATGCTTTTGAATCAAGTTCAACGCCGTATTTGATCACCTCAATATTGTGGGCAACAGCCTGTTTGCGTACCGCTTTATCTACATGGTGCAATGAGCCAAATTTGTAGCTCAGCTCCTGTGATGGCTGATCTTGGAAGGTATTGGAGTTAACCGCATCAAAATGCAAGCCCAACTGCGCTGCATGAGCTTTGATAGCTGAGGCATTGGATGGGATATCCCAGGGAATGTGCAGCGAAATAGAGTTGCTGCTACGGTTAAGTGCATGGATCAAGCCCACGTCTTCAATTTTTTCTTCCAGGCTACGCGGCTCACCACCGCCCGAAAACCTGCCGAAACGGGTACCACCCGTACCCAAAGCCCAGCTTGGTATAGCAATATTAAAATCAATCAGTTTTTGCAGGATGGTATCCAGATTTTTTACATCACCGGCAACAAAATCAAATTTGCGCTGATGATCTTTTAGTTGCTGATGATTGGCTTCATCAATTTTATATTTTTCTAACTGCATAATTGGTATTGGTTATAAAGCAAGTTCAAGTTTGACGCTTGAACTTGCAAAATTTATAAATATGTCATTGCGAGGAACGAAGCAATCGCATGCTATACAGAGTGGCTACGCATGGTGGTCATGCTTCCGTGCGATTGCCACGCTATCGCTCGCAACGACATGGGTTACTGTAACTATCTCACAAACGCCATCGCCACGCCGCCATCAACATTCAACACGTTACCGGTTGATTTGTTAAGCAGGCCGCCTGTAAAGGCAAAGCAGGCATTAGCTATATCGGCAGGTAAAATCACCTCGTTTAATAAAGTACGTTTTGCGTAGTACGCTGGCAGTTCATCTACGGTAACGCCGTAAGCTTTAGCACGGCCTTCGGCCCATCCGCCGGCCCAAATGTTGCTGTCGCTGATTACGGCATCCGGGTTAACAACGTTCACACGGATTTTATCGGTGCCAAGCTCGGCCGCGTTCAGCCTGCTCAGGTGTAACTGGGCCGATTTTGCCGAGCCGTAGCCGGCGTTGTTCGGTCCGCTCACTAAGGCGTTTTTGCTTACAATGTTGATAATGTCGCCGCCAATGTCTTGTTTTTTCATCACAGCAACTGCCGCCTGGGTAATGAAGAACTGGCCTTTAACCAGTACGTCATACAATAAATCCCAGTCTTTTTCAGTATGGTCGGCAATTGATTTAGAGATAGACAAGCCGGCGTTGTTCACCACAATATCAACGCCGCCGAAAGCTAAAGCAGCAATTTCAAGCGCTTCGTTGATCTGATCGGCTTTGGTTACGTCAAGTACGGCAGTTGTGTATGAATCTTTGCCGTATTGCTTTTTGAACTCCTCACCTGCACCTTCCAAGCGCTCGGCATTCATATCATTCAGAATAACTACAGCGCCTTCATCAACAAATTTTTTGGCGATAGCTTTACCTATACCACCTGCGCTGCCGGTGATCAGGGCAATTTTACCTGAAAGGGCTTTTGGCTTAGGCATACGCTGTAGTTTGGCTTCTTCCAATAGCCAGTACTCAATATCAAAAGCTTCCTGGCGCGGGAGGGAAGTATATTCGGAGATAGCTTCAGCACCTTTCATTACGTTGATGGCGTTGGTATAAAACTCGGCAGCAACACGGGCGGTTTGTTTATCTTTTGAAAAAGAGAACAAGCCTACACCCGGATACAGGATGATCACCGGGTTGGTATCCCTGATAGCCGGACTGTTATCATGCTTACAGGTATTGTAATAATCAGTATACATTTGGCGGTAAGCCTCAAAGGCAGGAGCCAAACGTGCTTTTAACGCGGTAACATCGCTCAGGTCTTCGCCCGGTGCAAGGTCAAGCACCAGCGGACTGATCTTTGTACGCAGGAAGTGGTCAGGGCAGCTGGTACCTAATGGGGCCAAACGGTCAAGGTCATTGGAGTTAATAAATTCCAGTACGCGGGCATCATCAGTAAAATGACCAACCATGTGCCTGTAGCTTGAACAAAAACCACGTAATATAGGTGCAAGGGCAGCCGCCTGTTTTTTACGGCTGGTCTCGTCCAAACTTTCAACTTTTTGACCACCGAAAACAGGGCCTTTTTTTCCGTAGTTTTCTTCAAGATATTCGGCACAGCGCTCAATAACCTCAAGCGTGTTCATGTAGCTTTCGTAAGCCGTATCGCCCCAGGTGAATAAACCATGCGAGCCCAGCATTATACCACGGATGCCGGGATTTTCGTCAAGGCATTGTTTTAATTGCAGGCCGAGCTCAAAGCCTGGTTTTTTCCATTCAACCCAGCCGATGGTGCCGTTAAAAAGCTCCTGGGTTATTTTTTTACCATCTTTTGCTGCCGCGATGGCGATGGCAGCATCAGGGTGCAGGTGATCAATGTGTTTGAATGGCAGGAAGCCGTGAAGCGGCGTATCAATAGATGGCGCTTTCGAGTTAAGATCGTAGATGCAATGGTTAAATAATTCCACCATTTCGTCTTCAAATTCAACCCCGCGATAAATGTTTTTCAGGCTACGAAGGCGATCAACATAAAGGGCAGCCAAGCCGCTCTTTTTCAGCGTACCAATGTCACCCCCCGAGCCTTTGATCCACATTACCTCAACATCATTGCCGGTAAGCGGGTCTTTACTCATCAACTTGCATGAGGTGTTGCCGCCGCCGTAGTTGGTAAGGCGCAGGTCGGCACCCAAAAGGTTGGAGCGGTATATGAGCAGGGCTACTTCATCGCCCGCCAGTTCGGCGGCTTTTGCTTCATCCCACAAATAGCTTACGTGTTTAAATTCAGTTGTTTTCGACGACATATATTTTAATTGTTGAATTATTGAGTTAATGAATTATTGATTTGTTTTTATCGTTGGCTTATTTAGCTCGGCTTTTACCGTCGGTTTTTCGGGTTTTATCTTATTTCCATATCCCACAACCAGTACCGATATTACAATTACTGCTATACCGGCTATTACCGTTGCGAATGCTTTTTTACTTACGCCTTTCCACTCTTTAAGTACCAGGCCCCACGTATTAGCTATCAGGATAATGAAAGCCATGTGCAGGATCCAGGAGCTGGCGCCATTACCCATTTTGCTTTCGCCCATACCGTAAAAAAAGAACTGTAAAAACCAGGTTGTGCCGGCCAGTGCCGCAAATAGGTAGTTTTTAAGCAGCGGTGTTTTTTTATCGGTATAATTATCAAACGTTTTGTTGCGGGCATTTAGCACCATACACCATATAAAGTTAGTGGTTAAGCCACCCCATAGTATAATAATATAGGTTACGTTGTTTGAAAACAGGAAATTGCCCTGTCCCGGATGCGCCGCCTGCCAGATCTGGTTAGCGGTATCGGCCATTGGTTTCCCGGCTTCAATACCGAAGTTGAAACAAGCGCTCAGGATCCCCGAAACTACCGCCACCAGTATACCTAAACCAAAGCGGTAATCTTTATTCTCCTGGGCTATGGTTTTATCGGCCGAGAGTTCTTTCTCTTTCATCATACCTGCTTTACCGCATATAATAATGCCCACTACACAAAGCACAATGCCCAATAAAACCATCTGCCCCCATTCGCTGTGCAGCATCAGCGTAAAAGTATCTTTCCCTTCTTTCGGGAAAAGGTCATAATACACCGATGGAATTATCGACCCAAAAACCGAGCATAAGCCCAGTATAATGGTGCTACCCAGCGATACTCCCAAGTAACGTACCCCTAATCCATACGTTAAACCGCCAATGCCCCACAGCAGTCCCATAAGGTACGTCCAGCCAAGGGTAGCAGTATCCGTATGGTTTATAATATCGGCAAAGCCGGGAATAGTAAGCCATGCTGCCAGCGGTGGCACAATGAGCCAGGAAAAAATGCCGCCTACTATCCAGTAGCTTTCCCAGGCCCAGCCTTTTATTTTTTTGTAGGGGATGTAAAAGCTCCCCGAAGCAAAGCCACCGATAAAATGGAAGATGACCCCTAAAATTACTTGCATATTCTCTGATTGGTTTATATTGGTAAGGCTAATGTAGATAATTTAAATGCCGGAACTGTCCTTTGCTGTCATGGATGTACCGTAATTTCATCTGAATCAGAATTTACAGAATTATAAGATTTTCAGAATAGGAAATCTCTGTAGAGTATTCTGCTAATTCAAAAATTCTGTAAATTCTGATTCTGACAATCCCGGTTCTGTTTATTATTTTGGCAATCAAATACATCTCTATGCAGGCATATATTTTAGGTATTGATATTGGCACCGGCAGTACAAAGGCCGTAGCGGTAAGTTTAACGGGCGAACCATTAGGTACAGTATCCAATCATTATCCCATTAATAGCCCTGAACCCGGTTACAGCGAACAGGATCCGCTGTTGATTTGGGACGCTTTTGTAAAATGCCTTGCCGGTATTACTGCTAAATTGGGCGCCGTTCCGCAGGCCGTGAGCCTGAGCAGCGCTATGCATAGTATTATTCCGGTTGATGAGCATGGCGAAGCGCTGCTGCCTATGATGACCTGGGCAGATGCGCGGAGCGAGAGCATCGCGCAGGCATTGCGTGCAACTAAAAAAGGTGAACGCCTTTATCATAACTGCGGCACAGCAATCCATGCCATGTCGCCCCTAAATAAGTTGCTGTGGCTGCGTGATAATCAAAGTGGAATCTTTGAAGCCGCCCATAAATTCATTTCGATAAAGGAGTTTATCTGGTTCAGGCTTTTTGGTGTTTTTGAGGTTGATTATTCCATTGCGTCGGCTGCAGGACTGTTTAACATTGTAACGAAAGAATGGAATGATGAGGCTCTTACACTCACCGGTATTACTGCTTCAAAATTATCAACCCCGGTTAATACCACTTATTACCGTAACAATATCAGGCCTGAAGTAGCCGCATTAACCGGGATAAATGCCGTTACCCCGTTTGTTATAGGGGCAAGTGATGGGGCATGTGCCAATTTGGGCAGCCACACTACCGGCCCGGATGTAGCGGCGCTTACTATAGGTACCAGCGGCGCGGTGCGCATTACCAGCCCGAAGCCGGTTTACAATTACGAAGCCATGGTTTTTAATTACCTGCTTGATGAACACACTTATGTATGCGGCGGAGCAGTAAATAACGGAGGTATAGGGGTAAACTGGCTGCTCAAAAACTTTTTGCAAAAGGATAACCTTACCGCTGCTGATTATGACGCTTTGTTTAATGAGATAGCAACCATACCCGCCGGCAGCAACGGACTTATATTTTTACCTTACCTGTACGGTGAACGTGCTCCGCTCTGGGATACCAAAGCCTGCGGCACATTTTTTAATATCAAGCCGGCACATACCCGGTCGCACTTTTTACGTGCGGGGCTTGAAGGCATTTGCTTTGCGCTGAATGATGTGCTTAAAACATTGGAAGATGCATCGGGCGGGATTACACAAGTTAATATCAGTGGTGGTTTTACCAGCTCGGCAGTGTGGACACAGGTCCTGGCAGATATCACCGGGAAAAGGCTCGCAGTGCTTCAGTCTGAAGATTCATCAGCGCTCGGCGCTATTTATCTCGCTGCACGGGTATTATATCCTGAAAGTTATGGCATGCTTACCCGTGTTGAACAACAGGATTTTATCGAACCAAATCCTAAAAATCATGAAGTATACAGCAAAATGTTCCCGGTGTTTAAAAAGCTGTATGGTGATTTAAAGGACAGCATGCATTTGGTGGATGGATGGGAGTGAAGACGGATTAAAAAAGTTATCATTCCAGCCCCAGCCACTTAACCAATCTCCAGCAACCATATACAAAAAACGGCGCGGCCACTACATCAATAGTGTAATGAATATGCTGTATCAACAGTAATACTACCAATACTATTGCGCAAATTAATGCGATCAGTTTGTCTGTTCGCTTTTGCAGGTGCAGATATACGAGTACCATGGTTGCCGTGTGGCCCGAAAAAAACAGGTCTTTGGTGATAAATGTATGCCCGTAAAACACGCTTGTGCTTGGGTCAATAAGCGGGACAAGGCCCACTGGCGGATTGAGCTTGACCAGGCCGATAGTAATAAACCGGGCAATACATACAAAATTCAGTGTCCAGATATAAGTGATACATACCCTCGGGTTATAAAGCGCCCGCCACATCATGAGCAGGCCCATGCTCCAGATGAGTATAAAAATCGGAACTGAGAAATCGTAAGAGGGTAAATGGGCCAATACCCAATCATTAAGTACAACGCCGTCTTGCCTTTTTTCAACATACTTAAAAAAAGACGGTAACAGGTTAATGATGATGACTATGACTATAGTGGCACCCAGTAACTTGAGCCTGCTGGCCCGGGTATCGTAGGCGCTCTGCCAAAGCTGTTTTATATGATAAATGGAGGCTAAATTCAATCTGTGTTTTTTTTAGAAAGCCTGCAAAAATACAGTTTGCTGATTAATATTAAGTAATTGTCAGGTATTTGTTAATTTAATAAACTCAAATATGGATAGTGGGAACAAATGCAATTGTGTTGCATTAACTTGTTTATATTTGCGGCATGGATTTTCAAAAGCTTTCGCCCCGGCTGGATAATATTGGTATCACCGCTTCAACGCTTTGTGCTATCCATTGTGCAGTAGTGCCTTTGCTGTTTACCAGTTTGCCCTTGGTGGGCCTTGGTTTTTTGGCTAACGCCTGGGTAGAGTGGGGGATGATCATTTTCGCCCTGGTGATAGGAGTGTATTCTATAGGCTTATCTTACCGGCGTACGCATCGCCGTTCAGTTCCACTATTTATGCTTGTATCAGGTTTTGTTATCATAATGGCAGGGCACGCGTTTACAACAACAGGAAAATCCGAGGCTATGATAGTTCCTGTTGGAGGCTTGCTGATAGCCGCCGCGCATTATGTAAATTATAGGTATACCGGCGCCTGCAACCATGATCATAAAACATATAAACTTAAAAAGGTTGAATAATGGACAAGCGCCACAGGAAATTCTTTTATACGTTTTTGCTGTTCAACTGCTTTTTGAGTCCGGCTTGTAACCATGAAAAGCATAGTGCCCGGGCTGTATCAAACCATCATACTAAGCCGATAAAAAATACCGTTATAAAAGCCGGCAACTAATGGCGCATATTATACGTACCATTATTAAATTAGCGGCCTTATAATTATTACCCAATTAATACATGACACAAACCCGCGATATACATCATTTTGAGCACCTGCTTGATAAGCATCACCTGAAAAAAACCGCGCCCAGGCTGCGGGTTTTATCCATGATGTCGTCAAGGCATTCGGCTACCTCGCAGCCCGACCTGGAGAACCTGATGCATGATATCGACAGGGTTACCCTTTACCGGATCCTTAATGCTTTTGAAGAAAAAGGGATCATCCATAAGATATTTGATTTAAACGGTACGGCTAATTATGCACTTTGCTCGTCAAGTTGTAATGAGCATGATCACCATGACGAGCACCTGCATTTTAATTGCACCCAGTGCAAAAATGTATATTGCCTTAATGATATGAACTTGCCCGCAATAGATCTTCCAGCGGGTTTTGAGTCGCATGGCTTTACCCTGTATGCTCATGGCTTATGCCCCAGGTGCAGTAAAAAGGCGGTGAAAAAATGAAATACATCGCTTTGCCCGGGATGATCATCCTGTTATTCCTGTTTCAAAATTCATTCGCGCAGCAAAAAGATACTATACCTGCTGTTACAACTTTTAGGTTTAAAACGGTTGTTATTGATGCCGGGCATGGCGGCAAGGATGCCGGGGCGCGTGGTTCACATTCGTTTGAGAAAAATGTAACACTGTCAATAGCCCTGAAGCTCAAGGCAGCTCTTGATACGGCCATTACTGATGTTAACGCTATCCTTACCCGTACCGATGATACCTTTATCCCGCTAAACCAGCGCTCGGCTATTGCTAATCAAAACCATGGCAACCTGTTTATTTCCATTCACTGCAATTCATCGCCCGAGGGAACTGCCGCACGTGCACACAAGCAAAAAGGTGTGCTGATGCTGGTATACGGTTTCCACCGCCTTAAGGAGCAGGAAGAGGCCGTACGCGAAAATGCTTCTATTTTCCAGGAAAAGGATTACAAACAGAACTACGAGAGCTATGATGAAAGCGATCCTTCAAACCTGATCGTACTGAATGCTTATATTCAAAAATACCGTAAGCAAAGTATCCGTTTTGGTGATTTGCTTGACGATGAGTTTACCGGGGTAGATGGCCGCGAAAGTAATGGTGTGAAAGAACAGGGAGTATTGGTGCTGGCCCATAGCGCTATGCCTGCTGTATTGATTGAAACCGGTTTCATTAATAACCCCGAAGAGGAGGAGTACCTTAACTCGGACGAAGGGCAGCACGAAATTGTAATGACGATCATCAGGGCACTTCGAAATTACAGGAAGGCAATAGGGGCATAAAAAAGCTGAATGCCTAAAGCTGAAAGCCCAGCCTTCCGTTACATGGGCTATAGGATTTTCTCCTCAATCCGGCGCTTTGCCCCTCGCTGGTCCGTCGAAATGACGTTTCTTATTAAAATATGTTTAGCTTATAGTTTATTCAACTCATCCATCAATACCTTGCTGTACTGATTAAAATAGCGCCTTACCCCAAAACCCATAACGGTTTGGATACCTCGGGTGGCGTTGGTTAAAAATACTTCGTCGGCCTCGTATAAAATATCAGGATTGATCTGGGCTTCGGTGATATCAATGTTGTTTTCTTTTGCCAGTTTGATCACTACCTGGCGCATTACACCTTCAACGCAGCCCTCGCTTAGCGCCGGGGTATATAAGTGGTTTTGATAATTGATGAAAATATTGGAACTGCTGGCTTCGCATAAGTTACCGCTTTGGTTCAACAGAAAAACATCATCCAGCTTGTTTTGAGTTTTGTACAAACCCGCCATTACATAAATAAGCGAGTTGCATGTTTTAATGTTCGACAGATAGTTGGACGGTTTAGGCAGTTCCGTAAACACATCCATGATCAGGCCCTTCTCATTCAAAAAATACCGGGGCTCTTCGGATGGGGTTAGCTCCAGGCAATAACCCATTTTATTTTGAGTAGGGGTATACAAGCCTTCGGCATCGCGGTAAACTGTCAGGCGCAGCCTGCCATGTTTAACTTTATTCCGGCGGGCAAGCTCACTAACTATTTCGTTCAGGAACCAGGTGTCCATTTGCGAATAACCATCAATTTTAAGGGCTTTCATGCCCCGCTGAAGGCGGTCGGCATGCAGTTCGGCAAATTTCAGTTTCCCTTTCATTAGTCGCATGCTTTCAAACAGGCCATCGCCATATTTAAAGCCCCTGTTACCAATGGTAAGCAATGGTGTGTTTTGAGGGAGATATTCGCCGTTAAAATTGATGAATACGGGCATCATAGGACGGATAGATGTTATAATTTGATCGTGTTGTTAATAATTACCGGGTATTGTTGCTCTTCTATCTAACGTCTGTTATTTCGTATCTGTATCGCTGTACTTTCGCCATTTTGCAAGTACGGCCTCAAAATCAGCCGGCAGCGGCGATTCAAAATGCACCTGCTTTTTTAATGTAGGATGTAAAAAGCCCAGTGTTTGTGCATGCAGGGCTTGCCGTGGCATCAGCTCAAAACAATTTTCAACAAACTGCTTATACTTGCTGAACATGGTGCCCTTTAAAATTTTATCACCGCCGTAAGTGGCGTCGCTAAACAGGGGGTGACCGATATGCTTCATATGTGCCCTGATCTGATGGGTACGGCCCGTTTCCAGTTGGCATTCAATCAGGGTAACGTAGCCCATTCGCTCTAAAACTTTATAATGCGTTACCGACCATTTTCCTTTTTCAGGATCATCATATATCGACATTACCCGCCTGTCGGCCACACTGCGGCCAATATAGCCGGTAACGGTGCCGTCTTCCGGTAAATCGCCCCAGGCAAGCGCTATATATTTACGAGTGATGGTATGCTCAAAAAACTGCTTAGCCAGCCAGTTCATGGCACGCTCATTTTTGCTGATAAGCAGCAGGCCTGAGGTATCCTTGTCAATGCGGTGTACCAGCCCCGGCCTGCCGTCGTTGCCCGGCAGGGTTGGCAATTGCTGAAAATGGTAAACCAGCGCATTCACCAACGTGCCCGTGTAATTGTTATAGCCGGGGTGAACCACCATACCGGCTTCCTTATCAACCACCAATACATCATCATCTTCATAAATAATATTGATGGGGATGTTTTCGGGATATACTTCCGTATCGCGCGGCGGGTGCGGCAGCACTACCGAAATTATATCAAGCGGCTTTACCTTATAGCTCGATTTGATGGTTTTATCGTTCACCAGCACATTGCCAAGCTCAATGGCATTTTGAATGCGGTTGCGCGAAGCATTCTCCACGCGGTGCATCAAAAATTTATCAATCCGCAAAAGCGACTGGCCCTTGTCAACCACTACGCGTAAGTGTTCGTACAAGTCCTGTTCTTCCTGCTCAATAAGTTCGGGTTCGTGTGCCATTTGAGGCGCAAAAGTAATCGTTTTTTATGGTAGGTTAAACGTAATATTGCAATAGCATTAACGCCGTATTATTTTATGAACATTGAGCTTGAAATTTTTAGCCCGGTACAGCAAATCAGTAACCCCCTGTTTGATGACTACGGCGTTAAAGTTTTCATTAAGCGCGATGACCTGATCCACCCCATGATATCGGGCAATAAATGGCGTAAGCTTAAATATTTACTGAAACAGGCGCAAACTGCACAAAAAACACACCTCGTAACTTTTGGCGGCGCTTACTCCAACCACCTGATGGCCACAGCCGCGGCTGCCGCAAAGTTTGGTTTTAAAGCTACCGGCATAGTTCGCGGCGAGAAGGTTGATAACGATACCTTGTTTTTATGCCGCCTGCATGGTATGGAACTGCAGTTTACCGATCGCGACAGCTATCGTGATAAACTTGCCCTGTTTAATCGGTATTTTGGTAATGATGAACAGGCTTTTTTTATTGATGAAGGCGGCGCATCTGCCGAAGGGGCCAAAGGCTGCAGCGAACTGGTTAACGAACTAACCGAAACCTACGACCATATTTTTTGTGCCTGCGGTACCGGTACAACAGCGGCGGGTATCATTAACGGATTAAATGGTCATCAGCTTAAAACAAAATTCAACGCGGTGCCGGTATTTAAAAACGGTGGTTTTATTAAAGAGGAGATAGACCGGTTTTTAACGGCCCCGGCAGGATATAACATACATACCGGTTACCACTTTGGAGGCTATGGCAAAGCAAATGACGAGCTCATCAGTTTCATTAAACAATTTGTTGCTGCAACAGGGATATTGATAGAACCTGTATACACCGGTAAAATGATGTATGCCCTATATGATTTAATAAGCAAAGGGCACTTTAAACCCGGCAGTAAAATCCTGGCTATTCATAGCGGGGGCATTTGGGGATTATTGGGGATGAAAGAAAAGTTTAATCAACACTAATTAATCAACACTAATTACACGAATGAGATCGAATTTTCGCGAATTGGAATTAAATAGCACTAATTTCACAAATGCGTCCGAATTTACACGAACCAACTAATTCGTGTAATTCGTTCTAATTGCTCAATAATACGCTAAGCATTCGTGCATAAATTTCAATTCGTGTTTATCGGGATCTCAAAATGGAAGGTTGACCCTTCGCCGTAAGTGCTTTCAACCCAAAGCCTGCCCTGGTGACGGTTAACAATTTCCTGGCAAATGTACAGGCCAATTCCTAACCCCGACATGTGAGAGGCGAGGTTCTCAACGCGGTAAAAACGTGAAAACACCCGTTCCAGTTGATCGGGCTGGATGCCGATACCAAAATCCTGTACCGATACCCTGAATTTATTGTTGATAACAAGGGCCTCGATGATCACTTTATCTGCCTTTGGCGAATATTTAACGGCGTTGGTTACCAGGTTAATGACAACCTGCTCAATACGCTGGCTATCGGCATGGATAATTAATTCCCCGGCAGGTAAATTTAAAAGGAGCTGATGGGAGGGGCCGGTTTGTTGCAGGATCTCTCTCAATTCGGTAAGCAGTTTGATCACATCAAAATCAGCATAAGTAAAAGGCAGTTTACCGGTCTGGATTTTGGTAACATCAAGCAAGTCTGATATCAGGATGGTTAATTTGCCTACCTGTTCCAATGCCCTGTTGGCCAGTACTTTGCTTTTATCATCCGGGGGGAGGTTACGGGCTATGATTTGGAGGTAGCCCTTTAAACTGGTGACCGGTGTTTTTAGCTCATGGCTTGCAAGCCCTATAAACTCGTCCTTTTTTTCATTAAGCTCTTTAATATTTTCATAAAGCTTGGCGTTATCAAGTGCTACCGCGGCCTGGGCGGCAACAGCCAAAACAAGCTGCTCATGTTCCCTGGTAAACCTGGCCGGTTGTTCGTGTCCAAAAAATAACCCGCCAATCACCTCGCCCGATTTGCCCCTTACCGGAACAGCGAGGTAGCTTACCACCGGCAGGTGCCCTTTAGGCTGGCCAAAATGTGGTGCATTTTTTCCGTAGCGTGGGTCTTTGGTTATATCATCAACCCTTACCGTTCCCTCACCACTGAAAGTGGGATGAAAGACTGCCGTATTACGTGGCATGCCAAATTTTTCAAATGCCTCACGCGGCGCGCCCGAAAGCGTGAATAGCATATATGATTCGCCCTGCTCGTTAACCTGGTTGTGAAAAAAAGCGCCAAACTGTGCGCCGCACAACTGGGTGGTGGCATCGGTAACTTTTTGCAGGATATTTTGAATATCCAACTCGGCCGAAATAACCTGTCCTATGGAGTTTAAGATCTCCAGGCGTTCGGCATACTGTTGTAATCTTTCTTCTGATTTTTTTTGCCGGCCTATATCGCGGATTATTTTTGAAGCCCCTATTACCTTATTGTTGTTGTTTCTTATGGGAGATATGGTAAGCGAAATTTGTATTTCCTCGCCGCTTTTTGTTTTACGTATGGTTTCAAAATGTTCTATCCGTTCGTTAGCCCGTATTTTATTAATAATCATTTCTTCCTCATCATAACGGTCTTCCGGTATCAAAACCGTGATATGTTTGCCTATGATCTCATCTTCGGTATAACCAAATAAACGTTGGGCCGCGCCGTTCCAGCTGGTAATTATACCATTAAGGTTTTTACTTACAATAGCATCTTCTGATGATTCAATGATAGAGGCCAGCATCCCTTGCTTTGACTCGGCATTTTTTTGTTCGGTAATATCTATCAGGGTATTGGCGGCGCCTGCCAGTTCGCCCTTTTCATTGAAACGGGGCTTAGGGTTGGATAATATATAGCTTACACTTCCATCGGGACGTTTAATAAGTATTTCCTGCTGCTTTATAGCCTTGCCATATTTTAATACTTTACCCGTTGGTGTTTCATCGGGAGTTAACAGTATACCGTCGGAGGTAAATATCTCCCAGTTTACATACCACTTGTCTTTATTAGCTTCAGGCGTTTTGCCCCAAAGCATTACCGCCGCTTTGTTAAAAGAGGTTATATAACCCTCTTTATCGCAGGTATAAACTGCAACGGGCAGGTCTTCAAACAAGTCCCAGTCGGCACTATTGTTAAATGTTACTTTTGGGGCCGGTTTTGAGTGGCTGGCAGATAATGGTTCTTCTCCCATGGTTATAAATATCCCCTTTGGTTGTATCTGGTACTAATTTAATATTAAAATAATCAACCTATGCCAAATTAATTAAAAAGAAACGTTTATTAAATTTTGCCGGTACAATTCAGGTTGGCGGATGAGGAATTTAATTGGCAACCGGGCGGTAAATGTAAATTTGAGCTGCATTTTTTTATGAATATTGTGATCGAAACGGGTGTACCGGTTTTGAGTTTGGTACAAAAAGTAACTTTAAACAATTTAAAGTTACTTTTTTGTCAATCGGTTCAAAAACCGCTTAAATTTTGATTTTAGGCGGTTTTTACTAAATTTGTAATAAACCAAATTAATATGTACAACCTACTTGTTTCTCCGCAGGATGTCCAGGCATCGCTTCAAAAGCATGTACTGGCCGATGGATTCGACCTCACTTTTGATATGGAAAAAAGTAAGGGTGTTTATATTTATGATGCAAAATATAACCGTACGCTGCTTGACTTTTTTACCTGCTTTGCTTCGGTGCCCTTGGGCTATAACCATCCCAAAATGCTGAACGACGAGGAGTTTAAGAAAAACCTCATGCTTGCGGCATTAACCAACCCGTCAAATTCAGATATCTACACAACGCAATACGCCCAGTTTGTTGAAACATTTGACAGGATAGGGATCCCCGAATATTTACCGCATGCTTTTTTCATTTCCGGTGGTGCGCTGGCTATCGAAAACGCGCTGAAAGTAGCTATGGACTGGAAGGTGCAGAAAAACTTTGCCAGGGGCTATACTAAGGAAAAAGGTTTTAAAGTATTGCACTTTGAGCATGCTTTTCACGGCCGCTCGGGTTATACCCTGAGCCTTACCAATACCTTGCCTAATAAAACCAAGTGGTTTGCCAAGTTTGACTGGCCGCGGGTATCTGTACCTTATATGAATTTCCCTTACAGCGATGCCAATCATGAAGACCTGTTAAAGAGGGAGCAATTATCGGTGGCACAAATCAGGAAAGCATTTGAAGATAATAAGGATGATATATGCGCCATAATAATTGAGCCTGTGCAATCAGAAGGCGGTGATAACCATGTACGCAAAGAGTTTTTAGAGAAGCTGCGTGAACTTGCTGATGAGTACGAAGCATTGCTGGTTTATGATGAGGTACAAACGGGAGTTGGTTTAACAGGCAAATTCTGGTGCCATCAACATTTTGGTGAAAGGGCGCGCCCTGATATTATTGCTTTTGGTAAAAAAATGCAGGTTTGCGGCATATTGGCTGGCAGGCGCATTGATGAGGTTGAAGATAATGTATTTAAAGTATCATCGCGCATAAACTCAACCTGGGGGGGCAGTTTGGTTGATATGGTACGCTCGTCAAAAATAATGGAAATTATTGAGGAGGATAAGCTTTGCGATAATGCGGCAGTAATGGGAGAGTACCTGCAAAACGGTTTGAGTGAAATTGCCGAACGGCACCCGGTTATAAGTAATGTGCGGGGAAAAGGACTGCTCACTGCCTTTGATTTTCCGGACAAAGCAATAAGGGACAGCTTTATTAAAAAAGGTTTTGATAATAATATTATGTACCTTGGCTGTGGCGAAAAGAGTGTGCGTTTCCGCCCTGCGCTGATCATTGAAAAAAGCCACATTGATACAGGCCTTGATATGCTTGAACAGCTTTCGGTCACTTTATAATACAGTAAATAAAGAAAATTAATCCCGGCTACAGCTAAATCCGCTCATGAAACGGATGAAATTAACTAATATTTAATAAGGTAAAATCGGCATCTATTATTTGCAAAAATAGAAAGATATTAATATACGCTACTTTTTTTCCAAAATACGCTATATTTTTTGTTATTATTCCGATTAGATTTGTTGCAACCCTATTAAAGTAACGTAGTTCTATTTCAAGCACCATGAGCAAACACATAGAGAAATTAAAGAAACAACTGGTTGAAGTTGCCGAGGTTGTAAACTCATTCAAATCTGAAGCTGTGCAGGTTCGAATAATTGACCGTTTACTGGAAGTTATGATCGAATCGGAGAAAGTAGATGCCGAGGGTGTTGAAATGTTTGGTAAAAAAGTAAGGAAATTACGCGTTGAAGATGAAGGCGGAGGTGTTTCAGGACGTAAAAAGCCAGGCGCTACCAAAATACTTAATCAATTGCTAAATACAGATTTCTTTGATAGTCAGCGGTCTATTTCATCAATTGCCAATTACTGTAAAGAACAGTATGATTCTGATTTTAAAACGTCTGAACTTTCAGGGATCCTTTTAAAATTAGCTAATGAAAATAAGCTTAGAAGGGAGCGGAGCAATGAAAATAATCGCTTTGAATATATTAAAGCATAAGTATCATCATACTTGATAAAATAAACAGGGAGCCTGATTTTCAGGCTCCCTGTTTATTTAGGGTGAAATTTATTATATATAACTTATAGTTAAGTATAAGTATTATTTAAGGTTAAATAAATTATCTACCCCTAAAATTTTTCTGCTGGTAAAGCCCTCGGCATATTTTACCTGGATGCTTTTGCCAAACTCGCGTGCGCGGCCGGTTACTATTTCAATAAAATTGGATGTTGAAATATAGGTTTGAGGTTCATCTTCCCAGCTTGGGTTATAAAACTGCGATCCGTAAGCATTAATACTCTCTATCTTTTTATCCCAATGTTCGGTTACATCAATTAATATATCAGGAGTAATATAATTATCCTGTATAAAATGCAGCACCATGTCTGGCCGCCAGGCTTCTTGTGGTGTGCCATCAATATCAAATGTTTCTATTTTGCGAAGGCCCGCTAAAAATGCCGAGGCTTCAACAAGTTCATTTGCCCGGCCATGATCGGGGTGGCGGTCATGGTAAGCATTGGTTATTACAATGGAAGGACGAAATTTGCGGATGGCTTCAATAACCTTTACCTGGTGTTCGCGGGTATTTTCAAAAAAGGCATCGGGCAGGCCAAGGTTTTCACGTACGGCTAAACCTAATATTTCGGCGGCTGCCGCAGCTTCCTGCTTACGGATTTCGGCCGAGCCGCGGGTACCCAACTCGCCGCGGGTAAGGTCAACAATACCAACTTTATAGCCAAGGGCAATATGTTTTAAAATTGTACCTGAACAACCTAATTCAGCATCATCAGGATGTACCGATAAAACTAATATATCTAATTTAAGCATGCGCAAAAATAATTCATTGGTTAAATGCCGCTGTCAGCAGGCGGTCAATCTTTCGCCTGATTTTTGAGGAGTTAGGTTTGGTGAAAGGGTAGTAAAAATCAACTACATGCCCATTCTTATCAATCAAAAATTTATGAAAATTCCAGCGCGGAACCGACCGTACATTTCCATTCTCCTTTTTATCGGCAAAAAATTGATACAAAGGGTCGGCATAGGGGCCGCGTACCCGTATTTTTTCAAATATGGGATAATTTGCTCCATTGGCTTCACAAAAAACGGCAATAGCTTCACCATCTAAAGGTTCCTGTCCGCCAAAATCATTTGAAGGGAATGCAAGGATTTCAAAATCCTTGCCTGCAAGCCCGGCTTTCAAAGCTGCAAGTTCTTTTAACTGAGGTGTAAAACCGCACTGCGATGCAGTGTTTACAATTAAAAGGACCTTGTTTTTATATTCGGAAAGACTGATCTCTTCACCGTTTAACCTTTTAACGTTAAACCGGTAAATGCTTTTGTTATCCATTAAACTAATTGCTGTATGAATTATATCCGGCCTGGTTTAATATGGCCTCGATATCCTTCTGTTCTTCAGGGTCGTAGGTTTCTTTGAGATTATGACCAAATATGCTGGCTACCGACTGGAACATGAAAGCCTTAAAGCCGCCTTTTAATTCTTTAACCATAGCAAAGCTGGTTTGCCCGGTTTCGCGGTCAATAAGCTTAATTAAAACCTCTCCCTGACTAATTGTCAGGTTTTTTATTTCTTTATTGAACAGGTTTTTTATTTCACCCTCACAGGTGCTTACCAGTTCTTTTTGTTTTTTCCTATCGGCAGTAACGGCAAGGTCGCGCTGTAACTGGCGGTACCTTTGCCCTGCAAAACGTGCGTAGGGCAGTACTTTCATTACATTATAACGCAAACGGCGGTAGTTTAGCCTGTCGGCCTCGCTCGCAAAAATACGGGTATCTACAATTCTAACCTCCGGCTCAACTATCCATGGTACAAGCTCACCGTCAAGGTTGGTCATCGCTGTTTTGATGGTATCATTTTTGCCAAGAGTTACGGGTGCAGGCGTAGCTGTTTGGGCCTTTGCAGCACCCATTAAGCAACATAACAGCAGCGTAAAACCAATAAATTTCATATTTTTACTTAATACAAAAATAATGTAATTTTTTTTGGTATTTTACTAATACCTGCAATAATATTTATTTGCTGCATGTTTATGATTGAATACCGCTAATACCCCGTACATGAAAGACTTAGTGATAGACCTGGAAGCCGAGAAGAACGAGATACTAAAAAGATACCGTGCTTTGTTGCGTGCCTGTAAATCAACCCTGCAAAAGGGCGATAAACGCATGATACGCAAGGCATTTGATATGGCCCTGGAAAGCCATAAGGACATGCGCCGTAAAAGCGGCGAACCTTATATATATCACCCTATTGCCGTTGCACAGATAGCCGCCGAAGAAATTGGCCTGGGTACCACCTCAATAGTGTGCGCCCTGCTGCATGATGTGGTTGAAGATACCAACATGACGCTTGATGAAATTGAGATGGAATTTGGTAAAAAGGTAGCCAAAATTATTGACGGCCTTACCAAAATATCAGGTGTATTTGATACCAACAGCTCATTGCAGGCCGAAAACTTCCGTAAAATGCTGCTTACCCTTGCCGATGACGTGAGGGTGATCCTGATTAAGCTTGCCGACAGGCTGCATAACATGCGTACCATGGAGTTTATGCCCAGGGATAAGCAGCTTAAGTTATCGTCAGAAACGGTTTACCTGTATGCGCCCCTGGCACACCGCCTGGGCTTGTATGCCATAAAATCTGAGCTGGAAGACCTCTCCATGAAATACATGGAGCGCGAAACCTACCAGTTCATCAAAAATAAACTGAACGAGAAAAAGGCCGAGCGTGAGCGTTTTATTCGTGATTTTATCGAGCCAATTAATAAATCGCTGCAAAGCCAGGGGCTTGAGGCTGATATTTTTGGCAGGCCGAAATCAATCCATTCTATCTGGAATAAGATGAAAAAGAAATCGATACCTTTTGAGGAGGTATATGACCTTTTCGCCATCCGGATTATATTGGACAGCGCCCCCGAACATGAAAAGGCTGATTGCTGGAAAGCCTACTCTATAGTAACCGACCAGTACCGTCCAAACCCGGACAGGCTGCGCGACTGGATCTCTTCACCCAAAGCCAACGGTTATGAATCATTGCATACCACGGTAATGGGCCCGCGGGGGCAGTGGGTTGAAGTACAGATCCGCACCAAGCGCATGAACGAGATTGCCGAAAAAGGTTTTGCCGCGCATTGGAAATACAAGGAAGCCAGCACCGACAGCGGTCTTGATCAATGGGTACACAAAGTGCGCGAAATGCTCAAAAACCCCGATACCAACGCGCTCGACTTCATCGATGATTTTAAGATGAACCTCTTCAGCGATGAGATCTTCATTTTTACGCCAAAGGGAGCGCTGATCCAGTTGCCATTGAATGCTACGGCGCTTGATTTTGCCTTCGAGATCCATACCGATGTAGGCGCAAGCTGTATCGGTGCTAAAGTAAATCATAAACTGGTGCCGCTAAGCTACAAGCTCCAAAACGGCGACCAGGTAGAGATCATTACCTCAGGCAAGCAAACCCCTAAGGAAGACTGGCTTAATTTTGTAGTTACCGCAAAAGCTAAGGCTAAAATCAAGTCGGCTTTAAAAGAGGAGAAACGCAAGATTGCCGAGGATGGCAAAGAGATCCTTGAGCGTAAAATGAAATCGCTCAAGATCACCTATAACTCCGAAAACCTGCAAAAGATCAGCTACTTTTTTAAGCTGCAGGCCACCCAGGATCTTTTTTACAATGTTGCCAAAGGCATTATTGATATGAAAGACCTGAAAGAGTACCAGGCATCCGAAAAAGTAATTGACAATAAGCCGCAGGATAAAATTGACCAGGAGCAGGTTCAAAACCTCATCAAAAATATCAAGGCCAAAGACAGTGATATCCTGCTCATTGGCGAGGATATGCAAAAGATTGATTACAAGCTGGCCAATTGCTGCAATCCTATTCCTGGCGATGATGTTTTTGGTTTTGTTACCGTGAGCGACGGAATCAAGATCCACCGTACCAATTGCCCTAATGCGGCTAAGCTTATGGCTAACTATGGCTACAGGATAGTAAAAGCCCGCTGGACAAATCAGCAGGAACTTGCTTTTCTTACCGGTTTGCGTATTACCGGTATTGACGAGGTTGGGTTGATCAACAAGCTAACCACGGTAATATCAAATGATTTTAAAATAAACATCAGGTCTATAACAGTTGACAGCGATAATGGTATATTTGAAGGCTCGCTGATGTTGTATGTGAACGATACCAGTCACCTTGATACCCTGATTAAAAACCTAAAACAAGTAAAAGGCGTAACCGCGGTTAACCGTTTTGATTCGGCAATTGAAAAAGCGTCGTGAGGATAGAAGCAGGAAGTCAAGAGTCAAGAAGCAAGAAAGAGCCGGGAAATTAAGAATTATGAGGCAAGGCAGAATTCACCAATCTTGATTCTTGACTCTTGACCTCTTGTCTCTCTAATCCATAATTTATTAATAACTTTGCCCCGTTAATACATCATTATGTCACAGCAGGATACCATACCAATGGTTAAAAAAATTTTTGAGGCTTACCTCGAAAATAAAAACCTCAGGAAAACCCCTGAACGTTTTGCTATACTCGAAGAGATATATTCCCGTACAGATCACTTTGATGTGGAGTCGTTGTACATCCACATGAAAAATAAAAAATACCGTGTAAGCCGCGCTACGGTTTACAATACGCTTGAGCTGTTGGTTTCGTGCGATCTGGTTACTAAACACCAGTTTGGCAAAAACATGGCCCAATTCGAAAAATCATACGGTTACAAACAGCATGACCACATCATTTGCATCGATTGCGGTAAAGTAGTTGAGTTTTGCGATCCGCGCATCCAGCAGATCCAGAGTATGATGGGCGATATATTGAAATTTGACATCAAACACCACTCTTTAAATCTTTATGGTAATTGTACCAAATTAAGAGAGGGTTTTTGTGACAGACGAGTATAAAATCATGGACAAACCTATTTTAAGCAAGCAGGCATTTTGGGATGTTGATATGGATAGTATCGACTATCAGAAAAATGCCGCGCATGTTGTTGAAAAGGTTATCGAAAGAGGAAAAGCAGAAGATTTTAATAACTTGTTGAAATTTTATGGTTTTGACAAGGTAAAAGAATTAGCCTTGCAAGCATTATCGCTTTCAGATATCAGCATCAATTTTTGCTGCGTACTGTTTAAGGTTAAACCTACTGATTTTAAATGCTACGAAAAGAAACAGTTGAACCTGCAACACTGGAACTTTTAAAAAAAATAGTTTCATTTCCTGGATTTGAACAATTTAGATTGGTTGGAGGTACTGCACTTTCGCTACTTTACGGACACAGGCTATCAATTGATCTTGATTTTTTTACAGATCAGCCACTTGATAAAGAATTTATCAAAGAAACCCTTAATGATAACTTCAATCAGGTTAGAAGTGAAAACGACAGGTTTAAATCCATATATCAATGCCTCATTGAAAATATCAAAGTTGATTTTGTTTCTGTTAAAGATCCATTTACTTATCCGGCACAAATAATTGAAGGAATTCCCATTGCCGATATTCGCGATTTAATAGCGTTGAAGCTTAATGCAGTGAAAGGCAGAGGGGTAAAAAAAGACTTTTGGGACATTGCCAAACTCCTGGAGTTTTATTCATTTGAAAATCTTTTTCAATTTTATCATGATAGATATACTTATGATGATACCTTTGCGGTCATAAGATCAGTGGTTTATTTTGCTGACGCTGAAAATACTATAACTCCCGAGTCATTAGATGGTATGACATGGGACAAAGTAAAACAAACCATCACAAACGCATTTGACGATTATTATAGAAATATTAGAAATTAATGGCTGTTGACGTATTATTAGGCCTCCAGTGGGGCGATGAAGGAAAAGGAAAAATTGTTGATGTGCTTAGCGCAGGTTATGACCTGATTGCACGTTTCCAGGGCGGGCCAAATGCAGGTCACACGTTGGAGTTTGACAGTAAAAAGTTTGTTTTAAACACCATTCCTTCAGGTATATTTTTTGAAAACACCATGAACCTTATTGGTAATGGTGTGGTGATTGATCCTATCACCCTGAAAAAAGAACTGGATAAATTAAAAGATGCCGGGCACGACCTGCTGGCAAAAAAGAATCTTTTAATTGCTAAAAAAGCACACCTGATATTACCTACCCACCAGTTGCTTGATGCCGCCAATGAAAAAAAGATGGGTGAAGGCAAAATTGGTTCAACGTTAAAAGGTATTGGTCCAACGTATATGGATAAAACCGGTCGTAACGGTTTACGTATCGGTGATATCACCCTGCCCGATTTTAAGGAGCGTTATCAGAAGCTGGTTGATAAGCATGTATCTATGCTGCAGCAGCTTTATGGCGAGGTAGCAGATTTTTCAGAACGCGAAACACTGTTCTTCGAGGCGCTTGACGTTTTACGCCAGTTCCCGCTGGTTGATTCCGAGCATTTGGTTAATAACTACATCAAAGAAGGAAAGAAAGTTTTGGCCGAAGGTGCACAGGGCGCTATGCTTGATATCGACTTTGGCTCATATCCGTTTGTAACTTCATCAAATACTACCGCTGCCGGCGCTTGCACAGGTTTAGGTATTGCCCCTCAGCAAATTGGCGAAGTAATAGGTATTTTCAAAGCTTATTGCACCCGTGTAGGTGGTGGTCCGTTCCCAACCGAGCTGGAAAATGAAACCGGCGAAGAATTACGTAAGGTAGGCCATGAGTTTGGCGCAACTACCGGCAGGCCACGCCGCACCGGCTGGATCGACCTGCCGGCTTTAAAATATGCTATTATGCTTAATGGCGTTACCCAACTGGTAATGACCAAGGCTGATGTTTTAAGTGGTTTTGAAAAGATCTATGCTGCTACTCATTATAACTATTTAGGTGAGCAGATTGATTATATGCCTTACGATATTTGCTCAGTTAAACCAGAACCGGTATATAAGGAAATTGATGGCTGGAACGAAGACCTGACCGGCATTACCGAGCTGTCTCAAATCCCGGCTAAACTGCAATCATACATTGATTATCTTGAAGCTGAACTTGGCGTACCGGTTAAGTATTTATCAGTAGGCCCAGACAGGAAGCAGACTTTAACATTGCACTAAGAATAAAAAAGCGTCATGCCGAATTTATTTCGGCACCCCACCAGCAGGGTGTACTTCGTGTGTAACCTTCTTGCAGGATACTGAAACGAGTTCAGGATGACATAGCTATAAATAAGAATAAAAAGGCCGGACGTTCCGGCCTTTTTTCATTTACTTGGTTATTTTTGCGGGGTGATAGTACAGGTTAATGATCTGCCGGGATTCAGAAAGAAGGCGTTACAATGGGCCACAACTTTTGATACGCTGTGTTACCTTGATTCGAACGGATTTAATGATCCCTACTCCAAATTTGATACGCTGATAGCGGTTGGCGCCCGTGCCGAACTTACTGCAAATGCAGGTAACGCTTTTGATCAGCTTGATGAGTTCAGGAAAAATAATCCCGGCTGGATGACGGGTTTCCTGGGATATGACCTTAAAAATGAAATTGAAGCGCTTACATCAACTAATCACGATGGCTTAAAATTTCCAGATTTGTATTTCTTTGTTCCTCAGCATCTGATTTTGATAAGGGGGGAGGGGGCTGAAATTATTTCAGATAATCCCGAACTGGTTATAAAAGCGATAGACGGGCAAGATCTGCCCCTGTATGTTCAACAATCCGCAGTTAGCTTAACCCCACGCTTCAGCAGGCAGGAATACATTGACACTGTAAACAAAATAAAAGAGCACATTACCCGCGGCGATATTTATGTCACTAACTTTTGCCAGGAATTTTTTGCAGAGGATATACTTCTTGATCCGCTGGAGATTTTTACGAGACTGAACGAAGTTTCACCCAATCCGTTCTCTACTTTTTTTAAATGGAATGGTAATTATATTCTCGGCGCTTCGCCCGAACGATTTTTGGCTAAACGGGGAAGTAAACTCATCTCGCAACCCATAAAAGGTACGGCTAAAAGGATGGATGATATTGAAGCCGATAAACAGGCTAAACAGAGCCTGCGCAGCCATCCCAAAGAACTGCAGGAAAACGTAATGGTTGTTGACCTGGTAAGAAATGATTTAACCCGCTCGGCTAAACCCGGCACGGTTAAAACCGAAGAACTTTTTGGTATCTACAGCTTTAAGCAGGTGCACCAGATGATCTCGACCGTGGTTTGTGAAATACAGGAGGGCTTATCAAATGTGCAAGCCATCAAAAACACTTTTCCTATGGGCAGCATGACCGGTGCCCCGAAAGTGAGCTGTATGCAGCTGATGGAGCAATATGAGCGCAGTAAGCGTGGCGTATACTCAGGTGCAATAGGCTATTTTAGTCCGGATGATGATTTTGATTTTAACGTAGTGATCCGCTCATTGCTTTATAATTCCTCCAATAAATACCTTTCGTTTCACGCAGGTGGAGCTATAACTTATCACGCCATTGCCGAAAATGAATATGAAGAATGTTTGTTGAAGACGCAGGCGGTTATGGAAGTTTTGGGAGGGAATTGAAAAATCCAGAAAAATGAAAATAAGTAGTTCATTATTGGCGCAAGTGTTGAGCGATGGCCAGTGTACATGCTCACTTGTGCCTGTAGAGTAGTAGCAATTTTCTCCGTGACTTGTCCTGATACTGTTTGTCCTATGGGAGCCGCATGTGATGTGCCTCTACAAAACACGTTTTACAGATCATCAACTTTTATTATATTGAGCTGTAAAAATTTCAAATCTCCGTTTATTAAATTATTAATATGTTAAGACCCCTACAAAACATAAAGCTAATTATCGTTTCCCTGTGTTTATTAGCAACCGATATCTCTTCCGCCCAAACTAAGTATCGTCCTTCAGATTTATTCCGGGCACAACCCGTATTACCTCCGGGGAACCCCTATCGTACCGCTACCGGTGAACCCGGGCCTGCCTACTGGCAAAACAAGGCCGATTATGTAATTGATGTAGTACTTGATGATAAAACCAACGTCATAACCGGTACAGCTACAATTACTTATACCAATAATAGCCCCAAAGCCCTTTCGGCACTGTGGTTGCAGCTGGAACAAAACGTGTTTAAAAAAGATTCGCGGGGGATTCAATCCAAGCTATTTCTTTACCAGGATCCTGAAAAAACTACTCCAGACGGCGGATACCAGGTAGAAGGCGTGCAGCTTGCCGGAAATAAAGCTGGAAATATTAAATACCATATTTATGATACACGCATGCAACTGGAGCTGGCACAGCCGCTGTTAAGCGGGCGGGCCATCAGTTTTAGCATCCGTTATCGTTATAACTTCCCGGTAAATTATAAAAATGCTGATTTCCTGGTTAACCGTACCGATATCCTCCCAACAAAAAATGGTAATATTTATGCTGTGGCGCAATGGTATCCAAGAATGTGCGTACTGGATGATGTAGAAGGATGGAACACGCTGCCGTACTTAGGTAACGGTGAGTTTTACCTGGAGTATGGCAATTTCAGGGTTAATATAACAGTGCCATCGGGACTTATTGTGGAAAGCTCTGGAGATCTGCTGAATCCTGAAGAAGTACTAACATCAGCCGCACTCAAGCGCTGGCAGGCAGCTAAACAAAGTGATGTACCGGTGCAGATCAGAACAGCAAAAGAAGTAACAGATCCATCTTCAAGACCAGCTAAAACAACTTGTACATGGAAGTTTAAGCTGGACAATGCCCGTGATTTCGCCTGGACTGCCTCGCGCTCATTTGTTTGGGAAGGGTTAAGTTTTAAACTTGCCGATGGCAGGCGGGTAATGGGCAGTTCGGTGTACCCGGTAGAATCGGAGAAGCAAGGTAGCTGGAAACGCTCATCGGAATATATCAAATTTACCTTACAGCATTTTTCAGAAAACTGGTTTCCTTACCCTTACAATAAGGCAGTTAACGTGGCTTCTAATTTGGATGGTATGGAGTACCCCGGCATGGTTTTTTGCTCGGCAAAAGATACCGGCAATATGTATTTTGCAGTAGTAAACCATGAGCTGGGCCATACCTGGTTCCCGATGGTAGTGGGCAGCAACGAGCGTAAATACGCATGGATGGATGAAGGGTTTAATATGTTCATTGACAAAATGGCTACCAAAGCTTTTAATAAAGGTGAGTTTATAGGTTATGTAGAGATCGATAGTCCGCTTGATTCCCTGTTTGCGGAAAAGTTATTGCCTATTGTTACCCGCCCTGACGCTTTACCCGGTAACCAGGTATATCCGCTGCAATACCAAAAAGTAGCTTATTCCCTCGCACTTTTGCGTAATCAGATTTTAGGCCCGGAGCGTTTTGACCGCGCTTTCAGAAAATATATCCGTGATTGGGCCTATAAACACCCAACCCCATGGGACTTTTTTAGGAGTATGGATAGTTCGGCCGGCGAAGACCTAACCTGGTTTTGGAAATCGATGTTCCTCGAAAACTATCGCCTCGATCAAAAAATTGTTAAAGTAGAAAGTAAGGCGGGTTCCCAACCTATTATTACAGTCGAAAATATGGACAAGGCTGCTATGCCATTGGTGGTTGAAATAACCTATGCAGACGGTTTAAAGGAGCATCGTGAATTTCCGGTAGAGATTTGGGAATATAGCAGTATTTATACTTTTACCGGCGATAAGAAAGCTGCGGTTGCCAAAGTGATTATCGACCCGGATAAGATCTATCCGGATGTGGATAGGAGCAATAATGGTTTTGAGGTGAAGAGATAAGAAAGCGACCTCTTGTTTATCTCTTTGCACACACTTCTTCACAACAGTCATTGCGAGGTACGAAGCAATCGCTATCTATACAGAGCCGCTCTGTAAATCAGGGATTGCTTCGTACCTCGCAATGACGATTTTATAGAATTTTGTTCTATTCTCGTTCTATCAGAATCCTATCCTGGATATGCTGATGTTTGCGAGACACCCTTATAACTTCACGCCCCTCAAAAAGTCCTCGATATCCATGCGTTTCTTGCCTTCTAACTGAATATCTTTTAATAATACAAAACCATCTTTAGCGGCAAACTTTAAATAAGTTTTATTATCCGTTAAAAAGCCCCCGGGTTGTATGGCTGGTTCCGATAGCTGATATTCAGAAGCATAAATTTTCAGGCTTTTGCCATTAAGTTCGGTGTATGCAGTTGGTACCGGGCTCAAGCCACGGATTTTGTTATAAATTGACAGCGCAGGTTGCGTCCAGTCTATCCGGCAATCATCCTTAAAAATCTTTGGTGCGTGTCTTAACTCTGTTCCCTCGGCCAGCTGAGCTTGCGGATGTTCGTTATAACGTCCGCTCTCAACCGCTTTAACTGTTTTAACCAGCAGCCCTGCACCTTTGTTCATGAGGCGGTCATGTAATTCGCCGGCATCTTCATGGCCGGTAAGGGTTATTTTTTCGGTGAACAGGATGTTACCGGTATCAATATCGTGTTTTAAAAAGAAGGTGGTTACGCCGCTTTCTTTTTCGCCGTTAATCAGCGCCCAGTTAATGGGGGCGGCACCGCGGTATTGAGGTAATAATGAGGCGTGTAAATTTATGGTACCTTTGGCAGGCATGTTCCAAACAGTTTCTGGCAGCATCCTGAAGGCTACCACAACCTGCAGATCGGCTTTCAATGCTTTCAATTCGGCAATAAAATTCTCATTTTTAAGTTTTTCGGGTTGCAGCACTTTTAAGCCGTTAGCTACGGCATATTGTTTAACAGCCGACTCACTAACTTTTTGTCCCCTTCCGGCTGGTTTATCGGGCGCTGTAACAACAGCAACGATGTCACTACCGGCTTTAATTAAAGCGTCTAACGAGGCAACGGCAAACTGGGGGGTACCCATAAATATAATTCTCATAGTATGTTTAGGTATTAGATGTGCTTTATTCTGTTATTCGTATAGTAAGTATTTTTTGCGTGTGGCTTTAAACTTAGTTAGTCCGGGTTGCCAGCCGGCACGGATCTCTTCTTCGGTTTTGCCGGTTTCAATTTGTTTCCTTAGTTCGGCTGTACCTGTAAGCTTTATAAAATAGGCATTAAAGAAATGGTCCTTGTCGGGGAAGGCATTATATAACTCCAGGAGCCATTTCAAATTAATAACACCTGTACCCGTGATATCAGTTGGCGAAATGTTTTGCAGATTAATGCCAAAACATTCCTGGTCTTTTTGAGGCGGGTTCTCACTCATACCCGGGATACTTTTGGGTGTAAATGAAAAACTGTATTTACCTTTCAACGCCGGGTGCCCCAGTACGGCAAATGGGAAGAGCGTACCCCTGCCCAAACTAAATGTTGTACCTTCAAATAAGCAGGTACTCGGATATAATAAAATCGATATAGGCGTATTTAAGTTGGGCGAAGGGTTTACGGGTAAGGTATAAGGCAAATTATGCTTGTAATTAGCCACTTTAATAATCTTCAGTTTACATTTAACCCCATTTTTTAACCAGCCTTCGCCATTTATCATTTGGGCATATTCGCCAATAGTCATACCGTGGGCGATGGGGATGGGGTGCATGCCCACAAATGAACGGTTAACCGTATCCAGAACAGGGCCATCAATCAAATAACCGTTAGGGTTTGGACGGTCAAATATCATGAGCTCTACATTGTTTTCGGCACAGGCCTCCATTAAGTAATGCAGGGTTGAAATATAAGTGTAAAAGCGTACGCCAACATCCTGTATATCAAATATCATGAGGTCGATACCCTTCAAATCGGCCGGGGTTGGTTTGTAATGCTTGTTACCGTACAGCGATATTACAGGCAAGCCGGTTTTAGGGTCTTTAGTGTCGCCAACGGTAGCGCCGTTACTGGCATTACCCCTGAAACCATGCTCGGGGCCAAAGATCTTTTTTACGTTTACTCCTAAATGCACCAAACTATCTACACTGGCAGTTAAATTTTTACCAATAACCGAAGTTTGATTAATCACCATCCCTATATTTTTTCCCTTAAGATAGTTAATATACAGCGGAATTTGATCAGCTCCGGGAATAATAGGGCTGTTTTTTTTGTTTTTTGGGATGGATGCTGTCTTGCAGCTTTTACAATTGGTTGTCTGGCTGCATGCCGTGTTTGCAAGTAAAACTGTTATCAGGGCAAATCGTAAAAAAGCACAAATCTTATTCATAAAATATTGAGTTGAAACAATTTTAAAAGTAGCAGGTTTAACAGCAAAACCGCATATTTGCGAAGGTACAAAAAATCAGTCTGCCATTGAGTTTCGCCTCCTTTATATCAGCCCGTATAACATTTAAATCAAAACGCACATTTTCAAAACTGATAGTGCGTATTGCAATAATAGGCATTATGCTGGGCCTTGGTGTAATGATACTGTCACTTGCTATCGTTAAAGGATTTAAACACGAAATCCGCAATAAAGTTCGCGGCTTTGCCGGCGACATCCGTGTGGTTAAGTTTGACCTGAATAACTCTTACCAAAGTTCCTCATTTCCTGCTGATAACGAATTTGTTAAGCGCGCGCTTAAAAGCCCGTTTATTACCCATGTAATGCCGGTGGCCACCAAACCCGGTATTGTTAAGGCCAATAACGAAATTGAAGGAGTGGTACTTAAGGGCGTTGACAAAAATTATGACTGGAGCTACTTTAAAAAAATGATGGTAGCCGGCGAGGTGATCAATTTTGCCGATTCGATTGAGGCGCAAAAGGAGATCATGATCTCGCAAACAACGGCCGACAGGCTTAAACTGAAAGTAGGGGATAAGCTGCTGATGTATTTTGTGGAAGATGATCTGCGTAAGCGCCAGTTTAAGATCAAAGGTATTTTCAATATCGGTGTTGAAGAGGTTGATAAAACCTTTGTGATCGGTGCCTTATCGCTCATTAACCGCCTTAATAACTGGAAGCTGAATGAGATAGGCCAATACGAACTACGCGTAGCCGACTTTGATCACATTAATGAAGCCGCCTATGCGCTCGAGACTGTTTTGCCGGTAAAATTGAAAGAGTATACCATTGAAGAAGATTATCCTACCATATTTGAATGGCTTAACCTTTTGGATGTAAATTCGGTAGTGATGCTGGTATTGATGGTAGCGGTTGCTGTAATCAATATGATATCGGCTCTGCTGATCATGATCCTTGAACGAACCGCTATGATCGGGATGCTCAAAGCCATGGGGGCATCTAACTGGGCCATCCGCAAAATATTCCTGATCAATGCCAGTTACCTGATAGGATTTGGGCTGCTATTGGGCAATTTACTGGGGATAGGCCTCGGCTATTTCCAGATGTACACTCATTTTTTCCAACTGGACCAGGCTTCCTATTATATGACCTTTGTGCCGGTTGAGTTTAATATTTTTGATATTGTTGCCCTCAATATTGGTACGCTGATCATTTGCCTGCTGGTGCTTATTATACCATCAACGCTGGTAAGCCGGATCTCACCGGTGAAGGCTATCCAGTTTAAGTAAGTTTTAAAGCAACCGGTAACTTAATCCCAACCTAAAATATTCGCTATGCGCGTTAAAGGAAGCATCGCCTACCATATCTTTCATATAGTTGGTCAGGCCGTGGGCAAAGCTTGCATTTAAGCCATAGCGGCCGTAACTGGCGGCGGCGCCAAGGCGCAACCGAACATCGGTTGGGGCCTTGCTTCTTTTGTAGTTAACTTTATAAATCTTGCCTTCTTTATCCTTTACTTCGCCTTTATCCCTGGTATCCAGTATCAGGCCAATATCCATCCCCGGTAAAATATCAAGCTTAACTTTATTGAGGGCAAACCGGTATCCGATATATGGATTAAGGTTAATACTTTGACTTTGTAAAGCAACATGGCCGGTTACAGCAAAACTTGCGTCATTTGCTACTATGTCGTATTCCGTTGGATTAAGAATGATAGGGGTATATTTATTAACTTCGGCTTTGCTCCTTAATAATTCATAACCACCCTGTAGCCCTACTATAAACCCGCCTTTTGATACCGTTTGAACCTGGATATTGCCACCATAGCTAAAGCCATTTTTGCTGCCGTATGGGTTATTGGCACGGTTCATCGGATCGCCGGTGATTGAGCCTTGTAATACCTGGGTGGTAGCCGACGATGATTTACCCGCAAAATGAAATAAACCGGTGTTGGCCTGTACAGTAACTTCTAACTTTTGAGCGCGAAGCTGCAACCCACTAATCAACAGTGGGGCAAGGATAAGGAGGTACTTTTTCATTTTTTATGTGTTGTAAAGTTCAGTTTCAGGTTTAAACCGCCTGCCCCAAATTTTATCTGCTGTGAGCCAAGGCCGTCAAGCGGGTATTTCAAAAATGGTTCAATAATTATCCTGTTGCTTTTGCCAAGCGGATAGCCAACACCAAATGCTACGTTCAGGGTTTTGGCAAAATAAAAGCTATTGAAGCTTTTGTGCGTTGTTTCATCGGATGTTTGCGGTTGTACACCGGCAGCCTGTGCCAGCCCGGGGTAACTGTAACTTGCCGTGTAGGCTTCATTTATAAACGTTCCCGAACTTAAACCTGCAGAAATATAAGTGTCATTTTTTTGCGGGTTAAATTCATACTTAAGGTTAACAGGAATATCCAGACCGATCAGGTTTGCACTGTAGTTTTTAAATGAAGGTGTAGACGATACTTTACTAAAATCGGCCAGCGTGTTATAAGCTGTGCTTAATGATGGCGAAAATGACACCGCAGCCGCAACATTTGAGGGTTGGTTTTTATTGTAATTAAGCGTGTTTTGGGCCAAAGCTAAACCGGTAGAAAGTTTGAGGTTTTTGCTTAGCTTAATATCAGATGTAAAGCCGGCGCCGGCATTTACCTGGTTTTGGCTGCCCTTGGCATAGTTAAAGAATGTAGCCGCGTAAACACTGAATTTTACCCTGCGTTCGTTCATGTCCATATCAGGTTTTTTAGGCTGATCCTGATCGCTGGCAAGTAAAGATTCCATAGAGTTGATCTTTGGTTTTACTTTTACTACTGATGGAACAGCAGGCGGGTTTGCAGTAACAGGTTTGGTATTTGCCGGAGACTGTACAGCAGGGTTATTAGCATATTGCTGCGCGTTGGTTTGCTGCAATACATATTTTACACTATCAGCTTTTTTAGCCGGAGTTACGTTGATTACACTGTTATTCGCCGGTTGAACTGTAGGGGGCACGTTGGTTTTGGCAATACCGTTAACTGGGTTTGCAGTTACAGGATTTGCCGGCACAGGTGTAAACGCTGGTACGGTTGCAGCCGGTTGATTTACGATTGCGTTGCCCGCCGGTTTATTTAAAGCGCTATTGTTTGCAAGTACGTTTGATTTATTTGCCGGGGTGTTGCCTGCCGGATTCGGTTTTGTTGCTGAAGATTGGGTGCTATTGTTGCCCGCAAGGTTTGTTGCAGGTGATTGCTTAGTTGTTACAGGAGATCGTTCCGGGGTAGCGTTTTGAACATTGCTATCTGCCGTGTTGCTATGCGGCAGCGCAGGTTTTACCGGTTTAGCCGAAAATGTTTGGCCATCATTATTAACATTATTTTTGTTCGATGCTATCCATAAGCCTATACTCAAAAACAATAACAGGACAGCAGCGGCGCTTGCCCACCATAGGTAAACCGGGCGGCGCTGTTTTTCCTGAACAGGGAATCTCTCCCTGAGCAGCAGCCAGCCTTCATCAGCGGTAGTGTCTTCGTAATTATCAAACACTTCCCTGATGCGGTCTCTTAAGTCGTTATCCAACTGGTCATCCATGGTTTTGTGCTTCTTTTCTTAATATACTTCTTAATCTTTCTTTCGCCCTGCTCAGGTAAACGCGCGATGAGCTTACCGGGATGCCGAGCGTTGTGGCTATTTCATCATGGTCATAGCCGTCTATCTCATACATGTTAAAAATAGTTCGTTGTATAGCCGGGAGTTCAACCATCAATTTTAAAATATCCTGTACGTTTAAATTATCAACCGGCCCCATATTACTCCTGATGGGGGCGGCATTTTCCAATTCAACATTAAGCTGGAATTTAAGGTCTTTGCGCCGGCGGTCAATGGCCGTGTTAACCAAAATGGTGCGGAGCCAGGCTTTAAACGGCTTATCGATATTGTAGCCGCCAATAGCGTTAAATACTTTTATAAAAGCGTCATTTACTGCTTCAAGGGCATCATCGCGGTTTAAACTGTAACGCAAACTTATACCCATAGCATAGCCATAGAACTGCTTATACAGCAATTCCTGATGTTTTAAACTGCCTTTTTTGCATTGCCTTACGATCTCTTCTTCGGTAATGCGAGGGGGTGGATGCATTAAATGTACTTAGTTCCGCTAAATGTTGTTTTAAAGCCTTTACGCAGCAAAACAGTTAAATGATACAAAATAAAAAAAATTCTGCCCGGATTATTTGCTGTAGTAATCAAAAAAAGCCGGTACCCTCAATGCGGGCACCGGCAACGTAATAAAACAATAAAAAGTAGTTAATTCGTTTTTTTCAAATTGTATTGAACAGTTAACGTATCGCCGTTGCTGTTGCGCTGCAGTTGAAATACGTTACCATCATAATAATATTGGTAAACACCTTTAAGATGAAATTTTTTGACACCTGGTACTACCGCCAATGAATCATTAAACTGGATGTAGTAACCGTTGTACACAAATGCTCCGTAGCTCGCCACGTGTTTCCTGGTGTCGGTAGCTACTTTAAATAATGATGCCGCGGTAAGTTTTAAAGCTATCGTATCACGAACGGTATCATAACCGGTACCGCTTGTTTTTTTAACCAGCGCACCAAATGTACCGGTAAAATTGCCCTGGGGTTGAGCAACCGGAACAACCTCATTTTTAGGAGAGCAGGCTACGCCTAATGTTAACAATAATGGAAGCAGGTAAAATAAATTACGTTTCATATAATCTTATCTCGTTATCAATTTTTAACCATTACGCACGTTTTTAACTAAACGCTACAGCCGGGATGCATTATTTACAGTTTTTTTGCCTCGTCCCAAAAAATATCCATCTCAGCAAGGCTCATGTCATGCAGCTGTTTGCCATTTTCCTGTGCTTTAAGCTCCAGGTATTGAAAGCGCTTAATGAATTTTTTATTGGTTTTTTCGAGAGCGTTTTCCGGGTTAATATTAATAAAACGGGCGTAATTGATCAGCGAAAACAGCAGGTCGCCAAATTCGGCTTCGGCCCTTTCATGGTCGATAGTGCTTTCATCTTCGGCATTAAATTCGTTTTTAAACTCCTGCATCTCTTCCTCAACTTTTGCCCAAACCTGGCTTTTCTCCTCCCAGTCAAACCCAACGCCGCGCGCCTTTTCCTGTATGCGCGATGCTTTTACCAACGCCGGTAAGGAAGCCGGTACGCCACCCAAAACAGATTTGTTACCCTCTTTAAGCTTGATCTGCTCCCAGTTACGTTTTACATCTTCCTCGTTCTGCACTTCTATGTCGCCATAAATATGCGGGTGGCGGTTGATGAGCTTATCGCAAACGCTGTTCAAAACATCGGTAATGGTAAAGTCGTTGGTTTCGGAAGCTATTTTAGCGTAGAATACCAGGTGTAACATGATATCACCGAGTTCCTTTTTTATTTCGGGCATATCGCCGCCCAGTATGGCATCACTTAGCTCATAGGTTTCTTCAATGGTAAGATGGCGCAGGCTTTCGAGCGTTTGCTTTTTATCCCATGGGCAATTGGCCCGCAGGTCGTCCATAATAATGAGCAATCTATCGAACGCTATTGAGGCAGTAGGGGCGGTTTCAGGGGCTTTTAAAGGCATAAATTATTTATAATGAATACTTATGCTGCAAAGGTATGATAACATCTTTAATGAAAACTTACTGTATCATTAATTTTAAACTAACATTAATTAATTTTATTAGCCAATTGTTAATGCTACCTATAAGCACATTTTATCATGAAAAAAACTTACCTGTTTATCCTCCTTTTCGTTTCGATAATTAAAGCTGGTTATGCTCAACAGCAGCCTGCCGGCGATGTGGCCAACAGTACTTTTAGCCAGCCTCAACCATTCCTGTTTACAGTCAGCACACTTAATCCGCAAGGCCGCAACTGGAGCCTAAATTACTCGGGCGGATATGGTGAGCGCACTGTTACACCACTTGGGTTTGATGGCGTAGATCAAAACTTTTCGGCCAAAGGATACTTAGGTAATAAGTTTACGTTGATGGCCATGCTGGGTACAGGTTTTAGTAATAATGGTGGTGTACGTACATTACAGCAGGCCGAAGTGCTTCGAGATTTTGTTGGTGGTAACCAGCCGATGGGTTTCAGGGCAGGGGCAAGCCTTGGTTTCAGGAGGGAGTTTAACAGCGATGCCGTGGCATTCAGTCGTATAACTGCGGCGTATGAGGTATCAAAATGGAAGCTTGGCGCTAATCTTCGCTTTGAAAAAGCGTTTTCAACCCACCGCGATGGTTTGGATTTGATAACCAGTGTTGGCGTGCATCGTCATATTTCAGGACAGTTATTCGGCGGCTTTGAAGCAGTAGGGCAGGACCTGGAAGGTTTTTGGGAAGCCCACGAGGCCGAAGGCGGTGCCCGTTTATTGATTGGCCCATCGCTTAATTACGCTCCGGTTAATTCACGCCTGGCATTTTCACTTTGCGGCGGCCCCATCATTTATGCAACCCGCAGTGCAGCAACGCAAGGCCAGTTTGCTTATCGCGAATTGCCAACTACCAATGGTTTTACACTGAAATTCAATGTAGGCTTCCGGTTTTTATAGCAGGAAGATTAAAGTTTTACTGCCCTGAGCATTTCGCGTTTGCCGGGTGCTCCGGGTGCTTTCTCTATTTTAAAGCCCTGGCTTTTGAGCATGCGTTTCAGGTTGCCGGTAATGGCATAGGTAACAAACACACCACCCGGTTTTAAAAAGCTAACGGTGTGACCGATGGCTTCTTCATCCCACATTTCGGGTTGATGGGCTGCGGCAAAGGCGTCGAAATAGATAATATCAAACTGCTCGTCTGTGTTAAAATCCAGCAGCTTGCTGTGAGCGATATGTAACTGTGTTGTGTTATTGATTTGAACTTTGGCCGTTAACGCGGCGGGATAACTGCTGTTGAATTGTTCCCATAACAGTTCCGGGATATATTGCTGGTAGCCGGTTTGCGCCATCATTTCGGCGCTTACGGGGTAAGCTTCGATACCGGTGTAATCAAGTTTTATTTGCGTGCCGGTACACGCATCGGCCGTTAACAGAAAGTTGAGCCCGGTGCCGAAACCAACTTCGAGGATACTAACCCCGCTGGTGTTATTCCGCTCAAGGAAATATTGTAAGCCTGATTTAACAAATACATGCAAGCTCTCCTGCAAAGCTCCGTGGCGCGAGTGGTAATGCTCGCCTACTTCAGCATTGTAAATGGTATTGGAGCCGTCGGCTGTGGGGACTATGGTTAGTTCATGGTTCATGGATGATAGTTCATAGTTTTGGGTGGCATACTTAGTTCATGGTTTATGGATGATGGTTCATAGTTTCCAAGACCTTATTGGCCATGAACCATGAGCTATCATCCATGACCATTAGCCATGAACCTCTTTCATCATCTCAGTCACCACCTCACCCAGATCATAAACCGGTACGGCATTTATTGCAGCCGAAACAATGCTCACACCGGCAGCCGAACGATAGCCTGCAGCGCAATGCACTACGACAGGTTTATCGGCAGGGATCTCACTAATGCGTTCGCGCAGTTCGGGCAAAGGTATACTAATGGCATTTTTAAAGACCTTGCCTGCCGCAACTTCTGCCTGATTACGTACATCAACTATCGTGTAATCATTTTCATTTGCCCTGAAGGCGTCTAAATCAAGATCGGGGGATACTTCGTTGGCGTTTACAGGCGTTAACAATGCGCCTTTGATATTTTGTTCGTAACCAATTTTGGCTGCTTTTTTAATCAGGGTGTCAAGCTTATCATCATTTTCGGCGATGAGGTAGAACTGCTCATCAGGCCCGATAATAGAACCCAGCCATGTTTCAAATTTTTCACCATCCTGCAGGTTAATAGCGCCATGCAGGTGACCGCTCCTGAACTGTGCTTTGGGACGGCCGTCAACTATTAAAATGTCAGCTTCCAACGCGCTGCCTTCCTCCATACGGGGTACAGCAGTAATGCTGTCCTCAAAACCTGGTACACCATTTTTATTCAACAGCACATCACGGCCAAAGTATTTGGGCATAAAAGGCTGATCGGTGGTAAGCGTTTTAACAAATTCCAGCTCATCCATCAGTTGTAAGGCATAATTTTCACGCAGTTCGCGGCCAATGGTGCTTTCCAGCTCGGGGCTCATGTTTTTACCGCATAACGAGCCCGGGCCGTGCGCCGGGTAAACCACCACGTTTTTGGGCAGGGTCATGAGTTTTTGCCTGGTGCTTTGAAACATCTGGCGGGCAAGTTCCTCTTTTTTTGCAGTAATGTTACCCACATTTTCCCGCAGGTCCGGTCGGCCTACATCCCCAACAAATAGTGTATCGCCGGTAAAGATGGCGGTTTCTCGGCCTTCTTCATCTACCAGTAAAATACAGATAGAATCGGGCGAGTGACCGGGAGTATTGATGGCTTTTAGTTTAATATCATTAAGCTGGATAACGTCGCCGTCGTCAAAGGTTTCGTGCGGATATGTTGCGCCGGTTAACTTGCTGCAATAAATTACAGCGCCTGTGGTTTCATGAATTTCAAGGTGCGAGCTTACAAAATCGGCATGTGGGTGGGTTTCGATAACACCTACAATATCGGCATCGTGCTGGGCCGCAAAATCATAATAAGGCTGCGGGTTACGGGCCGGGTCAATAACTATCATTTTGCCCGTACGGATCACGGCATATGAACCATGCGCCAGGCCTTTATCGTAAAATTGTTGAATGATCATATTTTGCCTGCAAAGATAATGCTTAGGCGGAATGTTTTATTTGTGCAATGTTTGAGTGGTGTAAATATTGATCCTTTTTGTGTAAACCTGTGAAGCCGGTTGTCTGCATAGATCAGAAAATTATTGAAAAAGAATTTTTACACGAATTTTTACGTATTAATCGAATTACACGAATTTTGAATTTGGTTAATTGACATTCGATTAATTGTGATGAGTTTAAAGAAATTCGTGTGGGAATTTTTCAGTATGCTTTGACGTCAATTACTAAACTGCCTTAAATGATGGTCAACATGTTTATAAGCTAACTGACCCATTTGTTCCCTGGTCATTTTGCCAAAAAAAGTATGCTCAAAATCAGTTTTTGAAGTTTTACCATATTCCTCAACCAGTTCAATCCATCGTTTTTTTTGTGCTTCTACATTGCCTCCTGTTTCAGTTACTTTACATTGCGGAACAGTAGGGCTATTTTTTGCTACGGGGCTATCATCCTTTATCATGCTTTTCAAAGCTACCTTACCAAACAGGCGACCGATGAACGAGCGTTTATAGACTGTTATGCCCAGGTACATTTCGTCCGAAAGGGTGCAATGTTTTAGCATTTGATAAACATTCATTTTTCCCCATTGTGGCTGGCTGTTTTCGTTAATTAAATTGATACGGGTTATGAGGCCATCGCGGGTTTCTTTATCAAATATTGTTTTCATTGTTTTAAAGCGTTTACGGTCATAAAGCTACTGCGAATTACAAAACAAGCACAGGGGTTTTTGAGCCATAAACGGGGAGGATTTACGCCAGTAAAATAACTTGTAAACCAAACAGGCCCGGTTTCATAACCGGGCCTGTTATAAAAAAACAAAACTATTGCTTACCAGATCTTTGTCCTGTCTTCTGGTTTTTTATACATTTTATCGCCGGGTTTTACGTCAAATGCCTTGTACCAGGCGTTGATATTGGTTATAGGCGCATTGGTGCGGAACTGCTCGGGCGAGTGCGGGTCGGTCAGGATCCTTTGCGCTGCCGATTCCGGAGTTTGTGATGAACGCCATACCTGTGCCCACGACAAAAAGAACCGCTGATCGGGTGTAAAGCCATCAATAGTATTGGCCGACTGGCCTTGTTTGGTTTTGCTGAATGCCTCGTAAGCAATGTTCAAACCACCAAGGTCGGCCAGGTTTTCGCCAAGGGTAAGTTTGCCGTTTACGTGCAGGGTGTCAAGAACGGTAAAGGCATTGTATTGTTTCACCACCTGATCTGCGCGCGATTTAAATTTATCGGCATCTTCTTTGGTCCACCAATCGCGCAGGGTGCCGTCGGCATCGTACTGGCGGCCCTGGTCGTCAAAGCCGTGGGTCATTTCATGGCCAATTACCGCTCCAATACCTCCGTAGTTAACGGCGTCATCAGCCTTAAAATCAAAGAACGGGAATTGAAGGATCCCAGCAGGGAACACAATTTCGTTATTAGTTGGGTTATAATAAGCATTAACGGTTGGCGGTGTCATTCCCCATCGGGTTTTATCAACCGGTTTACCTAATCGGCTTACATTAAAATTGTAGCGCCATTTGACTATTGCATGCAGGTTACTGAAGTAATCGTTACGGTTAATCACCATGCCATCGTATTTTTCCCAGTTGTCCGGATAGCCGATTTTTACGGTGAAAGCATTAAGTTTTTTAAGTGCGCGTTCTTTGGTTGCGGGGCTCATCCAGTCAAGGCGCTTAATCCTGTCGCCAAGAGTTTCTTTAAGGTTGTTTACTAAATCAACCATATATTGTTTGGCGGCCGGGGTAAAGTATTTTTCAACAAAAAGCTGGCCCAGTAATTCGCCAAGGTAGCTATCAACAAGGGCGCTCATGCGCTCAACGCGCGGTGTCTGTACTTTTTGACCGGTCAGCGTGCTGTTGTAAGCAAAGCTTGCGTTAGAAAAGTCGGAGCTTAAATAACTGGCTGTTCCTCTTAAAATATTCCATCGCAGGTATATTCTCCAGTTAGCGATCGGGGTAGCTGCAAACAGCGAGTCGGTAGCCCTGAAAAACGAAGGCTGGCCAACAAGAATGCTGTCCTGTCCGCCTGCATTAAGCGCAGGAAGTATCTTTGACCATTTTAAATGTGGGGTTTGTTTTTCAAAATCTGCAATCAGGAACTTGTTGTAGGTTACATGCGGATCGCGCATGGCTACACGGCTCAATTGCGCCTTAGCCCAGGTATATTCAAGGCCGTAAACTATAGCAGTGTTTTTGGCTGCTTCATCAGCACTGCTTCCGCTAAGGGTGAACAAAGTTGTGATCAGCTTTTTTAAGGCGTCCTGTGCTTTTTTTGAACGCGGATCGTTTTTGAGGTAATAATCCCTGTCGGGCAGGGTAGTGCCTCCCTGACCAAGGCTTATCACATATTTGTTTACATTCTTTTCATCCTGTTCAACCCCAAACCTGAAAATCGGCGCACTTATTCCGTTAACACGCTCGTAAATCAGTTCGTTAATAAAGTCGTCAAGGGTTTTTAACCGGTTAATGCGCTCCAGGTCGGGTTTGATGGGGGCATAACCGTTTTTTTCGATGGTCAGGCTATCCATACCACTGGCGTACAAATCTCCCACAAGTTGTTTCAGGCTGCCTTTGGGTTGCGACGCTGATGTCTGGCTTACTTCATTCAGCAAGCCAATGAGCCTATCTGTATTTTCCTGGCGCAAAATATGGAAACTACCCCAGCGGGTTTCTTTAGCAGGGATGCCGTTTTGTTTTAGCCAGCCGCCATTGGCATATTCAAAAAAATCATCGCCGGGCTTTACGCTCAGGTCCATGTTGGCGGGGTCGATAAATTTTTTAGGAGGGGCGGAGGTTTTGTGCCTGGGTTTTACGGGTTTTGGGCCATCTGCAGCAAACACATTTACCGACATGCCAAGGCAGGCAGCCAGTAATAAACAGTTAAACTTTAATTTCATGTCAATACTTAAAAATTAAAGTTAATAAATAGCGGGTATTAAACACAAGTGGCCGGTGGCAGGCCTTTAGTGATTGAACCAGTTAATGATGGCTTCGAGTTTTGTTTTTTTCAAAATATCAAGCCAGAAACGGTGTAAGGGTATTGTTTTCATGACAATTTGAATGTTACATATATAATAACTTGTTAATTGTAAAAATATTGTGGGAGTGGGGTTGTTCATGGTTGATAGATCATGGTTTATGGTTTATAGATGATTGATCATGATTGCATGTTGTAGTGATAATCATTTTACAATGTACTGGTTTGCGTTAGGGATGGTAGCGGATACCGGCCAAGTGGCTAAGGCCTTGTGCAGTATGAGCGTACAGCCCGGGCCGCAGGCAACGCCATTATTCTGAACCGGGATTTGGGTGGATTTTTGGGATTAATGGGATTTTCTTTTATGTTGTTGTCTGAACTCGAATTTTTTGAATTAAAGAAATAACAGAATGCTAAGTAAATTCAATAAATTCTTAAAATTCGTTTAATTCGAGTTCAGAATAATGGCATTACCTGCGGCCCGGGCTGTACGCTCATACGCCTGCAGGCATTACGCTCGTTGGCCGGTATCCGCTCCCATCCCTAATGCGGCCTCCGCTCTTGACCGATCAAAAACTATCGGTTTAAAACCATCATCTATGAACCATGAACTATATTCCCAAAAAAATCCCCCAACCTTTGGCTATGAACCGTTAACTATCGTATTTTTGCGCGTTATGAGTATTGCTAAAACATATATCCCAAAGGAAACCGAAGAAAAATGGTACAGTTACTGGTTGCAGCACGGCTTTTTTAAGTCGGTGCCTGATGAGCGTGAGCCTTATACCATAGTCATTCCGCCGCCAAACGTTACCGGGGTTTTACACATGGGCCACATGCTTAACAATACCATACAGGATGTGCTGGTTCGCCGCGCCCGGATGAAAGGCAAAAACGCCTGCTGGGTTCCCGGTACCGACCACGCCAGTATTGCTACCGAGGCCAAAGTTGTCGCTATGCTTAAAGAGCGCGGCATCAGCAAAAAAGACCTTACCCGCGAAGAGTTTTTAACTTATGCCTGGGAGTGGAAGGAAAAATACGGCGGCATTATCCTGGAGCAGCTTAAAAAATTAGGTGCCTCCTGCGATTGGGACCGTACCAAATTTACCATGGACGAGAGCCTATCGGAAGCGGTTATTGATACGTTTATCCACCTGTATAAAAAAGGTTTGATCTATCGCGGTATCCGCATGATCAACTGGGATCCGCAGGGCAAAACCGCGGTGAGTGATGAGGAAGTAATTCGTAAAGAGGTTAATCAGAAGCTTTATTATATTAAGTATAAAGTAGTAAGTCCTAAGGCAGAAGCCTTAAGTCCGGAGTCTAAGGCGATAAATTTAGATGATAGTTATGACACCGAACCTAAGACTTCTTCTGACTACCTAACTATAGCTACTACCCGCCCTGAAACCATTATGGCTGATGCAGCTATCTGTATCAATCCTAATGACGAGCGTTACCTGCACCTGCACGGTAAAAAGGTTTACATCCCGCTGATCAACCGTGAAATACCGGTGATTTTGGATGATTATGTGACTATGGATTTTGGTACCGGCTGTTTGAAGGTTACCCCTGCACACGATTTAAATGACTACGAACTGGGCCAGCGTCATAACCTGCCGGTTATTGATATCCTGAATGACGACGGCACCCTGAACGAGAAAGCGCAGATACTGGTTGGTGAAGACCGTTTTGCCGCCCGTAAAAAAATAGCTGTGCTGCTGGAAGAAGCCGGCGTACTGGAAAAAGTTGAAGAATATAAATCGCAGGTTGGTTTCAGTGAACGTACCAACGCGGTGATTGAGCCAAAACTATCCATGCAATGGTTTTGCAAGATGGGCGAAATGGCCAAACCAGCTTTGGATTATGTATTGAACGGCGAGATAAAACTGATCCCCGAAAAATTTGTGAACACTTACCGCCATTGGATGGAGAATGTACGCGACTGGAACATCAGCCGCCAGCTGTGGTGGGGACAACAGATTCCGGCATGGTATTTACCTACAGGCGAATTTGTAATTGCCAAAAACGCTGAAGAAGCATTGAAGGAAGCGCAACTTAAAAATCCCGCACTTACCGCAGCCGATCTTACCCAGGACGAAGACGTAGTTGATACCTGGTTTTCATCTTGGTTATGGCCCATTTCGGTATTTGACGGTTTTAAGGATCCGAACAATGCTGATATCAATTATTACTATCCAACCAATGATTTGGTTACCGCGCCGGAGATCCTGTTTTTCTGGGTTGCCAGGATGATCATGGCCGGCCATGAGTTTAGGGGCGAAGTACCATTCAGGAACGTATACCTTACCGGTATAGTAAGGGATAAGCAGGGGCGTAAAATGTCGAAGCAATTGGGCAACTCTCCCGATCCGCTTGACCTGATAGCTCAATACGGCGCCGACGGCGTACGTGTAGGCATGCTGCTATGCTCGCCTGCAGGTAACGATTTGATGTTTGACGAAAGCTACTGTAAACAAGGCAGCGGCTTTGCCAACAAAATATGGAACGCCTTTAAACTGCTAAAAGGCTGGGAAGTTGATGAAAGCCTTGACAACCCTAACGGCGTAGCCATTGAATGGTTTGCCAACAGGTTTAACCAGGCGCTAACCGAAATTGAAGCTAACTTTGCCCAATATCGTTTATCAGAGGCCTTAATGGATACTTATAAACTGGTATGGGACGATTTTTGCGCATGGTACCTGGAGATGATCAAACCGGCTTATCAACATCCTATTGATAAGGCTACTTATGCAGCTACTATTCAATTCTTCGAAAATATTTTGAAGGTATTGCACCCTTTTATGCCGTTCCTTACCGAAGAATTATGGCATGATGAACTGTTTGGCGAACGTTCTGAAACTGACTGCTGTATTGTAGCGCAATTGCCCGCTATTGGGGAAATTAATTCACGTCTGTTAAATGAAACAGAGCTTGTTAAAGATGTGGTAACCAACATCAGGAACACCCGCAAAACAAAACAAATTTCTGACAAAGAGCCGCTTGAGTTATTTGTTAAATCAAATTCGGGGATCAATTACGGCCAGTACGAAGCTATCATTGCAAGGCTTGGCAACATCAGCAAATTTGAATCAGTAGCCGATAAAGTTGAAGGGGCCATTAATTTCTTAGCCTCAACAGATGAGTTTTATATTCCGTTCAGCGAAGAAATTGACCCGGTTGCCGAATGTGCGAAACTGAAAAAAGAGCAGGAATACCTGTTAGGTTTCCTGAAATCGGTTAATGCAAAATTGGGTAACGAACGGTTTATGGCTAATGCAAAACCCGAGATTATTGAGGTGGAGCAAAAGAAAAAGGCCGATGCCGAAGCTAAATTAACCATCATTGAAGAAAACTTAGCTGCTTTGGCTTGCTAATTGCAGAACTTACCGGCTTTGCGTAACAAGCTACCGTACAGTATTTTGATTGCTGTACGGTGGCCTGTTCAATTGCAGGGCCAATGTTAAGTTCTGAATATGAGTAATAAAGTAAGTTTTTTTAACTTATCAATTTATAAGATTTTGTCGAAGGAGCAATCGTTCCTTGACCAGGCCCGGATTCGTTTATTGTATTATGGGTTCTTCCTTATTTTTGTTGCCCTTGGGGCACTTTACCTGAACGTTTATTTCCAAAACCAAAAAATGCTTGCTGATACCGCCCTGTTTTTGATGGGAGCGGTAGTTGTGTTATTTAAGTATTTAACCTGGCGGCCCGACTGGCGCGGCGCAACACATGCCCTGCTTATTGTGGGTACCCTTGTTAATACCAGCCTGGTTTATGCCTCTATGCAAACGGTAAATATCATTACCGTGCAGGTTATTATAATCGTGATCGTATTCAGCTATTATATGCTTGGCCAGCAATGGGGGCTCATGTACTCGTTGCTTAATACAGTACCGGTTTTGGTATTTATGATTATTGAATACAACAGTGGGTACATTATTAGTATAAAACCTAACAAAGTTGATCAGTCTACCATTATCATCAGCCTGTTTGCCAATTTTATATTGCTTATTTTTATCCATAGCCATTTTTACACTGCTTTCTTAAAAAACATCAGGCACCTTAAAAATAGTAGCAGGGAGCAGGCCCGGCTTTACAGTAAGATGGAAACGGCCATTGAAAAGGCAGAGAAATCGGCCCAGGCCAAATCAGAGTTCCTGTCAACCATGTCGCATGAAATCCGTACGCCGTTAAATGCGGTTATCGGGATGAGTAATTTGCTGATGATGAGCAACCCGAGGCCCGACCAGCGGGAGAACATCGAAATCCTTAAATTTTCGGCCAATAACCTGTTAGCCATTGTTAATGACGTGCTTGATTTTAGCAAAATTGAATCGGGGAAGGTAGTATTTGAAAATATCCGCTTCAACCTTGTTGAGCTGATGAACAATATTTGCGGCGGGCAGATACTGAAGGCCGAAGAGAAAGGCTTGCTTTTTAAGCTTGATGTTGACAGCTCATTGAGGGATAAGGTGCTTTTTGGCGATCCTACCCGCATAACCCAGATCATTTTTAACCTGGTTAGTAATGCTATAAAATTTACACCGCAGGGAAACATATGGGTAAGGGTTACTTGTGTGGAAGACCGGCATAATACCGTTACCGTTAACTTTTCGGTAAGGGACACCGGCATCGGTATCGAAAAAGAAAACCTTGAAAGTATATTTGAACCATTTACGCAGGAATCATTAGCTACTACCCGCGAGTATGGCGGCACAGGGCTTGGCCTGGCCATAGTTAAGCGTTTGCTTGAGCTGCAGGAAGTGCAAATGACCGTTAACAGTACAATGGGGCGCGGATCAGAGTTTTCATTCCATATGGAATTTCCTGTATCTACAGAAGCATTGCCTGTTGTAGTAACTACTGCTCCCGAAGCTAAACAATTTTCAGAAAACCCGCTGGCCTGTTTACGTGTACTTATTGCCGAAGATAATATGGTTAATGTGATGCTGATGAAGAAACTGCTGAGCAAGTGGAGCATTAACCCAACCATTGCCGAAAACGGGGAACGGGCAGTTGAGTTTATGCAGTACGGCAATTTTGATATTATATTAATGGACCTCCAGATGCCGGTGATGAACGGCTTTGACGCAGCTAAAGAGATCCGTAAAATGGCCGATCCTAAAAAATCAGGCATACCGATCATCGCGCTTACAGCTTCCGCACTTTTTGATATCAAAGAACAGGTATACGAAGCCGGCATGAATGATTATGTATCCAAGCCATTTAAACCGGATGAACTGCTGGAGAAGCTTAATAATTATACATTGAACAGGGTGGGGTGAGCCCCACCCAAACCCTCCCCGGAAGGGAGGGCTATGCCATTGTTGGTGTTGTCACCAACAATTCCTAATGCTCTTTTACGACATTGTTGGTGTTGTCACCAACAATTCCCAATACTCTTTTAATCACGTTATTTCATATTACCATATTAAGCTCCCGGTTGCTTATTTAATGCTATAACTGCGTGGAGTAGAGTTGTTGGTGACAACACCAACAACGGCCAGCGCTCACCTAATGGCCTATTTATTCAACTTATCCCCTTCCTTAATCACCGCCTGGTTTACTTCCTTTACTCTTTCGATCTCCATTTTTTCAACGGCCCTGTCGTAGGTTAAAACGCCGTTTACTTCGTGTTCAACGTCGGTGGTTTGGGTATATATGGCAACGCTCAATCCTTTATATTTCATAAGCTGTTCTACTTCATCCAGCAAAAAAGCATAACGGTCGGTAAGCCTGGCTTTGGTTGGCTCATAATCATAGGCATCGTTATGCACCGGCCACATATGACCGCGAACAAACAATCCCACGCCGCCAAATTCGCCCAGCGAGGCCGCTCGGCGGCTATCGGGAACAGAAGCACCATACGGGCCAACATAAATATGTGTGTCCACGTAATCGCCATTGCCCGGATCGCCGTAAGGTTTTTGATAGCTGGGATTATTGTTAAAGCCTGAATTGCCATTAACTAATCGCGAGGGGTCATATTGTTTAACCCAATTGGTTATGTTTTTTACATCAAAAGCACCCCAGTTTTCATTGAAAGGCACCCATGTAATAATGGAGGGCGAGTTATAATGATCGTCGATGATGGCTTTTAATTCTTTCCGGTAAACCGTCCTGTTCTTAGTAGTATCTTCATTCTGATACCATATAGCGGGCATATCCTGCCAAACCAATAAGCCCATTTTATCGGCCCAATAATAAAAACGCTGCGGCTCGGTTTTCATGTGCTTACGGATGAGGTTGTAGCCCGCTTTTTTGGTGTATTCTATATCAAATTTAAGTGCTTCTTCCGTAGGTGCGGTTAAAACACCGTCGGGCCAGTACCCCTGATCAAGCAGGCCAAGCTGCATGATGAATTTACCGTTAATAAGCGGACGGATCACGCCGTTAAGCTTACCCAATTTAATATCGCGCATGCCAAAATAGCTTTTAACCTCGTCGGCTTCGCTACCATCAGTATTGTATAGGGTAAGCTTCAGATCATACAAAAACGGAAAATTTGGTGTCCATAAAACCGGGTTATCTATTGGCAGATAGAAATATGATCCGGCGGTTGCATCAACCTTTGAAACCTCTTTGCCATTGTTTAGGGCAATTGCTTTGAGTTTACCTGCACCTATAGTATTAACAAATACTTTTAAACGTTTACCTTCCACGTCTGGCAGCAGGCGAATATTTTTGATATATGATTTGTTAACGGGTTCAAGCCAAACTGTTTGCCAGATGCCCGAGGAGAAAGTATAATCGCCGCGGGGACCGTTCTTGCCCGATGGTGTTTTACCATCATTGGGGTCATGAGCAGCAACAATAAGGGTATTGCTGCCTTTTTTAAGATATGAGGTAATATCAAAGCTGAAAGAATCATACCCGCCCGAGTGCGAACCTGCTTTTTTACCATTTACAAAAATGGTGGCATCATGATCAACGGCTCCGAAATGAATAATGATATGTTTGTTTTGCCATTTTTCGGGCACTTCAAAACTTCGGCGGTACCACATGTTGATCTCCTGGTTTCGCTGTATACCTGAAAGTACCGATTCGGGGCAGTAAGGTACAAGGATCTTATCGGGCTTGTCATTAAAAGACACGGGCGTTTGAGGGTTCAGGGCATTAGGCGCGTTTTTACCACCCTGGTAATCCCATTTACCATTTAAGCACAACCAGTCATTACGCTGTAGCTGGGGACGGGGATATTCTGATAAAGGTATTTCGGCTTGCATGGCGGCATTGGTCCATTGAGTTGGCAGTTTGGCTTCCTGTGCAAAGGCGGCGCATCCGTATAATACTACGGCAAAAAGCAGGGCTTTTGCTTTGAGATAGGCGTTCATAAGGTAATGTTATAATTGATGAGGTTATGAACGGCAAAATAGGGAATTGATAACTGTTATCATAACATTTTATTGGGAAATAGGATGTTGTCTGAACCCGAATTTATTGAATTTAGGGAACGAGCAGAAAATGCGATACACATTCCATGAATTCTTCAAATTCGTTTCCCCCATGGCGCAAGTGTTGTGCGGCTGTTAGAAGGGCGGATCACTTGTGACTATAAAAATTGTCTCGTCCTAAAAAAAGTTTACAGTTTAACTGCTAAATCCTGTTATACGTTTACAATATTAATTAATCCTAAAATAGGTTTACAAAATCACAT
>NZ_JABMJI010000009.1:0-100720 GCF_013376065.1 Mucilaginibacter sp. SG538B
ATCAGCGGAGAGTTAGGGATTCGAACCCCAGGAACCTTTCACAGTTCAACAGTTTTCAAGACTGCCGCAATCGACCACTCTGCCAACTCTCCGGGGACAAAAGTACAAATCCGGGGCGAATTGCCAAATTTGAATTTCACTTTTTTTTATTTAATTAAATAATCTATATAAACTATTGATTAATAATAAGTTAATTTTTTGACTGGTCGGTTTTTTTTGCCCGAAAAGTGTTAAATCTGGGTTTTACAATACGGATTGTGCGCTTGGAAAGCTCTACGGACGCGTTTAATTCGAACCCGATTATCAAAATTAATGAGTTTATATACATCCAGATCATCACAACGATGAGCGTACCTATCGAGCCGTAAACTTTATTGTACGACGAGAAATTGTTGATATAATAGGAAAAGCCCAGTGAGGTTAAAACTGCCAGTGCCGTAGCCAGTATGGAGCCAGGATTAATAAAATTCCATTTCTTTTTATGTGCAGGAGCGTAACGGTATAAGCACCCTATGGTTACAAAAATGATCACCACAATAATCACCCATCTGAACAGCATCACAGGGTAAACCCAAAAATGATTTTCAGACGCCACATGCGATTGAATGAACCTGATAATGGATTGACCCAGGATGAGTATGGAAATGGCCAGTAATAACGCGAAACTTATAGCTACGGTAATTCCTGTGGCTACCAGGCGCCTTTTAAGCCAGCTCCGTTTATCCTCAATTAATGAGGATTTATTAAAGGCTTTCATGAGATTGATAACGCCATTCGTAGCAAAATACAAGGTTGTCAGGAAACCGAAGGAAAGGAGCTTGCCGTTTTGATTACTTACGATATCGAAAAGGGTTTCTCTGAACGCCATATAGGCATTTGTAGGCATTACAGAGGCCAGCACCATCATAAGGTTGCCTTTAAAATGTTTTATGGGCACGTAGGGGATAAGCGTGAACAAAAAAATAGTAGCCGGAAAAACGGCGAGCATAAAGCTATAGGCTAAAGCATATGCCCGGTTAATAAGCGAGTTATTGGTGATCTCTTTTACAAAAAAGTCTATAACTGTATAAAGAGGCAATGGCCTGAAACCCGGAATAATGACAGACTTCGTCCACTCGATGATGTACCTGTAAAACGTAAACCGGATTAAAAAGCGGTGCAGCCATTTCATTTACACCAAATTTACTTAAAAAAGGGCATTAATCTATCGGTAAAATCCTGCGGTGGCAGGCATGGGCGACTGTTTTTCATGTTAATGAATACGAGCAGCGTTTCGCCGGTATTAATAAGTTCACCTTTTGGGTTTGTAAGTTCGTACCTGAAATGGATGCGGATGCCTGGCAGCTTATCCATGATCACCCTGATGCTGATTTCCTCGTCATATAAAGCCGGCTTCAGGTATTTGCAATGAAGCTCGAGCACAGGCATCATAATGCCCGATTCTTCCATGCCTTTATAAGTAAGGCCAAGACTGCGAAGCATCTCCACGCGGCCTACTTCATAAAATTCGGCGTAGTTACCGTAATACATATAGCCCATCTGGTCGGTTTCGCCATAGCGCACCCGTATTTTAGTAGTGTGCTCAAACATTACCTTCGGATGTTACGATCATTAAGGGCTTGCTGAAATTTATGCGCATTAACCAAATGGTCCGCCACGTTGGTGGCAAAGGCATGGTAGCCGGAAAAATCAGCTTTGGCGCACATATAAATATAGTCGCTCTTTTGATAGTTTAACACTGCTTTCACCGCATTAACCGATGGCATCATGATAGGCCCCGGAGGTAAACCTGTATGCAGGTAAGTATTATATGGCGAGTTATATGAAAGGTAGCGGGTAAGCACACGTTTTATAGTAAAATCGTTCAGCGCGAAGATCACGGTAGGGTCGGCCTCCAGTTTCATTCCTTTTTTAAGACGATTAAGGTATAAACCTGCTACGGCGGGCATTTCATCATCATGCAGCGCTTCAGCATCAACTATTGATGCCAGGACAGATACTTCCTGAGGGGTTAAGTTTATTGCAGCAGCCAGTTGTTTACGTTCAGGTGTCCAAAAAGCCTGATAGTGGTCGTACATTCGTTTAAAGAACTTTTCCGGGCTCGTATTCCAGTACATCTGGTATGAGTCGGGCATGATCACGGTATAAACGTTATCGGTAGTAAAACCATATTTACTTACAAAACTCGCCGAATCAAGCAGCCGAATAATCGCCATTGAATCCGGTTCAATCTTTTTCGAGATAAATCCCGCAAACTGTTCTTTAAGTCGCAATCCGTGAAATTCAACTTTAACAGGCTCTTGTGTACCTGAGGCCAGCATATTGATGAGCTTGCGGTTCCCCATGCCTTCATGCAGGCGATATTTACCTGGTTTTACACGGGTAATATAATTCATATTACGGGCAGCCCAGCCAAATGAAGCAGTATCTTTCACAATGCCCTCATCTTGTATTGTTTTAAAAACATCGCCAAATGTTGCGCCGGTGTGAATGTATAAGTACTCCTGTTTATCCGTAACGTTAGGTCCAAAGTATTTGAGGTAATAATTGAAACCTGTAAAGCCTAAAAGCACAATGATAATGATTACCAGCGCTATAATAATTTTTTTCAGCATGCCTGATCCTTGTTTTTCCGCGGTCATGATATTGAATAGATGGTGTTTGTTGTATTTATTTTAATTTTTGAACGGCAACTAATCCGCCGCTTAAATTACGCACGTTGTTATAGCCATGCCGCTCCAATATATTTTGTGCAGTTTCGCTCCTTAAACCAACTTTGCACATAACGATTATCTCATCTGTTTTGTTGTAGCTTAAACGGTTAAGTGTATTCTCTAAATTTGACAGCGGAATATTTTCGCCTCCTATATTGTAGGTATGATATTCAATAACCTCGCGCACGTCAATCAAATTAAGGCTTTCACCTTTATTTAAACGTTCAAACAGCTCGGTAGCTTTAATTTGCCGGTGGAGCTGCATCTGTTTTTGTGCCTTGTGAAACAGTTAGGTTAATACGCGTACCAATACTTGTTTTGCTTAACGAATCGGTTTTCATTGGGTATTGCGAAACAACAACCACGTTGGTCGAGTCGGCAATAGTACCCTGATAGGTAATGGTGCCTACAGTCAGCCCCGCACCTTTGATAGCAAAACGGGCGGCATCAAGGTCAAGGTTCACCAGTTCAGGTATCTCTACCTCACTCGCGCCTTCGCCATCGCCTAACACCAAATCTATTTTTGATCCTTTAGGTAGCTTAGTTCCCGGTTTTATGACCTGTCCGCCAAAGCGTACTTCCAGGATCCTGTCGCGGGCAATGTCTGAACGATAGGTGGTGTCACCCACTTTTAAACCGTAATTTAATATGGTAGCAATGGCTTCGCGGTAGTTGCTTTGTTCAAGATCGGGCAGGCTTACAGGTGGTGCCTGCAAAGTTACCATAGTAAGGTAAATAACCCGGTTTTCCTTAACGTTGGTTCCCGGATCGGGATCCTGCTCAACAATGGTGCCTGGTGCTACATCCTGTACGTACACAGAGTCTATTTTATAGCCAAATCCCTGCTCCTTTAAAATATCCATGGCCTTATCAATAGTAAGGCCTTTAAGTTTTGGTACAGGTATGCCCGATCCATGACGGGTGTAATAACCAAGACTGAAAAATGCTATTAAAACAACGGCTACCACGGTCACAATAGCCATCAATAAGTTATTCCGAAATGATTTTGATTTTAAGTAAGCCCCAAATTTGCTCATCAGTATATGTAAGGGTAAACCTTTTAATTAAGTATCAAACATAGGAATTATTTTGTTAGTCGTAAAGTTTTAAGTTGTCCGTAAGTCGGGAAAGTCCGTAAGTCGGGAAGTTAATTTCTGACTTGTTTTATTGGCAAGATCTCAAGAAAAAATTATGACCACATCATCTAATTACTAAATTTGAGGCAGCTTCCGACTTACGGACTTTCAGACTCAATTATGAAAAATATTGCCCTTTTGGCCGGAGGTTTTACCGGCGAATATGAAGTATCCCTTAACAGCGCAAAAAATATCGCAGCTAACCTGGCGTCAAACAGCAACTATAAAGTTTATACTATATTAATTACCCGCGACAGGTGGTTTTTTGAAGCAGATGACGCGACAGTCGATGTTGACAAGAATGATTTTACCATCACCCTTAACCAGGAAAAAATAAAGTTCGACTTTGCCTTCATCACCATTCATGGCAGCCCCGGCGAGGATGGAAAGCTGCAGGGCTATTTTGATATGCTTGGCATCCCTTATAATACCTGCGACGCTACAACATCGGCCATTACCATGAACAAGGCTTATACCAAAGCTATCGTGCACGGGATCCATGGCTTGCATACCGCACATTCCATGCGTTTATTTGAGCGCGATGTGCATGACGTTGCCACAATAGCAGCTAATTTGAAATTTCCGTTGTTTGTTAAACCTAATAATGGTGGCAGCAGCGTGGGTATGAGCAAGGTTCAAAACATAGCCGGCCTGCCGGAAGCATTGAACAGGGCATTTCAGGAAGATGCCCAGGTGTTAGTAGAAGAATTTATTAAAGGCCGCGAGTTCAGCATTGGTATAGCACGCCTGCACGGTAAAATAAAGGTATTGCCTGCTACAGAAATTATAACCTCAAAAGATTTTTTTGATTACGAGGCGAAATATACTTCTGGTGTAACACAAGAAATAACTCCCGCCGACCTTTCGGCTGAAAAGGTTAAAGAAATTGCCGGCATAGTTACCGAGGTGTATACCCGCCTCAACTGCCGCGGCATGGCCAGGATCGACTTTATTTTGCTTGAAGGCAGTAATGATTTTTATTTTATTGAGATCAACACCACACCCGGTCAGTCGGCCGCCAGTTTGATTCCGCAACAGGTAAGGGCAGCCGGTATGGACGTTGGCGAGTTTTACAGTGCGCTGATTGAAGGAGCTTCTTTATAGGATTTTGGAATTGGGATTTTCAATTTCGGATTTATTTAGATAATTACTTTTAGAGACGCTTTACAGGCGTCTCTTTTTGTGTAACAACAGATTCATTTTGTTATCAAATTAACGATGCTGCAATTTCAAAACTTCAAAAAATTATACGGTAGTTACCCTGCTTTAAAAATTGACAGCCTCAAGCTTGAAAGCGGCATTTACTGGATAAAAGGAGTAAACGGGTCGGGTAAAAGTACCTTCCTAAAATCCATTGCCGGTATATTGGCATTTGATGGAGACATCTTGCTTGATGAAAACATCAGTATAAAAAAACAACCGGTAGCTTACCGCAAGCTCGTAAATTTTGCCGAAGCCGAGCCTGTGTTTCCGGATTTTTTAACAGGGTTTGAAATGATAAGGCTGTTTGCTGATGCTAAAGACGCACCGGCCAGACAGGAGGAAGGTTATATTAAAAGCATGGGCATGCAAAGTTTTGTAGACCGCCCCGTAGGTACTTATAGTAGCGGTATGATGAAAAAACTCTCGTTGCTGTTGGCTTTTTTAGGTAATCCCAAACTGATCCTGCTCGACGAACCTTTGATCACTATTGATACGGTCTCGTTGGCAATATTAAATACCTGGATAAGGGAGCGGCAGGAGCAACAGGGAACCAGTTTTTTATTATCGTCGCACCAAATATTGGAGAATGGCTCACTACCTGTATCGGGCGAGCTTTTAGTAGAAGATCAAACCTTAAAGGTTATCAGCTGATGAAGCCGCTAACTAACGTATTGTTAAAAATATTTGCCCGCGGTTTTTTCCGGGTACATGCGGGAATCCTGTTGTTTGTGTTTTTAGCGATGGTTGGTATTGTACCACCTCAATACTTAATAGGCTATCACAAAGCACTGATGCTGGCTATGGACAGCAGTTCGGTTGTAATGATCCTGGTGTTTATAAGCTGGTTTATTTATGCCGTTAAAAGCTGGCATTACGTATCCGGGCAAATCTTTGCCCCCAGTCAACATTTTTTATTTTATAGCAGCAATGCCCTGAACAAAGGGAAACAAATAATAAGCTGGTTTTGGGTACAGGCTGCTATATTATCGCCGGTAATATTGTACGCACTCATCGCTGTGGGGGTGGGTTTTTCCAATAAGTATTATTTATTTCCGGTTTGCATTTTACTGTATTTAATCGCCTTAACTTATTTAAGTGCAGTTATTTATACAAAGCAAATTAACGGACTTGTTGATGGCAATGATCAATCTATATTATTAAAACTAAGCAGCAAATGGCGTAAACCTTATTTCAGCCTTTACGTTTACCACCTGTTTGATAAGCGTAAGGTTCCATACCTCATTACCAAGGCGCTTTCCTGGCTTATCATCACCGGGGTGTTTTACGTGTTTGCTGATGTTAAAACTGATGTCCGTGTTGCTGGTATAGCAATCCTTGCTGTTATAACGGCACATATTGTATTGATATTTGAGGAAAGGAAATTTGAAGAGAACGGCCTTGGCTTTTCCCGCAATTTGCCCTATAGCAAGCCGCAGCTGTTTCTGAATTTTATAGGCGTTTATTTTCTTTTGCTCATCCCCGAAAGTATCTGGCTGTTCAGCAGGTTTAGCCCGTTGATGGCTGTTGAACTGCTGCTTGTTGGCTTAAGCACCGCGATGCTGTTTCATTGCCTGCTTTACTGGTTTGGCCTTAATATGGATAAGTACCTGCAATGGATCCTGGGGTTATTTATTGTATTGTTCTGGATCATTATGTTCAAGCTGCTTTGGGTGTTGGTTCCTTTAAACTTTGGTATTGCTTACTGGCTGTTTTACAGTAACTATTACAAGTTTGAGGGCGTGATAAGCGATAAGTTGTAACCTTTTAAAGCTGCGCTTTCACCATCCTGTCCCTACCGCTCATGTCTTTTCTTAACTCAATGTTTTTAAATCCCTTACCAGTTAATAGCTCAACAGTTTCATTGCCTAAATTTTCATTGATCTCGAAGAAAAGCAAGCCGCCGGCAATCAAATTACAAAGTGAAAAATCGGCTATGGCCCGGTAAAATATCAGCGGATCATGTTCTGGTACAAACAAAGCAGTATGTGGCTCAAAATCTGTAACATTACTATGCATCTGCTTTTTATCATCAAGCGTAACATAAGGAGGGTTGCTTACAATGATATTATATTGAGCCTCTTCTTTATTATGCTCAATATTTAAAATATCAGCCAGAATAAAATTAACCTCAACTTCATTTAACAAAGCATTTTCCTTGGCGGTTTCCAAAGCTCCTTCGGATATATCTATCGCAGAAACATCCGCATTTGCCAAATTCTTTTTCAGGCTGATGGCGATACACCCACTACCGGTACCTATATCCAGCACAGAAAACCTTTCACCTTTTGCCTTTAACCTTTCGCCTTCTAAAATCCATTCCACCAGTTCCTCAGTTTCCGGGCGTGGGATCAGCACATATGGGTTTACTTTAAATCGCAAGCCAAAAAACTCGGTGACACCAAAGATGTATTGAATAGGTTTGCCTGTTTTTAGTTCGGCAAGGATGTTTTTCGCCCGTTCCGACTGTTCAGCAGTTAACGCTCTTTCGGGGAATGCCTTAACAGATGCCCTTGATAAACCGGTAACTTCGGCAATAACAAACAGCGTAATAGCTTCGGTTTCAACAGCATCATAAATGCCATTTATCTGCTGCCTGTAATCTTCAAAAACATCCTTAATTGTAATCATGCAACAAAGTAACATAAAAGCTACTTTTGCAGCATGCTTGAACATGAAAAATATATGCGCCGTTGTTTGGAGCTTGCTCAATTGGGTGCAGGATACGTTAGCCCGAACCCTATGGTTGGCGCGGTAGTAGTTCACGATGGCGAAATAATAGGAGAGGGCTATCACCAGAAATATGGCCAGGCCCATGCCGAGGTTAATGCTATTGCGCAGGTTACTGCTAAGTTTAATAACCATGCCGAGTTACTCAAAGCTTCGGTGATATATGTTTCATTAGAGCCCTGTGCACACTATGGCAAAACACCACCTTGTGCCGATCTCATCATCAAACATCAGATCCCTGAAGTAGTAGTAGGCTGCCGCGACCCTTTCGCCCAGGTTGACGGAAAAGGCATCGAAAAGCTGCAGGTGGCAGGGATTGATGTAATAACCGGTGTACTTGAGCAAGAATGTCAATGGCTTAACCGCCGTTTTTTTACCAAAGTACAAAAGCACAGGCCATATATTATATTAAAATGGGCACAAACCCAGGATGGCTTTTTTGCTCCGGCAGATGGCAGGCAGTTTTGGATCACGGGGCCCGAATCGCGCAAACTGGTACACAAATGGCGCAGTGAAGAAGATGCTATACTGGTTGGCAAAAACACGGTATTAAGTGACAACCCACAATTAAACACCCGTTACTGGGATGGCCCGTCGCCTAAGCGTGTGGTGATTGACCGCCGGCTGGAATTGAATAAAGGGTTGAACATATTTGATCAATCTGCAGAAACGTTGATATTTAACGAGGTTAAGTTTGATGTTGACGGTAAAAACAGGTATATAGCACTTGAAGATTTTGAACGCTTTGTGCCGCAATACATTTTGTACCAATTATACCTTCAGGATATCCAATCTGTTATTATTGAAGGCGGTGCTAAAACACTTGAATCATTTATTGAAGCCGGCCTTTGGGACGAAGCCAGGGTATTTACCGGTAATAAAGTTTTAGGGAAAGGTATAAAAGCACCGCAAATAACAAGTATACTTGCCGATGAATATCCTGTAGGCGCCGATCGCCTCCATTTGTTATACAATAAGCCGGTTATATAAATGCTGTTCGTTTTTTTAAGTATTTGCTGTAGTGTTATCGTTTCCATTTTGCTGAAACTGGCAAAACGCTACCATGTGGACGTTTACCAGGCCATTACCTGGAACTACTCTATGGCTATTTTGCTTACCTGGTTCTTTTTTAAACCACAGCTGAGTATTATTCAAAACGGGCCTGTTTATAATTACGTGGCTTTGGGGATTCTGTTCCCGGCAATATTTGTAATCATGGCAACGTCGGTGCGCAAGGCCGGTATCGTTCGTACAGACGTGGCACAACGCTTATCCCTGTTTATCCCCATACTGGCAGCATTTGTTTTATTTGGCGAAGCCACCGGTATGGTAAAAGCCATCGGCATTATACTGGCTTTCATTGCTATCATCTGCTCTATACCCTGGCAAAAATCGGCAGGTAACAAAGTTGAAAAGGGCTCATGGATTTACCTGTTAATTGTTTTCCTCGGTTTTGGCGTAATTGATGTATTGCTAAAACAGCTTACCAAGGTCAATAATGTACCTTTTACCACAGCCATTTTTGTCATCTTTATTATTGCGTTTATATTAACCCTTGCTGGTTTGATTTACCAGGTATCCACAAAAAAAATGAAATTTTCATTGCCGCATATCCTCATAGGCTGGGTATTAGGGATAGCCAATTTTGGCAATATCCTTTTTTACTTAAAGGCGCACCAGGCGCTGGCGAACAGCCCTTCGGCAGTGTTTTCGTCGGTAAATATTGGCGTTATTGTGGTTGGTACGCTGGTTGGCATCTTTGTATTTAAAGAGAAGCTGAGCCTGCTTAATAAAATCGGCATAGCTATAGCGGTGCTGGCTATTATCATTATTTATTTCCCGCAAACATTGGGCTTCCTGTACCTGTAATATTTTTGAATGCTTTTTGACGATACTTATAAAACCATAGAAAACCCTGCCGAAGGTGTTTTTCGCGACCGCGGCAGCAAGTTCCTGGCCTATGCTTATCCCATCAGTTCTGAAAATGACATCAAGGCAATAGTTGCCCGGTTAAAATCAGAACATCCCAAAGCCAATCACCATTGCTGGGCTATGCGTTTAACCATCGACCGCTCGGTGTTCAGGGTTAATGATGACGGTGAGCCTTCAGGTACTGCAGGCAGACCAATCCTGAATACACTGCTGTCAAAAGATCTTACCAATCTCCTGGTTGTAGTAGTTCGATATTTCGGCGGCACGTTATTAGGGGTTCCGGGTTTGATTAATGCTTATAAAGCGGCTACCGAAGATGCCTTAAACCAATCGGTTATCATTTCAAAAACAGTAAATGACGTATACACTATCTCATTTGATTATTTGCAAATGAATGATGTGATGCGTATTATTAAGGAAGAGAACCTTATTATACTTGATCAGCTATTTGACAACGACTGCAGCATCCAGCTTTCTATTCGTAAAACGCAGGTTGAGCAGGCACTTTTTAAATTAAACAAGGTAAGCGGTGCACTGGCCAAATACAACCACAGCATCTAACTATTCCATTACTTTACCTGCTTCGGGCACTGTTTTTGTGCCGATTTAATTCCTTAATTGTGACGTAATTGTCTTAATTTAGTCGGGTATGCAATCTTTTGATTTAGATAAAACCGACCTGCTCCGCATTAAAACTGCGCTCGAAGCCGATGATGCTGAGTTAGAGAATGTTCTGAAGGAATATCACGCCTCGGAGATTGCTATACTATTTGAAAAACTTCAGCAGGAAGAAAAAGAAAGGATCATCAATATCCTCCCGGCCGACGTTGCTTCGGAAGTTTTATCCGAAATGGACGAAGAGCATGGCCCTGCCGAACTGCTTGTAAACCTCGATCCCGAAAAACGTACGGAGATAGTTGAAGAGCTTGACTATGATGATGCTACCGACATCATTTCCCAGTTGGATGAAGAACACCAGGAAGAGATCTTAGAAGACCTCGATCATGAAGATGCCAGCAGCATCCGGGCATTGATGACCTATGCCGAAGATACTGCCGGTGGTTTGATGAACTCCGAGATTATCAAGGTAAACATCAACTTGGATAAAAAGGATGCGCTTGATGAGATCATCCGACAATCGGAAGAGATGGAAGAGTTTTATACCATCTGCGTAGTTGATAATGACGACATACTGAAAGGGATTCTCTCCATTAAAACAGTTATCAAAGCCCGCGCCGATGCCCGCATCAGCGATTTGGTAACTACCGATTTTGTTTATGTAAAAGCCGAGCTTGACCAGGAAGAGGTAGCCCGCCTCATCAAGCAATATAACCTCACCAGTATCCCGGTTGTTGATGATCACATGAAACTGCTCGGACGCGTTACGGTGGATGATATTATCGACGTAATGGAAGAGGAAAACACCGAGGACATCTTGAAGATCTCCGGTGTATCTGAAGATGAAGAATTGAGCGGTAACTGGCTGGAGGCAGTAAAAAGCCGTTTGCCATGGCTGGTGATCAACCTGGGCACAGCATTCCTTGCTGCATCCATTATCCGAACATTTGATTCGACAGTTGCCAAGCTTTCCATTATCTCGGCTTATATGACTATTATAGCAGGTATGGGTGGCAATGCCGCCACACAGGCATTGGCGGTAACTGTAAGGCGTATTTCGTTAAGCGATCTTTCCGATAAACAAGCCTATAACACCGTATTAAAAGAGTTTTTAGTAGGCCTGATCAACGGTGCCGCCAATGGGCTCATCGTGTTTATAGTAGCGTTCTTTTACGATGCCAATCCGCTGCTTGGCCTGGTATTGTTCTTAGCCATGACAGGCAACCTGATCATAGCAGGCTTAACAGGCGCTTCCATCCCGTTGATATTGAAAAGGGTAGGGATTGACCCCGCAGTAGCATCATCCATCATCATCACCACTTTTACCGATTGTATAGGGTTTTTACTACCGCTGTGGTTAGCTACCAAGCTTTTATTGAAGTAGTATATCCGCTGGTTGTCCCTGTCCCACGGCAATTTATAAGCAGTTAGCGTGGACACGAACCCCGGAAGGGCTAAGCTGCCAAATATTTAAAACCTTGTTATATAGTAAGTTTCTTTTTGAGGGCTGTCAAAATGTTATATTTATAAATAATCTTTGAATATTTGCGTGTTTACAATAACTTAATAACATTGTTGGGACGAATTTAATCTGAAACTGATGACAGAAGTTAGACATAACTGGACTAAAGAAGAGATAGCCGAAATATACCATACACCATTGCTTGATCTTGTATACAAGGCCGCTACAATCCACCGCGAGAATAAAGATTATGCAGAAGTGCAAATCAGTTCTTTGATCTCGATAAAAACAGGCGGATGTTCTGAAGATTGTGCTTACTGCCCGCAGGCTGCCCGTTATAATACGGGTGTAAATGTACATGCCATAATGCCGAAAGATGAAGTAATTGCTGCTGCCGAAAAGGCAAAAGCCGGAGGTGCATCACGTTTGTGTATGGGGGCGGCCTGGCGCGAGGTTCGTGATAACCGCGATTTTGATAAGGTAATTGATATGGTTAAAGCGGTGAACAGCCTTGATATGGAAGTGTGCTGTACCCTTGGCATGCTTACAGAAAGCCAGGCGCAACGTTTGGCCGATGCCGGTTTATATGCCTACAATCATAATCTTGATACATCCGAAGAAGATTACAAACGGATCATCACCACCCGTACCTATGATGAGCGTCTTAAAACGCTTGAACATGTGCGCAAAGCGAAGATCACTGTATGCAGCGGCGGCATCATTGGCCTGGGTGAAACGGTGGAGGACAGGGTATCCATGCTCAAAACATTGTCGAACCTGCCCAAACACCCCGAATCAGTGCCTATTAATGCTTTAGTTCCGGTAGCAGGAACTCCTTTAGCCGATCAGCCCCGTGTTTCTGTTTGGGATATGGTTAGGATGGTGGCCACAACAAGGATCATTATGCCTAAAACCGTAGTGCGTTTATCTGCCGGTCGTACGGAGATGAGTACGGTTGAACAGGCTTTCTGTTTTATGGCAGGAGCTAATTCAATTTTTGCCGGCGAAAAGCTGCTTACCACGCCAAACCCATCATTTGATACCGATATGGCTATGTTTGAATTGCTTGGTTTATCGCCGCGTAAAGCTTTCAAAAATGGCCGGCCTAATGAAGTTAATAAAGAAGAAGTTGAAGTTGCGGGCTAATAGCGCTTTCAGATAAAACAAAAGGAGCCGTAGCAAAATGCATGGCTCCTTTTGTTTTAATAGAATCTCTTAAATTCTTATCAGAGATTTCTATCAGTCTCTCATGTTGATGTATTGTAATGGCTGGCCAAAATCCTCCGCACGGCAAAGGCTGATAACCGATTGCAGGTCATCAATCTTTTTACCTTGCACCCGCACTTGATCGTCCATGATGGAGGCTTGCACTTTAAGGCCGCTATCTTTAATTTTCTTTACTATCTTTTTAGCAGCTTCTTTATCTATACCTTCCCTGATCTTGATTTCCTTGCGGATCATGTTGCCAGATGCATATTGTTCTTTGCCAAAATCCAGCGCTTTTGGATCAAGATGTTGTTTAACCATCCGGCTTATGATGCTGTCTTGTATGGCTTTAAGGCGCATATCGTTTTCAGTAACTATGGTAACCTGGTTTGTTTTTTTATCAAGGTCAATAGTGCTTTTTGAATCGTTAAAGTCGTACCGGTTCAGGATCTCTTTTTTGGCGGTATTTATCGCGTTATCAAGCGTTTGCCCGTCTATTTTACTAACTATATCAAATGTTGGCATAAGTAGTGTATTGGTTATAAATGTTTTGCAAAACTAATGTATTGTTAACATACAGCGCAATATTGCAACAAATTGTTTAATTTCTGCAATAAATAATGATGAATGAAAACAGGTTAATTCCTCATGAGTTAATATTAAGTTAACAAATAAATAAGCAGATTTGTAACATCTGGCTGTAAAGCGAGAAATTTTTATGGATAAACAGGTTCCCTTAATTAACAGAGAGATAAGCTGGCTATATTTTAACGATAGGGTTTTGCAGGAAGCGGCCGACCCAACCGTTCCCCTGATAGACCGGATTAGGTTCTTAGCTATATTTTCATCTAACCTCGACGAGTTTTACAGGGTGAGGGTTGCCACACTAAGCCGTTTAGCTGCACTTAATGAAAAATCGAAAGAGATACTTGGTTATAACCCTAAAAAGATCCTTAACCAGATCAAGAATATTGTAGTAAGGCAGGAACGTAAATTCAATAACCTGTACGAAAACATCATTGTTAAACAACTGGCCGAAGAAAAGATCTTTATCCTTAATGATAAACAGCTTAACGTAACCCGTGGTACCTTCGTTAAAAATTATTTCAGGGAAAAGCTGCTGGCTACATTGGTGCCGATCATGCTCAATGATACCTTACCGCTGCCTGAGCTTAGGGACAGGGCCGTTTACTTTTTTGTAAAGCTTACCACCAATAAAAAAACGAGGTTTGCCCTTATTGAGTTCCCGGATAACCTTTCGCGTTTTGTTAAACTGCCCGATACCAATAACCTGAAGTTCATTATTTTGCTTGATGATATTATCAGGTACAGTTTGGAGGATATCTTTTTCATTTTTGAACATGATAGTATTGAGGCTTACTCTATCCAGCTTACCCGCGACGCGGAACTTGACCTGGATAAAGAGGTGAGTGAAAAATTTGTCGACTCACTGGCCAAGAGCCTTCAAAAGCGCAAAAAAGGTAAGCCGATGCGTTTGCTGTATGACTCAGAGATGCCTATGGATATGCTGAAATACCTGGTAGGCAAAATGGGCCTGCATGGCGAAAGCCTTATCCCGGGTAACAGGTACCATAATTTTAAAAATTTTATTGCGTTCCCCAACGTTGGCGGCCCGGAGCTTGAGTATAGCAAATATATAGCACTGCCTGTGGCCGACCTTTCATTCGGTAAAAGCCTTATAGGGCTCATTGCTAAAAAGGATTACCTGGTAAGTACACCTTATCAATCGTATGATTACGTGATCCATTTTTTGCGCGAGGCCGCTATAGACCCTAAGGTAAAAGAGATCAGTATTGCTGTATATCGTTTGGCCGAAAACTCAAGAGTGGTCCATGCTTTAATAAATGCCGCTAAAAACGGCAAAAAGGTAAACTGCCTTGTAGAGTTAAGGGCCCGCTTTGATGAGCAAAACAATATTCACTGGAGTAACAGGCTTGAAGAGGAAGGTGTAACAGTATTGTACGGTGTACCCGGTTATAAGGTGCATTCGAAAATATGTTTGGTTAGCCGTACCGAAAAAGGTAAGCTGGCTTATTATGCCTGCCTTTCAACCGGTAATTTTAATGAAAAAACAGCGCAGATCTATGCCGATCATACCTTGTTTACAGCTAATAAAAAAATCACCGATGACCTGGTAAATGTTTTTAAAGCAATTAATAAGGGATTATTGCCTAAGGGGCTCAAAAGCCTCATCGTGTCGCCAATTGACTCGCGGCCTGCCATTTACAGGCTAATAGATAACGAGATCAAAAACGCCAGAGCCGGCAAACAGGCATATATGATTCTGAAGATGAACAGCCTGGCCGATGAGGAAATGATCAGCAAGCTTTACCAGGCCAGTAATGCGGGCGTGAAAATTAAGATGATCATCAGGGGGATGTGCTGCTTAATTGCCGGGGTGAAAGGCTATAGCGAAAATATAGAGGTGATTAGTATTGTAGATAAATATCTTGAGCACGCGCGGGTGCACATTTATTGCAATGGCGGCAAGGAGCTGATCTATCTTACATCGGCCGATTTCATGACCCGAAATATTGATAACCGTGTTGAAGTTGGCTTCCCGATATATGACGAAAAGCTGCAGCAGGAGATAAGGGATATTATTGATATCCAGCTTGAGGATAACACCAAAGCCCGTGAGATCAACAGCCAGAACACCAACAAATACCACAAAACAAACTCGCCCGAAAGCCACCGGGCGCAAATTGAAATATATAATTATTTAAAAAATAAAACGAAATAACATTGAGATACGCCGCCATTGATATAGGTTCAAACGCCGTGAGGCTGTTAATTGCCGACATAATTCAAAACACCGGATCGGTGTCGTTCAAAAAAAATACCCTGATCCGTGTTCCGTTGCGTTTGGGAGACGATGCTTTTATACAGCAGCATATATCTGAGAAAAAAACGACAGAGCTGGTTAAATCAATGGTTGCTTTTCGTAACCTGATGGATGTATATAAGGTTACCGATTATTTAGCCTGTGCAACTTCGGCCATGCGCGAAGCTAAAAACGGGGAAGATGTTGTGAAGCTGATTAAGGATGAGGCTAATATCGATATTGAAATTGTACATGGATCTAAAGAAGCCAGTATCATTTATGCCAGTCATGCCGAGCAAAATATTGATAAAAGCAAAAACTACCTTTATATTGATGTAGGCGGCGGCAGTACAGAGCTTTCGCTGTTTTCGGCAGGGGAGCTGATCGTTTCGCGTTCGTTTAACATTGGCACCATCCGCATTCTGGATAATCAGGACACTGAAGAAACCTGGAACGAAATGAAGGATTTTGTGCGCGACAATACCCGTAACTTTAAGCAATTATCAGGCATAGGTACCGGCGGCAACATTAATAAACTGTTCAGGCTATCCGAAGAAAAAGAAGATATGCCGCTAACTTTTGCTAAACTAAGATCATTATATACCTACCTGAGCTCGTTTTCATTAAAAGACAGGATCAACGTGCTTGGCCTAAACCAGGATAGGGCCGATGTAATTATTCCAGCCTGTGAAATTTACCTTACGGTAATGAAAAATGCTAACATCAAAAATATATATGTACCCAGGGTAGGTATGGTTGATGGAATTATCCAAACTTTAATAGAAAAAAATATTCAATAAACAGGTTAAAATTATTTTAACAAATTGTTTAATAATTTAAAAAGTGTTATTATATTTGTAGTGCCCTCTCAAGGGCATGTTTTTCATAGGTAGATGTAGGGTCGGGTACAAGTTATTCGACCCTTTTTTGTGCCCCTAACTTTTTGTGTGTTTGGGTTGTTGAAGGAGTAATTATGAAGAAAAAGATAGTTGTTGCTATTACGGGCGCCAGTGGTTCAATATATGCCAGTCTGCTGCTAAAAAAACTAACCCAATTACAGGATCAAATTGCCGAAGTGGGCGTTGTTATGTCAGATAATGCCAAAGATGTTTGGAAGTTTGAACTCGACAACGAAGAATACAGCCGGTTCCCTTTTAAATTTTACGCTAAAAATGATTTCATGGCACCCTTCGCTTCGGGTTCGGCAAAGTTTGATACCATGATAATTGTTCCATGCTCTATGGGGACGCTTGGAAGGATAGCAGGAGGGATCTCTGACGACCTGATCACCCGTGCGGCCGACGTGATCCTTAAAGAGCGCCGTAAACTGGTATTGGTAGCCCGTGACACGCCGCTCAACCTGATCCATATACGAAACATGGCGACTGTTACGGAAGCAGGTGGGATCATATGTCCGGCGATTCCATCATATTACAGCAAGCCCCAAACTATAGAAGAGCTGGCTATGACAGTAGTAAACCGGGTTATTGATTTAATAGGGCTGGAAAGTAAAAGCTATGAGTGGAAGGGGATCTGAATTCCACATCGTTTCGGTTAAGTAATTGCGGTTACGTGTCGTTTTAATTACCCGAAATATATCCGAACTTTAACGGGTAGCCCGTCTAATGGAAAAATACAAAGGTATTTCTATTCTCACTGCAAATTCTTATGCGGTTATAAAGTTTATTAGGTAGCCTTATCAAAAGGGGGCGGCCCTATTACGGGGTATAAAGCCGCATTAGAAAGTAAGGCGGTTTTTATTTATTGTTAAGCAGCTTTATTATAACTCCGGCATTAATAACTCTGCCGTCCAACGGCGCGTAAATATTTTTGAACACGGGATTAGAAACGGATCCAGTATAAATCGTTCCCCATTTACTTTGTCGTTGATCAGTAAGATTCTCGGCATTAATGAAAATAATAAAGTGCTTCCACATCTTTTGCACAAGCAGTCCAAAAGTCCAATAATCACGACCTGTTGTACCACTGTCCAATATTTGTGAACCTGTATAAAATCCCTCAACGCCTGCCCTGAAACTGTTTTCCACTTCGTAGGTCAGGTCTGCGTTTAACTGGTGTTTGGGTGTTAATGTCTGAGCACTGCTTAACCCGTTAAAATGGCGTTGTACATCTGTATAGGTATAACCAAGGTAAATCCCTAACTCATCCATCAGCAGCTTAATATTGGTTTCGGCCCCTTTGCTGATCAGGTAACCCGGAGCGTTTATAAAGGCATTGTTTTGTAATATCAATGGGTCATTCACTTTGGTGAGGAAGAATAGGTGATTAACCTGCAAAAAAGCATCGCCTACTGCGCCTTTATAATTTACATCTGCGTTGGCACCGGCCGAACGTTCGGCTTTGGTTGCGCCAATATTTAATGGCTGCAAATACCGATAGCCCTGTTCTTCGGCATCGTCATTAAAAATATCCGGCATCTTATAGCCCAGGCCGCCGCCTACGCGACTGCTCCAATGTTCATCGAGCGTAAATAGCGTGTTAACGCGTGGCAACAGGAATAACCCGTTTGAGCTTGCAGATGACGGCGAGTTTTCGTCAAGCCGAATGCCACTTTCTACAGCTAACCATTTTGTGGGTTTGAAGGTATTTTGAGCAAAAACTCCGTAAGTGTTGCGGCTATAGCTCAGATCTACACTTCTGTCTGGTTGCGACAAATGATCCGTCCAAATATCCGCACCGGCTACCCAGCTTGCAATTTTGCCATTACGGACATAGTTAGCTTCGGTATAAGATGATAATTGATCGCCCTTAAATAGAAACTGCGGCTCACCGATTGTCCTGTAAAAGTAGCCAATCGTATTTTTAAAGTTCAGTTGGTTGTTCGAGTCAAGCTTATGCGTGTAGGAAAACTGCGTGGAAAGACGGTCGCTTAGGTTACGCTCGAAATATTGGTGCTGATTATCGGCATGGCCGTTGATGACCTGCATATCGCCACCTAAACGATCTTCGTGCATGAGGTTAACACCAAACCAAAGTTGGTCGCGGTTGCCTGGCTTTAAGAATACTTTTGGCGCAAGCGTGAAGCGATTGGTTTTAGGCACCGCCGAAAACCCGGTATTACCCGGATCGTAAGCACCATTATAGTTATACGAACTAAAAATTGTTGTTCCTGCGTGTGTCCATTGCTGGCTGTAAAAACCGCTGGCATCGGTGCCTTTGGCTGAATTCTGGTTAAGCAGAAGGGTCAATTCGGGCTTAGCCCCAGGCGTTTTGGTGATCAGGTTAACTAAACCGGCAATAGCCCCACCACCATAAAGTGTCGATGCCGAACCTTTAATAATCTCGGCCTGCTTCAGGTTAAGCGGCGAAACCTGCACCAAGCTTAACCCACCCGAAAAACCATCGTATATTGGCAATCCGTCCTGTAATAACTGCGTATAACGGCTATCCAGCCCCTGGATGCGGAAACTCGCTGTGCCGCTTACCGCCGAAGCCGCTTGTACGTGTACACCCGTGATCTCCCCTAGCAGCATTTTGATATCGCCGGGGCGCATGGTGCTTTTTTCGTCCAGTTCCTCAGCAGGCAATGCTTCGATACGGGTGGGCACATCACTGCGGTTCTGATTGGTGCGGTTGGTTTGCACCACCACCTCTGCCAATTCACCTGCCATCGGCTCCAGGTAAACTTCTATAACGGGCTCAATATTTTTGAGTGGCAACACGAAAGTTTTTTCCTGCGGCAGATAACCCACCATACTGAATTTGATCTCGTATTTGCCGGTGGGCAGGTTGAACTGAATGTGCCCGCTGCTATCCGCAGCAGCGCCTCTTTTTAATTCGTTGATATAAGCCGTAACACCGGCTATGGACTGTTTGGTTTGGTCATCTTTGACCAAAATAGATAAAGTATGCTGTGCACGTGCGGCCACTGAAGCCAGCAGCACAGCGCCTAAAAGTAAATAGCGCATGAAATAGCTTAAAACGTAAAAATTGATGATTAAGAAAATGAGGGTTTTCTTACGCTAAAGGCGGACGAAATAAAGAAGGATGGTAATAGCTCAAAGCACCGGAGCTATGATGTAACGAAGCTGGGGTGATGAAATCTAGTGATACAGGTTCAGCCAAAAACGGGCTAACCGGTTGAATAATGGCCGCAAAGGATGGCGTGCCCTGGAATTGCAGCGTACCGGGTTTTGATGGCTGATCATGCTGGTTATGGTTTAACAGGTCTTTACCGTTTAGCAGATAATCTCCGATGAAATCCAGCACACCTTTTTCGTCCGGTGTGACCACCTTTTCATAAGCCTGATACATACGCGGCAATTCGTTAAGCAGCGAGAAATCACCCAATGGCAAAGCAATGCTGCCAAAGAGCAAATACCCGATCGTCCAAAAAGCCGCGATTCTTTTGAGCATGAGCGTAAATTAACTAATAAATTCTGTAGGAAAACTGAAAAACCGTAAGCCAGGCCAATCCGGCTTACAGTTCAATATAATTGACAATACAATTGTAAGCGGCAGCTTTGAACGGTGAGTGGTCATGATACAAATGCTATTATGAGATCAACCTGAAATTATTACGTAGCGTTCTGGTACCAAACCTCATGGTACTTGTATTATATCGTAAAGCAATATAGTTACTTATGCATACATATTGCTTTAATACGAACATTATTATAAATCATTGCGATTATAACCGCTAAAATTAAATCCTTATGAAAAAACTTTTTATAGCTTGTTGGCTGTTCATTTTTGTTGCGCATAATGTTTTTGCACAAAAAGAGCTGTCCCGCAATGAACGTATGAAATGGTGGCGGGAGGCTCGTTTCGGCATGTTTATACATTGGGGCGATTATGCCGGGCTGGCCGGTATGTATAAAGGATACGAGATAGGGCACGGTGGTGAATGGATCATGAACAGGGGCAAGATTCCGATAGCCGAGTACCAGCAGTTTGCAAAAAAATTTAACCCCGTAAAATACAACCCGGATGCCTGGGTAAAACTGGCCAAGGAAGCCGGTATGAAGTATATTGTAATTACAGCTAAACACCACGACGGCTTTGCCATGTTTAAATCAAATGCCAGCAAATGGAATATTGCAGATGCCACCTCTTATGGTAAGGATGTTTTAAAGCCCTTAGCGGCGGCGTGCAAAAAGTATGGCATTAAATTAGGGTTTTACTATTCGCAAGCACAAGACTGGAATAACCCGGGTGGTGCGGCAGCGCGTAAATTAAGCAGCGAAGGTTGGCCGAACCCCGACTCAGCCAAGATTGATGCTTATACCCTTGAACATAATGGCCATTGGGATCCTGCTCAAACTTCGGCAACAATGGCTGATTATATTGATCGGGTTGCTGTTCCGCAGGTAAAAGAGCTGTTAACCAATTATGGTGATATCGCCGTATTTTGGTGGGATACACCTACAAACATGACTGATGAGTTTGCCCAAAAATTGCATGACCTGTTAAAATTACAGCCCAACATTATCACTAACGACCGGCTTAAGCGTCCAAACTTCGCGGGTGATTACAAAACACCAGAGCAAAAAATACCCAACCTGAGCGAGGTTGATGGAAAAGATTGGGAAACCTGCATGACTATGAATGGTACCTGGGGGTATAAAAGCTATGATCATAAATGGAAAACTCCTGAAACGTTAATTCACAACCTCATTGATATTGCATCAAAAGGGGGTAATTACCTGTTAAATATTGGCCCCAATGCCGAAGGCGAATTTCCGCAGGAAAGTATAACCACCTTGAGAAAGATGGGTGAATGGATGAAGGTAAACAGCGAAGCAATATACGCTACCCAGTCAAGTCCACTTCAGCCCTTAAGCTGGGGCAGATGTACCCTTAAACCAAACGTCAAAAATACCACCTTGTATTTCTCTGTGTTTAACTGGCCTTCCGACGGAAAGCTGGTTATTCCCGGTCTCAAAAATGAAGTTTTAAGCGCTAAAATGCTGGCCGGGAATACAGCATTAAAAGCTGCGCTATCAAGTGAAGGCCTGATTATAAATGTCCCCGATAAAGCCGGGGATAGCATTGCTACCGTAATAAAGGTAGAAGTAAAAGGGGAGATAAGCAGGCAGGCTGCTAACCCAACCGGTACAATGAAAACAGGTGCGCTTGATTAACAATTGAAACAAGGATCAACTATGTTTTTAAAAAAATCTTTGATTATCGGATTGCTATTTACGAGCAACCTGCTTAAAGCACAGGTTGTTTTAAAAGCAGACGGAAGTGACGATGCATATCAGCAAATATCTCGTGTATTGGGTGGCGATGCCTGTGAAGTTCCTGATTGTGCCCATCATGTTAAACATATTACAGAAGCGTTTGATAAGCATTTAGGTGAATATGTTTTTGTTTTTCACAGCCATGCTAAAGAAGATAATGATCGCTGCCGGAATTACGACAGGGTGCGGGTAGAAATCAAAACATATGGCCCATCCGCAGCTAAATTAAAGGGAGAGCGGGGTGAAACGGTTATTTACAAATGGAAGTTTAAAATAGACAGCGGCTTTAAAGCACAACCAACGTTTACCCATATCCACCAGATAAAAGCGGGTGATGGAGATGCCGGAGCTCCCATTATAACTTTTACACCCCGGTTTGGTGAGCCTGATAAGTTTGAAATAATTCATACAGGTTCGGCAAAAGGAACTTCGCAAGGGGTTTTAGCCGGCGTTAACCTGGTCGATTTTAAAGGCAACTGGGTTGAAGTGACAGAGACGCTTCATTATGATAGCGTTGGAACTTACAATGTTGAGATCAAACGGATTGCAGATAATAAGGTACTGCTCAGCTATGTCAATACCAATATTGACCTGTGGCGAAAAGAGACTTCATTTTGCAGGCCGAAATGGGGCGTATACCGGAGCTTGAAAAGCCCTGCTTACATTAGGGACGAAGATGTAATGTTTGCCGACATTTTTATCGGGGAACAAAACTGATAGTTTTTTAACACGTAGTTTTTAGAGCACTTTAAGCTTATGCATGTATGGCTTTTTAAATTATCAAAGAGTTGATACCAGGATTAAAGTCAAACTTATAATATGAATAATTTTATACGGATTTTTTTTTTAGTTCTTTTTTGCCGTTCGGCAATTGTAAACGCGCAAACTGGTAAGGCAATATTGATAAGTACAAATAATGTAAGCATGGTGCTTACAATAGGCGCAAATAACAGGATCTATCAGTCATACCTTGGTAAACGGCTTTTAAATAACGAAGAAACCGCCCTGGTTCCTGCCGGGAAACATGAAGCCTATATTACAGGCGGAATGGAAGATTTGCTGCAGCCTGCCATCCGTTTAATCCATAATGATCGTAATCCTTCGTTTGAGTTGAGGTACGTTAGCCATACTACAAAAAGCATTGACAACAACGTCAGCGAAACATCCATTCAGTTAAAGGACCCTAAATATCCTGTACATGTAGTTTTGCATTACCAGGCCTTTAACAGGGAAGATATTATAAAAGCATGGACAGAAATCAAAAACAATGAAAAAGGAACAATAACCCTTGAAGATTATGCCTCGTGTATGCTTCATCTGGAAGCTAAGGATTATTGGCTTACTCAATTCCATGGCGATTGGGCATCTGAAATGAGAATGCAGGAAAGCAAACTGACCAGTGGCATAAAGGAGATTGACAGTAAATTAGGTACAAGGGCCGATATGTATCAAACTCCCGTGTTTTTTCTTGCGATGAATAAACCGGCAGATGAAACAACCGGCGAACTGATAGCCGGAACGCTGGCCTGGACAGGTAATTTTAAGTTTCATTTTGAGATAGACGAGCGTAATGCTTTAAGGATTATACCAGGCATTAACACTTATGCATCGGCATATGAACTAAAGAACCGTGAAACTTTTACAACTCCGGCCTTTATTTTTACTTATTCGGCCAGCGGAAAGGGGCAGGCCAGTCGTAATTTACATAGATGGGTCCGCAATTATGGTGTACTTGATGGTAATAAACCGCGCCTTACTTTGCTCAATAATTGGGAAGCTACACACGTTAATTTTGATGAAAAAGAACTGGTTAATTTATTTGATGATGCCAAAAAGCTGGGTGTCGACCTGTTTTTATTGGATGACGGATGGTTCGGGAACAAATATCCCCGAAATAATGACAAAGCCGGCTTGGGCGATTGGCAGGAAGATAAATCAAAATTGCCCAACGGCATCGCTTATCTCGTAAAACAAGCCGAAGCTAAAGACCTGAAGTTCGGGATCTGGCTTGAACCCGAAATGGTGAATCCCAAAAGCGAATTATATGAGCAGCATCCCGACTGGATCTTGAAATTACCAAACCGCGAAGAAAATTATCAGCGGAATCAATTAGTGCTCGATCTTACCAATCCTAAAGTGGCAGATTATGTTTACCATGTTGTGGATGATATGCTAACCAAAAATCCAGGTCTGGCTTATATTAAATGGGATTGCAACCGCAACATGACCAATGCATGGTCTCCATATTTAAAAGACAAGCAATCTGCGTTATATGTTGATTATACTTTAAGCTTGTATAAAATCCTTGACCGCTTGCGCCAAAAATACCCGCATTTTCCAATTATGTTGTGTGCCGGCGGCGGCGGTCGCACAGATTATGGGGCTTTAAAATACTTCACGGAGTTTTGGCCTAGCGACAATACGGACCCATTAGAGCGAGTTTATATACAATGGGGATATAGTAACTTTTTCCCTTCTTTAACCATATCAAGCCATGTTACTTCATGGGGCAAACAATCCATGAAATTTAAAACAGATGTTGCCATGATGGATAAGTTGGGCTATGACATTAAGGTTAGTAAAATGACAGATGACGAACTGGAGTTTAGCAAACAGGCAGTTAAAAACTATAATCGCCTGAGCAATATCATTTGGTTTGGCGATCTGTACCGCCTTATTTCGCCGTACGAGGAGAACCGTATGGTGGCAATGTATGTAAATGATGAAAAATCAAAATCTGTAGTGTTTAATTATAACCTTAACACACGTTATAAAGAAGTGTTTAACCGGGTGCGTTTGCAAGGGTTGGACAGCCACAAATTATACCGGGTAGAAGAGATAAACCTGATGCCTGGCGTCAAATCAAACCTTGCCGAAAACGGCGGTACATTTAGCGGGGACTACCTGATGAAGGTAGGGCTTAGTTTAACTCCCGGGAAATTAATACCCTTAAGCAGTATGATAATCGAAATAAACGCCTCAAATTAGAAACATTTCGTAACACTAAGCTGTTGCCTGTTGGTTAAACAGGGTACGTACAAGTTAATGCAACACCCGTAATAACAGTAGCGCAAACGTTTGCGTACTTTGTAGTAAATTATCATTTTACTATTAAATTTTATCTCTACTTTAGTTTTACCAATTATAGCCCGACAGTGCGTAATCGTGACTTTTACAATATGGTTGTTACAGTTTGACATTGATAAGGGTATTAATAAGATAAATAACGTTTGGGCTTCGTTTTTTTTTCGATAGGTTAGACGTCTAAAAACAATAAATCGGTCTGTTATAAAGTGTATTCGATACACAAAGGTAGTTACAGTGTTATTTACTGTGTTTAATTTTAGTAAACTTAAAGTTTGATGTTTATGCCTGAAGCAATTTCAATGGTGGCATTTCAAAATGGGGATAAGGAAGCTTTCAATCATATTTTTAATATGTTTTATAAGCGGGTGTGTTTTTTTGCTGCAGGAATTGTTAATGAAGATGCTGCTGAAGATCTTGTGCAGGATGCCTTTGTAAAGCTATGGGAACGTCGTTTAAGTTTTGATGGTTTAAATTCAATAAAGGCCTTTTTATACTTAACTACCAAAAACAGCTGCATCAACAGTTATAAGCACCAAAAGGTTGTTGGAAAATTTGAAAGTCGTCAAACTGAAAGCCTTGACGAACCAAACATAATTTACCGCCTTATTGAAGCCGAAGTATTAGAGGAAGTTCAGCAGGCTGTGCAGCAATTACCACAAAGCTATCGTAAAGTAATATACCTTAGCTATTTTGAAGGCTTAAGTAACCAGGAGACTGCCGATTATTTAAATATTTCTATCAATACGGTAAAAACACAAAAAGTACGGAGCCTGCGTATCCTTCGCGAAATTTTAAAGCATTCTCCAACCGCTTTGTTATTACTTATACATAAAGTTTAAGTCCCTTCTTCTCTATAACTCCATTCCCGGGCATTTTCTGCCCCCATAAAAAAATAAAAAAGATCATACCATTGTCACCCGTTTGCTTCCTTTAGTTGTTTGTATGTTATTAAATGGAAAAAAACGAGCGGGACTTTTACGTAGCTGAACTAATCGGCAAACTTTTAAACGGTGATATTTCGCAGGAAGAATACCTATGGTTAAAAGAATGGGTTAATGAAAGTGCCGAAAACAAAGTGCAATTTGAAAAGCTGACAGATGCCGGCTTCCTTGAAAAAAAGCTGGCTTTCTGGGATAACATTGATAACGATAAAGCATGGAATGAGCTGCTGCGGAAATTACCTGAACCGGAATCAGAGTCAGTTCGCCGTTTTAATTATACATCGTTATTGAAGTATGCAGCCATAGTCATCTTGACCTTAAGTATCTCAATTTTATTATATCTCCGGAATGAAAACCGGGTAAAAGGGAATGATAAATCGCAGATAGCTCAAGCCACCATGATCAAACCCGGCAGTAACAAAGCTATCTTAATTTTAGGCAATGGCCAAAAGGTAGCGCTTAAAAATCATACACAGGTATCTATCAACGAGGATGATGGAACTGCAGTATCTAACAAAAACGAAATATTAGCTTACAAACATGCCGGAAAAGCAAATGCCGGACAGCAGGTAATATATAACACCATTGTCGTTCCACGCGGAGGTGAGTACCAACTGGTATTAGCCGATGGTTCAAAGATCTGGATGAACTCTTCTTCTTCATTACGTTACCCAACTTCATTTTCGGGCAGCGAACGCAAAGTTTACTTAAGTGGGGAGGCGTATTTTGAAGTAGCTAAAAATGCCAGAATGCCTTTCATAGTGAAAACTGACAAAGCAGAAGTAAAGGTGCTTGGAACTCACTTTAATGTGAAAGCTTATAACGATGAAGAGCTTTACAAAACTACGCTTTTAGAAGGAGCAGTTAGCGTACAGTCATCTGCTATGATAAATGAGATTAAACCGGGGCAGCAGGTAATAATTAATGGTCAGGGCCAGCAAAAAATCACGAGCGACATTAATGTTGAAGAAGAGGTAGCTTGGAAAAACGGACTATTCATGTTTACTAAGGCCGATATCAAAGACGTTATGCAACAGGTATCCCGATGGTATGATATTGAAGTGGTGTACGAAGGGAAGATGCCAGACCTGCAGTTCTCCGGTCAGCTATCGCGCAAGGTTGATTTTTCAGGCTTTACCAATATATTAAAATACGCCGGGTTAAACTTCACTATTAAGGGTAAAACGGTAATTGTAGCAAAGTAACGACAGGGCTAATGTGTGAGAAGATTAGCGCTTAATATATAACCACAACAACCAATTGTTCACCTAAATTAAAAATGATGAGAAAACAAATACTTATCTCTCCCTAAAAGGAATTCACTCCGCTCGTATTTATAGCCACAGATGTTTATAAATACGATTTTACGAAAAACGAAGATAGTAACCGGGAGTGCTCGTAACACTGCCCGGTAGTATCTGGGTAAACCAATTATCCCTGGAAAGCATAATTGAAATTCAACGTCTAACCCAAACCGTACAAAAGTATGAAATTCATTTCTAAGTCTGTAGCGGGCATGCGGCCTGCTATAACTAAAGTTTTATTGGTTATGAAACTGATTGCCATTATAATGATTACTGTTTTTAGCAGCGTTAGTGCCAAAAGCTTTAGTCAAACAGTTACACTTCATGAAAAAAATGTATCTGTCAAAAAAATTCTCAAATATATTGAAAAACAAAGCGGCTATCATGTAATACTGATAAATGTGAACCCCGAAACAACCCTTGCCGGGACAATAAATATCAATCTTGAACATGCAACGGTTGAAGAGACACTAAATGAGTGTTTTCGCAATAAACCTATTACTTACACCATTATTCAGGGAACTATTATTATAAAAAAAAAGGAGGAAGAGTTAGCAGCGGAAGTAAAGGAAAGCATTGACATTCATGGTAAGGTAATTGACGAAAAAGGACAGCCGCTGCCTGGTGTTAATGTAAAGGTAAAAGGGGCTACGGTAGGAAGCATTACAGGCGCGCAAGGTGAGTATACCATAAAAGTGCCCGATGGGCAGGCGGTATTAGTTTTCTCCTATGTGAGCTTTGAAACACAGGAAGTAGTAGTTGGCGAAAAAAAGGCGATCAATATCACGATGAAAGAAGCTTCAACCAGGCTTAGTGAAGTGATAGTTGTAGGTTATGGAACCCAAAAGAAAGTTGATTTGACAGGTGCCGTTGTTACTGTAACGGGATCGGAACTGAATAAACGAGTGGCTACAGATCCCACTCAATTACTGCAGGGAAAACTACCCGGCTTATCCGTTGTACAAGGTTCGGGCGAAGCCGGTAACGAAGGAACTTCTTTACGCATAAGGGGTACGGGTACTTTCAGCAGCGCAGGCAATTCGCCGTTCATCATTGTTGATGGTTTGCCGGGGAGTATTACAGCCCTCGATCCGCAAAATATTGAATCGGTAACTGTACTAAAAGATGCAGCTTCGGCATCAATATATGGTACGCGTGCTGCAAACGGAGTTATATTAATAACCACCAAGCAAGGCAAGGAGGGCAAAATGCAGCTCTCTTATGATTATAATCTTGGTATCACAAGAGCTTCAGCATTGCCCAACAACCTGATCTACAATTCGGCCCAGTACATGACACTCTGGAACCAGGCCGCAACCAATTCAAATTATCCCAATAAATATAGCGATGCGCAAATCGCACTTTATACTAACCCAACAGATCATACATTATATCCCGATTATAACTGGTTAGATGCCATTTTTAATACAGTTAAGGTGCAAACTCATCATCTGGGTATCACCGGAGGTAGCAATGGCACCACTTATAACGTTGGTTTAGGCTATGTTGATCAGCCTGATGTTATGCTGGGATATTACTATAAAAAATACAATATTCAACTCAACCTCACTTCAAAATTGAACAAGTGGGCAACATTTGGTTCAGCCATTACTTTAAACAGCAGCGAGAGAGGTTACACCTCAAGGGGGAGTCAGGATCAGTTTTTATCTGCTCTGTCACAACAGCCTATGTATGGCCCCATATTACCCGATGGCAGCGGCAGGTATACTAATTCAGTATTCCCCAGTGTTCAAACACCCAACAAAAACCCAATTGCAATTGCCAAAAACGCCATCAACAAACAAAACGATTATTATTTACAAAGCAGTTTTTATTTAAACATTCATTTGTTAAAAGGCCTGGAATGGCGAACTAACGGCGGCTTTAACTTCGATTACAATAAAACTATCGATTTTAAGCCGGTAATTAATCAATACAACTGGTTTGCAAAGCCCGGCGATGCACCTGAACGTACCCTGGATGTAAATGGACAAGGCATTGATGTAACCGATAATAATTCATTTTACCCGGTTGCTTATACACAGTTTACCTATTCACGATCAATTAATAACAATCATAACTTTAAATTACTGGCCGGCACGCAGGTTGAATATAACAAGTCGCAAAACCTGGAAGGGCTCCGTAATTTACCATTTGCATCCAATACATTACAGGAGGTTGATGCCGGGCCCATTGCTTCGCAGCTTACCAACGGCACAAGCAATATTTACTCCTTGCATTCGTACTACGGGCGTTTAAATTATGATTACCAGGAGAAATACCTGTTGGAGGCCAATGCCCGGTATGATGCATCTTCCCGTTTTCCGGCAAACAACAGGTGGGCATTTTTCCCATCGGTATCGTTAGGTTGGGCCGCCACCAAAGAAAAATTCCTGCAAAATGTAAGCTGGTTAAATAATTTAAAGCTACGCGCGTCATTAGGTAATTTGGGGAACCAGAATATCGGCAACTATCCATACCAGGAAACCTATAATTTCAAAAGCTATTATAATAATAAAACAAGCTATGCTTATCCATTTGTAGGCTCCACCGTAACAAGTGGCGTTATCAATAATTCATTAACCAACCCCAATATCAAATGGGAAACTACAAGGGTATTTGATATCGGTACTGATATTACGGTGTTGAACAACAAACTCAGCTTCTCGTTCGATTGGTATGATAAATTAACATCGGGCATTCTCGAAACGGCCACCACACTTACGCCGCTTTACTTTGGCCTTAATGCACCCGTTATAAACTATGGTAAAATGAAAAATACCGGTATCGAAGCGTCTTTTGAATATAACGACCGCTTTGGTAATGTTGGATTTTCATTCGGCGGAAACATTCAGGCCAATAAAAACACTTTAGTTTCCTATGGGGCTCCGGCCATAAGTACAGGAACAAATACCATTAATCAGGAGGGACAACCTTATGGCAGCTTTTATATGCTTAAGTATGTGGGGATTTTTCAATCGGCAGCAGAAATAGCAGCCTCGCCAACGCAGCAATATAATCCGCAGCCGGGTTATATGAAGTATGCGGATACCAATGGCGATGGAAAGGTTGATGACAGCGACCGAGTAATAGTGCCGGGTGCCTATCCTAAATTTAATTACGCTTTTAACACAAGTGTTAACTGGAATAATTTTGATCTTACGGTGTTCTTTTACGGCTCGTATGGGCAAAAATTATATGTTAACGGTTGGGGGATACAACCATTTAACCAGGGATCTCCTCCGCCCAAAGAGTGGTTAAACGCCTGGACACCATCTAACCCAAGCACAACCATGCCTATGGTTTATGTTTTGGGCCAGGGGAACATCAGCAGTAATGCCAATACAGCTTCTACCTATTATTTAAAAGATGCTTCTTTTTTAAGGTTGAAAAACGTTCAGCTTGGCTATAATTTACCTAAGGATTGGGTTAAGCATCTATTTATGTCGGGCCTGCGGATCTATTTTGCCGGAGATAACCTGGTAACGTTCACCAAGTTCCCCGGTCTTGATCCCGAAAGGATAGTATCCAACACAAGGTATGTTACACATCCCCAAAATCAGGTTTACTCTTTCGGGGTAAGGGCTACATTTTAACATTTATTTGAAACGATCATGAAAACAACGATAAAATACTTGATGCTTTTTTTAACAGCCGTTTTAATGGTGAGCAGCTGTAAAAAAGACCTTTTAAATCAGAACCCTCCGGCAGATATTGCCAGCTCCGTTTACTGGAAAACACAAAATGATGCCGACCTTGCTTTAGCGGGGATCTATAGCTTTTTTATCCAGGGTTTTAATTATACCGCGTCCGGAAATACCGGGCAGGGCGTTGGCGCTGGTACGCCATATTGGGATAGCCTTAGTGATAACGCATACAGCGGTGCCTATTCAAATATAGCACAGGGAGCCATAACGCCAACCGTTGGCGGCCTGCAAACAGATGCATATTCAACTGCCTACAGGGCTATCCAGGCATGTAATACTTTTTTGGATAACGTACGTAAAATCAACCTGCCATCTGCAACTTTAAACCAATATTTGGCCGAGGTAAGATTTGTAAGGGCTTACTGGTATTTTACGCTTACCCAATTGTATGGCGATGTTGTTTTATCGCTTCATCAGATCACCATAGATCCGGCGAATACCCAGATGGGAAGGACACCAAAATCTGTGGTGATTGATACCATTTTAAACGACCTTACCTTTGCCGCAAATAATTTACCCAATACTGCTTATTCCGGCCACGCCGTTAAGGGCACTGCTATGGGCTATATGGTAAAAGTATACCTGGCCAGGCATCAGTACCAGCAGGCTGCCGCTACCGCTAATACCATTATAACAGATGGCAAGTTTCAAATTTATAAAGGTGGGTATAGGAATTTATTTTTAAAACCGGGACAAAACGGCAACCCCGAGATCATGTTCTCGGGGCGTTACCAGGTTCCCACGGCTTTTAGCCCGGCAGATTATTTATATACCTATAGTTCAAGTTTCCAGCCTTTAAGTTACCTGGTTAATGATTATGAATGTACCGACGGGCAACCAATCAGTACATCGCCTTTATATAATTCCGCAACACCATATGCTAACCGCGATCCAAGGTTATTGGCTACAATATTAACGCCCGGCGTGTTGTATAAAGGAGGGATCCCTTTTGTTCCGGCGGCTATTGGCGCTTCTGCCGGTTTCCTTAACAAAAAGGGAGTTGATTCCACCCGTGCAACAGTTATAGGCACACAAAGCGATCAGGACTGGGTTTATTTACGCTATGCAGATGTTTTGCTGATGTATGCCGAGGCACAGAACGAGGTTTCCGGCCCTGATGCCACCGTGTATGCTGCAATTAACGCAGTTCGTACCCGCCCCGGAGTAAATATGCCGCCAATACCCACCGGACTTTTGCAGGATGATATGCGTACAAGGATCCGCCATGAAAGGCGGATTGAGCTGGCACTTGAAGGACAACGATATTTTGATTTAAAAAGATGGGCTTGGGATAGGGTAATTATACCAACCATCAAAGACCCGAACGCAACACAGCGAACGTTTCCGCTGAGGGATACTATCTGGCCGGTTCCGCAAACAGAAATTGATATTGCCAAAGCAGTGGGCAACACCGCATTTAAACAAACACCGGGCTATTAATCAAGCTGTAAACGATGAAAATTATTAAAAAAATGAGAGTGGCTATAAGTATAGCGCTCTCTTTGATGGCTTGTTCATCAGGCTTGTTTGCTGCCGTTAATGTAGTTGTTTACAGCCCGGATAAGCAGGTCCGAATGGAAGTATTCAACAAACAGGGAACCATATTTTATACAGTCACTTATAAGAGCCAGCCGGTTGTCAATACATCAGCCATGTCGGTCAGTATTGATCAAACGGCATTAACCAACCGGGCCACTATTACAGGAAGCACAACTTACAGCATAAATGAAACCTATCCATGGTATGGCGTGCATTCAAAAGCTGTTAATCATTTTAACGGTGCAAAAATTAAACTATTACATGGCGAAACCGCTTTTGTACTTGATGTAAGGGTATTTAACGACGCGGCTGCTTTTAGCTTTACAATACCAGGAGATAAAGGTGTTATCCACGTACCAGATGAAGCTACCGCGTTTAATATTCCCGCCGGCAGCACCATTTGGTATCATGACCTTAACGGGCATTATGAAGGCGTGCATACCCATAAACTAATTGACTCTGTAAAAAATGGTCAATGGATAGCTCCGCCTGCCACAATTAAGTTACCCGATAACGCAGGATATGCTTCTATTACCGAGGCCGACCTTAAAAACTACTCCGGGATGGCCTTGCTGGCTAATGGGCAAAGTCAATTGATATTGCAATTAGCTCATCATCATCCCATATCTCATCCTTATGAGCTAAGATATAGTAAAGAAGATATTGATAGGGTTTTAAAGCCTGCGGCAATTAGCGGAACCATCACCACACCCTGGCGTGTGATCATGATCGGTGCTGATCTAAATGCAATGGTTAATTGTGATGCCGTACACGATTTATGCCCTCCGCCCGATAAAAAATATTTTCCTGAAGGAGTCAATACTTCGTGGGTAAAGCCGGGACGGGCAGTATGGCAATATTTGGATGGCGCTGCCGACAAATCGGTGGCCGGTATGAAAGAGTATTCGAGTCTGGCAGCCGGGTTAGGTTTTGAGCACAATATACTGGAAGGGTTTTGGGAAAAATGGAGTGACGACGAGATCAGGGACCTCGTTAATTATTCGCAGCAAAAGGGGGTGAGTATTTGGGTTTGGATGCACTCTAAGGATTTGCGCGATTCAAGCATCAGGCACGCGCGTTTTAAGCGTTGCCATGATCTGGGAATAGCAGGTTTAAAGATTGACTTTTTTGATAATGAAGCAAAAGAGACAGTTGATTTATATCAGGCAATTTTAACAGAGACTGCACAGCTGCATTTACTGGTCGACTTTCACGGATCAAATAAGCCTACCGGGCAATCGCGTACCTGGCCCAATGAGCTTACCCGGGAAGCTGTTAAAGGTATGGAATCAAGCAAGCTGGAAGACAGGGCAACACACAGCACAACGCTGCCATTTACCCGTTTTTTAGCAGGCCCGGCAGAATATACACCGGTACATTTTGGCGACCGCCGTAAAAACACTACCTGGACCAATCAGATAGCCAGCGCGGTTATTTTAAGTGCACCTCTATTAACCTATGCTGCCAATCCTAAAAATCTGCTGGCAAATCCCGGCGCCGACATTATCAAAAATATCCCCTCAACATGGGACGAAACGATTGTATTGCCGTCATCGGCCATTGGTGAGCTGGCAGTTTTTGCCCGGCGAAAAGGCAATACCTGGTTTTTGGCCGTCATGAACGGAACTCAGCCCAGAAACATAAAAATACCGCTTAGCTTCCTCAGCTCGCCTGCTAAATGCACCGATATTCATGATAATCCGGAGAGTTCTGCAACATTGAAAACAGAGCGCTCCGTTGCAAAGCCAACCGATGTACTGTCATTAAGTTTAGGTGTGGGCGGCGGATATGTGGCGAGGTTTAACAAATAATAGCATTCAATAAAAGCCGATACAAAATTATATGAGAAGGATTAAAGGATACATTATACTACTGGTATTTAATTTACTGGGAAGGCCTACTATAATGGCGCAGACTAAGACCGTTACTTTAGACTATTTTTTTAATAATGAATACCGTAAGAATTCCGCAGGTACTTTAGAACGGTATCATTATACCTGGGAGGATCAGAGGAGCAGCGGTTACTCTATTTGGGGAGATGTTTTTAAAAAGAATGGGGCCCTTCTTAAGAGTCTTGAAAGTAAACCGGACGCCCAAAATTTGACTGGGACAGATATTTATATAATAGTTGACCCTGATACCAAAAAGGAAACGGCTAACCCTAATTATATTGAAGCCAGGCATATTAAAGCTATTACCGACTGGGTTAAACGTGGTGGGATACTGGTATTAATGGCGAATGACAGTGCAAACGCCGAATTGCCACACCTCAACAAGCTGGCCGAAAAATTTGGAATTCACTTTAATGATGATTTGTACAAGCACGTTATTGGTACTCAGTTTGAAATGGGCGCTATCACAATTCCGGCAAATGATCCCTTATTTAAAACGGCAAAAAAAATTTATCTCAAAGATATTTCCACACTAAAATTATCGCCCCCGGCGGCGCCATTATTAACTGATAGCTCCCGTGTAATTATAGGTATGGCCAAATACGGGGCAGGTACAGTAATTGCTGTCGGCGATCCCTGGCTGTATAACGAATATACCAACGGACGGCTACCCGCAGCCATGGATTTTGATAACGATAAAGCGGCCGATGATCTGAGCAAATGGCTGATAAATCAAATACCGGCAAAGAAATAAAGGAAACCAGTTTATCCGGAATTCCGGTTTTATAATCCTAAACCGATTATACACATCAATAATTTAAGTCACTTTGAGTTTTAAGTAATGCTTTCAGAAATTGAATTAATCATGTTAATTAAGGCCGGAGATATAAATGCCTTTGATGAGTTTTATAAACGTAATTGGAGGGCTTTGTATCATAGTGCTTATCGTTCAACGGGTTCATCGGACGATGCAAAAGACCTTGTGCAAACTGTTTTTATTAGTTTATGGAATTGCAGGTATAGCCTGCAGCCAGAAAGGTATAATGCCTCTTATCTTTTCAGAAGTTTAAGAAACAGCATCATCAATTTTCATAAAAAGGATTCGGTCAGAAAAAGAGGCATGGATAGCTTGCTGTACCTGGAAGATACAGATCAATATAACCACGAGGATAGCTTAATAGCAAAAGAACTTTCAGCAACGATTGAAGGAGGGATCAGGGAATTGCCCAAAAAAATGCAGGAGGTTTTTATTTTATCGCGGCAGCAAAACTTATCCGTCAATGAAATTTCGGAAACCCTTAATATTACCCCTCGTACGGTCAAGAATCAACTCTCCAACGCATTAAAAATATTACGGACAAAGCTGGGGATTTTTTGAAATGCCCTTTAATAACATGGTTGTTTTCTATTGATCATGAATAGCAGCATTTAATAAAAAATGCAAAATACATCTGGTACCAAAACCAGCTGACCTTGTATATATGGTACAAAGCCAAAAAGACTGCTATAAGCGGTTGAGATAAACTTAAAAAACATTCATAATGATAAAATGGCGCAAGCCCGGTCCAGGTTTTGGGCCCGGAGATGATCATCTTCAGGACGAAAAAGCTATGCGGGCTATAGAGAAGGAAATGCTTCATAACATCCATAAAGAAATTTATGGGAAATGGCATTTTATAAAAACATCGGCCGCCAAATATGCCATTGCCGCCTCATTGGTTTTGATGTGTAGTTCAGCGCTTTTTTACTTTAAATTATCGGTTAAAGATAAAGCAGCTATGATGGCCGTAACCGCAAAAAAAGGCAATCTCAAAACAATAACCCTTCCCGATGGATCAACGGTATGGTTAAACTCGGGTTCAACCATAAAATTCCCCGAACGCTTTGGAAAAACGAGAGAGGTACAGCTTATTAACGGCGAAGCTTACTTTGATGTAAAGCATGATAGCACTTCACCTTTTATTGTTCATTATGGCCGCTTATACGCCCAGGTATTAGGTACTGCATTCAATGTAAAGTTTTACAAAAACATCAGTGACGTAAGGCTAACAGTTACCAGGGGGCGTGTTGCTGTCGGTAACAAAACTGAAACCTTTGGCTTGCTTACACCAGATAAAGAAATGGTTTACGACCAGGAAAAGGCCACCCACCAAATCAGGACAATTGATGCCGAAAAGGTAGCAGCCTGGAAATCAAGCGAGGTCAATTTGTACGGTGTTTCATTTAATGAACTGGTAATGCGGCTGGAAAACACTTATGGTGTTCACATTAACTATAGTCATAAAGAGAATGATCATTTGATAACAACTATTCATTTTTCAAATAATAATACATTATCCTATGTTCTTGACATCATTAAAACCATCCACCATTTAGATTATGTTTTGAAAGGAAAGGAGGTTTATCTGGCAAAAAACGAAAACAGTTAAACCCAAAAAGCCAGTACCCCCGAAGCCGGGCTGCAGGGGCATTGGCAGAGAGTGCAGATATAAATTATTGGCAGGTTCCAAGCTAATCCAATAATTCATATAGTTTTTTAGAATAAAAACCTCGTAAAGATGAAAAAAAAATCAACTAAATTTTTTAATTTTTTCATGAAGGTATCGACGATTGTTATGGTCAGCTCACTGGTATTTTGCCATGTTTTGCTTGCCAAACATGCAACGAGCCAGATCTCGGATTCCCCCGTGAAAATCGTATTTGGTAATGAAACGTTGCAAAGCTCAATTGATAAGCTCGAAAAGCAAACCAATATTAAATTTTCTTATAACCCGGTTGAACTAAGCGGTTACAAAATTGCACCGCGTAAATTCAAAGATGAAGCGTTGGGTAAAATCCTGAATTATTTATTCGCTAAAACCCGTTTGTCATTTAAAGAGATAAATACCGGAATTGTAATTTACGATAAATCAGCTTCCGCCAAACCAAGTGTACTAACCAACAAAACCAATGAGCAAAATATTGAAGCTGCCGATATTACAGTAACAGGTAAAGTAACCGATTCAAATGACGCCCTGCCGGGTGTTTCGGTGAGTATAGAAGGCGGTGGAAGAGGGGTGATCACCGACCCCAAGGGTGAGTATACCATTAAGGTGCCTGCCAATGCTACGCTGATATTTTCTTCCGTTGGATACAAAACACAAAAGATTGCCGTAAACAATCAAACAAGCATCAACGTAACCATGACGGGCGATCTGAAGTCGTTAAGTGATGTTATTGTGGTTGGCTATGGGGTTCAGAAAAAGTCCGACGTAACAGGTTCAATTGTTTCAGTTAGTGAGCAATCGTTGCGTGATGTTCCGGCCGCTAACCTTGGCCAGGCTTTACAAGGGCAGGCCGCTGGTGTGGATATCCAGAAAAGCGGTGGTAACAGCCACCCTGGTGCGTCCCCCTCTATTTTAATCCGTGGAAACAGATCTATAAATGCCTCAAACTCACCACTTATCGTAGTTGATGGGATCCCCTTTAACGGAAGTTTGAATGACATCAATCCTGATGACATAACTTCATTAGAGGTATTAAAAGATGCTTCTTCCACTGCTATTTATGGTTCAAGAGGTGCAAATGGTGTTTTGCTGGTTTCTACACGCAGGGGGAAAAAGGGTGGTCCGGCTGCTGTTAGCTATAGTGCTTATGCCGGTTTCAATAAACCACTGGGCCAGTATAATATCATGAACGGGCCTCAGTTTGAAGACCTCAAAAAATGGGGGCTATATAACGGCAATCCCGGTAAATATACTGGCATTGATGATCCCGCGTTTTTAACCGATGGCTCGTTTGCCCCGCAAGAGGTGGCTTCTATAAAAAGCGGGCGCAGTACCGACTGGCAAAAACTGATCTATAAAAATGGCTTTGTAACAGACCATCAGTTGGGCGTTGCAGGTGGGAACGAACTTACCCAGTATGCCATATCCGGTGGGTACTATAATGAAACAGGCATCTATTTCGGCCAGTCATTTGTTCGTTATTCTGTTAAACTGAGTGTTGATCAGCAATTGGGTAAATATGTAAAGGTTGGTTTAAGCAGCTTAAATACCTTAAGCTATACCAACGGTGAAAACGCGAACCCGCTTGGTCAGGCTTTAAGGGCAAGCCCGCTTTCAACACCATACGATGATGCTACCGGTAAATTAGTAGGTTTTACAGCGGGTAGTGCCAACCAGGTATGGAACCCGCTTGCAAATTTTGTTCCGGGCGCCGCAGTTGAAACCCGTAAAAGGTTCGGGACTTTTACAACAGCGTACCTCGAAGCTAACCTTGCACCCGGCTTAAAATACAGGTTTAATGGCGGTGCCGAAATAAGGCCTGATATTTACGGCAACTACTACGCCAGCGCTACTACCAATAACCTGGGTGGCGCATCAACAGCAAATAACCAAAGTACTTACAGCTATAATTATACGCTTGAAAATATATTGACTTACGATAAAGTATTTGCGCAAAAGCACCATGTGAATTTTACAGGCCTTTACAGTTTACAGGAAAGCCAGTCGCAGTCAAATTCATTTAGCTACAACAATATCCTATCGGATGGTATCCAATATTTTAACCCACAGTACGGCGCAAATTTAAGCGGCTCCGGATCATATTCTAAGTGGGATATCATCTCGTACATGGCTAGGGTAAACTATGGTTATGCCAATAAATACCTGCTTACCTTAACCATGCGTTCAGACGGGTCATCGCGCCTGGCGCCGGGTAATAAATATCATGTATTCCCATCGGCAGCACTTGCATGGAATGTTACCAAGGAGCCGTTTTTGATGAACTCAAACGTACTGTCAAACCTTAAATTAAGAGCGAGCTATGGTACAGTTGGTAATACAGCTATCAATCCTTACCAAACTTTGGGCGCTTTATCATCTGTTAACTATAACTTTGGTTCTACCAACCTTACAGGTGCTTATCCAACCAATGTTCCTAATCCAAATCTAACATGGGAGTATACTTCTACATTAAATGCGGGCGTTGATTTCGGACTTTTCCAGGGACGGGTTACGGGTACGGTTGAAGCCTACCATCAGTATACCAGGTCGTTACTGTTACCATTATCATTGCCGCCAACCTCGGGTATACCAAACAGTATTTTAACTAATGTGGGCCAAACGCAAAATAAAGGGATTGAAGTAAGCATAAGCACCATCAATTTACCCGGTAATGGCAGGAACAGCGTTAGCTGGAGCACCAATTTTAACATCGCATTTAACAGGGGTAAAGTAACCAAATTAGCGAGCGGGGTTACCCAGGATATCACAAACGGTTTGTTTGTGGGGCAGCCCATCAATGCCATATTTGATTATAAAAAAATTGGCATCTGGCAAAATACAGCTGCCGATACTGCCCAGGCTAAAAGCTTAGGTCTTACAACCACCGGTACAGGTTCTGTGATTGGCACTATCAGGGTAGAGGATGTAAATAAAGATGGAAAGATCAGCGCCGCCGACAGGATTGTACTTGGGTCAGATCAGCCAACTTATACCGGCGGTTTTACCAACCGCATAGGGTATAAAGGATTTGATTTTACGGTAGTGGCCGCTTATAGGGTGGGGGGACTAGTCACTTCCAAAATGTTCCAGAGCGGAAGTTTCATTAACACCTTCCAGGGTAATTATAATAACCTGAATGAGGGTTACTGGACACCAACCAATCATCAGAATTACTATCCTAAACCCAATTCTGCTTCAACCAATACGCCTTATTCATCCACTTTAAGTTATTTTGACGGTACCTTTTTAAAAATCAGGAGCCTGGCCTTAGGCTATAATATGCCCGAATCGATAACCAGGCGTATCAGTGCACGGTCGCTAAGAATATATGCTACGGCGCAAAATCCATTTATTCTTTTTTCTCCGTATCGTAATACTTATCATGGTTTGGACCCGGAAACAGCCGGAAGCTTAAACGTTGATACGCCTCCTACAAAGTCATTTACATTCGGTATTAACATGACACTTTAAATTTAAATAAGATGAAAAGGATATCTATATATTTATACACCTGTTTGTTTTTAGGTCTTACAACTACAGCTTGTAAAAAAACACTGATAGAAGCCCCGAAATCAACGCTTACCCCTGCTTTTTTTACAACAAGCCAGGGCTTTCAGGCAGGTCTCACTGCAGCCTATGCAGGTTTCAGAACCATTTGGGGGCCGGATACCTATTTTGAATTAACCGTACCCGGCACCGACGAATTTATTGCCGGTAACGATGGAAACAACGGCCTGGTAAAATATAACAGCAACTTTAATACTGCAGATGGTACCGTTGCTACCATCTGGAAAAACTGCTACACCTATATCAATACCTGTAATGGCTTGATTGGTAATGTTCCTGCTGGTATTGACGCTACAACGGCAACGAGCATGGTTGGTGAGGCCAAGTTTTTACGGGCAAATTATTACTTTATATTAGTTCAGTTTTGGGGCGACGTTACCTTAAATAAAACATTTCAGTCGGTACCTACTACTTCGGCTAACAGGGACAAAATGGCCGATATATATAACTTCATTGTTCAGGACCTGAAAGATGCTATTTCGGTTCTGCCTGCAAGTCCTTTAACCAATGGTGTACAACCCGGCAGGGCTACAAAAGCCGCTGCAATGCACATGCTTGCAAAAGTATATTTAACAAGGGCAGGCTCATCGGCTAAACAGGCAGATGACTATAAAAACGCCTATGCTACTGCAATTGATTTGATAACAAACGTTGCACCTGCCGGAGGAATAAAATTACAGCAAGATTTCGGGAAAGTATTTGCGGAAGGCAATGAAGCTAACAGCGAAATATTGTGGACAGTACAGCACACCACCACACTTGCTTACAATGGCTCGGCCACACAAAATAACAGCGGTCCTGATAACCTGCTGTGCCATTTGTTTGTTCCTAAGTATGAGGTGCAGCCTGGTATGCAGCGCAGTACCCTTTACGGGCGTCCTTACATCCGCGTAGTGCCTACGCACTGGCTTACTGATACTGTATTTAGTGAAAGGGTTAATGATCAGCGTTATAATAAAACGTTTCAAACAGCCTGGTTATGCAACAATGCAGCTTCAATACCTACGTGGTCTAATCCGTTGCCAGCCGGTGCGCCTGTTGGTGCTCAGCCCGGCGCACCTAAATTTACAGTAGGTGACACCGCTATCTGGATGCCTGGTAAAGCTATGACTTCGGCACAGATTGCCGGTTATCGTTACCAGGTTATTCCGCCGGCCAAATACAGCATTGCGTTGTCGCCAGCTATGATTAAGTATTTTGATACTAAACGGCCCGATCAAAATTCGCCCTCAAGCAGGCCGATAATCATATATCGCCTGGCCGAAACGTATTTAATTGCTGCCGAAGCATTATTTATGGATGGCCGTGCCGGTGACGCAGTGCCATATATTAATGCCATTCGTGAAAGGGCTGCTTATCCTTCAGGCAATGCAGCAGCAATGGATATCACTGTTGATAAGCTTTCGCTGGATTTCATTCTGGATGAGCGTTCGAGAGAATTGTGCGGTGAACTTGTGCGCTGGCTTGACCTTGCAAGGACAGGGAAGCTGCTGGAAAGGGTAAAACTGCATAATACGGATGGTAAAGCTAATATTAAACCATTTCATGTGCTTCGCCCAATCCCGCAAACACAAATCGATGCAACAATTACAGGTACTCCATATCCGCAAAATCCGGGTTGGTAAACCGGAAGTAGGTAAGGCGTACATAACGTAAAGCGACAAAAAATACTATGAAAAACCACTATACTATACTTCGTATTCTTTTGATTTTTCTTTTGCCATTCTGCTTCATTCAAGCTCAGGCAAATGATAGTACATCGCCTGAAACATCCCCATATAATGTAAAGTTATATGGGGCGAAGGGCGACGGTAAATCAATTGATACTCAAAATATCAATAAAGCAATTGAGGCTGCAGCAGCGGCTGGCGGCGGAACAGTTTATTTTCCGGCAGGGAATTATTTAAGCGGTTCTATGCATCTTAAAAGTGGCATCAGCCTATATATCGATCAGGGGGCTACCATAATTGCAGCGCCTATTGAAGCCGGTTCAGGTTATGATGAGCCAGAAGCTAAAATAGATAATAACTACCAGGACTTTGGACACAGGCACTGGCATAACAGCCTGATCTGGGGCGAAAACCTGCATGATATTTCAATACTGGGTCCCGGTACCATTTGGGGTAAAGACCTGGTGCGGAGCAATAAGGGTGAAGATGATAAGCGCCCGAACAAAACGATCAGTCTTTATTTGTGCCGTAACGTAATTATCAGGGATATTTCGATTCTGCATGGCGGCTGGTTTGGGATCCTCGCAACGGGGATCGACAATTTTACTATTGATAATGTTAAGATGGATACTAACCGCGACGGTATGGATATTGACTGCTGCCGCAACGTACGTATCTCAAACTGCAGTATCAACTCGCCTTATGACGATGGTATCTGTCTTAAAAGTACCTATGGGCTTGGATTTGCCAGGGCTACCGAAAATGTTACTATTACCAACTGCCAGGTGAGCGGCTACGATGAAGGTTCATTTTTGGCCGGCACTTTTACCCGCAATGAAAAAAAATATTCTGACGGTAATCCCACCGGCCGCATAAAAATAGGTACCGAATCAAACGGTGGTTTTAAGAATGTTACCATCTCCAACTGCGTGTTTGATTACTGCCGTGGCCTGGCTCTTGAAACTGTTGATGGTGCACTTTTAGAGGATGTTACCATCTCCAATATAACCATGCGTGATATTGTTAACGCGCCAATTTTTGTAAGGCTTGGTGCACGCATGCGCGGGCCGGAAAGTGCGCCTGTAGGGGCGCTCAGGCGCGTGATCATTAGTAATGTGGTATGCTATAATGCCGATAATAAGCATGGGGCAATTATAAGCGGGATCCCAGGGCATGATATAGAAGACCTGCGGTTGAGTAATATCAGGATCTATTATAAAGGCGGGGGCACCAAAGAGCAATCCATGCGTGAGGTACCCGGTTTAGAAAAAGAATATCCAGAACCCTATCGCTTTGGCACTATGCCTTCTTACGGCTTCTTTATCCGCAATGTTAAAGATTTAAAAATGAACGATGTGGAAGTTAGCTATATCGCAGATGATTTCCGCCCCGCGTTTATTCTTGATCATGTAAACGGTGCAGATTTTCAGCATATCAAAGCGCAAAAGACAGCGAGCTCGGCGACGTTTGTTTTAAATGAAGTAAAGGACTTTAACATTTATAACAGCCGCCCGGTAGCGGATACTAAACTGGCCAACGCAAATAAAAAAGAATTATAGTAAATCAACAGCATGAAAAGTATACTTTTTAAATGGGCAACAATTCTTACGATCCTGCCGGTGAGCCTAATGCTTTATGCCCTGAAGCCAGTAACAGAAGTGGTGCCCGACGCCGATAACGCGGGCTTAAAATTACCTTTAGGTTTCGGTGCCCTGAAAGTTGCCGAAACCGGTGCAAAGGCCCGGCATTTAGTAGTTACACCGCAGGGCAATATTTATGTAAAGCTGGCCAAACCCAATAAAGAGGGGAAGGGGATTTTAGTATTTCATGAAGCGCCCAATGGTAAGGCCGAACTTAAATCGGGCTTTGGTACTTATGGCGGCACCGAGGTTTATTTAAAGAACGGGTACCTGTATGCATCATCAAATACCGAGGTGTTCAGGTATAAGGTGAATGATAAAAACGAAGTGATCAACCCCGATCAGCCCGAAAAAATAATTACCGGGTTAAAGGCAGGCCGTCAGCATGAAACCAAATCATTTGCGCTGGATAACGACGGCAATATTTATGTAAACATAGGCGCCTGGTTCAACTCCTGCCAGGAAAAAGACCGCGGCCTACATTCACCGGGGATACCCGGATGCCCGATACTGGATTCGATGGGTGGCGTATGGCAATTTAGAACGGATAAGCTAAATCAAACCTATGGCGATGGTGTACGGTATGCAACAGGTTTAAGGAATATGGTCGGTATGGATTGGAACCAACAGGACAACCAGCTTTTTGTAATGCAGCACGGCCGGGATAACCTGAATAGTTCATGGCCTGAATTGTATACCACCAAGCAGTCGGCCGAATTACCTGCCGAATGTTTATATGGCCTAAAAAAAGGCGATAATGCGGGCTGGCCATATATGTATTATGACCAGATCCAGCATAAAAAGATCCAGGCCCCTGAATATGGCGGTGATGGCAAAAAAGAAGCTGATGCAAAGTTTCTTGATCCGGCTGCCGCCTATCCAGGACACATGGCCCCTAATGGTCTGTTGTTTTATACCGGAAACCAATTCCCTGAGAAATATAAAAACGGTGCTTTTATCGCTTTTCACGGTTCGTGGAACAGGGCACCTGAACCGCAGGCCGGGTACTTCGTTGTTTTTCAGCCATTTAAAAACGGGAAGCCTGATGGCACCTGGGAAGTATTTGCTGACGGTTTTTCAGGCTCGCCAGAGAAAACTGCGGCCGGGCGCGCAGACCATCGTCCCTGCGGACTCGCCCAGGGCGCCGATGGTTCATTATATGTTACGGATGATTCAAAAGGTACCATATACCGCATTATCTATCTTAAAAAGTAATAGACCAATGACTAAATATTTATTGACCCTCTTTTTTGCTGTTAGCTGTTTCCAGTTAATAGCACAGGTTAAAACCAGGGCGAAAACAAAAGCGAAGCCAACTGCTGGCCTGACCGTTTCTATGGCAAATGGCAAAGCTATCTATATAAATCATTGCTTAACCTGCCACCAGGCCGATGGCGGAGGGGTTCCAAATATGAACCCGCCATTAATCAAAACATCCTATGTAACAGGTGATCATACACAATTAATTAAAGTGGTACTTAACGGGTTTTCGGAGAACATTGATATTGATGGAGAATCATATTCAAATGTGATGCCCGCGCATGACTTTTTAAAGGATCGTGAAATTGCAGATGTATTGACTTATGTGCGGAAAAGTTTTGGTAATAAAGGTGGGGCAATTACAGCAGCTCAGGTTAGGGCGGTCCGTGAGAAAAATAAAAAGAAAGCGGTTATAAAAAACATATAACAATTAAACTAAAAACAGCTAAAATGAAATCATTTTTATACTTGTTGCTTATTGCCTATGCTTCGGCAGCATTTGGGCAGGATGTTAATACGGAAAACATTGTGCGCCGTGTTGCCGATAACGTTATTAAGGAAACTTCCTTTCAGTTTGTTAATGCTAAAACAAACGAAAAATATAATTCTACCAAGGGCTTGGCTTCATCCATAGATATCAAGGTTGATAATAAATACAACAAGTGGGCATATGTAAATGGTGTTTTAACTATAGGCATGATGCAAACTGCTGATGTGCTGGGCGACAAAAAATACTCAGACTATTCGCAGCATAATTTCGCGTTTATTTTTGATAACCTTAGTTATTTCGAAACGCTTTACAAAGCAAAAGCAGGTAAGGTAGAATACGGTTCTGTATTCAATATTACTAATCTCGATGCTTGTGGCGCAATGTCGGCTGGTTTGTTTGATGTGGATGCCCTTGCACAAAGGAAGGATTATGAGGCCTATCTGGAAAGGTCTGCTGCCTATATCCTAACTAAACAAATGCGCTTGCCCGATGGTACACTTGCCCGCCCGCAGCCCCGCTTTGGCACGCTTTGGGCCGACGATATGTTCATGAGCATTCCGTTTTTGGCACGTATGGGCAAACTTACCGGCGATAATAAATACTTTGATGATGCTATCAAACAGGTGGAGAATTTCAACAAATACCTTTATGATCCTGCCACCGGTTTGTTTTTTCATAATTATTACAGCGATGATCAAGCCAATGGGGTAGGACATTGGGGCCGCAGTAACGGATGGATAGCTATGGCACAGGTTGAGCTGTTAAACAATTTACCTGCAAACCATCCCAAACGTGCCGAACTGATCAAATTGCTGTTGAGGCAAATAGTGGGTTATGCCCGTTACCAGGATCAAACCGGGTTGTGGCATCAGCTATTGGATAAGCCTGATTCATACCTCGAAACATCAGTTACCGCTATGTACACTTATGCGGTAGCAAGGGCAGTAAACCAGGGCTGGATAAATGAAAAATATATAGCCATTGCCCGTGAAGGATGGAAAGGCTTAGCCTCAAAAATAACTGCTGATGGCCAGCTACAGGATGTTTGTATCGGCACCAATATGGATACTGACATCAAATTTTATTATACCCGCCCAACCGAATTGAACGATACCCATGGTTTAGGCGCGTTATTACTGGCCGGAACTGAAATGATTAAAGCCGAAAAGAAAAAATAGATATGTGCAGGGTAATGAGGTTGTTGTTTTGTATAGCTTTTATCGTTTTGATATCTGATTTTAGGTTGTTCGCTGCCGAGGTGGATATTACCGCTTTTGGTGCTACCGGTAATGGTACTACACTAAATACAATGGCAATTCAAAATGCCATTGATGCGTGCCATAAAAGTGGCGGCGGCAAGGTGGTTGTTCCATCGGGTGTTTTTTTAACCGGCACAATTGCATTGAATGATAATATTACCCTGCATTTGAATAAGGGGGCTGTTTTATTAGGAAGTACCGATGTTAATGATTATAAAAACCTTGATCCCTTTGTTGAAGGGCTTGGGATAAGCGTAGGCTGGGCGCTGGTTGTAGCCGTCGACAAAAAGAACATCAGCATTGAAGGCGAAGGAATTATTGATGGGCAGGGAGCAAAGCTAAAAGCACAGCAGATCTTAACCGATACCCGTGCCGAATCACAACGCTGGGGACGACGCCCTTTTTTATTGCGGGTTGTACGCTGTCAAAATGTTTCAATAAGTGGCGTTACTTTAAATTACTCAGCTGCCTGGACCTCCCACTACTTTCAATGCAGGCAGGTAAATATTCAAAACGTAAAAATTGAAAGCAGGGGAGTTGCCCATAACGACGGCATGGATATAGACGGCTGCCAGGATGTAACTATCAAAAATTGCGATGTGGTAAGCGGCGATGATGCCTTGTGTTTCAAAACAACATCAAGCAAAATGGCCTGTAAAAATATTGTGATTTCGGGCTTGCGGTTAAAAAGCGGGCAGGGTGCCATCAAGATCGGTACAGAATCGATGGCGCCATTTGAAAATATCAGGATTTCAGAGTGTTATATTTATGACACGGCTAACGGAGGTATCAAGCTGCTTTCTGTAGATGGGGCGAATATCAGGAATATTGAAATAGCTGATATTACCATGGTGGAAGTGAAAACGCCTATCCTGATCCGTTTGGGGGCAAGGTTAAGCGTATTCCGCAAAGATCAGGATACACAGCAACCAATAGGAACACTTGAAAATGTAACCATTCAAAATGTTAAGGCAAAGGCAGCAGATAATGCACAGCTCATGCCGCCGTCAGGCATTCTGATAACAGGGATTCCCGGGCATAATATTAAAGGGCTCACTTTAAAAAACATCGAGATAAATCTGGCCGGTGGCGGCAGCGAAGAAAACGCCCGGCAGGTTGTTCCGGAAGCCATCGATAAATATCCCGAAGTAAAAACATTTGGTCCGCTTGTTCCTGCTTATGGCATATGGGCCAGGCATGTTGACTGGTTAAAACTCGATAATATAAAACTCACATTAGGTAGCAATGACCTCAGACCGGCTTTCATTTGTGAGGACGGGAAAAACATTGAACTTAATTCCTGCATAATTCCTGAAACAGCAGGAGCCCAAGCAGTGATCAGGTTAGAAAGCGTTGCCGAAGCTTTGATAAAGAATACCACGGTTGCTGGTTCTGCAGATGCATTTGTACGTGTTGAAGGTGACGCAAGCGGTAATATCAAGATCCTGAAAAATAACATTCCCGGAATCTCAAAAAAGGTTGAACTATCTGCCGGTCTAAAAGCAGGCATTGCCATTTTAAATTAGCATTATTTAGCCATCAAACAGAACATATGAAGATATATCCACAGAAAATATTTTTAGTTGTCCTTACTTTTATTTTTCCGCATATGGTTTATGCCCAGCAGGTTGTGTCGCCCGTGCAAACAGATAGATGGGCGATTCAGCCTGACGGAAGCATTAAATGGACTATTAATGGCCGGTTGCCCCACACCGATCATATCGAAATGTCGGGCGAGAAAGTATCTGTATGGGTACAGTATGGCTTAGATAGCGCCGGTAACTTGTCTATTTCAAGAACCGTTGTTTTTCCTACTTTCAGGATGTTGCCCGATGGCACGCGGACCCACATCGATTATTCATTTGTTGACGGCGAATTGCCGCGCTTTTTTGTCAACAACCGTAAGCTAAAGACAGACCTGGCCAATGGTAAAAAATCAGGCGATCTTTCATATAATATCACCAGTATCAGCCATAAAGGGATCATGAGGATAGCTGCTACGGCAGGTAATCCGGCGCTGGTGAAAATCGATCGGAGCATCTTCCCATCGGTAGATAAGCCAATGGTAATTGAAAAGTTTGTGTTTACCAATATAACCGATAAGCCAGTTACCATTGCTATGGAATATCTGCGGTGTGAGGTTAGGACGGATAGTGCTAAAAGTAAGGTAAGGCCCCATTCGGTTATCAATGGCGCTGTTGATCCTGGCAGCAGGGTAGTTCAGCCGGGATCAAATACTACCTTTTCGGTTTATTACCTCGCTACAGATTTTCCAACCCAGACTGTTAAAATTGATGCTAATGCGGAAGAAAAGGCTCGTGAAGATCGTATAAATACAATTTTATCGCCCCTGCAATTAAAAACACCCGATACCTTATTAAATACCGCCTTCGCCTTTGCCAAAATCAGGGGGACGGAGAGTATTTACAAAACCAAGGTTGGTTACCTGCACGGCCCCGGTGGGCTTGCGTATTATGCAGCTATCTGGGCTAATGATCAGGCCGAATATATCAGCCCCTTTTTCGCTTTTTCAGGAGATAGTATCGGTAACCTGTCGGCAATGAACTGTTACAGGCTGTTTGCAAAATATATGAACCTGGAATATAAACCAATTCCCAGCTCGATAGTGGCTGAAGGCGATGCAGTATGGAAAGGAGCTGGCGACAGGGGAGATCAGGCGATGATCGCTTACGGGGCGTCAAGGTATGCATTAGCTTATGGCAAACCCGACTCTGCCAAAAAACTGTGGCCGCTCATTACCTGGTGCCTTGAATATAGTCATCGGAAACTGAACGACCAGGGGGTTGTTACATCTGATCATGACGAACTGGAAGGGCGCTTTCCATCGGGCAAAGCCAACCTTTCAACCAATAGCCTTTATTATGATGCCCTGATCTCCGACGCATATCTTGGCAAACAATTGCATCAGCCCAAAACACAAACAGACGAATATTTAAAGCAGGCCGCGGCGCTTAAAATCAATATCGAAAAATACTTTGGGGCAACTCTTGAGGGTTTTGAAACCTATAAATACTATGAAACTAATGATGTATTGCGTGCCTGGATTTGCCTGCCGCTTACCATGGGTATTTTAGACAGGAGCGAAGGAACAATCAATGCCCTGTTTTCGCCAAGCTTATGGACTGCTGATGGATTAGCAACACAGGCGGGCAAAGAAACATTTTGGGACCGTTCAACCCTGTATGCGCTTCGCGGCGTATTGCAGGCGGGTAAAACTGAAAAAGCAATGGATTATCTGCGCTATTATTCGCGAAGGAGGCTGTTAGGGGAGCACGTGCCTTATCCGGTGGAAGCTTATCCCGAAGGTAACCAAAGACATTTGTCGGCCGAAAGCGGGCTTTACTGCCGGATTTTTACCGAAGGCTTATTCGGCATCAGGCCAACAGGTTTCAGCAATTTTGATTGTACTCCCCGGTTACCAAACGGATGGAATGAGATGGCCCTGAATAATATTCATGCATTCGGCCATGTTTTTAACCTTCAGGTTTCACGGCTAAACAAAGGGAAACTGCTTATCTCCATTACTGAGGGTAGTAAAGTAATTAAATACAGAATAACTGACGGTGGTACACAGGCTGTTGTGTTATAAACTGTATCTTGATATATAAAACAAACCGCTATGAAAAAGATATTAAAATCAACATTGCCTGCTTTAATGGCATTTATAGTACAGGGCGCTTTTGCACAAACACACCAATTGGAAAAGCTTTGGGAAACTGATACAGTAGTACGGATCCCCGAATCGGTTTTACCGGATTTTAAAAAGAAAATCTTATATGTATCAGAAATTGAAGGAAATCCCAGCGCAGTTGATGGTAAAGGTGGGGTTGCAAAGATCGGACTGGATGGAAAGATTATCGACCTGAACTTTACAACCGGATTAAATTCACCTAAAGGCCTGGGGCGGGTTGAGGATCAATTGTATGCAGCCGATTTGTCGGAAGTGGTAGTCATTGATATTAAAACAGGCAAAGTGATCAATAAGATACCTGTCGACAGCGCAAAAATGTTAAATGACATTACCGTAGATAGCAAAGGGATAGTTTACGTTTCAGACAGTAAAACCAAAAAGATCCACCGGATTGAAAAGGGCCAGGTAACAACTTTTTTAACCAACGTAAATGGTGTAAACGGGCTTAAAGCCATCAACGATGATCTATATATCCTCGGCGGACCGAAGTTCATGAAGGCGGATAGCAAGGGTAATTTAACACAAATTGCCACGCTAAGCTGTGGAGGTGATGGTTTAGAGCCGGTAGGTAATGGCGACTTTTTGATTACCTGCTGGTCGGGGCACATATTTTACATAACAGCCGATGGTAAAATAGAAACCCTGCTTGATTCGGAGGCACAAAAGATGAATACGGCCGATTTAGGTTACGACACCATTAATCACATTTTGTATGTGCCAACGTTTTTTGAAAAAAAGGTAGTAGCTTATAAATTAACTACCCATTAATATGCAGTTGAAAAATCTGGGACTGTATTTAATATTGATATTTGTTTTGAGTACTAAGTCTTTATTCGCGCAGCAAAGTACCCGTTTAGATACGGGCTGGCAGTTTATAAAACAAGATTTAGGTGGGATTTGGGAAGCCATCCGTCCGGAAGATAAAGGCATTCCGCATGATGTTCCGCACTGGCAGCAGGTAGTGCTTCCGCATTGTTTTAACGCACGTGACGCGGTAGATCCCGATGTGAACTACTACCAGGGGCCGGGATGGTACCGTACCCAGGTAAGCATCAATAACCCATATCAAAGAGGGCGTACACTATTGCATTTTGAAGGTGCCGGGCAAAAGACTGACGTTTATGTATATAACACCAAAGTAGGTTCGCATTTGGGCGGCTACGATGAATGGACGGTAGATATAACAAAGGCTGTTAATGACTTTAAGAAAACAGAGATCTGCCAAACTCAATTTAAAGGAAATATCCCTGTCGAAATAAGGTGTGATAACTCGCGCGACCTTGAAAGTATTCCGTCACGTTTATCGGACTTTACAGTGTATGGCGGACTTTACCGGTATCTCATTTTAGTATACGTACCTGTTGTTTCGTTGGATAAGGTTTTTGCCAAGGCAGAGGTTGATAAAGATGGTAAGCAAGGGAAGTTAAATATTGGTCTTCGTGTCTATGATCCTGAAAAAATAAATGCAGTTGAGGGTGATATTAAGATCATTGATCCGCAGGGTAAAATTATCCAGCAATCAAAATATAATTTATCTTCTACTGCGGGAGAAATACCGGTTGGTTCATTTACGGTTAAAAAGCCGCAATTATGGTCGCCAGATCATCCGGTGTTATATACTGTTGAGGTTAGTGCGCGTGCCAATGGCAGTACTTTTACCCAAAGGGAAAAGGTAGGGTTCCGGAATTTTGAATTTGTGGATCATGGCCCTTTCATGCTTAACGGTAGACGTTTATTGTTAAGGGGTACCCATCGTCATGAGGACGAGGCAGGTGTTGCAGCCGCCATGACCGAAGGTATGATCAGGCAGGAAATGCAGCTCATGAAAGATATGGGCGTAAACTTTATTCGCCTTGGCCATTACCAGCAATCGCGTATTGCACTCAATCTGTGCGATAGCCTGGGAATTTTGGCCTGGGAAGAAGAGCCCTGGTGCCGCGGTGGTTTAGGAGGGAAGATTTATAAAAACCAGGCCCGGCAAATGCTTACCAACATGATTGAGCAGCATTATAATCATCCCGCTATAATTTTGTGGGGATTAGGAAATGAGAATGATTGGGAGGGAGATTTTCCGGAGTTTGATAAGACAAAGATTAGGGCCTTCATGAGTGAGCAAAATGATCTTGCCCACCGGCTTGATCCATCCCGAAAAACCACTATTCGTCGTTGTGACTTTTGCAAGGATATTGTTGATGTGTATTCGCCCTCTATATGGGCTGGTTGGTATCGCGGCACTTATAACGAGTATAAGCAAACAACCCTTGATGAGTTTAATAAAGTAAATCACTTTTTTCATACAGAATGGGGCGGGGACAGCCATGCGTTGCGTCATTCTGAAGATCCTGATAAGGCCTTTGTTAATATTAAGAAGGGAGGCGGCGCCGATGAACGCGCCGGCGACGCGTCGCTCTCCGGCGGAGATGCAAGGGTTTCAAAGGATGGCGACTGGAGCGAAAGCTATATCTGCAATCTTTTCGACTGGCATTTAAAAGAGCAGGAGACAATGCCCTGGTTAACAGGATCGGCCTTTTGGGTATTCAAAGATTTTTCGACACCGTTACGGCCGGACAATCCGATCCCTTATATGAACCAAAAGGGTGTGGTGGAACGGGACATGACCAAAAAGGAATCATATTACGTTTTTCAATCGTATTGGACAACCAAACCAATGGCACATATTTACGGGCATACCTGGCCTGTAAGATGGGGAAGCGAGGGAGAACAGAAGGTGATTAAAGTTTATTCGAACTGTGAAACCGCCGAGTTATTTCTGAATGGAAAGAGCTGCGGTATAAAAAAACGGAACAGCCAGGATTTTCCTGCTGCCGGTTTGCGCTGGGTGGTAACGTTTAAGAAAGGCAGCAACAATATCCGCGTAGTGGCTCAAAAGGGAAAAGCTACCGTAACCGATGAGATTAACCAGATTTATCAAACAGATAAATGGGATAGGCCGGCTAAACTGATAGTTGAGAAAATAGCAGAAGAAAATGGTTTTGCCACAGTACAGGTTAAAGTTTTAGATAAAAACGGTATCCAGTGCCTCGATGCTATAAACTGGCTCAGTTTTTCGCTAAGCGGGGATGGCATATTGCAGGATGATTTAGGTACATCAGGCGGATCAAGAAAAGTGCAGGCTTATAATGGTCGCGCTACTATAAAAGTACAAACCCAAAACGATAAAAGTGTAGTAGGCGTGCAATCGCCGGGATTACAAACTGTATTTATAAATCTTTAATATGCATCAGCTTAAAAAGTATTTAGTTTTTGTGGGTTTGATAAGTGCCAAACTTGCTGTTGCGCAAACCAAAAGTAATAATGCGGCTTTAAAGCTTTGGTATACAAAACCCGCGGTTGCCTGGGAAGAGGCGCTGCCCCTGGGTAATGCTACTACCGGAGCTATGGTGTTTGGCGGTGTTAATCATGAACGTTTTCAGTTGAATGATCATAATCTTTGGTCCGGTTATCCTGAACCGGGAAACAATCCGCAGGGGCCTGCCCATCTGCCCGAAGTGCGCGCCGCTGTTTTTGCCGGGGATTTTGACAAAGCAGCAGCAATATGGAAAAAATATCTGCAGGGACCTTACACTGCCCGATATCTTCCTTTAGGCGATTTGTTGCTTGATTTTAACCTGACTGATAGCACCTGTAGTGATTATCGCCGCGAGCTGGATTTAAATAATGCCGTATCTACGGTGAGGTATAAGGTTAATGGAGCTAATTTTTCGCGAGAAACCTTCATAAGTTACCCCGACAAGGTGATGGTAGTGCGTATTACTGCCGATAAAAAGGGGGCAGTAAATTTCAAGGCCAACCTGCAAAGTAAACTACGCTTTACTGTTTCGGCAGCCGGTAGCAATAAATTGGTTTTGAATGGCAAAGCGCCAACTTATGTTGCTAACCGTGATTACGAACCCAGGCAGGTGATTTATGACGAGCCCAAAGGCGAGGGTATGAATTTCCGCATCAACCTTAAAATAAAGAATATTGGGGGGAAAGTAAGTGCTGTTAACAATGCGCTGCAGGTTAGCGGTGCAAATGAGGTTATCCTATATCTGACTGAAGCTACCAGCTTTAATGGCTTTGATAAATCGCCCGGATTACAGGGTAAAGCCCCTGCTATCGAGGCTGATAGGAGCCTTTCGGCTGCCGAACAAAAAACATATGACCTGCTTAAGCAAAGGCATATTGCCGATTATCAGCATTTATTTAAACGTGTAGATTTTAATTTAGGCGCTGATGCTGAAATGATAAAACAGCCGATAGATGAACGGCTTAAAAACTTCAATATAGCGAAACCCGATAAGCAGTTGCAAACGCTGTATTATCAATTTGGGCGCTATTTGCTCATTGCCAGTTCGAGGCCGGGAAGTGCTCCTGCCAATTTACAGGGGATCTGGAATGACCAGGTAATACCACCCTGGGGCAGCAATTATACCACCAATATTAATACCGAAATGAATTACTGGCTGGCCGAGAATACCAATCTCTCTGAGTGCCATCAGCCATTGTTCGATTTTTTGAAAGAGCTTGGGGTAAATGGTAAAGTCACTGCTAAAGTAAATTATAATATCAATGAAGGCTGGGTTGAGCATCATAATACCGATATTTGGGCTAAAACATCAACTGTTGGTAATTATGATCAGGATCCTAAAAGCTCGGTAAGGTGGTCGGCATGGCCAATGGGGGGCGCCTGGATGAGCCTTCATTTGTATGATCATTATCTTTTTACCGGTGATAAGGCTTTTTTAAGCAAAACCGCTTATCCTGTTATGAAAGGTGCTGCGCAGTTTATGCTGCACTGGCTGGTTACTGATCCCAACACAGGCTATCTGGTAACAAACCCTTCAACATCACCCGAAAACACAGTTAAGATCAATGGTAAAGAATACCTTGTAAGCGTGGCCTCTACCATGGATATGTCAATCATCCGCGAATTATTTCAGGATTGTATCGGCAGTGCTCAAATCCTGAGTACTGATAAAGCGTTTGTCTCCGAGGTAAAGGAGGCGTATAATAAACTTTATCCGTTTCATATTGGCCGGCACGGGCAATTACAGGAATGGTTTAAAGATTGGGATGATACAGCGGATACCCACCGGCATATTTCACACTTGTTCAGCTTGTTTCCGGGACGGCAGATCTCAGTATTTAATACGCCGGAGTTAGCGGCGGCGGCAAAGCAATCCATGATTTACCGAGGCGATGTAAGTACAGGCTGGTCGATGGCCTGGAAGGTGAACTGGTGGGCCCGGATGCACGATGGTAATCATGCTTATAAAATACTGGCCGCCGCATTTAATTATATGGACCCTTTACAGCAAAAAGCCCAAATGAGCGGTGGGGGTACCTATCCCAATTTGTTTGACGCGCACCCGCCTTTTCAGATTGACGGAAATTTTGGCGGAACAGCCGGCATGACCGAAATGCTGCTGCAAAGTCAGGATGGTGAAATTGAATTGTTACCAGCCCTGCCCGATGCCTGGGCCGATGGCAGCATCAAAGGCATCAAAGCCCGCGGAAATTTTGAGGTGACTATCGACTGGAAAAAGGGAAAACTGAGCAAAGCAACCATTAAATCAAACATGGAAGGCATTTGCAGGCTGCGTACACCTATTCCCGTGAAAATTGTGGAGACAGGCAGTAAGACTGCTGTTGGTATAAATAGTAATATACTAAATACTCCGCCAGCGATGCCGGTTTATCAAAAAGTGAATGATACTCAACTTCCTGACATTACATTTAATAAAGGCTACTTAATTGATTTTGCCACTGAAAAAGGCAAAACCTACACTGTTATTCCCCGGTAATACCATGAAAAATTTAAAATACTGTTTGCTGTTTGTTTTGTTTTTAAGTTTTGCTGCATCACTCCATGCGCAATCAATAAGTTGGACGGAGATAGAACCAGGCATTTGGGAAGGTATAATCGGCAAGCCCGAGGAGTTTGACCTGTTGAAAGCTTCAGGCGCAGCACCTTATCATGCCGGCTTACAGCAAATGCCTGCGGCCGGTTTTCCCTTACCGCAGGAGGAAATTACCGGCCAGGTAAAGGATGGTAAAACTTACCTTAGGTTTCCTCTCGAAAAGAAGGAACAGCTGTTCGGGTTCGGTTTAAATTTTCAAACCGTATTTCAACGGGGAAAGGTGCTTACCCTTCATGTTGATAATTATGCAGGTAAGGATAATGGTCGTACACATGCGCCGACGCCATTTTACGTATCATCAAAAGGTTATGGCGTGTTTATTAATTCAGCAAGGTATCTCAACGTATACGCGGGCACAGCTGTGAATCGCGACAGCAAAACTCCGCCTGAAGTGAAAGACCGTAACCTGGATAAATCATGGAGCTCGCACCCGTATTCAGATGGGGTTGAAATACTGGTACCTGCTGCCGGTACCGAGATTTATGTATTTGCCGGGCCAACCATGCTGGATGCCGTGAGGCGCTATAATTTACTAAATGGCGGAGGCTGCTTGCTACCGCGTTGGGGGCTGGGCTTTACTCAACGCATGCAGCGTTTAACCGACGCGCACGGAGTTGAAGAAGAAGCAAAGGCATTTGAAGAAAAGGGGTACCCGCTTGATTTTATAGGGCTTGAACCTGGTTGGCAAAGTAAATCGTACCCTTGCACTTTTGAATGGGATCAAAGCCGGTTCCCTGACCCAAAAGCTTTGGTTCAGAATATGCTGAAAAAGAATATCAGGCTTAATTTGTGGACTAATCCCTATGTGTCGCCACAAGCACCCCTTTATAAAAGTATTTTACCCTATAGCGGTTCACATACCGTTTGGAACGGCATCGTACCAGACATCAGTATGCCCGAAGCGCGTAAAATCTTCTTCGGCGAACTGGAAAAAGGAAAAATAGATATAGGCGTCAGCGGGTATAAAATGGATGAGGTTGACGGGGGCGACAATTACTTATGGCCCGATGTAGCTGTTTTCCCGTCCGGTCATGCTGCAGAGCAAATGCGCCAAACCTATGGGTTAATGATGCAGCGTTATACAAACGAGATTTATCATCAGCGCAACCAGCGTACATTCGGCCTGGTGCGTGCATCAAACGGTGGCGGTGCATCATTCCCTTATGTTATCTATAATGATTACTATGATCACCGCGATTTTATCACAGCGCTGGTAAACAGCGGTTTTGCCGGTGTATTATGGACGCCAGAAGTACGATCATCCAAAACAGGAGAGGAGTGGCTGCGCAGGTTCCAATCAAACGTGTTTTCGCCGATGGCCATGATCAATGCATGGGCAAGTGGTACTAAACCGTGGTCGTTTCCTGAAGTTGCTGAGCAGGTAAAAGCTATGGCGAACCTGCGGATGCAAATGATGCCATACTGGTACAGCGAATTTGCTAAATATCATTTTGCAGGGATCCCGCCTTTCAGGGCTATGTATATGGAAGACGGCTTTGGAGTTTCAGAGGCCAAAACTGAAAAGAAACAGATAAACCTGGAAGAGAACCCATATGAAGAAGCCATAACCAAAGAAGTTAAAGATCAGTATATGGCCGGCGAATATTTATTGGTAGCGCCCGTATTTGCGGGTGAAACCAGCCGAAAGGTAATACTACCCAAAGGCAAATGGTATGACTTTTATACCGGGAAATATGCAGGCGGAGGTGAAGTGATTAGCGTTGAGCCGGGCCTGGATAAAATTCCTGTGTATGTTAAGGATGGTGGAATTATACCTATGATGCCTGCAATGCTGCATGCGCCAAAAGCAGGACAGAAGGTAGATCTCGAGATCAGGTATTATGGCAACAAGCCCGGTGTTTATTCATTATATGATGATGACGGTGAAACATTTGATTACGAAAAAGGCAACTATTCATTCCGCAAGATTACTGCCATTAAAAAGAATGGGAAATTAATTGGTTCTATCTCTCCCGCCCTAAAAGGCAAACCTGATAATATTGAAAAAATAACCTTTAAATCCATGACCGATTAATAAGTTATTAAAGTGGTAAATAGCCTTTTGTTAATGATAGTGGTTTGGAATCAATTGGTTAGGCTTATTTGAACTTGGTTTGGAGTTTGATATCACGCTGCAAAATGGAGGGCCGCAAATAATCGGTCATTGATTTAATACGGCAGATCTGTAATTTGGCAGCAGACGGAGGAATAGACGACTTTATGATGAACACATTATCGATTTGCAAATGGAAACCATAACATATAAAGCACCAAAGAATTTCTCGATTAGAAAAGTCTCGACTAGCTAAGCAATAAAAATTTAAAAAGCTAATGGCATCAATGTACAGGATGAGGATGCAATAGTAATATTAGATTTTCTTTATCTTATTGCCAGACCTTGCAGTAACGAAGCAACTCAAAGAGATTCTATAGAAAGTAACCTTGATGGGAATTCGAATTTTTTATCAACCTCGCAGTTACTTTAGTAGAGTTTTTTCATTATTGGTCTAAAGATTTGGATTTTTAGTGGAAACGTAGAACCTGTTTTGAGACTTAAATTGTGTATGTAATTCATTTATTATCAGTAGTTTGTATTTAATAAAAAAGGAGACAGATAATTCTGTTCACCTCCTTAAGTTGCCGGAGGGATCTCAATCGAACCCCTTATTCCACTTTTGACGCTTTTGGATGAAATGAATTTGCGTTAAAAAAATTGATCGGCATATTATCAAGACACTATCCTCATTTGTCTTTCAACTTTAAAAATTACAAGCACGTTTACTCCAGGCCCATTTTTAATCTCAAAGGTTCCGCCCAGTTGTTTGCTAAGTGCTTTCATCATCTCCATTCCTAAGGATGATGTCTCTGTTAAGTCAAAATTCGAAGGAAGCCCTTTGCCATTGTCACTAATAAGCAAGGCGATGGTTTCCGGTGCCGACAGCTTCGCATTAATAAGTATCTCGCCTCCGGTTTTATCAAATGCATATTTAATGCTGTTGGTGATAGCCTCATTCAATATAAGGCCCATAGGTACGGCCTGTGATATATCAAGATTCACTTGATCAAGGTTTTCTTTAAATCTGATTTTGCGATGTCCGCAATCATAGCAGGTGTAGAGATATCTAATTAAATCGGTGATATAATCAGCCATTACAATAGTTGCCACATTGCTTTTACTATAAAGCTTTTGGTGGATGATAGAAATAGCCTGCACCCGGTTTTGGCTGTCCCTTATGGCATCTCTGGCGTCGGTGTTTTGCAAATATGCCGACTGTGTATACAGTAAGCTCATCACAATTTGCAGGTTATTTTTAACCCGGTGATGAACCTCGCGGAGCAACCATTCTTTTTCAGTAAGCAAATCCTGTTGACGCCCTAATAAATTGTCTTTATCCTGAAGCAGTTTTTCTTTTTCGTTCAGAAGGAAAGAGAGCGAAGTGTTTTGGATATTGATCTCTTTTTGTTTGTTTTTTAGCTTAAAGTTGCTTCGTTGCTTGCTTCGGTAAGCGAAGTATAATATTCCGGCCAATAAAAAGCCTATCAATACACCCGCTAAAGTGATATTTCGCTGTTGGTGAATTTTTTCAAGGTTGTTTTTTTGAATTGCTGACTGGTTGTTGAGTTCCTGGATCTTTTTATCCTTTTGTACTGATAAATATTTCGTTTCAAGCTCACTGATTTGCTTGCTCGTTGCAATATTGGTAAGGGAGTCTTTTATAATTTTGATCCGCTGAAAGCCCTTTAGCGCTGCAAGAAATTCGCCTTTAGCCGAATCGACCTTGAACCTATGCTGATATATGGTCATTTTTGAGAGCACCGACATCTTACCGGTGGGCAGCGCTTCCAGCATCGTTAACTCATTAGCCAGTTTAAACCATTGCCTGGTTAGCAGGTAATGCTTTGGTAGCGGATCATAAGTAGCAATAAAATTATCCATGGCGTAATAATTTTTCTTGCTCTCCTCGGGTATACCGTCACGAACCAGCAAAAGGATTTTTTTAAATCTTGGGATCATTTTTTCGGCACTTGCGTTGTTCTTCGTATGATTGTACAGCTTCATCTCGGCCGAAAGAAACATGCTTTCCTCAATCACTGTTTTTTGAGGGAATTTTTGATAAGTCTTTTTGAGATAGACAATGGCTGTTTGATATTTTTTTAAGTTAATATAACAGGTAAGTATTTCATGAACACCAAGGTTATATATCTCATGAGCATTTAGCTTTGCTGCAATGTCTACGCACTTTTGATGATAAACGAGCGCTTGCCCAAACTGCCGTTTATTATAGTAAGCAACGCCTAAAGTAAAATAATAATACTGCCCCCAATAAGTATCGTGTTTGGAGTTGGCCTCATAAGCGTTTACGCAGTTTATGCGGGCAAGTAATTCTTTCGGCATATCGCCTTTTCTGTAATAGGTATCGGCAAGGTTATAATAAGCCTCGGCAATTCGGGGGCTTTTTAACAGCTCAAATTGTTTGATTACCAGAATATAATATTGCTCAGCCTTATCAAATTGATTGGCGTTTTGATAAGTTAACGCGATATCGAACTGTTCATCAGCCGCCTGAAGTTTGAACCCGTTTTTTAAATAAATTTCGTAAGCCTTATTATGGATTTTTAGTTTATTATCAGTTTTAGCCTTATCTGACGCAGGCATGTGGTTTGCAAAATAACGCCATACATTAGCTTCTTTTAATGGTTGACGATGTGTTTGATAATGGTTAGCAGCTTCTGTAAAAATTTGATTTGCCAGGCTCAAATTGTTCTGTTCTATAGCGAGTTCTCCTTTAATAAAAACCACGCTATCCAGGTACGCTGTGGCATGGATAGTTTTACTAAGCATTTCGGCCTGGGTTATATAATATACGGCGCTGTCCATGTCTGTATGCGGTCTGCCTGGTTTGTACAAATAATGCCGGGCTAATTGAAGCTGCATGTTGATACGGTTGGTGTCCTTCCTCGTTTTATTAAGCTTTTCGAGCAGTTTTACTACATTTTGGGCACCGGCGACGAAGGCGTAGCTTATCAAAAAAATGCAAATGGCAAGCCTTTTCATCGTCGTGATATGTGGTTTAACTAAAGTTTTTTTGAGTTATAGCTATTCAAAAGGGTGTTAATACCGGTGCGGATCAGTTAATTATAGTTTCAGTTTCCGGCATCTCATCTCTTAAGATGAAATACAGGAAACGAAAGATTGTGCCATCTGGATAAGGTTTTGAAAATCAATTGTTTGTCTTTTGTTTGGAATGCAAAGCAGGCGATATATCGGACGGGACTTAGAGCACCGTCCGATATGTAGTCGGTATAGATATCCGGATTATTGTAGATTGTAATAACTCCGGTGATATTATGAAAAAGGAGTTGGGCTACTTAATACCCAGTCGTTTCATTTTTGAATGAAGAGTAGTAGGAGGTAGTCCCATTACCGCGGCGGCACCGCCAGCACCCCTTATTCGGCCGTTGCAATTTTTTAGCACGGTTATGATATAGTCCCTTTCATTTTCATCGATAGTTTTCATTCTTGTGCTTGCCTGGGGTTCAAGGCTTGTTTTATTACCTGGCTGCTTGGGCAATAAAACCTGTTCTATAATTGAGGTTTTTGACAATAGTATAGTTCTTTCAATAAAATGCTCCAGTTCCCTGACATTCCCAGGCCATGCGTAATCAAGCATTTGGGCCATCGCTTCGGGAGAGATCCCGTTAATTTGTCTTTTATATTTTTTTGAAAAGTGCGAGATGAAATGATCAGTGAGCGCAGGTATATCGTCAATTCTTTCCCTTAAAGAAGGGATAATGATAGGGAATACAAAGAGGCGATAATATAAGTCGAGCCTAAAACGCCCTTCTTCCATTTCTTTTTCCAGATCGCGGTTAGTAGCAGCTATGATCCTAACATCAATTTTTATAGGCCCCTTACCGCCAAGACGTTCAATTTCCTGTTCCTGCAATACACGAAGCAGCTTTACTTGTAGGTCTATCGGCAGTTCGCCTATCTCATCCAGGAAAATTGTGCCGCCGTTGGCCATTTCAAATTTACCGGTCCGTTTTTCAAGAGCACCGGTAAAGGCACCCTTTTCATGCCCAAAAAGCTCGCTTTCGATAAGGTTGGCCGGTAGTGCCGCGCAATTAACAACCACCAAAGGCTTGCCCGACCTGGCCGATAGCGAATGGATGCTTTTAGCTACTCTTTCCTTACCGGTGCCGCTTTCACCAAGAATAAGTACTGAGGTATCAAGTGGCGAAATAGTATTGATATGATCAAGTACAGTTAGCATAGGGCGGCTTTGCCCAACAATGCCGTCAAAATCGCGGGTACGCTCTTTAAACGATACTGGTTCGGCGGAGGGAACTGAAGGCTGTTGATCTGCAGTGATCTTTTGCCTGTCATTTTCAAGCACGCTACCCAAAACGTTAATCAAACGGCTTAATAATGCAATATGCTGTTGGCCATAGGTATTGTTTCTTCGGCAGTAAAACTCGTATCTTATTAAGGTTGAGTTGTCTTGCAAAATTGGAAAAAACAACGCTGATTCGAAGTCATAGGTATCGGCGATTAGTTTGCTCAAGGGATTTTGATTGCAAAGGTGATCAACTTCCTCATCATTAAAGTATTTTGCTCTGTTTACAGCTGGTAACGAGGTATAGATGTTATTCAGCGTGGCATGATCTGTGCCGGTTACATTCACCAACTCCTGTTCTCCAAGCACCTGGTATTCATCAAAGCCTATCCTTAAAAAACCAACGCTGGTGATGCTTGGGATATTTGCGTTTTTGAGTATGAAATTAAGGTAATCAAACGGCACATATGCCTGCAGCTTATCGGCGAGCCGCAATAGTTTTTGCACCTTATCGCCGTCATAATTACGGATATCTTTCAGCTTTTGGTTCAGTTCCATTTCTTGCTGCCTGCTTGATTCAATACTGTTTTGATGCCGGTAAAAAGCAACATCAAGCGTAGTGAGCAAGTCGTCCTCACGGAATGGCTTAACTATAAAACCGAATGGCATTGTTGATTTGGCTTCTTCCAATAAGGTGCCTTGAAAGTTTGCGGTGAGGTATACAAAAGCCATATTCCGTTCAGTAAGTTTCCTGGCAAGATCAATGCCGTTTAGTGCACCTTTCAGGTGAATGTCAAGCAATACCAGGTCGGGCTTTTGTTCGTCGATAGAAGATAATGCCTCATTAACTGACTCTGATATGCCTGTAACTTTATATCCGGCCGATGTTAAGATCAGTTTTAAATGATGCCCTACAAGAGATTCGTCTTCTACTATCAGTATTTTCTTCATCAATATATTATGCAAAAATAAAGCTATTTCACAATGCCATTCTCCTTAACGAAACTCTTTCGACCAGGAAAATTTAGCTAAATAGTCTTTTAGTTATGAAACATCCTATCCAATACGTGTGCCGCGGTCAAAATAACATGATACAATTTCGGCCTATTTTAATAATCTGCCAAATGTGTCCTGAAAACTAAGGTATTTGAGAATCTTCGGCGAATTTTATAAGAGCGCCCATCGTTAAGTGCCCGATACTCGCAATGTAAACCGACGAAATAAGATTCACAAAAAAACGAAAGCGCCGATATATCGTCGGCTAACAAGGTAAAATGTTCTTTTTTTAATTGTTATGGCTGTGGCATAAAATTCGAAGCAGTTGTAATGAAATCTCCCTAAATAAAATTGGAATGATCACTGAAAGAATAACATCCAAACCGGAAGCCAAAATGCAGAACCTGAATTTACAGTTTGACTTACCTCAAGGTATCCTGATTGATTCGGGCGCAAATACGGGTACAAATCGTCCGGCGCGGGGCTCTGTCTTCAACAATCAATATCCCGGCATTATTGGCAACAGCACCGAGATGCAAAAATTGTATAGGCTGATGAACATGGTTGCGCCAAGTAATTCAACAGTTTTGCTGCTCGGCGAAACAGGTACGGGAAAGGAAGTTATTGCAAGGGGGATCCACCTGTCATCATCCAGAAAAAATAGACCGATGGTGACTGTTAATTGCGCGGCACTACCGGCAAACCTAATAGAAAGCGAACTTTTTGGTCACGAAAGAGGAGCATTTACAGGAGCCATGGACCGTAGAATTGGCAAATTTGAGCTGGCCCATCAGGGTACCATTTTCCTTGACGAAATTGGCGAACTTCCGTTGGAGTTGCAGGTTAAATTATTACGTGCGATCCAGGAGCGGGAGTTTGAAAGGGTTGGAGGGAAAACAACCATAAAAGTTGATGTCCGGATCATTGCAGCTACCAACCGCGATCTGGAGGAGGAGGTTGACGCGCATCGTTTTAGGGCAGACCTGTACTATCGCCTCAATGTTTTCCCGATATGCTTGCCGCCGTTAAGAGAAAGACAGGAGGACATTGCCGAACTGGCAAACTTTTTCCTGCTTCGTTATTGCAAATTAACCGGTAAAAAAATCAGTTTCATATCTAATAAAGCACTGCAGCAACTCAAAAGCTATTCATGGCCCGGAAATGTGAGGCAACTGGAACACCTGATTGAAAGAAGTATCCTGCTATCTGACGATAGTGTATTACGAGAGGTTTGCTTGCCGAATGATACAAACAAAAACATTGGTGATCAGGACATTTTCAAAAACAAAACACTTATTGATGTTGAGCGGTGCCATATCATTGCGGTATTAAAAAAATGCGGCGGTAAAATTGCCGGCGAAGGTGGTGCGGCCGAATGGCTGGGTGTACCGCCAACTACACTACATGCCAAAATGAAAAAGCTCAATATTGGTAAGCAGGATTATTTTCCGCAAAAAGCATAAACATAAGTTTAGGTATTGCCTGCTTCGGATCATGAAAAATAGCTACTTTTAGCGCTAAACATTTGTTTAGGGTTTACTACATCCCGGTGCATTATAGTAGATTTTCATGAAGCATTCAGCGATACGACATTCTTTTATTCTGTTTTTACTTTGCTGTTTGTCGCTATTTGCTTATGCCCAGGATTTCAAAACTTTAACAACCGAACTCAACAAAACTAAAAAGGATACTAACCGGATCGTCGCGCTAATAAAGTTGGGGCGACATTTTAAGGAGAAGCCTGTTTGGGATCTAAAAAACCTTGATACTGCCCGTACTTATTTTAACTCGGCAATAACGTTGAGCCAGGCAATAGGATCGACCGATTTTCTGCACCGTGCTTTGTTTGAAAAGGCACTAACATTTATTGAGCAGGAGGATTTCAAAGCTGCCGACTCATTATTTAACCAGATAACCGGCTATTACCATAAAACAAGTAACTATTCAAAAGAAGCTGAATACTGGACCTTGTATGGAAACAATTTATCTTTTAATGATAAACGCCTGCTTGCTACACGCGCAAAATGTTATAATAAGGCGTATGAGCTTTATAAAAAGGGAACAGACCGCCTTAAAATAGCCGACGCCCTCGGCAAAATTGCAGATGCCGACCTAAACGAAGGACGGCTTGACAAAGCGGAAAAAGAGATGCTCATTGTAATACAGGACTATAAGGCTATGAAGTTTCCGAGGATTTATTACGGTTACTACCTCCTAGCCGAAGTATACTCGCGTAAAGATCAGCTTCAAAAAGAATTACTTACCCGTATTGAATGTATAAACAGTTGTGATGCCGACGTGCGTAGGAGCGACTATGATGCTTCTTTTTTTAATATTGCTGTAGCATTGTCATACAGGAAGAACAATAAGGACAGTGTAGCATTACCATATTTTATAAAAGGGGCCGAATTAGCGCTTAAAATAAGAAACCAAAATTATTATTACAGTGCTATTGACGGGGCTATTGGTTGTTGTATAACGAAAAAAAAATATCGTACTGCCCTTACTTATTTAAGCGAAACACCAAAAAAATTTCCAAGCCAAACCCTCGGAGAACAAAGTAAGTATGTTGCAAGAAAAATGCAACTGTACAATTTTCTTAACCGGAATGAGGAAGCAGAAAAACAGGTGCCAGCATTTAGAAAAGTATTTGGTAAGCTATATGGTACGCTTAATGATGATCCGCTGTTTTATGCAGTAGACAGATTTGTTGAAAATTACGACGCACTTCCTCAGCATTTCATTCAAACAAAACAGTGGACAAAACTATTGGATGAGTTGAAATATCTTCAAACCCTGCCCTTAAAAAGATTATCGACCCCTTCACGGATAATTATCTCCGGGTATAAATATAAAATTGATTCGGCCGAGGGGAATTTTGATGTCGCGTTGAAGGGGTTTCAATATATGAGGCGCATGAAAGATTCGCTCACTAATGCCGCCACGGTTAAACAAATTAACGAATTAGAAGCCAACTATAATTCTATTAAAAAAGATAAAACCATTCAGAGCCTCAATAATAATGCGCAGATACAAAAAGGCAAGCTGGAAAAAGTTAACCGGCAAAGAAATATCACGTTTGCCGGGGTACTTATTTCGGTAGTGTTTGCGGTTGTGATATATATTGCCTATCGCGGCAAACAACGGAGCAATGTACGCCTGCAAATTAAACAGCAAGAGATTGACAGGCAAAACCATATACTGTCAGCCCTACTTTCAGAAAAAGAAAAACTACTTGCTGATAAGGATGATTTATTGAAACGGCAAGAAGACCTGCTTATAGAAAAAGAGTGGCTGCTTCGGGAGGTACACCACCGTGTTAAAAACAACTTGCAAATAGTGATGAGCTTATTGTACACGCAATCGGCATATCTGCAAAATACCGATGCCATCGAGGCGATACAGGATAGCCGGAACCGGGTACAGGCCATTTCTATTATCCATCAAAAGCTATATAATAAAAGTAATGTGGCGACTATTGTAATGGCCGATTATATTAACGATTTGGCCCGATATCTGAACACCAGCTACGATTGCAACAGGCGAAGAATTAAATTCAGAGAAGAACTGGATGCTGTAAGCCTGGATATATCACAGGCTGTACCTATGGGCCTGATATTAAACGAGGCCATTACCAATAGTATTAAATATGCATTTGATCAAGATGGGGGAGAGATTTTTATTAAAGCACTTTTATCACCGCCGGATACAATTACGCTTAGTGTTACAGACAACGGAAAGGGCCTGCCTCCTGATTTTGAACTCGCCGAAACCTCCTCATTGGGTATGGAAATGATGAAGGCCCTCAGTAAGCAGTTGGGTGGCAGCTTTGATATTAAAAGCAACCGGGGAGTTGTTGTGACCATACAATTCAAAGTTGAAAAGTCATCTGCTGTATTACCCGGCAGCGAGGTTTCGCTATTGTAAAATGGCGTTTCGTTTCAATTACCGTTTCTTTTACATATTTAGTTAATTTCCTTATCTCCACTTCCGGGCAATGCTGCCTGGTCCCTCTCAAGGCTGATCTCTGGACCAGTTTAAGCCTTTATATACGGTATAATTTTGCCTTACAAACTCAATAACGGGTTTGGGTATAATTATTCTATTATGAAAAAAATAAGTTTAACCTTATTGGCGTTCTGTGCAGCTTTAGGCGTTAATGCCCAGGCAAAAAAGGACCCCAAATGTGCAAACGTAAATGTTACACAGTACGAACCTGAAGTTATTTTTAAAAGGATCATTACTACACCTCAAATCAAAAGCCAGGAGGTTAAAATGGTGATTGTGAAGTTTGCACCCGGCGAAGTATCCGGAGCTCACAGACACCCGATCCCTACTATCGCCTATGTATTACAAGGAAATATATCTTCAACTTTTAATGGCAAAACCCATATTTACAAACAGGGCGAAGCATTTTGGGAAGACCCTAACGGTTTACATGCCGAAAGCAAAAATATGAGCAAAACCGAAGAGGCCAAGCTATTGGTTTATTTCATCGGCCCAAAAGAATTGCCGTTCATAACCGCTGCAAAATAATTAAGGAATAACCTCATCAATAACAAGCAAACTTTATGAAAGTTTACGGTTTAACCACCTGCATACGCACGCGCCAGGCTTTAGCCTGGCTAAAAGCACACAATGTAGGTTTTGAATTTCAGAATTTTAAAACACAAGGCATTTCGTCGGATAAACTCAAAGTCTGGGATGCAAAAGCTGGTTATTCCACATTTGTCAATACCAAAAGCCTCACTTGGAAAAAATTGCCGGTTGAAGTTAGAGCTTCAATAAAAACGGCTGAAAACGCGCTCGCATTACTGGTCGAAGAGCCGTGTATTATCAAACGCCCGGTTATTGAAGACGGAGATTTTCTTTTGTTTGGCTTTGATGAAGATATTTACCAGGATCATTTTCTGCACAATTAATAAATAACAGAATTATAAAACGGCCTTTACCGGCCATTAAAAATACAAATTATGAAAATAGTAGTAATAGGCGGCAGCGGACTGATAGGTTCGCAGGTTGTAAATAAACTTACAGAGCAAGGTCATGAAGTTATAGCGGCTTCACCGGCAACCGGCGTAAATACCGTAACCGACGAAGGTGTTGCCGAGGTTTTGAACGGAACAGATGTTGTAATTGATGTAGCAAATTCGCCCTCGTTTGAAGATGCCGCGGTTATGGAGTTTTTCAAAACATCGGGCAAAAACCTGCTTACAGCCGAAATTGCTGCGGGCGTTAAGCATCACCTGGCGTTATCAGTTGTTGGGACAGATCGTTTGCAGGATAGCGGATATTTCCGTGCTAAACAGGCACAGGAGGATTTGATCAAAGCATCAGGTGTTCCATATTCAATTATCCACTCAACTCAGTTTTTTGAATTTTTAAGCGGGATTGCCAATGCTGCAACTGAAGGAGATACTGTCCGCCTGTCGCCGGCACATATTCAACCAATTGCGTCTGCCGATGTAGCCACTGCGGTTGCTAAAGTAGCATTGATGGAGCCATTGAATAAAATTGTTGAAATAGCCGGGCCGGATAAGTTCAACCTATCAGATCTTGTTCAGATGTATTTAACTAAAAATGGAGATCCTCGTAAAGTTGTTGCTGATGTACATGCAAGTTATTATGGTGTAGAATTAAATGACGGTATGCTGGTGCCGGGTAAAGATGCTAAGATCTTTAATATCAACTTCGAAAATTGGTACATGAACCAGCCTAAAAAGGCATAGTTTATCTTTTTTGTTTTATGGTTTGAGCGCTCGTCATCATCAAAGTGACGGGCGTTTTTGTTTTGACAAAATATCCGCTTTATATAGTGTAAGAGAGTGCCTTGGCACCAAATATGGAGTGGTTTGATGTTGTTTATTTTGATAAGTTGTTGATTTTTAAATAATTGATATCTGGTATGTGGGTTGTGAAAGTGCAATGCCCTGCCTTGGCAAGCTTTTGAATCGGGTTTTTCAGTAGGGCAGCAAACAAATTTAATTACAAAATAAGATGCTTCCTTACCACAACCTGATTGTTATCGATAAGCAAAACCAGCTCCCTGTTTACAGGCAAATTACCAATCGCCTGATAAGCCTGATAAGGGAAGGCTTAATTCCGCCTGGTACATTCTTCCCGGGCACCCGGCAAATGGCCGAATTTATCACCGTTAACCGTAAAACGATTATAAATGCCTACGAAGAGCTGATGACGGAAGATTGGATAGAGTCAGTAGATAGGAAGGGCTACAGGGTAACGCCCGAGCTTCCAATAATCAAACCACGGTCGTTTCAGCCACCAAATTCTTTTTCTTCCTGCGATAACATGACTGCAAGAAACCTGGCCTTACAAGGGGGATCACAGCCAGAGCACCGGACAACCAAAAGTTGGGATATTGTAGTTAATGATGGCTATCCAGATCCGGAACTTGCGCCTTTTAACGAGATCAGTAAAGTATACCGGGATAAGGCCACCAGTGCCAGAATTAAGCAATTAATGTGTTTGAGGGATCAGGGTGGCCTGCCGTTGCTTAAAGAAGCAACTGCTTTGTTTTTAAACGAAACCAGGGGCTTAAATATCAGGAAGGATGATCTGGTGATTACCCGCGGAGCGCAGATGGCCATTTATATAGCGGCTACGGTATTATTAGCCAAAGGTGATCATGTAGTGGTCACGGAACCCAATTACCGCTATGCCGACGAGATCATTGAAAACACCGGCGCTCACATTTCAAAAATAGGAATAGATGCAGAAGGGCCGGCTTTGGATCAACTGGAACAGATCCTGAAAAAGTCGCCTGTAAAAATGCTTTACATTGTTCCTCATCTGCATCATCCTACAACCATAACCATGTCGGCCGAGAGGAGGCAGCAATTGCTTCAACTGATTGAACGGTACAGGTTTTATGTAATTGAGGATGATTATGGTTACGATTTTCATTATACCAATAATCCTATCCTTCCATTGGCCAGCAGCCCTCATGGCGGTAAAATAATCTATATTGGATCGTTTACAAAACTGCTTGCGCCTTCAATAAGGGTGGGCTATATGATAGCCGCGCCCGATATCGTAAAAAAAGCGACGGATCTGAAGCGTTTGATTGATTTAAGAGGGGATACCTTTATTGAATTTATGCTGGCGCAGATGATCATTAATGGTGATCTAGTGCGGCATATTAACCGGTCGAACAAATTATACGCCCGGCGCTGTGACTTTATTTGTGATCTGCTTACCAAAAAACTATCGCACGCAGTTGAGTTTACCCGGCCGCTTGGCGGCATGGCTATATGGCTTAGGTTTAAGCGGCAATATCCTGTAAATAAAATAATTAATGATGCCGCCCATGCCGGGCTTTGTATGATTGGCATGCCGTTCAGGCTAGCCGGCAACCCGAATGATAACGGGATCCGGTTTGGGTTTGCATCACTCTCTGAAGAGGAGATTTCAAAAGCCGTGGATATCCTGGTGAAATTAACTTCCTGTTCTTGAATTATGACGATGAATGAAGCCCCCGTCGTTGCCAAAGCCTGGATTACCTGGAGGGGGCCCATCTGGTCCCCTTCAGGCAGGTCGGCCCTCAATAATTTTGCTCATTAAAACATCTAAAATATGAATAATCCAACTCACCGTGAATCGGCAGTTAAAGACGTAGAAAGCAGAGAGGAACTTATTTATTTGCTCTCGCGGGCATCCGAACTGGAACATGGCCTGGCCTGTGTATATCTCTATGCAGCATATTCGCTAAAATCGAACCTTGATGAAGGGGGAATGACTGAAGAGCAACTTACCATGGTAAAAACCTGGAAGCGAAAATTAGCCATGGTAGCGGTAGAAGAAATGCTGCACCTTGCCCAGGTTAACAACATGCTCACTGCAATAGGTGGTGCACCTAATTTTAAAAGGGCCAATTTTCCTTTACCTGTATCCGCTTTTCCATTCGGCATTAAGTTAACTCTTGAGCCATTTTCGCTTGCTACAATTGAGCGGCTGGTGATATTTGAACTACCGGAAGAAGGCGTACTTGAACCCGTTGTACATGCTCAATATGATGAACTGCGTAATAAAGTTGTAAGAGAACAGGAATTGGAATATGCCGAATTAAAGCCCCGGCATTTTAAAGCCGAACCTGAATTGATAGCCCGCTTCGGCTCCGAAGCCTTTAAATTCCAGGAACCTTATGAAATTGATTTTACAACTGTTGGAGAGTTTTATCACAAGGTAGCATCGGGCTTTAAATGTATCCCTGAAGATGTATTGTTTATCGGCCCGAGGGAGGCGCAGGCCAATGCCCGTTATGTCGACTTGAGCGGAAAGCTGATCTCCGTAGTAAACAGGGAATCTGCCTTGCAGGCTATTGAAATGATTGTGGAGCAGGGAGAAGCACCAACACAACAGCACCCTGATTGCCATTTTGAGATCTTTGATACCATCAGGAAGCAATACATCAGCGAAATGGAAAAAGGAGCGAATACGAATACAGTATTCGATCCCGTGAGGAAAATGGCCTCAAACCCCATGACCCGGTTTTATGACGATGCTACCGGAGGCACGTTAATCCTTGATGAGGATACGCATTGCGCGGCCGATATCTTTAACATGAGTTATGATACCATGTTGCAAATGTTACTCCGCTTTTTTGCCCACAGCGATGAAACTGAGGAAGAGCTGGAAATGCTATCCCGTGCTACACTGCGGATAATGACTACCGTAATTCGCCCAATGGGCGAGGCGCTTGCCAAAATGCCTCTCGGTGATCCGGCAAATGCCGCGTTAATGGCCGGCCCTGGGTTTGGTTACAATAGGGATATTACGTTGCTGCCGCATAAAGAATCAGCATGGGTGTTTTTCTGTGAGCGGCTTTTTAACCTTGCCAAAGAAGCCACCGCCTTAGCCGAGCAAAAAACATCCCCACCAGAGGTGAAAGAAGCATCTGCGGCCCTACAGGCACTCTCTGAGCTTTTTATAAAAAAAACCGCGCAGGCGCAAAAAATTATCCCGAAGGTTGAGTTCGTTGATCCTGCAAAACTTGAGCCTGAGATTAATCCATCCACCAACGGGCCGTACCTGGTAAAAGGTGTAAGTAATCTGCTTAATTCAAAAGGCGAGAGGCTACTTGCAGAGCCTCAAATGGCATTATGCCGTTGCGGCGGTTCGGCAAATAAACCGTTTTGTGATGGCACCCATGCCCGCATAGGTTTTGATAGCAGTAAATTATCCGGCCGAACGCCTGATCGGTTGGATAAATATCCCGCAACCGATTTTACCGTATGCGATAACCGTGGTATCTGCCAGCACTCGGGTTTTTGTACTGATGAATTGCCCGAAGTATTCAGGCTGGGAAAAGAACCTTTTGTTGATCAAACGGCAGCCAGCGGTGAAAGGATCAGTCAGCAAACTAAAAGGTGCCCATCGGGAGCATTAAGTTTCAGTTTTGCCAACCCTAAGCTGAACTTACCGGTAATTAACGAACCTACTATTACAGTTTCAAAAAATGGACCGTACCGTGTAAAAGGAAGCATAAAACTGGATGCCGATTTTTTGGAAGGAGCATCGAAAGAACATTATACCCTGTGCCGCTGCGGAGGCTCAAAAAATAAACCGTTTTGTGATGGCACGCACTGGTATAACAATTTTACTGATGATAAAAACTAAAGATCAATAGCAATAAATAAAGCCATTGCCTGGCGGGATAACTATGAACCAACCAACAAAAAATAACAATTATATCAACATAAAAACAAACATTGGAATTAATGATGCAGGCAGAAAGGCTGTGTCTGACGAACTGGCAAAACTATTGGCCGACGAATTTATCCTGTATACCAAAACCAGAAACGCACACTGGAACATTGAGGGTGCCGACTTTCACACGGTTCACGTATTTTTTGAATCGCAATATCAGCAGCTTGAAGAGGTGGTTGATGGTGTTGCGGAGCGGATGCGTAAAATTGGTCACTATGCCCCGGCCACATTAACCCAGTTTTTACAGCTTACTCATTTAACCGAAAAGCTCGAAAATAGAAACAACAGTCAGGGATATGTCAAGGAGCTGTTAGCCGATCATGAAAGCATCATCATGTTTCTGCGCGGTAACATTACCCCCTTTGCCGAAAAATACCAGGACATGGGCTCGAGCGATTACCTTACCGCGCTTTTAGAAACACACGAAGAAATGGCCTGGATGCTAAGGGCTCATCTAACAAAGTAGATTTACAACGATTTATTGTTTTATAGCGGGAGAACATCCCGCTATTTTTTTGCCCGTTGTTTTCTGAAATCATCTGATCAAATCAATTTTTTCGGAGTGGTAGAATCGAAAGGGAAAAATGTCCATTAGTAGCGCCTCTTTGTCCATTGATGAGCTTTTGAAGCCAAAATACCTTTGTTAAAAAAAATTAACTATGAAAATGGAACAATCAAACAAATCAAAATTAAGTATGGGCCGGAGGTTTATTACGGCATTTGTGTTAAGCTTTTTACTACTGTCGCCAGTTTTATCAAATGCGCAGGACAAGATCAAAAACGTAGTACTTGTACACGGCGCTTTTGCCGACGGCTCGGGTTGGAAAGGTGTTTTCGAGATTCTTACTAAAAAAGGTTACCATGTTACGGCCGTGCAAATTCCACTTACTTCGCTCAAAGATGATGTGGATGCTACCATCCGTATTCTCGATAAGCAGGATGGCCCGGTTATTTTAGTGGGCCACTCATGGGGTGGGGTGGTGATTACCGAAGCAGGTATGCATCCAAAAGTTGCCAGTCTTGTTTACGTTGCAGCATATCAGCCTGATAAAGGTGAAAATACTTTACAATGGGCTGCAACCGCGCCAACTTTGCCTGAATACGGTATTTTACCTCCGGATGAAAAAGGTTTTGTTTACTATGATAAAGCCAAATTTCATGGCGGTTTTGCAGGCGATTTAAGCCAGGCCGAAACCGATTTTATGTTTGCCTCGCAGGAACCTATTTTTGGCGGAAGCTTTGAGACCGCCGTGGCGGATGCTGCCTGGAAAACTAAGCCAACTTATGGCATCGTAGCAACCGAAGATAAAAGTATCAACCCTGAAATTGAACGTAAAATGTACAAACGTTCAAATACACGCGTCACTGAAATCAAAGGAAGCCATGTGATTTTTATGTCGCACCCGGATGCTGTAGGCAAGGTGATCATCGCCGCCTCGGAGAAAAAATAGTTGTTTTAATTAGTAGACATTTGTTATTGCCCCGGAGCGCAAAGCGACGGGGCTTTTTTGTTGAGTTGATTCGCCTTCCATAGGGAAAAAAGTCCATTGCTTTTAGCCGTATGTGCATTGAGTGTCATAAGGAGTCAAGGTAATTTTGTGGTGTTAAACTCATACACTAACTCAAAAAAATGAAGACAAAAATTACAATTTTAACCGCCCTTTTTGCGGTAGCTGTTTGCGGTAAAGTTGACGCGCAAACTATTGATCCGGCACAGGACCGGCATATTGAAAGTAATATCAAAGCGTATTTAAAAGTTTTGAACGCCGGCAAAGGTAAGCCAATTGAAGAGCTTAGTCCAGTAGAAGCAAGGGCCGTACTTACAGGTGCCCAGGAATCTGTAAAGTTCGATTATTCAGACATCAAGGTAACGCAGAAAACAATTACGGCCGAAGGCGGTATTCTTGTTTTAAACGTGGTTAAACCAGCTAAGGCCAAAGGGATATTGCCGGTATTTCTATTCATACACGGAGGCGGCTGGGTGTTGGGCGATTTTCCTACCCATAAACGTTTGGTACGCGACCTGGTGGTTAACTCAGGTGCGGCGGCGGTATTTGTAAACTATACGCCATCACCCGAAGCTCATTATCCTACTGCTATCAACCAGGAATACACCGCTCTTCAATGGGTTGCGGCAAACGGATTGCAAATAGGGGTAGACGGTAAACGATTGGCAGTAGTAGGCAATAGCGTTGGCGGCAACATGACCGCAGCAGTAGCCCTCATGGCAAAAGATAAAAAAGGCCCTCAAATTAAGTTGCAAGTGATGATGTGGCCGGTTACAGATGCCAATTTCGAAACCGGATCGTACAATCAGTTCGCTACCCAGCGTTTCCTTACCAAAAAAATGATGCAATGGTTTTGGGATAATTACACTACCGATCCTAATGAACGCAAACAGATCTACGCGTCACCGTTACAGGCAACCACCGCACAGTTAAAAGGCCTGCCGCCGGCATTCATTTTAGTAGCCGAAAACGATGTGCTGCGTGACGAGGGCGAAGCTTACGCCCGCAAACTTGATGAAGCGGGTGTGACAGTAACGTCGGTACGTTACAATGGTATGATCCACGATTTTGGTTTGCTTAACCCAATTGCCAATGTTCCCGGCACACGGGCCGCGATGTTACAGGTGGCATCCGAGATTAAAAAGGCACTTAAATAGTCAACTATAATCTTATCAAAAGTAACGCCTCCGGGATAACCGGGGGCGTTACTTTTTAAGCCTGTTTCGGAAAAAGTTATCGGTTATGTCCAATTCCGGAAGGTCGATTGTCAATCAACTGTAAATGCGAGTAGTGGGAGTGTTCGGTGCGGAGGGATTTGATAGCAATACTATGCAATAGGATAACGGCATGTTTTAGGAAATATCGTAATGTTAGAGGTCAAGCTAACGCCGGTTAAGAGACGGGAAGGTATTGCTATAGCGCAAATCGCTTAAAATTGAATCCGCCACTGCATTTTTTATGATTGTTGGTTTTGCCGGCCTGTACCATGGGCGCGGTAAAATCTGCGTTGGTGCCTTTTTACCCCAATTGTTACAAAATGGAAAAGCCAGGATTTTTAACAGTGATTGATGATTTCGAAAATCAGTTGACAGACAAAAAGAATTTTCTCAAAGTACTTAAAAAGCACGTGCGGTGTTATGAAAATGAGAAGGAGGTATTGCTGGAGTTAAGTAATGATATCACCCAGGTAAGAACCAAGATAGATTTAATTACGGTTTTTTCATCAAGGCTTAAAAGCCTGTTTTACTTTACACACGCGGTTGTATCACTGGTTGATAAGCAGCAGCAAACCTATTATCCTTTTTTAATTGACAGGGAGGCGCTACAGATCAAGCATCGTGACGAGTTGCCGTCATTGCTCGCCTCACGTTTTTTTCTTGACGATCCGTTTATAAGCCAGGCGCATGGTTCTGATATGCCGGTATCATTTTTATTGGACGATATTATACATAAACCCGGTATTCCCGGCTTTTTAAAAGTGAATTACGAATGCGGGATAAAAGAAGCAATGATAGTTCCGCTAAAAAGTAAAATGGAAACTATCGGGCATGTTTTGATGTATTCAGACCGTATCGGGGCTTTTTCTGACGATTTTAAGGCTTTCATATCGATGATAAGCTCCCAGCTTTCCAGCGCGGTATCAAACATTAAAATAAATGAAGAAATTGAATTTAAAGAGTGGGTAAATGAGGTTTTACTGGATATAAGCAATAACCTGGCAACCGTACGGCATAGAAAAGATTTACTTACCGTTGTTAATACCGGCCTTAAAAAGCTTGTAAAGTTTACACATAATGTAATGACCATCCTCGATGAGGCAGGAGAAAACTACAGTGTATATGTAACTGATCCAGATTCGCCCACGAAAAAATTCCCCCGGCACGTTGCAGCCCTTGAGAGCGCAAATCCGGTTAATGATGGCATTTATAGCGCAGCATCGGGCTGTGATGGCCCTGTGGTGCTTGATATGACTACTTTTGATCTCAATAAAGTTCCGCTCTGGTTTAAACTAAACTATGCTGCCGGTGCCCGCGAAATGGTGATCAACTTGCTGCCCGGTAAAACCGAACTTGAGTTAAGCCTTATTTTATTTGCTGACAAAAAGGGAACATTTGATGCTGCGGCATTGAATATTGTTGAACGTATTTCCAGTCAGTTATTTACGGCGGCAAGTAACATTGCTGCCAACGAGGAGATCATGAATAAGGAAAGAGAAAAATCTTTCCTGTTGGATTTTAGCCATGATATCGCTGCAGTGCGCAGCAAACACGATTTTTCTGTAGCTGTAGAAAAGGCGGTAAAAAAGCTAAGCTCGGTAAAGGGCTATATCATTAGGCTTATCGATAACGAGGGGGGGACAACCAGTTCGTATGTTTATGACAGCACTACTACTTTTAAAAATGCCCCGGGGTTTAAGCAAATGATCGCGACCAGGTTTGATATTAAGGATGGGATACAGGATAAGGTGTTGCGGAGCACCGAACCAATTCTTTTTATCACCGATCAGGAAATGAGGCGCCCGGTAGTTCCACAATACGTTCGTACCTGGAGCGATATGGGGCTGCGGAAAATGATTGGTGTAGCATTACGAACAGGAAGTAAAGATCTCGGCATTCTTTTTATGGAAACGGATGTGGTTAACCTTGCCATATTGAAAGGAATTTGCGCGCAGATCTCTACCGCTATTTCGAATGTATTGGTTAACGAGCAGCTTATTACCTATAAAAGTATGCTGGAGGTTGAAAACGATCACCTGAAAGAACAGATAAACACCATTTATAATTCTGCCGAAATTGTTGGTAGCGGCCCTGAAATGCAACAGGTTTATCAGTTGATGTCGATTGTAGCCAAAACAAATTCAACGGTATTGCTGATGGGCGAAACCGGGACAGGCAAGGAATTAGTAGCACGGGGAGTTCACAAAAGCTCACCGCGAAAGGATAAGTTAATGGTAAAAGTTAACTGTGCCGCTCTTCCTGCCAACCTGATTGAAAGCGAACTTTTCGGCCATGAAAGAGGCGCATTTACCGGCGCGCTTGAAAGGCGGATCGGTAAATTTGAACAGGCGCATAACAGCACTTTGTTTTTAGATGAGATAGGCGAGTTGCCTTTAGAATTGCAGGTAAAACTACTGCGGGTTATTCAGGAGCGCGAATTTGAGCGGATAGGCGGTAAAACTACCATTAAGGTTGATGTACGGATCATAGCGGCCACCAACCGCAACCTGGAAGAAGAAGTAAATGCAGGCCGGTTCAGGGCCGACCTTTATTACCGGCTTAATGTTTTCCCCATCAGTCTGCCGCCTTTGCGCAAACGGATTGCGGATATAGCTCCGCTGGCCAATTACTTCCTTGCCCGCCACTGTAAAAATACCGGCATAAAAGTGACATCTATATCAGCCAAAGTAATGCAGGAGCTGAAAAGTTACCAATGGCCAGGTAATGTCAGGGAGCTTGAGCACCTGCTGGAGCGAAGCGTTTTGTTAACCAACGGCAGCACGTTGAGGGAGATCTACCTACCTAAAACCCGTTTTGGAAAAGACCTGTCAGTTAATCAAACGCTCGAAGAAATTGAGCGTGCCCACATCATTCAAACACTCAAAATATGCGGGGGGAAAATAGCAGGATCAGGCGGGGCTGCGGATGTGTTGGGTACGCCTTCAACTACCTTACATGCTAAAATGAAAAAGCTGAAGATCTCCAAAACGGATTATTTGTCGCAAGCCTCCTGACAGCGATTGCTCGCAATATCGTTAAAGTACTTTTTAATCCGCTGTATTAGGTGTGCGGTGGAAGGTGGTTGTTGTTTATTGTTCTGATAGTCAATTATTTAATTCATGGTATATTGATTGTAGTCCATTAGACAGAGCGGCATTGCTGCCGATATGGATTATTAAGATGGAACACTTTAAACAAAAAGCCTTTAACAGATTTGGGATCCTGGATTTTCAGGGGCGAAACCAGTCCGACCAGTTCATCGATCAGCTCAGGGATTTTATTAAGATAGTGTATGTAAGGCATGGAAGCAGGTTGAGTATTGATTTTACAGATGTTTTGGTACAACAGGACGGGATTGTTTTTGTAACTGCCGCGCAAATGCTCAAGCTTTCTGAAGGCTTCAGGGGCAGCATCATATACTATGATCAGGATCTTTATGGAGTAAGCCTCCATAGCCAGGAAATAGCCTGCGATGAACTGCTTTTTGATAAAGTTCAAAAGGTATCTGGTATAGCACTTAGCACTGTGGATGCAGACATCATCTTATCTATTTTTGACGAGGTAAGGCAGGAGATAACCCAAAATGATATTAACCTGGAAGAAATGGTCCGGGTTTTATTAAAACAGATCGTCATTAAGGCTGCACGTATTTGCCAGCGTATTCAGGGGCCGGATATTCTATCTGCTCAGCACGATTCGGTTTTTTGCAGGTTCTTTATCCAGTTAGTTGAGCGCAATTTTTTTAAACACCACGATGTGGCATCGTATGCTAATATTTTAAATATCAGTGCAAAAGCATTGAATAAACGGATTTGTAAACACAGCTGCTACACACCCAATGAAATAATCAAGAGACGGATAATACTGGAAGCTAAACGGCTTTTGGTTTACACGCATCTCTCGGTAAAGGAAATTGGCTATAAACTTGGTTATGATGATCCTTCTTATTTTATCCGTTTTTTTAGTAAACAGGTTAAAACTGCTCCGCAAACATTCAGGCTTCATTTCCAGCGTCCTTTTAACGCGGTTGCATGATTGTAAGGGACTCAAATGAATAATTAGAACACAATTTTAGATACACAAAAAATGCAAAAGAACATTGTAATAACAGGAGGATCTTCGGGTATAGGAGAGGGGCTTGCCAAACATTTTTATAACAAAGGCTGGCGGGTATTGACAACCGGCCGAAACAACGCTAAGTTATCAAAACTGGCGGCAGAGTTACCCGGCATTTATACCATCGTATACGATAGCCTGAAAAACGCACAGGAAAACAAGATCATCGATTTCATAAAAGATGAATGGAACGGCAAACTTGACGTGCTGGTAAACAATGCAGGCCATGTGGCCATTACACCCTTGCCCGAAATAAGCAGGGACCAGTTAGAGGAGATGTACCAGGTTCACCTGATAGCTCCAAGCTTACTCACTGCGGGTTGTGTGCCATTTTTATCTGCCACCAAAGGGCAAATCATTAACGTAAGCAGTAGCCATGGTATAAAAGCTTACGCTCAGCTTAGCGCTTACGGCTCGGCAAAAAGCGGCCTTAACATGCTTACAAAGATATGGGCTTTGGAACTGGCACCGCTCGGCATTCGTGTAAATTGCGTTGCACCCGGCCCTACAGATACCCCCGTTTTAGAAAATGCCGGCCTTTCGGCAGATATTATACTCGCTATCCAGCAAAGTGAAGCAAAAACTATCCCCTTACAAAAAAGAGGAGATGTTGAAGATATTGTAGCTAATACAGCGCTATTGATCGATTCAGGATCCAATTGGGTTACCGGGGTGGTGTTGCCTGTTGATGGTGGCATATCCGTTAGCTAAATGTACCGATTAATAAATGGTGGCGAAATTTAACGGAGCAGTTTTACGATAATTAAAAGGCTATAATTGACCGGTACCAAAATATTAGCGTTGATTTAGGGAGGCGGACTGGGCTCTTACCTTTGAACCTTCAATATGCACGCGCTAAAGGGATTCATTTATTCAAATAGTGAATCCCTTTTTTCTATTAGCTTACTGTGCATGGTTCATGTATTCCCTTTTAGCGATATTTAATTTTCGCATTTTAGAATGCAGGGTGGTTGGTTGAATAGCCAATACCCCGGCCGCACCGCCCGCTCCTGAAATTTTGCCCTCGCATTGTTTCAGGATATTAATAATATGGTTTCGTTCCATCTCCTCGATAGTTTGATTAAAATGGGGGATGGCCTGGTTATCGCTTTGTTTTGTGTTTGGCAAATGTACCTCCCGCAATACGTTGCCGGTTGTCATTAAAACGCTTCTTTCAATAATGTGCTCCAGCTCCCGTACGTTTCCCGGCCATAAATACGATTTCAATTGCTGCAAAACTTTGGGTGCTATTGAGCCAACTTTGTATCCTGTAAGCCTGCTATATTTATTGAGGAAGAAGTTTGCCAATGGGGGTATGTCTTCGACCCGTTCACGTAATGATGGTAAATTGATTGGAAATACATTAAGCCTGTAATACAGATCAGATCGGAATTTACCTGCCACTACCTCTTTTTCCAGGTTGCGGTTAGTTGCTGCTATTATCCTCACATTAACTTTTATTGTGCTTTTTCCGCCTACGCGTTCAAACTCCCGCTCCTGGATAACACGGAGTAATTTAACCTGCAGCTCCAGCGGTAGTTCACCAATTTCATCCAAAAATAAAGTGCTGTTATTGGCCAGCTCAAACTTGCCTATCCGTTGTTCAAAAGCACCGGTAAACGATCCTTTTTCATGACCAAAAAGCTCGCTCTCGATGAGATTGGGCGGAAGAGCAGCGCAGTTTACTTTTATCATCAATTTGTTTTTCCGGGGCGAGGCGTCATGAATCCCACGCGCAATCAGTTCCTTCCCGGTACCGGTCTCTCCTAAAATAAGCACTGTTGAATTTGAATCGGCCACCCGCGACATCAACTGGTAAACCTTTTGCATTCGCAGGCTGATACCAATTATCCCCGAAAAATTGTGGATGGTTTTGATCTGTTCTTTCAAATGATCATTTTCCGTTTCCAGTTGCTTTTGATAGGCCAATAACCGTTCGTTGGCTTTGATGTTGAATATGGCTACCGATATTTGTGAGCAAAGGCCTTTCAACAGATGGGTATTCAGTTCGTTTATCAACAGCCAAAGTGTTCCTATATTTTCATTCCCAATACATAGACGGGCGCCGTACATATGTTTTTTACCCGCCTTTTTCCAAAGGGTTATATACGGGCTGCTGTTGCCACTCTTTTGCTCAGCTTCGATATTAAATATAACGGGCTCATCACTATCCAGTACTCTGGCCGAAATAGGTTCGTCGATAGTTATATTTTTTGCCAATAGTTGTTTAAATAGCTCTTCATCTTTAAAAACGGCGTTTTTATCATATAGATAAGGAACTAAAGTAATTCCATCATCTTCTATTAGCCTGATCATAGATAGCTTTATGCCTATAAGTTGATCCAGAATATTAAAAATAGCGGCTTCCAGATCCCCCTTTTTTTTGACAGCAGCAAGGTCAGTAGCAAATTTAAGCAGGCATGCTTTGTTGTGTTCTTTGTATAATACAGCTTCGTGGGCAGCGATGTTATTAATGGCTTTGCCGATTTGCCCTGCTATTGTTTCTACATACTGTATATGTGTATCTGTAAGCGAGTTTAACTTATCTGCAAAGAGGATAAGAGTATGTTTAGTATCCCCGGCACCGGGCAGGTTTTTTACAATGAGTTCACGGGCTCCCGACGCGTAGTTTAACTTAAGCCATTGAGGTGCTACGGCTAAGTTAAATGTGCGGATATCGAAAATTTGTGCTTTATCAGCTTTTGAAATAAACCCGGATAAATCGTCGCAAAACGAATACGAACAGGATATGATCTCATTATAGCTTGAATATCCAGTAGAGCCACCAGAGGCCTTACCCATAAAAAAGATCCGGTAAGTACTTTCATCTTCCTGGCATGACAGCAATGTGGCCTGGCTAAAGTTTACCAGTTTTTTTAAGGTTTTGTCGATCGCTACCATTAATTGCGCCTGCGTTTTAACTTTTGCCAGTTCGCATTTTAACAAAAGTATTATCTCGTCCCGTTCGTCTTCACTTTCCATTAGCATTTAGCCTCCTTTTTCTTTTTTTTATTTGTCTAAGATCCCTTTTTACCCTGTTCGCCGTCAAAAAGGGGATGTTACTTGTATTCTTTTTTTGTGATCTTCAGCCTTCTCATTTTTGAATGAAGTGTGGTTGACGGAATATCTAATATCTCGGCGGCTCCGCCTTCGCCGCCTATTTTTCCGCTGCAGCGTTTTAACGTGCCAATTATGTGATAGCGCTCCCTGCTTTCCATGGTTAATGGCGGAGCGTCGTCTTGAACAGATTGATCTATTTTAATTCCCTGAAGATGAACGTCTCTTAGCTTGTTATCGTTTGTGAGCAGGATGCTGCGTTCAATCAAGTGTTCAAGTTCGCGTACATTACCCGGCCAGTCATAGTCTTGCAAAGTGCGGGCTACTTCGGCAGTCATGCCTTTTACCGCTATGCCGGTTTGCCTGCTGTAGCGGCTGATAAAAAAGTTGGCTAAGGGAATAAGGTCTTCTTTGCGTTCCCTTAAGGCCGGTAGCTGAATGGGGAAAACATTTAAACGGTAATAAAGATCGGCACGGAACCTGCCGGCCTCTACCTCTTCTTCAAGATTCCTGTTGGTGGCTGCTATTATCCTTACATCAATTTTAATGGTGTTTTTTCCGCCTATCCGTTCAAACTCACGTTCCTGGATAACCCTTAATAGTTTTACCTGTAACTCTAACGGGAGCTCACCTATTTCATCTAAAAATAGCGTACTGTTGTGTGCCTGTTCAAATTTGCCTATGCGACGTTCAAACGCGCCGGTGAACGATCCTTTTTCGTGACCGAAGAGTTCGCTCTCTATGAGGTTTGCCGGCATTGCCGCACAATTGATCTTGATCATTAATTTGTTGTTTCGGGGAGAAGCCTGATGTATGGCCCTTGCAATAAGTTCTTTTCCTGTACCGGTTTCGCCCAGTATCAATACCGAAGAGCTTGCACCCGCAACCCGAGATATGAGTTTGTATACATTGTGCATTGCAGGATGTTGCCCCACAATTTCGGCACTATAGCTATTGCTAAGCTGCTCGTTAAGGTATTGGTTTTCTTGTTCCAGTTTTTCTTTAAGAATGAGGATTTGTTCGTTGGTTTTGATGTTTGATATGGCAATTGATATCAGCGAACAAAGGCTTTCAACAAGCTGAATGTTGATTTCTTCCATGGCCAGCCATAAAATACCCCATTTTCGGGAGGCTGTTTGCAAAGGCATTCCGGCTACTTTTACAAAGCCCACACTTTTCCAAAAATGCAGATACCCTGCATCGTGGCCTCGCGCAATCTCTTCATCAACTATTAAAAAAACGGGTGTGTCGCTATTTAACACCCTATCCTGTATCCCATCTTTAATAGGATAGCGCGCTTTGGCCACCTCAAGTATCAGAGGATCATCAGGAGTGGTAACGGCACGGTCATGTACATAGGTACTCATGGTTTTGCCATCATCGTTAATCATTCTGATGGCATATCCCCGAAGTATATTTAATCTTCGCAAAAACAACTTTACGGTATCAAAAAGATCTTCCTTACTCCTTACGGCAGCTATTGCGTTACCAAAATCAAGCAGGAGTGTGGTTTCCCATTCTTGTTCGGTTACAGGTTCAGCAGCCTCCATGTCTTCTGCCACTGTGATCATATCGTCTGTGAAATATTCGGTACTTGTATCTTTCATATAATTTAAAATGACTTTACCGAAAGGTTAAAAGCCAATTTGGATTTATATAAAACTATGCCAGTTATGATAAACGCTTAATGGTAAGTGTATTGATGGGATAAGGGGTATAGCACACGAACGAAATACCGCCCGGCTGTGACTTCTGCCACCAAATAACGCCTAACTCCTTTTAGCTATATTCCTTCTGCTGCATCTGAAATAAGTAGCCCAGGCAGAAATTCGTCGTGAAAAAAACAATGCGGTTGTCCAAAAATAAAATGTCGGTTGTTGTTAGGTTTTCAATTCAACTAAAACGGATATGAGACAAAACATCCTGGCAGACACCGAACAAAAAATAGGTGCTGCCCGCACAATATTAACAGCGGGAATCATTGCCGGCATTTTGGATAGCATGGCAGCATCGGTAGTATTTTATTTCAAGCTGGGACTGAGCCCGGCACAGGTTATGCAATACATCGCGAGCGCGATTTATGGCGCTGAAGCATTTTCGGGAGGCACCACCACGGTTATTATCGGTACATTATTGCATTTAATGATAGCATTCGTTATCGCCGCAGTTTATTTTTACCTGTACCCTGTAATAAGCCCGTTAAGAAAATGGCCTGTTATTTCGGGGCTTTTACTGGGGATTGCCATTGGGCTGTTCATGAACCTGGTAATTATCCCGTTTAGCAAAATTCAACCGGCTCCGGTAGAGTTAAGTGCTGTTGTCATCAGCGTTATCTGGCACATGGTACTGGTTGGTTTGCCAATTTCTTTAATAACTAAAAGACATTTCGAAAATGGCGGTAGACTTAATTAGCCATCTTTATTTTTAAAAGTTCGATATTTTTTTGAATCGTAGCTTTGTCGGTATTTGAGGCTGAAAGGTTCAAAGCAGTTTTGTAATTGCTCAATGCTTTACTATCATTAACGTTGGTATACAGGTTTCCCAGTAACGAATAGTAAAAAACGTTATCTGTAAGGTTTAGTTTTTCTGCCTCTGCAATGGCTTTTTGTTTTCCTTTTACTTTTGATAGTGCGAAAACGCGGTTAAGCGCGGCGGTAGGGGAGTATTCTATAAGCAATAGCTGGTCATACAGCCGTAGGATATTCTCCCACTTTTCAGGCGAATCGGCTTTGCGGGTGTGCCAATAGGCAATTCCGGCTTCGCAGTGATATTTACTTAAATGGTCGCCGCGCGACGATCGGTCTAAAAAATATAAGCCCGTTTCAATCAATTCCTGGTTCCATAAATTTTCGTCCTGATCCTGGTATAGGATAGCGTCGCCGGCATCGCTTAACCGGGCATCAAAGCGGGAGGAGTGGAAACTCATCAGGGCCAGTAGCGCGTTAACTTCAGGCGTGTTTGTTGTGTTGTTGCCGGCAAGTAATAAAGTGAGGCGCATGGCTTCTTCACAAAGATCTTTGCGCAACAGAATATTTTGTGAGGTAGAGTAGTATCCTTCAGAATATAAAAGATAAAGGGTTTTTAAAACGCTATCAAGCCGGGCGGTGATCTGGCTAAGCGATGGCTGTTCAATCGCTATTTTGGCTTCTTTGAGCTTTTCTTTGGCCCGGTTTATCCGTTTGTATACTACTTCTTTATTGGTTAAAAAAGCAGCCGAAATTTCCTGAATGCCAAAGCCGCAAAGCAGGTTTAAAGCGAGTGCCACCTGCGAATCGCTTGATATAACCGGATTGCAAACAGTAAAGATCATTGCCAACTGACTATCGATTATATTTTTAACAGATAGATCGACCTCGATTTCTTTACTTACAGTTTCTTCTGTTTTCAACGCCGCAACCAGTTTCTCTTCAAAAACCTTGTGGCGTTTAATATAATTGCGGGTTTTGTTTTTTGCTACGGTATAGAGCCAACCTGTTGGATTTTCGGGGGTCCCTTTTGTAGCCCAAAGTTCGGTTGCTGAAAGAAAGGTGTCGCTTACAATATCCTCAGCTATTTCAATATATTCGATGCCAAATAGATAAATGAGCACCGATACTATTTTTTGATATTCGGTGCGGAAAAGGTTTGGAATTAAATCCGGTTTATTCATAAAATCCTCGCCCTGTATACAATCATCTTCGTCAGCCTCATTAGTTTATAATCCCATCCTGATCTCTACCGAACCGTTAAGTTCAAAAATAGGACAGCCTTGTGCAATTTTTTCAGCTTCATCATAATCAAGCGCCCTGATGATGATCATTCCGCCTATTGATTCTTTAATTTCGGCAAATGGGCCATTGGTAGTACTTTTACCCCGCTCAATAACTTTTCCTACGCCATCCCAGCGCTGAGTTGGCCTGGCAAGTATATTTTTTTTTGCAAGCTCGTCAAACCAGGTTTGCCAATGTTCTAAATGCGTTTTTAATTCTTCGGGAGTGGGTTGGTTTTCGGCTGTTTTGTAATCCCTTCTAAACAGAAATAGAAATTCTTTCATAATCTTTTATCTATGATTTGATGGTTAAACAAAAGTCGGTATTTACTGGTACAAATATTTATCATTATTTTGATCCTGATCGGCAAGCCATTTTTCTATGTACAAAAGAAGTTGCGCAGTGTCGGGGGAGATATTCATTTCGGTTTGCACTCCAAGCATAATAAGGCCAAGTGCTATAGAATGCTGAATATCAAGCTTGCTGAGTAATCCGAAACTAAAGCCGGTAATAAATTTATCCCTTGCATCAGCGGCAATTTCGGCTATCTGATCAAAATCTCTTCGTGCAAATATAAATTGCTGGTCTTCTGAAAACAGGATCACGCTATTTACCGAATAGATGAGCAGGCGGTTGATGTTCATAGTGCGTAATATGGAAAAGCACTTCTTTTTTAAACCATAAGGCGTATTGATATTGAATGTTGTATTGGGCATTTCACCGTTGAGTACCATCCAAAGATTAACCGCCTCAAACTCATCAAGTACAAAAGTAACTTTACCTTTAACACCAAATTTGCTGACTATTTGAAGGATGTTATCAATCTGATAAAAAAGCGTTTTGCCTGGATCGTCTAAATAAAAAATAAAGTCGAGGTTTGATTTATTAAGCGGTTTTATCACATCGTCAAATAGCCCTGTCAACAAGCCCGACGCGCCTACCAGATCTGTCCAATCGTTAAAAGTTATTGCCCTGCATTTTTTGAACAGGAGATGCAGGTCGGCAATTAGCTGGTCATTTCTTATGTCATGCCAGGAGTTTTCGCATTTATTTTCGTTTAAAACAATAAACTCATATTTGGTTAATGATGACAGGTCATAGCCATTGCACATCATCAGGCTTTTGATACCTAATTTTTTAAAAAAAACTGGTAACGTTAATTCCTTTATTCCTAATGAATTTGGTGATGTTTTGTGAAGTTTAGAGTCCGTCATTTTTCTTTGCTTTTCACATAGCAGGTATGTGTTTTTTGATTTGCCCGCCTGTTTTATCGTTTCAACAAGTGCTGATAATACCGGGGCCGAATTCACAATTTCCATCTCAAACGCTTGCATCATTTTAATATTTAGCATTAATAATTGCGGTTGGCTTATGCTGTTTTTGAAAAGCTGCCAATTTGCAGCGACAAATTGCGAGGCGTACTTGCATGGTATAATTCACAAACCCGGCCTTCGGTAGGTATTGCTTCCTGTACTTGCGCTTCGAGGTATTGATTTGTAATTAAGGCATGCGTATGCAGTACCGTTTTATTTTTTAACAAACTATAAGGACCGGCTATAATAGTTCCCTGCAACTCCGAGCGCTCTTTTTTTGAAAAGTTACCAGGGTTACCATAGTGTATAACGATATTAACAGATGGCTGATGGGCTGCAGGTACATAATATTTCAGCAAATCCAATTCGCAGCTAAACGAGGCAAGAATTGCTTCCAGTTGTCCCCAAATTATCCGAACCGAAAAGGCTGGTCCATAGCGAAAAAAGAGTATGGTATCGTCTTCTATCTCTGATATCAGAAAGGATAAATGATTAGCCCTGATTATAGATCTTAATAATTTATCAATAATGCATGCGCGTATCTCGTTATCGATATCTTCAATATAGTTTATATAATAGCTGATATCAATAATAAAGATATTGCCTTTTAAATCTTTTTCCATGGTGTAATCGGTTCATTTTATAAAACAACACTTTACGACACTTTAGAATGCTGTATTTGAGCATGAATTTGGCAATGTAGATGCCACGTATTAACGTGTTGTTGGTTAGTGTTTTATCTTGTTTTGTGGGTTGGCTTTATACTTCATTTCGACGACGGGTAGTAGAAGTCACGAAATATGGTGTTTTAAATGAGGTCAGTACAATTAAATATGGACAATTATTGAAGATAGGATTTATAGGTATGAAATAAAATATTATAAATCTTGTCCAATCCGGTCATATTGGTTGTTAGTTAGATTAAACATAAAGTATTGAAAATTGAAATTTGGTTTGATGTGGCATGTCCTTATTGCTATATCGGTTTAAAGCATTTAGAAAACTCTATTAAGCTACATGCCGGTGAGCAGCCAAACGTTGTGCTCCGTAGCTTTGAGCTTGATCCGGAAATAGCGGTTGATAATAATGAAACACAGTATATCACCTTAACGCGTCAATATAAATTATCTCCACTAAGAGCAAAGCAAACAATAGATACTATAGCAGCCGCTGGCCAGGCAGCAGGATTGATCATCGATTTTGATAAAGTGATCCGAACAAATACTTTTGATGCACACAGGCTAATTCATTTTGCTGTAGATGAGGGTAAAGAAGTGGAAATGAATAATAGGATTTTTAAAGCCTATTTTGAGGAGGGAAAACATATCGGCAGTAAAAAACAATTGATCACGCTGGCCTCTGAAATTGGTATTGATGCGAAACCACTTTTGGAAAGTGATAACTATTCGGCCGAAGTAAGGGCCGATGAACACCGGGCACAACGTATAGGCATTGGCAAAATCCCCTTTTTTCTATTCAATGAAAAGTATTCAATAACCGGTGCCCAGCCGGTGACGGTATTTGCAGAGCTGATGAAAAGGATTAGTGATTGATAAATCAGATATAGTTAAAGGTGTTACCGCCCGCCGACTTATCGCGTTGCTGACCGGTTTGCATAGCTATGCTATGCCGGCGTAGGTTTGTTTTATGCACGAACGGGTGGAAAGTGCATACCCATTACAACATCCTCGATAAGCTGGCACCCGTCATCTTCGTTACGGCGGGTGGCAAGCTGTCCTTTAATATATTTTATTTAGCACGTCGTCATAAATCAATGGTTACCAAACAGGTTCTCTGCTTTTTGAATTGTGTTGAGCAGGTCAATGCCGTTGTTTAATACCCCTTTAAAAAGGTCGCCGGTTTCTTTAAGCCGGTCTATAGCATTGAAAATAGTAAAATCACGCATTTTTAGTCCATGTTTAACTTCATCCCAATGTAGCGGCATCGAAACGGTTGCACCTGGTTTAGGCCTGAGCGAATACACACCGGCTATAGTAGCCTCAGGCCGGTTTTGTAGAAAATCAAGGTACATTTTGCCGTGCCTGGAAGTTGTCATTCTTTCAAGCGTAGTAAAATGAGGTAACTCCTTGTTAACGGCAGATACGATGAGTTTAGCAAGCACCTGCGATTGTTCATAAGTATATCCCCCGCCCAGTGGAATGTAGATATGGATGCCGGTTGATCCGGATGTTTTTGGGAATGAAGGAATGCCAAGCATATCAGCTATTCTCTTTACCATAAGCGCCGCCTCAATTACCTGATCGAAAGTATTATGTTCGTCAGGATCAAGATCAATCACACAATGATCAGGATTTTCGGGTGAGTTAACACGGCTTAGCCATGGGTTTATCTCAATACAGCCCTGTCTGGCCATCCACAACAGGCTCGAAATATCGCTACCTACTATATAATTATGATGTTCACCTTTGGCTGTATCGTGTGCATAAGTGGTAGCCCAGGCAGGGGCCCTGCCTGTAACATCTTTCTGATAAAAATGCGGGCCGCCAACACCATCAGGAAAGCGATTTAATGACATCGCCCTGCCGTAGAGATGGGGGAGCATATGCTCGGCAACAGCTATATAATAGTTAAGCATGTCCCGTTTTGTCACCATTTCCTGTTGCCAGTAAATCTTATTAAGATGAGTAAACTGCAATTCGGATCCGTTAAAATTAATTGTTGCCGAATCGTTGCCCCGCGGAATAAAAGTGGTTGCTGGGGGCTGATCAGATGATAGAGAAGTACTCCCTTTACTTTCTTCACCGGCTATGGTTTCAATGATATCTTTAGGTGTTTCTAAAATTACATCAATGGCCTGTTTATCAATGCGCATCCCTTTAAATGATGCCTGCCTTAAAAGCCCGTCTTTAGTGATCTCGGCAAAATTAACTTCACATATCAGCTCGGGTTTAAGCCATGTAAATGTTTCGCCCGGCGCCCTTTTATTTAGCGGTGATATCTGGCTTGTGCCTTCAGTATCAAAAGGATTGGTATCAGTAATATATTGCGTAAAGTTTTGCAGCATTTTGGTTTGCAAGTCTATCGAAAAGCCCGTTCCAACTTTTCCAGCAAACCGCAATTTGTTGTTTTCGTAAACGCCCAATAGTAAAGCGCTGAATGGTTTGATGGTGCTTTTGTTTTTAGTAAATCCACCTATAACTACTTCCTGCCTGCGCTGTACTTTTATTTTTAACCAGGCTTTTGAGCGTTTATCTGGCGTGTAAACGCTATCGGCACGTTTGGCAACTATACCTTCGTAGCCGTGCTTTTCGGCATTTGCAAACAGAACTGTTCCATTAGCAGGTACAGGTATGCTTCGGCGGATAATATGGTTGCCCGGTAGTATAATATACTTTAAAATTGCCTGCCGTTGTTTCAACGGTAACCCCATCAGATTGCGGCCTTCATACCATAGGATGTCAAATACCTGGTATACCAGTGTACTGTCTTTTTCACTTTCCCAATTTTGCAAAGCTCCAAAATCGGTTTTTCCGTCGTTACCCATTACTACTATCTCGCCATCAATAACTGCATTGCATGGCCATGTATTTAGTACATCAATAATGGGATAGTATTTGGCAAATGAAACTTCGTTACGTGAAAGCAGTTTGGTGTTATGTTTATTAATAACGGCAATTGCCCGGTAACCATCCCATTTGTTTTCAAATAGCCAGTCGGGATCGTTAAAAGGAGCATCAACCAGAGTCGGTTTCATAGGTTTAAAATCCGGCGGCAACGTTGCTAAGGGAGCGTTTGCCAGCAGTTCATCTAACGTTAATTGCCCTGGTTGTTTTTCATCGTTAAAAGCGGGGTTCTTATCCATATCAAGATTCGGGGTGGTTGTCATGGTTGTGTTGGCTGTTTGCTGAAATTTGCATGGGCTGGTAAAGCCCGGCCCATGCAAAAGGTTGATCAACCAAACTGACCTACCTGGTAAGTTCCTGCAACCTGTGGAAAGGAAAGGTTAAACCTGTTCCATGTGTTAATGGTTGTAACAGCGAGTGTAAGATCGATAAGCTCTTCATCGGTGAAATGAGGTTTTACACGTTCGTAAACACTGTCGGACACGTCGCATTTAGTTACGGCCTCAGCCCAGCCTAAAGCTGCACGCTCACGATCTGTGAAATACGGTGTTTCGCGCCATGCGCTTACTCCATACAAACGCTGCTCGGTTTCACCGTGCGCGCGGGCATCTTTTGAGTGCATATCCAGGCAATAAGCACAGCCATTCATTTGGGATACCCTGAAAAAAATCAGTTCCTGAAGCGGTGCTTCTATCTTAGAATGTTTTAGGTAAGCTCCAGCCTGAAAGAGCGATTTAAGTGTGTTTGCCCCTTTGGCAAATAGATCGATTCTTTGTTCCATTGATAATTAAATTAAGATTGTTATTTATTCGTAAAGGTGTATGCTATCGGGTTTTTCGAGATCTTTGATCCAGTTTTGGATATATAGCGACAGATCTTGCTGATCGGGTTTTGAGTTAAATTCGCCGTAGCAGCCAAATACAATAAGACCGAGTGCTATACAATGAGCAATGTCAAGGTGCTTTAACAAGCCAATGCTGAAGCCGGCAATAAAATCTTGCCTTGCGTTTGCGCTTATTTCAATATGGTGCTCAACTTTTTTTCGACTAAGTACAAATTGCTGATCGCTTGAGAATAATATTGCATTGTCGGCTGAGTATATCAATAGGCGGCTAACGTCCATCGTTCTATAAATGGAGAAGTATTTTTTGTTAAGATCGGACGGGGTTTGCCCTTCTAATGGAGTATCGGGGTTTACACCGTTCAATACCATCCATAGCTTCATCGCCTCGCTTGCATCAAGGGCAAAGGTTACCTGGCCATGGTGCGAAAACTCGCTGATAAGATCGATTGCCTCATCTACCTGGAAGGAAAGTTTATTCCCGGGATCTCCCAGGTAAAAGATAAATTCAAGATCTTTCTTGCCCAGTGGCCTTATAACCTCAGCCAATAAACCGTTCCAAAGGTTAGAGGCACCTGTGATGGCTGCCCAATCATCAAAAGCAATAGTGTGGCAATTGCTAAATAATGAGCGTAGTTCGGCAATAACAGTTTTATCCCTGAAAAATGTCCATAAGTATTGTTCAACCTCCGCAGGTGGTAGTGTTACCGTTAGTTTTGACAGCTCGGTAAAATCATGACTTGCATTTAAGGTGATACTGCGGATACCTAAAAGCTTTAGGATTTCAGGGATTGGTGCTTCGGTAACACCCAGTTTGTTTATCCTTAAGCCGGATAAAGATTGTTCTGAACCTTCGTCTGTAAGTGTGAGGTAAATGTTTTCTGAAAGCAAACCGCTTTCTACAATCTGTAAAAGATTGGTTAAAACAGGTGCCGTGTTTTTAATTTCCATGTTTAATGTTTCCATCTTTAATTTATTTTAGGTTCATTAATTATGTTTCAGAGTTTTAAATCAGGTATCGCTTACATTACAATGTTATTTTGAGCCGTTAATTCGATTGGCAGATCTTTTTCGCCCAAAAACTCTCTTAATTCAATTTCAATGCTCCGGCTCATTTGCGAAATGGGTACGTCATTAGCACTGCCTTCAAACGGGTTTTCGGTGCTTTCGCCAACCTGTTCAAGAGATGTATAGATCCATGATATCAGCGTGCTGAACGGTGCCACTAACCAAACCATGTATCCTTTCATTATACCTTGCACCTCGTTATTGAGCTGATCAAAATCCTTAAGCATGCCAAAAGGGAGGATGATGCAAAACAGCCAGACAAAAAAGGTATTGATAATGGCATATTGACGGGGATAGGGTGAGTTTTTTATTTGCTCAGCCTTAGCCTGCTGCGTATAAAAATCGCGAATGGCGCGTTCCATTTCTACAAATTGTAGCACGGCAATTTCGCCTTGTTCATACAATTGTTTAATAGTTCCGCTTTGTAAGGCCATAATCTGGGTGGCTTTATTATTGGTATTGATGATGTGCCTCAAATCATCGTCCTGAAGATAATTTATGAGTTCACTCTCAAGTGGCGTTTTCCATTCGGGTACGGTATAGTATTGTTGGTACTCGGCGTTGTGCTTTTTACCAACGCTTTCCCAAATGCGCTCTTCCCTTAGCTGAAAACGCAGAACCGTGAGCCAGGCAATGTGGCGATAAATAAGTAGTTTGCTTTTCTCTGGATTATTAAAAAAATCGCGGCTGATAAGTCCCCATGCCCGGCTTTGACTGAATATGCTGGTCCACATTTGTTGCCCTTCGTCGGTACGCCGGTAAGTTTGCGTGTTAGTAAAACCAACTATAAATGCGGCGCTTGTACCCACCAATCCTATAATAGCCCAGGGAATATCAAGCCATTTAAACCCCAGCACCTCATAAAGGATGACAGGTATAAGGCCAAGCACAAAAAGCTTGTATATTTTTCGTCTGGTCCAAACCAGGAACTCTGGCAGTTTATATGATTTTCCGGCGTGCATATTGATAGATGATTGTTTTGAATGAAGTTTTATGGTTTCAGGTGCCTGTTTGCCCGAGGTTTAAATCCTGCGCGTATAATGGGAGCGGACCGGTATTGAACGGGAAATAGGTGTAGCAAAGCCGGTCAACATCATATAGTTCACAAACCTCGGTGGCTTCGTCTGGTAGCATAAAATCGTTTTGTCGCTGTTCGTTGAAATATTCTTTAGTGATCAGCGCGTAGGTATGCGTATCAATGCCGTTTTTTAAAAGCCTATGCGCTTCTACAACAGCCTGACCGAATAGTTTGGAATAACTCCCAACAGCAAATCTCCCGATCACCCCGTAATGCACCACCAGTTTAATTGAAAGAAAGCTGGTTTGCGGAAAACTTTCTTTAAAGGTTTTGAGCCTGTTTTTAAATGCCTCGAGCATAAGTTCAAATTGTGAAAGGATTTCTTTAACAGGGAAAGCCGAGCCATGCCTGTAAAAAAGTATAGCATCACCTTCAATTTCTGAAATGTTGAATGAAAGCCGGTTGGCATCAATAATTGACTCAAGCAGACTGCAAACAATCAGGCTTCCTGCTTCATTCTCCGTCTCGGTAACAAATTTTGAATAGCCGCTGATATCTACAATAAAAATGGTTCCCCTATGATCTTCGTTCATTCCTTCAATGTTTTAATTAGATTTTATGTGGATATATATTCAGCTCGCTTTATTCATCCTGAAGCGGCTGTTCAATCATCCTTAATGAGTCGTCCATATATTCGCCTCCTTCCTCAAGGCTTTCTTCATTTGGATCGTAACCTTCTGATGCCATTTCTTCTGATTGATCGTTCTTTTTGTGAGGATCGCTGTGCGATCCGAATAGCCAGTTTCCCATGTTGATGTTTTTTTAATGTTTAAATTGTTGCCAGCCTTATTTATCGCCTTGCTCAGTCTGTATTGATGTTCTGAATCATCAGCGAGACGGCTTTTTACTTTTTGCAAGCCTTGTGCCATCTGGTAATTAATTGGTTTTGAGTTGTTTGTTGATTTGATTGAGTTTTAATTGCACCTTATTTCGCCGAACATGCTGATGTTACACCAAATACAGCGTATTGAAGGAGAGGATAGGGCCTTGAGAGAAGCAAAGCGGAATCGAAAGCTTTTTTACACCCGTGATAAGCGAATTAAAATGGCGGGCTTTTCACGGCCAGGAAAGTGATAGGCTTCGGAAATATGTTTTAAAACTCAAACAACCAACAGCAAGACAGTACGCTGTTGGTTGTTTGATAATGGAGACCTGTACAGGCCATTGCGGTCGGAAGACGGAAGATAATATGAGGTAGAAACTGGTTGTGATTTATTAATTACGAACCACTGCCGATTCTTTAACAACCTGCCATCTGCCTGATAGATATTCCCAAATCACTGTAAAATATTTTCTGTTCAATTTTCCATCAAAAACCAATTCACGCGTAATTACAACCATACCCATATCCCCATCACATACAGCGTAGTGATATTCGGTTTTAGTAGATAATGGTTCGGTGTTTAAATCTTTGTTTTGCTTTATGAAAACCATGAGTTGTTCTTTATTCATAGTGTCAACGACACCATCTTCGTCAACTTTTACAATAAGTAATTTATCAGCATACGCTTTATTAACGTATTCCACGTCAAAATGCGTTGCGTGATAAATCAGTTCCCGGGTTAATTCAATTAATTGTTCACTATTCATCTTTTTAATTTTTTGAGGGTTAATTATTTTGTTTGTTGGAATTGTAGTTAAACCAGATGTGTTTAAGCTATCATTATAGGGAGAGCGAGACAAGACCGATGCCAGTTTTTAAAATATTGATTTTCAGACTAAGCGTGTGTTCATAGTAAAGTTATAGACCTTATTTCGACAATAAACGGGTTGGATTGACGAAATAGAGCGTTACGATTGGACGATTAAATACGAAACTTGAATGTTATTATATGTGGCAGGGATATACTTGAAAAGCAGCGTTTGGCAGGCATCGCAAGTTGTCCAGACCGAAAATATATTTTTTAAAATAAAGGAATCAATTACCGGTCTTTTTTTAGATGTTCTGTCCCAGCCATAATTCAACGCAAAAAAATCCGACTCAAAAGCCAGCATGGATAATCCGGATCTGTTGACCAGTGCATTCCGAAAAAGAGTTCACAGTGTTCCGTTACACTTTGACCACGCTATCTTCTTGAAGTAAATAGCCAAGTTTAAGATCCACTAACACAATTCGTTGCCCTAAAAAGCACGTAACAGCATGGTCAAGCATACCGGAATATCCATATAGTGCCTCTTACAATCCCGTTGATCTGGGTAACATTAAAAAATTATTCGCTCTTTAGGCTCTTTACCGGATTGGTCAACGCCGCCTTGATCGCCTTTGAGCTGACAGTAGCCCAGGCAATAAAAACGGAGCTGGCGATGGCTATCACAAATACGCCGGGTCCTATCTGAATGCGGTAGGTATAATCCAGCAGCCATTTTTCCATGCAGTAATAGCCAATCGGCGCAGCGACGGCAAAGGCAATTAGAATGAGCACCGTGAATTCTTTATAAAACAAATAGACGATATTGATCACCGACGCGCCCAGCGTTTTACGGATGCCGACTTCCTTGATTCGTTGTACCGCCATGAACGAAACCAAACCATAGAGGCCAAGGCAAGATATAAAAATGGCAACCGATGCGAAGATCTCATACAGCACCGCAAGCGCATTTTCCTTTTTATAAAAATTGGCGATGGTCTGGTCCAGGAACTGATACTCATAGACTCCTGCAGGATAGGTTTTGTTCCATAGCCGTTCAATTGCTGAAAGCGTTTGATCAACATGGTGCAGATCGATCTTGATGTTAAGTTTTGCGTACTGATTCAAAGAAGCGCCCATCAAAACCGGTGGAATGGCGTTTTGCAAAGATCTGATATGGTAGTCTTTAACAACGCCGGTGATCGGGGCGTAGAGATCCTTGCGGTCCCAAAGCATAATATATTTGCCAATGACCAGTTTCGGATCGGAGATGCCGAGTTGCCGAACCAGCGCTTCATTGACCACATAGCCTTTTACCACATCGCCTTGCGGATATGGCCCGCCGGCAACGAATTGCATTTCGTATAATTTGAAATACTCCCGGTCTGCCCATTTTAAGTTAACCGCGAAATTTGCCGGTTTGGCAGCGTTGTCGTACTTGATATCCGTAGCCCAACCGCTCTTATCAGATGGCCCGAACAAACTCAGGCTGACATTTTTGATGCCGGATTGCGTGAGCAGCTCATTCTTCAGGCTGTTTAATTTCAATCGGCTCAAACTGTCTGCAGGAACCGGGACAGTGATCACTGCGTCTTTATTGAATCCTAGCGGTTTGTTTTGAAAATAGTCCATTTGACGCAGCAGGACCAGTGTTCCGATCACCAAAAACTGAGCGATGCAAAATTGTGCCAGTACCAATACCCTGCGGAGCGACATGCCGCTGGCCCTGCCGGCGGTCACCTGGTTACGCATTGCTGCGACGGGATTGAAACCGGAAAGTACAAAGGCCGGATAAAGCCCGGCGACCAGCGTAACGGCGGCAATGACGCCCAACAAAAACATGATGATAACAGGATCATTTAAAAAAGAACGGCGTAATTCAGTATCCAGCAAGTTATTGAGCATCGGCACGGCCAATACCGCCATCACAACGGCCAACGATACCGCCAGGGTGGTAATGATCATAGTCTCACTCATATATTGCAGAACGAGTTGCAGCCGGCTGCTGCCCATTACCTTTCGCACCCCCACTTCTTTTGAACGGTTGACCGCCTGCGCGGTAGCCAGATTGATAAAATTAACACAGCCGATCAGCAACAGAAAGCATCCGATCAGGCCGATCACATTGATCAGCTGCCTGCTGAAAGGATGTCCGCTGTAAACGGTCGTGTCGGTATTGTAGTGTATATCGCTTAATGGCTGCAATTGGTAGCTTCCACCTTTTTGCTGAGTTGCGGGCAAGTGGCGCTTTGCAAAAGCAAGCAGGTCCTTATTAAACCGTTCGGCCGTTAAACCGGGCGGCAAAACCACATAACAGTTCTTCGCCCCAAAGGTACTAACCCAGTCTTGCTGGCTATCATAAAGTTCTCCGCCTGCCACCGTTAATGTCGCCCATGAAACGGCTAGTTTCATCGGGATATCAGTGTTGACCGGTGTATCATCAAATATCCCGGTGACTTGCAGGTCGCGCGCATTTTCGAACTTCACCGTTTTGCCCACGGCGGTCCGCCAATCGCCGAAAAATTTATTGGCCTCCTCGCGGGACAGCACAATGGTATTTGGTGCCGAAAGCGCGGTATTTCGATCACCCGCCAGCCACTTGAAATCGAACACGCCGAACAATTCCGGATCGGCGTAATAAGCCAGCGGCTCCCTGTACTTTCGGGCAACGCCTGTATGTTGCAGGTCATCCACGGTGTAGTGCGAATTAGAATTTTGCATGATATTGGCCACCTGCTCCAGTTGCGGGAAGTCAAGTTTCAAAGCTTCGGTTATCGGCAACGGTGTGCCAACGCCCGCATGCACCCCGTCGGGCCCGTTGCTGATCCTGACCACCCGGTAGATCCGGTCACGCTTTTGGTGGTAATCGTCAAAGCTCGTTTCAAATTTAATGACCAGGAATATCAGCAGGCAGGCTGCAATACCAACGGATAATCCGGTAATGTTGATCGTCGTGTAGATCTTGTTTCGCTTTAAATTACGCCAGGCGATTTTTAAATAATTTTTCAACATGAGTTTTCGCTTTAATTCCAGTTTAGCCTGAATCGTGGCTGTTTTATGACCCGAAGGTCGGCCAGCGAAGTGTCCTGTTCGTCCCAGGTTATAAGTTGGGCGCTTATTTTTTAATTCGTTTTTATATTCGGCGGGACTTTGTCCTGTCATTTCCCTGAATGTCCGGTTGAAAGTGGATTTAGAGTTAAAACCAGATTCATAAGCAATGCCGAGCAAGGTCAGGTGGTCATAATTTCTGTCCTGCATTTTTCGCATAACGTCATTGATCCGGTATTCATTGATCAACTCATTGAAACTCTTTTTGAATACCGCGTTAATGATCCTGGAAAGTTCATTAGGATGAACATCCATTTTTTCAGCCAGCGACCGGAGGTCCAGTTCCGGGTCCCGGTAGTAGTGTTCCAGCTTCAAAGCTGCTTTCAATTGGCCACCCTTACGTCTCAGATCAGCATTCAAGTTAAGCTTTATAGCTGAGGTTCCTGGTACATCCAAATTTCCTTGTGTCCGAATAAAAGTCCGGAAGGCGAGCCAGATCAACAACATGGCTGACAGCAGGTACAAGAAGTGTTCAATCGCGGATAGTACCGGATTTTTGATCATTAAATAATGTCCGGTCCCTAAAATTAACAAGAGCAGCCAGACTGCGCCTAACATTATCAAAGGCCGGTGAAGCCATTCTATTTCGTTCCTGTTACGGTCACCCTCGATAAAGGTTCGGCTATGATACATGGCCACTATTTCCCGATGAGCCGCCACCAGGTAAAGCAGGACTGAAACCGGGGAGAACGCGTTTAGCCATGTCGCTTTTGCGGGATAGCATAACGGAATGCCTAAAGTGATGAGCAAGGGAAGGAAATGCCATGTGTGCATTGATGTAAGCTTTTCAAGTGGCCGGCATTTCTTCAATACCTGAAAGTAAATCAGAGGGCCTAAACCCATGAGGCTGTCTGGCAGATCAACAG
>NZ_JABMJI010000010.1:0-62798 GCF_013376065.1 Mucilaginibacter sp. SG538B
AGTGGTGAGTAATTCGGTGAGTACGAATTGAAAACCATTCAAGATATCAAATAAGCGCAGAAAATTAAGGTTAAAACAAATCCCTAACTCTCCGCATCAAGTATTATTCAGTTAGGATAAAAAGCGCTGTAAATGAAATATTTACGGCGCTTTCTGTTTTTAGCCATCGCCAAAATAAACCGATCAATCGCGTTGTTCCGGTACCCGTGGGTGACCTTTTTCAAGGTAAGCTTGCCGATCACCGGAACGTTATAAGTCTCCTATATTGAACATTTTCTTAATTTAAACATCTTGATTTCAGTAGGATATGTAACTGATTTTATTCACTTAAAGCTTCAGTGATGAACAGATCTTTTAACCTCCTCTTTTACGTAAAGAGATCAAAAGCAAATGCCGAAGGCCTCGCCACATTTACCTGCGTATTACTACCACTGGGCACTTTAGATTGGCGAAGAGGGGGCAATATCACTGGTATATCCAAATTACCGCCTGAAACCGTCATTTTTCAGGGCGCAAAAAGGGCGCAGGAAAGAATTTAATTACAGTCTATTTAAGTCCTTTCAATCACTTATTTAAATACATAAACATCTTAATAACAGTACATTAACAAATAAATGCGCCTAAAATTAGAAACTAATTTCAGGCGCATACATATGCTTCAGCTTTCGGTTCTCTTCCTCCATCTCTTTCAGCCGCTTCAGTTCCTGGCTATCCATACCGGCATACTTTTTACGCCAGTTGTAAAAGGTTGATTTGTGAACGCCCAGTTCGCGGCATAAATCGTTAAACTCACGGCCTCCTTCGTATTCTTTGATCGCCTTGACAATCTGTGCTTCGGTAATAATAGAGTGCTTCATCGTTTGACTGTTTAAAGTTAAGGCTTTTCGTCCTTTAAGCAGTCCGATTTTTAGGAGGGGTTACACTGCTCCCGCTTAATCAAATAACGACCACAATCGTTACTGTTTTGCCAGTCCCTTAAGATATCCTAAGCAACCTTTTTACTAACCCTTTATCAAATCAGGTTGGAATCTACGTAAGCCGCTTTTGCCTCATATATTCTCTTTAGCTGAGCATTTGCGCGAGTAAAGTTTCTGATTAACATCTCTTTATCGTCATTATTTCCTTTTGATACATCAGAATAGCCGAAGTATTTTTGCACCGAAATAAACGGGAAAAACACCATTTTATTAATCACCATTTTGGAAAGCAGAATATCCGCAACTACATTATTATTATAGGGTTCGTCCAATATTTTTTGAAATACAGGTTTATACAAAATAGTAAATTGTGTACAATGGGAATAGCCTATCCAGGCTCTATTATTGGTAATGGGAAGGGCCTTAATCAATCCACAGATACCACCCAACAGCATCTCGGCCTGCTGCAAATAAGCCTCCATAATATTTTTAAGTAAAAATGACCTGGAGTAGTCGGATGTAAACTCATGATCATCTTCACAAATAATAATTACATCATCCCCGTTTTCAATAGCTAGTTTTATAATTTTACGAACGGTTTCCCATAAGCCAACGGCGCCGACTGGATTTTTACAGGCCTCTATTATCTGGATATTGAACTCATCCTTCCCAGCAAATTGCCCTTTTATATGTTCCAGTCTTTCCGTTCGTTCCGGCAGATTAATTATATATGTTGGAATAATGACGTTATCATAGTTTTCTTCATTTAAGGCATCTGCATTTTCGATTGAAAATGACTTATAAAAGGCAGAAATGCGTTCTATTAGTTCAACTTGTTCCGAAGCATTGAAACTTGGTCGTTTTACGCGTGCCTCATTAGTATCCGACTTTAAACCGGTACCTTTTGGCTCTGTCAAATTTGATATAAATGGATATATAAAGAATTGTCCATTCGCAATTGAAAATATATTTTTATCCGCCAGTAATATGTCTTCAAAAAATGGGCGAAATATAATTGTAAACTGCGATTCGGAGAAATTCTCTACCCAAAATATGTTATTTGAAACTCTTATCGCACTCCCAAATGAGGTTACGTCACCACATAAAATATCTGCACCTAACTTTTCTGCCTGCCTTATACATTCTAATAAATTATCCGTCGAATAATTGGCCGTAAATTGATGGCTGTCTTTACATATCAAAATGTAATCTGCATTTGTGCTTATTACATTTTGTACAATTTGTTGGATAGTTTTCCATAAATCACTTATTTTATTTTCATCGGTAATGGGTTCCACAAAATTCAGTGCAAATTCTTCTTTCCCGTTAAACTCCTTAAGGATATTTCCTTTAAAATCCATCCGGTCTTTGGGGTTGATAATAAAGGTGGGGATGCATTGTCTTGTCATATTCATTTTTATAACTATTAATACGTGATGGGTAAAACAATCACTGATGATTGTTCTTAAATATTTCGAATCTATACATTAGAACATACAATTCTTGTCAGGACATTTGCAAACTCGAATAAGCGGCCTTTGCTTCATATATTCGCTTTAATCTTGTGTTCTCGCGATAAAATGACTTGGCAAACAACTCTATATTTTCATGATTACCTTTAGTTACATCTGAATAGCCAAACGGCTTTTGGGCAGAGATAAATGGGAAAAACACCATTTTATTACTCAGTATCATCGAAAGCATTGCATCTGCCGTTACCGTATTGTCGTAAGGGGTGTCCAATATTTTTTGAAATACAGGTTTATATAAAATTATAAATTGCGTACAAAAGGAAGTACTCACCCAGGCTCTGTTAGTGGTAACAGGAAGGGCTTTATGGAACTCACAGATACCGCCCGAAATCATTTCCGTATGCTGTTCATGAGCTTCCAATATATTTTTAAGTAAAAGTGATTTGGAATAATCGGCCGTAAACTGATGATCGTCCTCGCAAATAATGATTACATCATCTTCGTTATCCATAGCAATCTTTACTATCTTCCGAATGCTTTCCCAAAGCCCAACCGCACCAATCGGATTTTTGCAAGCTTCGATTATTTGAACTTTGAACTCATCCTTTCCCGCGAATTGCTTTTTTATATGGTCGAGTCGTTCTGTTCGCTCGGGAAGATTGATAATATAGGTTGGAATAGCTACATCATTCAAAAATTCTTCGCCCAAGTCGTTCTGCTTTTGCCCGGAAAATTCTTGATAAAATGCGGAAATATTATCTAATATTTCAACTTGTGCTGAAGCCAACCCGCTTACATTTTCCGTTCTGCTTATTTCGGTATTGCCGGGCGTTGCGTTATCACGGACGAGTTCCTTCTTAATTGATATAAAAGGATATATAAAAAATTTACCATTGGTAAATGGGAAAGTTTTATAATCATCTGTTAGAATGGATTCGAAGAATGAGCGGAAGACAATTGTAAATGGCAACCCTGCAAAATCCTCTACCCAAAAAATATGTTTTGAAATCCTCAAAGCACTCCTGAATGTGCCCAGCCCACCACATAAAATATCGGCACCTAAATCTTTGGCCTGACTAATGCACTTAATTAAATTATTCTTTGAATAGCTATCGGTAAATTGATGGTCATCCTGGCATATTAGAATATAATCGGTTTCGGTTGCCGTCACTTTTCGGATAATATGCTGAATAGTTTTTGGTAAGCTTATTACATTATCTTCGTCCATTACGGGCGCTATAATGTTTACCAGAAATTCCTTTTTTCCTGAAAATTCTTTCAAAACAGTTTCTGTGCCATCTGTACTGTTGTTGTTAATAATAAATGCGGGGATGAAGGTTTGATTTGTCATTTCTTGTTTTGCGATTATTAGGCTGGTAAATTTGCTTCCACCTTTTATGGAATTCCCACCTATGTTACTTTTCAGAAGCAACCGATTGTTTTATTTATTTAGCTTGGCGACTTTCCAGGCTTTAACAGTAAAGGCTCAACCTACCAAGAAAAACCCAGCGTATTCAAGTTTATATAGCCTTGTTCATTTTATTTAACAGCTTTAATTATTTTAGCTTGTAACATAAGTTTTATTCTACCGATAATTAACAACTCAAATTCAGCTAAAGAAGCCTTAAGATCATCCGGCTCAAAAACGGACCTTATTTCAGTTAATACATCATTTATTGCTACCGGCTGTTCCGATATCTGTAATAAGCGCATATCCAAATCATCAATTATTGACAACGAATAGCCCTTGTAATGGCATTCCGGTATAATGCATACATAAACACTTGTTGGCGTTTCATTTAAATTTAGCGGCCGTTTCTTTAAATTTTTACTGATTTCAGTATCAAACGACCTCCAGTCAAACGAGCTTTCCGTTATTTGAACTATCTTATCTGCTACGATCTTCTTAGCATAGCTACTGTCTCTGTCAGCAAAAATGTATTCAAAATAATTAGTATGTGCAATGTCTCGTTGGTACAGAAATTCATTTGAATGTTGAGAAAAATCGTTTTCTATAGTATCATTAAGCCTTGCCTCAAATAACTTTGCGTCATTCAGCATTTTGGAATATATGGCATCATCTATATTATTTGTTTCTGTATTATCGATCGCTGCTAATACATTTTCAACTATTTTACTTTGAAACTGACGTTTGGTTTCTGATTTAATACCTGTATTCTTTTCTGATATTACCAAATCCGGATGTTGTTGGCAATCCTTCAAATTAAAATATCTATCTGTTAAATATTTTTCGGTGGGCTGATTAATAAAATAGTAATAATCCTTTTTTAAGGGAGTCTGCTGATTCTTAAACAATGCAATTATCCGGTAATAATATTCAGGATAATCCTGCCTTAACCTGTTTGCCAGTTGTTGACAAACATTCGAAGTTCTTTTATATTGACCTATCAGATGCAGGTAATTTTTGTTAAAAGGCACTTCCGTAAAATCGCCGAACGATTTATATTGGTTATCAGGAATGATCTCATCAAATAACACATTTACCTTTTTATTAAATTTAGCTGCCAGGCAATAAAAAAAGATTTTGCTCAAAATATATATTGAAAGCGCCAATGTTAATATTGGAGAGACTATTGACATTATTGCTTATTGTTTCCTTTGATCGTGCTGTATAAAGGTTAAAAAAACTCAAGTCGTTGCCGCCTATGATCCCGGCGTTGTAGGCATATATTTTATCTTTTTTATCTTTTTCTTCTGTTACTTCAATTGGAATGTAGGTTAATCTGGGTTCCAATTCGCTAAATAAATTTTCATAAAAGCTAGTTCCAACTTCCAAATTCTGTGCTATCAAATCGCCATGAAGCAGACTTTCATCAAAGGGTTTCCAAATAATTACATCTCCGTCCACGTGTAAAAATGGTACGGCTTGTTGTGAATAGGTATGTATTTTGGGCAACCCCCATAACTCAGAGGGGTTTTGATCGAATTGATCCAAGTCGCATACTACATCTGTATAGGGTAGCCGTAAGGTATCAATTAGAGTTTTTGCTGTAACACTATCGGCATGTAATACAACCTCATCGTAATATTTTTTTAATTGCAGACAGCTTAAAGCCCAGCCCATTAAATGATATTCGGGCGAATACCATCCGGCATTAAATTTCAGCATATCCTTTTGATTACATGCCCAGGAAGTTTGAACGATTTTCATATTGGATTTTTAGTTGTGTAAATGTTCTAAGTCATTATTTAGCCGGTTAATGAATAAAGCTCCCGTCTCCCCTGCGTTTCAACGGCTGGCCGTTATGCATCGGCGTCCCCCCCCATTTTTGCAGATTTAATTTTAGCCCCACCAAAAAATATCGACTTAAAGTATTTGACTGTGTGTAAGTTGTGGACTGCGGCGTAACCGATTGCTGTAAAAAATTGTTCTGGTGTAATAGATCGAATACATCAAAGGTGAGTGCCAAACTCTGTGTCCGCATTGAAAATCGCTTTTCAAAACCGGCATTAATTACCAGCGGGTTTTGTTTATAATTTGTAAAGCCCGATATGTAATTCTTGATGGCATTATAATGTAACTGAAAATTTCTTGGTAAATAGATCTGACCATCAATCGCCAATTTGGTGGTTTGAATGGTGTTTGAAGTTGCATTTAATGTGTTGGTGAATGACCTGTTGACCTCATAACCTATGTAAGGGCTTATTATAAACTTATTATCATTTAAACTTATCTGAGGGCCAAACCTTTCATTAAAATCCCATTGGGATGTATGGTAGGATATACTATTGCTTACCGCATTGAAATAGCCATAAGTAATGCTTCCGTTTAACCCAAGATAATAGTTCCGATCATTTAATTGTTTTGAAATTGAGTAGCCGCCTGTTATTGCCTTGTCGCCGTTTATATTAACATAATTAATTTCATTGATGGTTTTATTTAATGTCGCCGAAATGGGTGCTGTGATCTGCACAATATTGGTCGCTACCTGATTATCATATAATCTTCCGTCTACATTAAAAGAAATATTAAACTTGTCATTGGGGAAATATTTGTTGTAACTGGCCGTAACGCTATGGGTAAAGGTAGGCTTAAGGTTGGGGTTGCCTATAATAATGTTATTGGGATCCGATCTGTCTATAAAAGGCTGTATTTGTTGAAACTCCGGCTCGGTGTTGATACCGGAATACGCTATTTGAAATCTTTCGGAAGTTGACCAGGAGTAGGAATACCTGAATACGGGTATGATCCTAAAATCCAATCGGGAGGTAGAAACATTATTGGCCGTATTATTGTCGACCTGTGTGCCTGATAGTGCGGTAGATACAAATGTAGCCCCCAGGGATAAATTACTCTTTCGGCCGCTATACCGGTAATCAACCGTGGTCCTTGTTTCTGTAAACGAAAAATGATAAGTATTCTCTAACCGGGTGAGTTCCTGTAACTGACCATTCGCCAACACCGTATCCGATATCGCTTTATTGTCATAAACTGCGTTTCTTATTTGTCCGGTAAACTCAAGTTGCGCCCTGGCCGTTAACGGCTCAACATAAGTAACAACGGAACGATAGACTTTGCTGTTACTTGTTTTGTTAATTATTAAATGGGATAAGGAGTCCTTTACCAACGTGTTCTGCGTTGTGTCAAGGTAATAACGGTACTCAGTGCTTTTATCCCCCTTTATCTGGCTATTTGATTGAGTGAAGCCAGCCTGAATAGAAAAGTTTCTTTTGGGCTTTTTAAATGTATGCACAAATAGTGCTGTTAAACCATAGCCATGACCGGTAGTTGAATTGACTGCTTCGAGGTTTACCACCGGGTGTTCAAATCCAGTGGTAAAATAATTTAAATTACTTGTTAGCGTACTGGTGGTTGCCGAGGAATTAATATTATTGAATGTTGCGTTGATTTGGAGATAGTTGGATTTATCAAGGTTATCCTCCAGTTGAAATTTTACAGTGTTGCCACGGCTTGAGTTTTTAACCGTGCTATTGTTAATGAAATTACTTAACCCATTGCTTGAATTTGCAAAGCCGTAAGTATTGCTTATTGAGTTGGTATTATTAAAATTGTAAACGTAACTGCCGGTGGCCACTATTTTACTGCCCCAATCATCAGTATAACTAAAGGTAGGTGACCCGGATCGGGTTGTTCCGGGAGCGGATATCACGGAACTTGTTGGCGACGTTGAAGCGACACCATTGACAGTGCTGCTTACATTGCCAATTAAATTTATTACCCGGTTGGCATTGATATGCTGTACCGAAAGCTGTTCATTATACCGGCCATGATTTCCTTCTTGCGATACGATCCGGGCAATAGTACCAATTGACTTATCGGCCCTGGTGGTGATGTTCAATGTTTTTGAAGGGGCGCCATCTTTTATCCCGGTCCGGGCAGCCTGATCTCCATAATCATCAACTATCTGAATTTTATCCACGATGGAAGCCGGCAAATTCTGGATGGCCTGTGCTACATTTCCCCCTCCAAATACTTTTCCGTTAAGCTTGGCTTTTGTCACTTGTTGACCCTGGTGTACCAATGTCCCATCTGCTCCAACCTCCATTCCCTCCATCTTCTTCAGTAACTGATCCACGGTAGAGTAAGCGGGTACTTTATAATCGCTGGCCCTGTATTGGACGGTGTCCGTTTTATAAACAATCGTGGGCGTTCCGTTAACGTTGACTTGTTTAAGCTGATAATATTGATCTTTGAGTATTATTGGTGCCAGTACAATTTTTTTTGTCTCCTCATTATTTAAATACCGGCTCACCTTGGTTGTAAATCCTACTTCGGATACGGTAAGTAAAAATGTCGCCTCTCTTACATTCTCGAATATAAAAATCCCATCTTTATCAGAGCTTGTCGCCATCGAATCTTTTGCAGACTTTAGTATGACCGTAGCCCTGGCAACCGGCGTTCCGGTACTGTCCTGTACAATCCCGCTAACCTGGCGAAACTCCCGCGCAGGCAACTTCGGTGCGTCTTTATTGATAATTTGTTGCGCCTTCAAATTTGTCGCTACCATTAAAAAAAGGATAAAAAAAATATGTTTCATTTTATCCCTCTCATTAAGCTGTTAATTAAACGGTGAAATAAAGTGGCTTTGGCTGTTATAATTTCGGCGTCGGCTATCATCCCGTTCTTCAATAATAAATATCCGCTTCCATGGTTATCAAAAGCCACCTCTGCAACATATTCTCCTGTTTTTACTTGATCATCGGTAACATACCTGATTATACCGTCCAACGTACGTTGGTCATCAACAGGATTTCTAAGTTTAATTAATACTGTTTGCCCTGATTTAACCTTATAAATATCATTTTGCGAAACAATCATTTCTCCGTAAAACCCTCTATTCTCACCAACTATAAAAAATACATTCTGATTAGGATGTAATTGTTCATTTTCATGTATCACCCCCGCATAAATTAATTGCCCATCGACCGGTGCTTTAAGGTTCTTTCTGCCGGTCGAATTTTCGAGGACTGCCAAATAATCGTCTTTCTTGACGGAGCTATTATTTTGTACCAATATCTTGATTAATCTCGCCGAATCTTTTATTGACAAGCCATATGGTGAGTTTACCGAATGTATTTTTATCTGTGTTTGAATAGCTTCGGGATAGCTTATAGTTGATGAAATGAACACACATATTATTGCGATAGCTAATACCAGACTTATTCCCCACCTATACAACCACATTGGCGGTGTACCGATAATATCCTGCATTTCTTCAGCATGTACCGGCTCTTCTTGATTTAATAATTCCTTTGCCATGTAATTATATGCCTAATTCAAGTTGATTTTTTACCAGGTTAAAATATTCCCCCCTCATTTCAGTTAGTTGGCGATGAGTACCTTGTTCAATAATTTTGCCCTTATCCATAACAATAATATTATCAGCATTTCTTACGGTGCTTAAGCGATGTGCAACCACCACCACGGTTTTTCCGTTAGTAAACTGGTTCAGGTTGTCCATTATTATTTTTTCGTTGTTTGCGTCCAATGCATTCGTTGCTTCATCAAAAAATAAATAAGCCGGATTTTTATAAACAGCACGGGCGATAAGCAGGCGTTGTTTTTGGCCCTGACTTATTCCATGTCCACCTGCTCCAATCTTGGTATAGAGACCAAAAGGCAGCTCGCTTACAAAATCATTCAGGTTCGCTGTTTCAATGGCCTTATTTAATTTATCCAAATCCGGAAAATCATCTCCAACCGCTATATTATTGGCTATAGTGTCTCCAAAAATAAATCCGTCCTGCATTACGGTCCCGCAACTGCTCCGCCAAATCTTATAGCTTAAGCTGGTTAAGTGTATTTTTCCAACTTTTATTTTTCCGGTTTCGAGCGGATAAAAACGGAGAAGTAATTTCAGCAATGTGGTTTTACCGCTGCCGCTCATTCCCACTATTGCCGTAGTTTTACCCTGCGGAATGTTTAAATTTATATTTTCCAAGGCGGGATTGGCATCGGCTCCCGGATATCTGAAAGTAAGGTCTTTAATACTAATGCTTTTGTCAGCGGGCAATTCATTGATAAACGTACAGTCAGCAGGCTCTTCATCTTTTAGCTGGTGCACTTCATTCAAACGTCCCAGGCTAATTTTGGCATCCTGATACGCCTGTATAAAACCAATCATTTGTTCGATAGGGTTACTTACCTGACCAACAATGTATTGTATAGCCATCATGCCGCCTAAAGTAATATTGCCGTCAATAACAGCCTTTACGCTTATAAATGTTATCAGTATGTTTTTTCCCTGATTTATGAATGCTGATCCGGTTTGCTGTATCTGGCTTAGGGCAAGATTTTTTATTTTAAATTTGTAAAGGCTTGCCTGTATATTTTCCCAGTGCCAGCGTTTTTGTTTTTCACAATTATTCAATTTAATCTCCTGCATACCATTTACAAGCTCTATTACATTGCTTTGATTATTTGAAGCGATGCCGAACTGTCTGTAGTTAAGGTCACGCCTGCGTTTCAAAAACAGAATTATCCATAAAACATAGAGTACGGTACTAATAAGAGAAATTAAAAAAATCAGCGTATTATAATAAATCAATACAATGGTAAAAACCACCAGGTTAAGCAATGAAAACAAGGTGGTTAATGCGGTGCCGGTTAAAAAGTTTTCTATCTTTTGCTGGTCATTCATTCGCTGCAGAACGTCGCCTGTAGTTTTTGTTTCAAAATAGCTGATTGGCAACTTCATGAGTTTTACCAAAAAATCGGTTAAAATAGAAACATTGATACGCACACTGATGTGAAGCAGTATCCATGATCTGATGAAATTGATGCTCATACTTCCCAAAAAAAACATCAGCTGAGCAATCAAAATCAAATAAACGAAGTTAAGGTTACGGGTATTGATGCCTGTATCTACCAGGGCCTGCGTAAAAAACGGGGTGACCAACTGTATTAATGTGCCAACACCCAGTCCAATAATCAACTGAAAAAAAAGTTGTTTATATTGGAAATAGTAACGGAGGATGGCACTCCATTTGACCTCATTTTGCTTATCTTCTTCAAGTTCATAAAACGAAGGCATTGGTCCTAGTAAAAGTGAGATGCCATCATAAAGCTCTTTGTGCGAAAACCAATTTGATTTAAATTCTTCTTCCTGTAGCATAACCAACCCTTTGGCCGGATCGGCGATGTAGTAGGCCGTGCCTCCTATTTTATAAAGTATAACATAATGGTTTTGACGCCAATGCAAAATACAGGGCAGTTGTACTTGCTTAAGCTGTTCAATAGTTACCCTTACGCCTAATGAGCGTAAGCCTATTTTTTCTGCCGCGTCGCTGATGTTCCATAAAGTTGTCCCCCCTCTGCCCGTAAAACACAAAGCCCTCAATTTTTGAATGGAATAATTGCGATTATAATACTTCGCAATCATCCGCAAACATGTTGGGCCGCAATCTAAATTGTCTTGCTGTTTGTAAAAGGTAAATTTCAATTGACTTGAGTTATTTTATTGTTTTCTGCCAAGGCATACTAGCCGAAAAAATCTATAGTTTGAATACCCAGGTATAAAGCGTTCTTGGGCATCAATGCGCTGAATTTGTTTTGCTTTTAATTTTCATACCGGCAGGTTCACGCGGACTGTTTTTTGAAAGATGTAGAGACTTTAAGCTTTCTTACCAGTAATGCTAAGCGCCATAACAAACAATATCAGTTTAAAATTCATTATTTATCCATTTACTTTTTTGCTAAAGTATATTCACCCCAAAAATCTGTGGAGGAAGTAAAAGCCTCTATATGGACTTTAACAGGAAACGAAGGCTGGTTATTTTTGATGTATTCGTCGCTAACCCCAGGCAGGGGCCCGATGGGGACAACATATACTCCCCCAGCCAACGTTGTTGCTTGGCCGGCCGCGTTATATACAGCGGCCATATCTACGCCCGGCAATTTAATATTATAAGTAAATTTTGCAGGCGCATTTGCATCAAGTCCCAATTGTTTTAAACTGATAGACAACTCATAGGTAAAAAACAATTTATTATTAAAAGCTCCGGCTGCTTTGATGCCATCATGATTGTATACCGAAATAAGGCTGTCCATGCTTTTTATTCCGGTTACCTTAATGAGTTTGGATGCATTTGCGTAATCTGTATTTTTTACCTTCATAATCGAGTCGGCTTCCGTCTGAGAAGCTGGCTGGTATTTTAGATTAACCCAGACCCGGTTGTGCATATCTGGGAAAGGATAAGTTATACTAATGCCATTTTTGATGTTTTTTTGATTAGATGGATTAATAGTCAGAATGATACCGCCTCCCAGTATTTTATTGATATTGGTATGTTCCGTTGCCTGTATAGTTAAATACAAGTTATCATCATCGTTAGCCATCGTATAAAAAATATCTGTAGCATGGTTATAAGCCTGAAATTTGTTGCTCCATTCCGTTGATTTCCCGTCAATTTTCACGTTCGACGGAGCGCGCAGGCTGCTTTGTTGGATGCCGGGCAGCTTTTGAGCATAAATAATAACGGGTATTACGATTGACAACAACAGTAGTGAGAGGTGTTTAAAGTTCATTTTTTTACAAAAAAAGATTCACGGAAAAAACAACCATGATTTTTGTTATCATGGTTGTTTACTCAAAAATTAATAACAATCAACATTGTCGCAACAATCGTTCGTATTGCAATTATTATCTGCACCAGATTGAGTACCACTTGTGATACTGGTGTGAACTCCTACTGCCCCTGCACAACCGGGGGCACTACTCCAGTACCATGTACATGAGCCTCCACTAATCATTTTCATTTGATCTTTGGTGAGCATTTCCTTAATGTCTCCAAACTTAAGTTCCAACTTTTTCATAAATTTTTGTTTTTAAATTGATGCCTCTATTTTAGGGTTGCGGCTTTCCTTATCCTGTTTTACCAAGGCAGGCAACTTTTTTGTTCGCGAAACAAATTCTTTACACCTTTTACAAAACATATTTAATATCTTCTGCCTGGTAAGCAGAAGGTAATCTGCGACCGTTGATGAACAGCGTTGGCGTACTTGTAATTTCTACCATCTTACACCACTCTTTTTGCGCTGAAAGTGCGTTAGATTCAATCGCAGTTCCCATAGCCGGGTATTTCTCTTTCCATAATTCATATTTTTTTTTCTCCTGTTTATACCAGTCATTTATTGCTTCTTTAAGCCTGATTTCGTTCTTTTCAAACTTTAATGCCATAAAGTGGCTGATAACATTTTTGTCCAGTTCTTTTTGATATAGTCTGTTAACAAAAACCAATTGAAGTTTTATATCATCTCTTGAATCAAGTAAATTATCCAAAAGCATATGTGTTTTTGTACAATGAATGCAAAAAGGGTTAGATACCAGCGTAATCACGTTGGTAGCTTCTTTGTTACCTATCATGATAGTATTTTCTTCGGTTGGCAAAGCATACTTATTCTCCCGGTGCAGCATATTTTGGAATAATTCTTTATTGTATTTATACCTATACAACTCCAGTCGAAGCATTTGTAATTGCATAGAATTAATCAAGTAAGGCTTTATGAAGACCCATAAAAGGATCGGAACAAGTATTCCGACAAACAAATTGCTCAAGGTATGTAAATCGGGATACTGAATTCCATTGGATAGATAAGGTATAAAAGCAGCAAACTCCAGCCATAAAAGAGCCTGGACCGTGCAACAGAAAATACACCATTGCTTTGCTACCCGCCACTGATAATAAATGGAATAAAAAGTATAGGGTAAGCTTAGTAAATTTAGAATTCCCAATATTTGTATTAAGTGGGCGTTTGCGGCATTAAATAGCAAAGCAACCAATGTACCTGAATAGTAAAAAAAACCAATTTCGCTCCAACTCAATTCTTCGGTTACTTTTGCAGCCTTTGATGATAATATGACATGGCAATTTTTACTATTATCGTCCCCGCAAAATTTTTGTATCAGAGGATTATTTGCATCGATGCTTTGTATTAGTAACAATATGGAAGCTAATAAGCCTACCGTCTTAAAAAAAGCTAAGATGCCGATATGCCAATTTATAGTTTGTAGATAGGATTGATTGAAAAACAAATAAGCGAGAAAAACAATGATTAGTCCTGATACAACAAACGGCATGCGTAGGGTCTCGATGATTTCTTCCCTGCGTTTGGCAGAATAATCATACTCACCGGATGAGTCATCTTTTTGAAACGCTAATATAGATCCCTGATAACGACTTTTAAATTCGTCTATACTAAATGAATGGTTATTCCAATGGTCATTCGATATGGTGATTTGGCTTTCATCTTTTTGGTTTACTAAAACAAATTCCCCTTTTGCAAAACAAGCTATAAAAGGCAAAGGTATTTCCGTCTCAATTAATTCTTCAACACTAACCTGGTAAGCTTCATTGGGGATATTCCAATAGGTCAATACCTCACTGATAGCAAGTAGGCTGGAAGCATCGGTATGTTTTTGCAATTCACTAATAATGCTATTCCGGGTGACGGGAATACCCAATTGTTTCACGACAAGGCTTATTACCTTAACTGAGTTACGGTGTTCCATAGGATATTAAAATGGCTAAGCGATGGTCAATAAACGAGGACGATCAGGATGTTTTTCGAATTCCTTAGTGATATTATCACCAATAACGGATATATCAAATGCGTGGCCAATACAGGTTATTACCTGCGAAAAATTACTTTTCATAATAAGGTTTAGATGTACAATTAATACTCTTCAGTACTAATTAGTTGTATTAAATTGATCGTATTTAATCGGTAGTATAAATTGGTATTTCAAATATATAATTATATATGTCAATAACACAAGTATTTTAAAAATAATTTTCATTTACATGTATACCGGCCTATTTAATCTGGATCGTTGTGTTTTGTCCATATCCAAATCCGCAATTAACCCCCTTGAATTCGAATTTTCCAACTTCGAATAACTGCTTAAGCAAGATATTGTTATGAATTCCAAATTTTGTTTGACTTTTTCCCTGATTGTCATTTCGAGATTTGTGAATTGCGGCTTTCTAATATCGATCTTAGCTTTGTTTTTCCAGCGGCAAGAGGTCTTTTTGCCCTACAAAAAGTCTCTTGCCCTCCGGGGATTTGTCGGAATTTCGCAACTCATTCCGATGTATTAAATATTTTAAGTTCTATTTGAAAATATAATTTCGAGTATCTGAAAAATATCGATTTCAATTTTTGGAGTTTCATTACTACGTCGTCGTTAAATCGGCAGACACTTTTCTTTCAGTAGCCAAATGTACGAGCCTCATTTTTGTTGCCTGTCGTTTAACGGCGGTTGACAAACCAGGCAGGACAGCGCCGGAATTCCGCAATCATGAACAAGCCTGATTCTACCATGGGATCTGATTTAAAAACATTTTCTAAAGTGATGGCTGATTGCTTCCGCCCTACTATTGAAGATTTCTTTTTGGGGGTGGTAAAACGTTTGCTTTACTTTATGCTTAAGCTGATGGTCCGAAGGGGAAAATAACCTCTTCGAATGAAAAATACGACTTTCCATGTTACGTATTTTACATTTTTATTTATGCCGGATTACCACCCTTTTCGCGCTGTTTTCGCTATCTAAAACCCTGTTCATTTGCTCATAAGAAACAATTCTTAAAAATGGAACAAGCATCGGTCAACGAAAAAAGATCAGTAGCAGCACCCGGGCACTCCATTTACCTCCTGGAACAAGGTATTACATTTTCGCATACCCACCCTATCTGATCTCGGGCGCTCTGACCGGTCCGGAATCCTGGCTGATCCACCTCTCTATCGTAAGCCAGCAATTTGATTCGTACATCAGGCCAATCCTGGATTTCCTGAAATCAGAAGGTCTGCCATTGGCTATACCCGCAGACGCTGTACAACATAACAGCATATTGGGTGGCACAGGCGGTTTTCAGTTCACCGGCAAAGTGATCTCGGTCAGGGTTAGCAGAACCAATGACCTGACAAGAATAACCGAAAAGATGCGCGATCTGACCAGGCACTGTCGTTTCTGGAGCCATGCGGCGCTCCTATTTACCCTCCCGTATGCTACTTACGTGATCCTCATGTACTGGGTACAGTTGGCGACGGTGATCCCCGAATCGCTGCGTGACCCGCGCGAAACCATCTTAACGGTAAAACCGCATTCCATTTTCTGGACGCTGGATGCGCTCGGTTTTATCTGCATGGGAAGTTCCACGTTTTTGGCGGCCTTGCGCTGGAAAAGAGCGACCGGAAAGCTTGCCGGCTGCGCGGCTTTTTACTGGCCAACGGCTTGCCTATTTCTACCCGCGTTTTTCCACCTTAGTGCTGTTCATCGTTTCGCCCTGGCTGGTCACCGCGCCGGGGTCGATGCTGGCGATGGCGATGTTTCTATGGACGACACAGGATGAACTTTAATGACCGGAAAACGCTGCTGCTGGCTTATGCGGCTTCCAAAGCTGTATCGCAGCTTTCTTTTCCCTGGCCGGACCCATGAACGATACCATATGGTATCGGTTTGATACTTGCAATATTATCTCGATGAATTCATCTTTAAATATAATCATAGAGGCAATAGACAATCTTTAACTTTTTAGTCAAAAAAACGGCTACTGCCTCCTGATGGGCTATTACTTTCAAGAGCCCCCGCCGGGGCAAAACAAACTAAAATAATTAAGCGCGCGACCAGTGGGATCTTTACTATTTTAGGGATTCCGATCGGACAATGCATCGATTATTTACTTAAAAGCTTAATAAAAGCCTGCCCAAAATTGTCACCATTTTCTATTTCAAAATCATTTGATATAGCGAAACTGAAGATACAGCCCAATAATAACCGCATAACACATACTGCCTACAATCGCCACAATTAATCCTGTTATAAACAGATGCCCGTTATAACAGGCGGGGCGTGGTACGTCGGTCTTTTTTTTTGCCATTTTTAATGCGTAATCCGGAATTGTATTAACAAAGTATCCATTTGATTAAATCACCCAAGAGGCGATCTGCTTAAATGTCGATGGTAAAACCAACCCGCTCTTATTTAAAATCAGCTGATAAATCAGCTGTTTGATAGTAATCTGTAACAGAATTGGCGTCGCCGTTGGGCATAATCGAAATAAGCTGGCTGTCTCCTTTTGCAAAGGGGACAAATTGTCCGTAATTGTTTTCTGGGTCGGTGATGAAAACATGTTCACTGCTCTTATAGGGCAGATCCTTCGTTCCGGATTTATAGACCTTGAAATAATACTGATGATCGGGTTCAAGCGAAGGCAGTTCCATGAAGTCACTGAACGCGCCGCTTACATTCTTAATTACTTTATTCAAGGGTTTATAAACAAACTCAAATTTGTCATAGTCTATATATTCGTCAAAAAACTCGACATCAACAGGCCCTCCGTAAAAATCAATAAAAGTTGTTGTAAACCGGAGACGAAAGCCCATGTTTTCAGGGTTTTTAACAGGTGTAATAGCGACATTATCAGAAAACGTCACACCGTCATAAAAGATCCGTTTGGTCTGATTAAAAGGATTTTCTGCCAAACTGATCCTACTGACGGCCTTATGGTCGCTTTTTTTGCGGACCTGTATCTGATCACTTGCGTTAAAAAGTGACACGTTAATTTTAAACTCGTTGTTGATGGCTTCGCCGATATTTTTATCATTCAGTGTAAATTCAAGTGTATCAGTCAGCACCAGCCCTTTAATGTTGAGTTGTACAGCTTTTACAGGATTGTTATTTAACAACTGCTCTTTCTTACAGGCAAATAAAAACAACGATAATATTGGGAGCAGGTATTTTATTTTGATCATATGTTAATTATTTGAAGAAAACCGGGACATCAGCTGATGCCCCGGTAAATCACAATTCGGTGAAAATATTAGAAAGTAAATTTGGTCCAGTTGGCAACCCAGTTACCTGAACCAACGGTTAATGCACCGCTTGTACCAGGAGCAAGGAAATTAACCGCGCCTGCATTGTAGAATGGCTGGCTCATGCCCCAGGTAGGTGCAGTGGCAGCTGTTGATGTAGGATTGGCTACAGTGCTGGAATAAGCGCCGGTTGCTACAGAGATAGCAGCGCTGAAGCCGTGAACACTGGTACCATTGATGGTTGATGGTGTAGCACTTGCATCAGCATCAAAGACAACACCGGAAGGATAACCGGTAAAGAATGAGTTGCTCAAAGTAACTTCAGTACCACGACGGTTACGGAAGCCGTATTTAAAGCCTGGTGAGGTGATAGCCGGCGATAATGTAGCAGTTTTTGTACCGATAACACTAAAATTAGCTAACGTAGGGTGTGTTTTTGGTAATAAGCTGAAGGTAGCATCTTCAGTAGGTGCATTATTATCAGATTCGATACCGTTTGAATCACTTGCACCACTGCTGGCACTGTGTGTAGAGTAGGCATCAGCCACAGCGATGGCGTATTGGATAGAACCTGTAAAACCGTTATCAAAGTCAAACTGGTCGTCATCGTTACCAAATGAAACCAGGTATTTAGGGCTTACTTTACCACCAAAGAACTCAAACCCGTCATCCAGGCCGTATGAAGCCTGTACGTGATCAATGGTTGTTCCGCTACCGACGCCACCTAAAGTTAAAGAGTTTACCTCCACATTTGGTGCCAGTACGTAACCAGCATATTCAATACGGGCATATTGCAGGGTACCGCTGTTGTCTGCATCGTTCGAACCACCGTAATGGAATTTAGGATCATCAGCCAGACCTTCGATCAGTTTATCACCAACGTTGATCTTCGCGTTACCTAACAGGATGACACCGCCGAAATCACCAGGATGACCAACAGTGCTTGCGTTACCGTCCAATAAATAACGGCTGGTGAATACAATCGGGTTTGTTGAAGTACCAACTGCGTTGATTTTAGCACCTTTGGCAATTACCAAAACACCATTTTGAACACCAGCAGTGTTTACAGTTGATTTGATGAAAGTACCGGCATTGATGGTCAGGGTAGCACCGCTTCTAACAGTAACTACACCACTAATTTCCCATACATGACTTGCATCCCAGGTGGTATTGGTAGTAATATCACCACTAACAGTTGTAACCGGTAATGATGACGCGCTGTAATCTGCAGCTGATGTACTGCGGTTGTCAAATGCTTCAACGTTTTTGGCTTCTTTTTTACAAGATGATACGAAGATACCCGCAGCAAGGCACAGGGTAATTATTGATAATTTTTTCATTTTTTCTGTTTTTCAGGGAGGTAATTTTTGTTTTATGCTCCCACTTTTTAAGGTTCATTTTTGGATTTGGATCATACCGGTAAACTTTATACTGCTTTGCGAGATTAGATCAGCTCCATGTTTCCGGCATACATTTTTTATTATATCTTTGCCGCCAGTCCAAATCCAACAGCAACGATCTTATGTTTATACCCTTGGTTTAAACACGTATCCCTTTCGGGGGCTGATATATTACTTTCAGGTTATCCTGTTTGTGCCGGTAGCGGGCAAGCTAATCGGTTTTAAACGAAGGACTGTACGAGGTCCTTCGTTTTATTTTATGGCACAGCGGATTTACTTCATCCTCCTTTTTTTTAGTTAAACCATTATATATCTACATACAGGATGTATTCGTTCTGTTAAAAATTGTAGGTGAGCGATGTGCTGAAGGTCCGTCCAAAACGCTGTTGAAACATCACCTGGTCACCCTTTTCATAATTATTACTAAATCCGTTTTTTAAGCGATAAGCTTTGCTTTTATCACCACCGTTATCGCCTGGTATAAGTTCGTAGCTGGCAGTGTTACGATAAACATTGAATATATTATTGGTAAGATTGGCCACGTTGAATTTAGCCTCCATCTTATTTTTCAGGAAACGATAGCTGATCTGAATATCAAGTTGTTCTCTTGGCCTTTCATATTCAATAAAAGTAGGATCGTCACTAACGATGTAGGTTTTACGCCCCGACTTATTATAAGCCGCGTTGAAACCAAGATGATTGCCAAGATATTGCAGACCGATATTATACAAATAAGGTGATTGCCCATACAGCGATCGTTTTTGTTGGGATGGAACCTGTATGTAGGGTTTGCCGCCTCCGGGGTCTACGGTATAGGTATTTTGAACAGTTGATTTTTGAAAGGTAAGGTTACCGTACCCTGCTATATTTTTGAAGATCTCATTATCAGCTATAAAGCTGAAGTTTTTTCGCAATTCAAATTCCAGGCCGTATACTTTTGCCCAGTCCGCGTTTTGAAGGTAATAATTAGGATTGCCGTTTACCATAATAGCGTTCAGCTCTACGGGCTTATCAAAGCGTTTATAAAAACCGCCCACCGAAATAATCTCACCCAGGCCGGGAAACAATTCCGCTTTAAGGTCATAACTGTTGATACGGGTACTGTATAAGCCTTTATTACCGTATAAAGCATCAAGCGTGGGGCTATATCTCAAAAAGGGATTATTATCCATCAGCTCGGGCCGTACCACGCTGCTGGAAACAGCTCCCCGGATGTTTAGCGACTGTATAGGGCTATAGGTCAGATTAACCGATGGAAGCCATTGCCATCTTTTATCAGGTTTTACCGCGAAAATATTCTCTCCGCCTCCCTTAATGATCGCGCCTGCTTTGATCTCGGTATATTTATAATATTCGCCCCTTAAGCCCCACACTAACCGGAGCTTATCAAATAGCCGGTTATCAAGCATCACATAGCCCGCGTGTGTTTGGCTTTTGCCTTTATAATTGTCTATAAAGGAAGGATCAATCGCATATACATATTTATCATAAGCTATATTTCCAGGACTGATCAACTGTCCAATTGGCTTATAGCCTGAACTGTCCGCATATTTTTCAGTTGTGGCCAGGGCTGCGATCTGCCAGTCAAATTCCGCTTTTTTATGCGTGCCGAAATAGCCGGTTTTTATGGTGCTGCGGAAACCTGCCAATGTGAAAGGCAATGTGCCGGAGAGGTTCCATGAATAATGAGTTTCTTTATTAGCAGCATGCTGACGCGAGGTTTGCGATATCCTGGGTTCCGTAAGTTTACTCCCGTTATAGAAGTATTGATAGCGATCACCGACCAAAACAGGTCCGCTTGTGGCAATACCAGCGTCCTTTTCCTGCCTGTTTACCGAAGTTCTGGCTACGTCCCACTCTATCTTTAATTTTGCCACCTGGTGCTGCCCGTTTAGTTTATTTTGCAGCAAAGAGGTATAGGTAGGATCATCGGCCTCTAAAACCCGTCTTGGAGGCCTGCCGGCAGCTATGTCACCCGCCCCGTTATCCGGCTCGTAGCCAGCAATTCTTGTTAGGGTATTATCATACACATGGGTATAGGTATTGCGCAGGCCAAAGCGGTTATTGCCCAGTTGCAAACCCATATTGAGCAATGCCCCCAGGGTGGTGTTAAATACGTAGGCCGAACCGGTATTTAAATCTGGTCGCTGAATATACCAGCCTCCCCTTGATTGATCATCAATAACATTGATATTTTGTGTGTTACGGTAACTTACAGCGCCTGTAAAACCAAATTTGTTGTTCCTGGCAGTATCCAACGCCAACAAACGGCCTATCGAGAACTGATAGTTTTGCGAGGGAGCCGTTTTGTATTTATACATGGTAAAGTTGTCATTGATCAATCTTTTACTTTGATCAACTACCTTTTTTTGATACTCTGCGTCAGAAAGTGCGCGGTTAGGCTCAGTATTTCTGTTGGTGTGTACCAGCCCTGCGGGGAAATCTCTCCTGCCATCATCAAAACCCCAGTAATCGTACTTCCCGCGTTTGTGGCTCAGGAAATCTTTACCTGTGCTTTGGTCATTATACGAGGCCCCTGCCGTAAAATTCATGAAATTTTCGGCCGGGATATCCTTTGTATTCACCTGGATCAGGCCGCCCCCAAAACTGGCATTCATATCCGGGGTAACTGTTTTGCTGACAACCACGTTATCCACCAAACCTGCAGGGATCATATCGAACGAAAAGTTGCGGCTTTGTGCCTCTGTACTTGGCAATACCGTTCCATCCATCATGGCTGTATTGTAGCGCTCACCAATGCCCCGTACCAGTACAAACTTATTGTCAACAGTGCTTACGCCGCTAATCCTTTTCAGACTTTCGCCTATGTTCCTGTCGGGTGTGCGGTCCAATTGCTCGGCGCTGATGCCATTGCTGATCTGCGATGCGTTTTTTTGCCTGGCGAGCAATCCTTCGACCGATGCTTTTTGATAACTTGCCGTAACGACAACTTCTCTCAAGGCCGATGCGGCAGGCTTTAAAGTCACATCAAGTGCTGTATTTTTGTTTTCGTTAACAACTATTCCGGTTATACGCTGTGTTTGATAGGATATATAGCTGACTTCCAGGGCGTAGGATCCGGGTGGCAGGTTCAGCAAATAAGTCCCGTCAACGCTTGTTTGTGTTCCTGCGTCGCTTCCGATCACTTTTACCGAAGCACCAGGTAAGGTTTCCCCTTTCTCATCCAGCACTTTTCCTGCTATGGTACCGGGCTTGACAGGAACAGGAAGTTTGTACAGCAATATCGTTGACTGGTCCGCAAATTTAAACGTGACATGGGTATTAGCTAAAATTATTTTAAGCACGTCTGTAAGGGAAACATCCTTTACCTCCAGGCTGATCCTGCTGTTGGGTTTAAAAATTGCTTTGTTGTAATTAATTACGCAACCCGCTTTATTTTCGAGTGCAGTAAGCCCCTGGGGAATGCTAACCGCTACCAGTTTAAGTGTGATAGTATGAGGAGGTGTTCCCTGATAAGCAGTTGCATAGGTATCCCCGAAAAGCAGGGCAAGCATCAGGGGTACAAGCAGGATTGCCCTACAGCTAATTTTGAAAAAATACAGATATACTTTTTTGTAAAAGCTTATATTCATAAGTTTACGATGTTTTTTAATTTTCACGATTTAAAAACTATTCCCGAAACCGTTCTGTTGGCGCAGAGCGGTTTCCTTGTATGATAAGTGGCGAACCCCACAACGGGCAACTGTTTGCCTGACTTTATAAGGTTATGTCTTCATTCACAAGTCTCCCCCCATAAGACGACTGTTTTATTGTTGTTGATCCTGTATTTGATGTGCCCGCTGCTCATAATGCTGAGCTGCCGCATAACACCATGGATGTTTTGGTTAAAAAAGGTAGCATTAAACCTGCAACGGGCAAGTGCCGGGTTTTTTATCTCAAAACGAACGTCATAATAGCGCTGAAGTTTAAAAAGGATATCACCCAGGTTTTCGTCCCTGAAAACGAAACGGTTGCTTATCCAACCATCAGACTCTGTGGCCTTAACACTGCTAACCTGGTAATTATGGTCATTGTTACGGTACGTTATCCGCATACCCGGCGACAGCAATGACAGGGTGGTACGAATGCCGTTCCGGTTCTCGATAACACCCACTTTCCCTGTTCGTACGGTCACGGTTACTGTATTATCGGCAGGGTAGGCATAAACATTAAAAGAGGTACCCAAAACCCTGGTTTCCAGCTTTCCGGATTTTATAATGAACGGGCGGGTTGCGTCGTGCTTCACCTCAAAAAAAGCTTCGCCTTCAAGGCTTATATACCTGGGATGGCCAGGTTCAAAATGTTCTGGCCAGGTAATTTTTGTTTCGCTTCCGAGATAAACTACAGAACTGTCAGGCAGCAGCATTTTAATTTTTTCACTGGCCACGGTTGTTTTACTTACCAGAGCGACGGGATCAACCACATGCTGCCGGCCCGGTTTCAACTTGTACCAGATCACTGCAGCCGAGCAAAGTAAAATCAGTGCCCCGGCATATCTGAGCAGTGGGAAATGGGTGCTTCTTTTCCGCCTGCTCCGGTTAATTTTGGTCCATATCAGCTCCAGTTCAGCTTCCGGGTCAGTTGCTTCGTCTATGGCCATTTCCTCCTCCCGCCACACCGCTTCCATAACAGCTGACAACTCTGATTCCGCATCTTTATGATCTCGCAGGTACCGTAACAGGATTTTCTCCTGAACCGCGTCAGTTTTACCTTCCAGATACATTTTGAATAAGCTCTTTATTTCGTCGCTGTGTTCCACGTTTGTTACTTCTGCCGCAATTGGCCATTTTATAGTATATAAGACTGGCAGGCGAAGTATGGCTATATGAATATGAAATTATTTGAAAAAAGTTCGGGCTTGAATAAAAAGCATCTCCTCAAACACGATAACGATGTTCTACCTCTGTATAACCTGCGTGCGCAATTAAGGCAAACCGGCATATCGCCGTGTTTGCTATTTGAAGCAATAGGAGAACTTATAGGAAAAGAGAATTTAGCCCAGTTCCGGGGTAAGGGATATGATTATCAGCAAAGCAGGAAGAATTGTATCTGGAGACAGATATCGAAATCTTGCACGGATGTGGCCCAGGGATTTTTTAATGTGGTTATTAACGGTATTGGGAGAGATACCCATTTGTTGTGATATAGCAGCGTGTGAGCAGCCGCCTTCCCTGCTCAAAAGGTAAGCAGCCCTGGCCTGTGGAGACAAAGACTCGATCGCCTGCATGGCAATTTTTCCGCACTCGCGCAGCTCGATATATTGGTCTGTGGAATTATGGGTTGGTTCGCCTTGGTTCGCCGCTCTGTAAACAGACATCCTTGTTTTCTTTTTAAGAGCATCCAGAAAATAACTTCGTACCATACTGAACAGATAAGCGTCAAAGTTTTTTTCCGGGTCTATCTTACCACGGCTTTCCCAAAGACGGACAAAAACATCCTGCGTAAGCTCATGCGCATCTTCTGCACATCTTACAAAACGATAAGCGAAAGTGTAAACTTTTTTTCTGTATAGTCTATAAATTTCACCGAAAGCATCGCCATCCCCAGCTTTGACGTTTGCTAAAAGTTGCTTAACAGATAAGGTTTTCAAATATTTCATACAGCAGCAGGTTAAGACAATTGCAAGTTAACCGGGTTAATTTGAAGTTAATGTTAAATGTGCAAGATGCTTTTGAGTTTTAGCGGTGTGTAACAACCACACTTGATGAACTGGCCGATAGTTTGGAGTCTGCAAGTACAGTTAGCGCCCCCGTCGTCCTTTTTTTCGTTTGCGCAGCGAGCGTTACTCTTTGCGCATGAGCATCTTTGATAATAGTTATTGCGGTGTTTATAAGCGGATCATTCTCCGATCCAAGCGGGAGCAACGGTAAAGTCGCCAGCTCGTTTACGGAAATATCAGGATTAATCCCTCCGCTGTAATCTCCGCTCCCGACGGCGTTAAAGAGTTTATACACTATCGGATGCATTTCCCATGCTACCCGCTTAGGTACGCGCATATCAGAAATTTTAAAGGACGCAGCATCCTTCCCCCGCGTTACTTCGCCTATAAGCGTAACCTGCATGTACGGTTTTAAATTATTGATCATAACCTCAGATGCAGAAGCAGTAGCTCCGGTGCCCAGTATATAAATTTGTTTTAAGCCTAAGTTGTATTGTAATGCCAGCTCAAAATTTACGGTACCATCATAAGTAGCGGCATCCCCGACAGACTCTTTTCGCCTGCCGCCGTTCTTATTGCCCTGGTAAATGATAAAGGGCGTTGAATAATTTATACCATTCGCTATCATTGCCGTAAGACCGGCAGCCTCTGCAACTTGTCCGCCGGAGTTATAACGCAGATCAAGTATCAGATCTGAAATCCCGGAACTTTTAAACCCTGCAAAAACACTATAAAGAGAAGCAGCCAGCCCGGGGCTAAAATCATTGATATAGAGATAACCGATCTTTTTATTTCCGGCCGCTATAACTTTGCTGGTGGCCGGCTGTTCAAAGGTGGCACCTGATGAAATTTCCACATCCCTATCCGCGATCAGCTGATCTCCGCTAATGCGAGCTATGGATAATGTGACACTATTGCCAGAAAGTAGTTCGCTCTGGAGGTCTTTGGCGTTATCACGGGTTAATTGCTTACCGTTGATCTTGTTGATATAATCCCCCCTCACCAAACTGTTCCTGGAGGCAGGCGAATCATTCAGTACCAGTTTAATTACGCCAATAACCAAACCTGTTCTTTGTTCAACGATCGTACTGTAATCAAATCCGAATTTACTTTTGCTGTTCGCAATCCCGCTTGTAGGATCGCTGGGGAGAATAATATAAGAAAAGGGATCGGCCGTGTTTTTTACAGTGTTAAAATATACCAAAGGGGGCTTGCTGATGTCTGCATGTGCAGGCAGTTGGTCTGTCCAATAATAATATCGTTTGAGACTATCCGTTATCCAGGTATTAATATCTTCATTGCTCCCGGCAGGATACACAACTTTAACGTTCTCTTTTTTGCAGGAAAACTGAACCAAAATACTGAAACAGAGCAGCAGATTTGGTAATTGCCTTTTAGACAACCGGAAAAAAAGCACCATAGGTATGATAGGTTTTTCACAAAGCTATCATAAGCTTGTTAACAAATAGTTAATATATCATATATTATATGATATATTAGCAACTATCTTTTTATCTCTAAAACAATGTGTTGCGCCGCTTTTCAACCATTCTTCACAAGGAATAATATCTTCATTGCTAAAATATTCTGGTGTAACATATATACAACCAACGCGGTTCGCCACTGGCTATATTCAGTTTTTGAGATCTGGCAGTATTATAGTTTTTGAAAACTTTTGAAGGAATAAAACCGTTCCGACCAGACCATGGTTCTCATTGAAGAAAACTGTCGACCAGGGAGGGTGATGCGCCGCTGCCGTCCTTCAAACAAAAAGCCTTTACCTAATTCCAGCATAAAGTGCTCCAGTTTATTGATGATGGCGGTCTCCAGATCATTCTCCGAATAGCCGCTATCCTCCTTTAAGCCCAAAAACTCCAGTACGAACGGGCTTTTCAACGCGCGAATGGGTTCTTAGCTTGTTTGACCTGCCTCCGCACCATCCGGTACGCATTTTTTATCGCGGCTTAACGCCAGCCGCTCGAACAGGGAAGAATTGTACTGACGCTGCAATTCCCGGACTGACCAGTTATTCGTTACCGATTGCTGCTCATAAAATTCCCGTTCACCGGGGTCGGCAATCTTCATTAACTGGATGTAATGTGTCCAGCTTAATTTGAACAGACCGGAAAACGCAATCAGTGATTGCGGAATCTGTTCCTGATATAACAGGTAGAACCTTTTGAAATAGTCCAGGTTACGATGCGAATAACCTTTGCCATATTCGCGCGTCAGCGCTTGACTGAGGTCTTTGACGATTGTTTCCGTATAAGCGGCCCGCTGGCTGCCGGCCTGCTCTTCATTGACGATCATTTCACCTATATGATAATAGGTGTAGGTCATTACGGTGTTCACATTCCGAACAACCTCGCTGCGGGATTTTTCGATCAGTTCCCTGACTGACCTGAAAAGTTTGTCATTGGTTAGCTGTTCCATTAGCTAACGCGTTTCATTGCGGGTTTAACATTCGATCTTCTTGCTGCCGGGCGCTTGGGTTCCGGTTTCTGTTTTTCCTTCAGCACGCTCATATCCTCGCTGATCTTTTTAAGCAGTACACGGGCATAGATCTGCGTCGTGGCGATCTTGGTATGGCCCATCATTTTGCTGACGGTTTCAATAGGTACGTTATTGGCTAAGGTGATCGTCGTGGCAAACGTGTGGCGGGCTACACCGAAGGTGAGGGTCTTTTTGATACCTAAGATCTTGGCAATCTCTTTAAGGTGCATATTAACCTTCTGGTTGGTGAGGGTCGGAAAGATCGTGCCGTGGTAAACTGCCCTGGGATCGTCTTCATACTTCTTCATCAGGGCAAGTGCCGGTGCCAGCAAAGGGATATTGGTTGCCTTATTGCTTTTCTGCCGGAACAGCTTCAGCCATTTTCCACCGTCTTCGCCATCGACCACATTGCGTTCCGTCAGATTCATCAGGTCGACGAACGAAAGGCCGGTATAACAGGCATATACAAAAAGGTCGCGGATCATGACGAGCGACCCGGAAGCGAACTCATGCTCCTGAACGAGCTTCAGTTCTGAATTGGAAAGGAAGGCTGTTTCTACCTTCTTATACCGGAACCTGTAATTTTTGAAGGGGTCTTTATTGATCCATTGCAGTTTGAAAGCCAGCGTGGTCATCTTGCGCAGTCGGATCAAATGTTTCATCACACCATTATTGTTGATCGGCTGAGGGTGGTCAGCTGGCTTGTGATTGCGCAAATACGTTTCAAAATCGACGATAAATTTGTAGTCGATCTCATGGATGCGGATATCGGTGGTCTTGCGTTTCTCTTTCAGGAACTTTTCCAGGTAGCACCGGATCACCGCGTAGTGCTTAAGGGTACTCCAGGTGAATGCTGCCGAAGCGACCTCATAATGATAATCCATCAGCCTACTGAGCGAGTAGGTTTCCTCAGTTACTTCGCCGAGGAAGCAAGCTTTGAGTAAAGCCGGCGTGATCTCTTTTCCGGCGATCTGCAATTGCCGGTAGTAGGTGGTAATGGTGAATCTGACCTGCTCCAGATAGGTGTTGGATTCTTTGGCTTCCGGCAGCCTGACCTTGACACAGCCGCGTCCTTTGTCCCAGCTTTCTGCATTCACGAAATGCGGCAGGGCAATGATTACTTTTTCCTTGTTGACCGTGATCGAGGCGTAAACCTTGGTTTTACCATCTTCTTTTTCTCTTCCTTTCTTGATGCTGAAATGCACATCAAACGACTGCGATGTTTTCATTTTTGTAACAGTTTGTTTATGAATAAATGATTAATTACATCCTGAAACCGTTCTTTTCAGGCCGCTTTTGTCCGCCGGATTGCGATTTTTAACAGTTTTTCTGAGTGCATTTGAGTCCTTATTTCAGGAACTCAACTAACTGTATTACAATCAATTAATTCATAAAAGCGGACAAATCTAAAAAACGATTTTTGTCCGCCGGATTGTCCGCCAAAACGGTGCATTCGAAAGGATTGAGAAGGATTGGAATAAAATAAAAAATCCTGTAAATCAACGACTTACAGGATTTTCTTAGTGCCGAAAACACTAATTTGTGCGCCCACCTGGGCTCGAACCAGGGACCAAAAGATTATGAGTCTTCTACTCTAACCGACTGAGCTATAGGCGCGGTTATTTTGTTTTTGTTTGCGGGTGCAATTTTACATATTTGCGGCCATATCTCAAACTCTTTTTATGGAAAATATTAAAAATATCATCTTCGATTATGGTAACGTTATTTTCAGTATCGACTTTCTCCGGGTTCAACAATCTTGGAATCAATTAGGTATAAGTAACCCTGAAGCGTTTTTTGGCCACAAAACCCAGGATGAAATTTTTGATAAATTTGATCGTGGCGAAGTTACCGCGGCACAATTCAGGGATTACGTAAGGGAAAAAACCAACAACCTTTCCCTGACGGATGATCAGATTGATGCCGCATGGAACAGTATCCTGGTCGGAATTGCCGAAGGAAATCACGAATTACTGTTAAAGCTGAAAGACAAATACCGTACTTTTTTGCTTAGCAATATTAACGCTATCCATTATGATTATATCATGAACTATCTTAAAACCGATTTCGGTTTTGAAGGAAACGATCTCCTGTTCGAAAAAACATATTACTCGCACCTTACAGGCAAGCGCAAGCCAGAGCCTGCCATTTTTGAACAGGTACTTAAGGAGAATAATTTAAAACCCGAAGAAACCTTATTTATTGACGATAGTCCGCAGCATTTGGAGGCCGCAAAAAAGTTGGGTATCCAAACCTTTCTAATGACAACTCCAGATACCATACAGTCCTTTGCAAAAAGAGAGCAATTAATTTAATAAATGCCCTCTTTGTATGGTAGTTTTATAAGTTAAGCGCTTCGGCGCTTTCTTTCTTTTGTAATTAGACTCAACTCGCGGCTCATTTGCCCGGCTATAGCTGTATTTTCCTGTGCACGGCGAAATAAATATGGCAGTACAGCCTTTACTGGTCCATAAGGCACGTATTTGGCTACATTATAATCGGCATGGGCCAGGTTAAAACTTAAGTTATCGCTCATGCCAAGCAATTGCGAAAAATAAACATGCGGATGTTTATGATCAATACCTTTATTGTCCAGTAATTCGGCCAGCAAACGGCAACTTTCTTCATTATGTGTACCTGCAATAAAAGCTATTTCATTGATATGACTTGTACAATAATCAAGCGCCGAATCATAATCAAGATCAGCAGATTTTTTATCGGGCTGAATTGGCGATGGGTAGCCCTTTTCTTCGGCACGTTTACGTTCTTTTTCCATGTAAGCACCGCGTACTATTTTTGCTCCCAATATAAAACCTTCGCTTTGAGCGATGGCATGATCATTTAACATCGAGGCCAGTTTATCATGCCTGTACATTTGATAGGTATTATAAACTATCGGCTTTTGCTTGTTAAATTGGGTCATCATGGTAAGCGCTAAAAGATCAATAGTATCCTGAATCCAGCTTTCTTCAGCATCTATCATTACAGGCACGTTGTTTTTGAACGCTTTATCACAAATAGCCAGTACACGGTTTTGTACCCTTCTCCACTCCTCTTCTTCGGTATCGTTCAATTTAACACGGGCATCCAATTTTTCAAGGAGGCCCAAACGTCCCACCCCCGTTACTTTAAATACGGTAAGAGGGATCGCTTTGTCTTTGGCAGCGCGGTCAATGGTACGGATAATCTCATCGCGGGTATTATCAAATACGGTTTCTTCCTCTTCACCTTCTACCGAGTAGTCCAAAATGGTACCCACCCTGCCGCTATAAAGGTTTTTGATGGTATAATCACATTCGGCAATAGTTTCGCCGCCGCAAAAATGTTTAAATATGGTAGCTTTGATAATATTCCTTATCGGCAAACCTATCTTCATGGCAAAATTGGTAACCGGTGGGCCTATCTTTACCAAAAAGTTAATATTGATCATCCTGAACAACCAGTAGGCACGGTTCAGATCGGTATTGGATGAATGGCGAAAAGCTATTTCTGTATTTTCGAACGAGGGCGTATTTCGTCCTTGATTATTGTTAGTTTCAAAAGAGGTCATCTGCAAAATTATAAAATGATAACTCATAATTGCATGAATAGTTTATTTTTGCCATCCCATGATCGAATTTAAGTTAGAAGGGGACTTTATCCCCATGATCCAGCTACTCAAGGCTGCGAACTTAGTGCAAACCGGCGGCGAGGCGCAAATAGTTGTAACTGAAGGCCTCGTGAAGTACAATGGTGTAGTTGACTACAGAAAACGCCTCAAAGTAAAAAGAGGTGACACGGTTGAGTTCGATGGAAATAAAATTATAGTCATATAATAATGAACACTATTTTAAGCGATAATTACTCGGTTTATTTTGATAATAGCCTTGATAAATTAGTTGATTTTGTTAAAAAAGGCAACTATTCAAAATTCTTTATTTTAACCGACGAAAATACAGGCGAACACTGCCTGCCCTTACTTACCAGCAAACTTAAAGATTTTAATAATTACGACCTGATCGAGATTTCGTCGGGAGAGGAAAGCAAAAACATTGATTTTTGTGTGGGCGTTTGGAAAATGCTGATTGACTTTGGTGCCGATCGTAAAAGCCTCATGATTAACTTAGGTGGCGGTGTTATTACAGACATGGGTGGCTTTGCCGCTTCTACCTATAAAAGAGGGATAGATTTTGTACAGGTGCCAACTACCCTCCTTTCACAGGTTGATGCCTCTGTGGGCGGCAAAACAGGTATCGATGTTGACGGCATAAAAAATATTATCGGGACATTTACTATGCCTAAAGCTGTGTTTATAGCGCACGAGTTTTTACAAAGCCTTCCGCCTCGCCAGATCCTTTCGGGTTTGGCCGAAATGCTGAAACATGGTTTAATTGTTGATGCCAGTTATTGGAATCAACTTAAAAATAGCGACCTGAAAAACCCTTCGGTTGAGCTTGTTTACCGCTCCGTAGAAATCAAGAATGAAATCACCATTGAGGATCCGCATGAGAAAGGTATCCGCAAGGCGTTAAACTTTGGGCATACTATCGGGCACGCGGTTGAAACATACTCTTTATTACATGACGAAGACAGCCTTTCGCACGGTGAAGCAGTAGCTATCGGCATGATCTGCGAATCATACCTCGCCCACAAAAAAACAGGGTTGCCTTCAGAAGAACTTCATGAAATTGTAAAGGTATTGACCGATCTTTATCCGAGGTATACCATCAACGAAGACAGTTTTGACGAACTGCTGTTGAATATGAAAAAGGACAAAAAGAACATTGGAGACGAAATTAATTGCACCCTGTTAACACATATAGGTGAGTTTAGTATTGATAATGTGTGCACCGCCCACGAACTTTGTGAAAGTTTAAGATATTACATTAACCTGTAACATGTTTCAGCATTTAGATCCGCGAAATCAGGCGGCCCTTGTTTTAATGGGCTTATTGGTTGTTTTAACGCTTGTTGAAATGGCTCTGAGCTATTGGGAAGATCGCAAGTACTATCAAACCCGCGATACGTTAACCAATATTTATCTTACTTCGCTGGCCGTTATTACTAATCTCTGCGTTAAGGTATTTACCTTTTTTATACTTGATTATACCTACCAGCATTACAGGCTTTTTCAAATTCAGAATGTTTTTTGGTACTGGTTTGTGTTGGTTGTTGTACAGGACTTTTTATACTGGGTACTGCATTATACGGGGCATTACTGCCGTATGTTTTGGGCAATGCATGTTACCCATCATTCGTCCGAGCATTTTAACTTCACCACGGGCTTTCGGTCAACAGTATTTGAACCGCTTTACCGGGTATTCTTTTACCTCCCGCTTGCTTTAATGGGCTTTACCGCTTTAGATATCCTGTACGCATACCTTATTACCCAGCTTTATGGCAATCTGGTGCATACGCAGTACAAAATTCCCTTGCCAAAATGGTATGGGTGGATTTTTGTAACGCCCGCGCATCACCGCGTTCACCATGCTTCAAACATCCCTTATCTTGACAAAAATATGGGAATGGTGCTTATCATCTGGGATAGGCTATTCGGCACTTTCCGTGATGAAGATTTGCCCGAGCCTGTTAAATATGGCCTGACCAAACAACCGGAAGATATGGGACCGGTAAACGTTTTGTTCCATGAATGGAAAGCCCTGCTGCATGATGTAAAAAATGCCCCCGATCTTAAATCAAAAATCAGCTATTTCCTAAATCCACCGGGCTGGAGCCATGACGGCAGTACACAAACTGCGCGTGTGCTGCAACGTGAATATAAGGCAATGGAAGGGGCTCATAGAAAACACGAAACTGCCGCATAACAATATTATATTTGGCGTGACACTTTTGTGTCGCGCTAAACCATGTTACAATTAATATCCAAACTCCAGCACAACACTTACGAAAAAAGCGAATATTCTGACGAGCAACTTCGTAATGTTGATGAGACTATCCAAGTCATTAAAGATTTCCCGTGGGACGCAGAGCGGGCATTAACTGATATCCAGTTAACCGGGCCATCGGTAGTTATTCAGGATAATAACCTGAACTACCTCAAGCTTGGCCTTTACTTTAATAGTAAATTCTGCGTTTATTATCTTGATAACGGCAATCATCTATATGAATATTATGCCTCCACCATTGATAAGGCTTGCGATCTGGTAAAAGACTTTTTTGAGCAGACACTCAATCTGAGTTCATTTGAAAAACACTTCTTTAATATCGGGAATCAACCACATTTCGTAACCAGTGACTTTATCTATAGAGTTAACCCGGCGAGAATATTTGTTCTTGCAGCTTTTTTCTCAATATATCTATTATTTGCCATTTCAGTATTTTGTGCAAGCGTACTTCATATTGGCGGCGGTTCGTATCCGATAGTGCTTCTTTTAATAATTCTTGGACTGGGGATATTTATTGGCAGTATATCCTCTGTAGCCATAAAAGGCCGTAATCAGTATTTGCGAATATCACGTGGCAACCACATATTCTATTACGGGATTGACGAAAAACACATTAAGGAGTACAATAAAGCCGATGTAGCAGAACTTGCTCATAGAACAGCGACGAGCGACCGGAATATGGGTAACGTACAAATCAGGTTCAAAAACGGAGAATTTATACAACCTAAAATGTTAATCCATGATATGGATCTTATTCAGAAGTTTCCGGAAAATTTGGGAATAAAGATAATCTATCCCCAAAATTCTCTCTTCAAACGCTCCCAAAGCGCCTAACACAGAATTTAATTTGGTTGATCTATTATTTTTTACAAAAAATAAAATTTTCTATTGACAAACTCTTTTTTTACCGTACATTTACGTCGTAATAAAAAACAGCAAATGAAATTAACAGGTGCATACTTCTTTGGCTACTACTTTTACTTTACCAGTGAGAGCCGGGACTAATATGTACAAAACAAACATATAAAGAAACTAAAAAGTCCCGGCCTACCAGCCGGGACTTTTTGCTTTAAGCAGGTTTATGAAAATAGAACAACCAAAAGTCGCAATTCAGGGTATCCGGGCCTCTTTTCACGAAGAAGCTGCATTGAAATACTTCGGCGAAAACACCGAGACCATTGAATGCAACTCTTTCAAACAAACATTTGAGAGTTTAAAGAACCGTGAGGCCGATTATGTGGTAATGGCTATCGAAAACAGCATCGCCGGCAGCATCCTGCCAAATTATACCTTGCTGCTTGATTATGGCTTCCCAGTAGTTGGTGAAATTTACCTGCCCATCCAGCTGCACCTGATGGCTTTACCGGGAGTAAAATTCGAGGATATTAAATACGTAACCTCCCACCCTATTGCCTTACGCCAGTGTGTTGATTTTTTTGACGAATATCCGCACCTTAAAATTGTGGAGAGCAGTGATACCGCGGCCTGTGCTAAACGCATCAGGGATGAGCAGCTAACAGATACGGTTGCTATTGCAAACTCTTTAGCCGCTAAGCTTTACGGCCTGGATGTTTTGGAACGTCGCATCGAATCGAACAAAAGAAACTTTACCCGTTTTCTGATCCTAACCCATCATGATAATATTGAAAAGAAACCGGCTAACAAGGCTTCTTTGTGCTTCCAGGTAAGTAACAAAGTTGGTGCATTAGCTAAAGTGCTTAATATTTTTGCCGAAGAAGGCGTAAATATGAGCAAAATTCAGTCGATGCCGATTTTAGGCAAGCGCAACGAATACAATTTTTATGTAGATATAGAATGGGAGGAACAAAAACAATATGACGCTTCAATAAGGCAGATCCTTAAGTATACCCATAACTTCAATATCCTTGGCGAGTACGAAAGGCACGATGATGAACATGCGGTGAGCCCGAAACCTCGCCGGGCCGAACGGAGCATCCGCAAGTATATCAATATCAGGCGTAATGTATAAATAAAGACCATTAACAAGCAGAAACCAAAAAAACTAACATAATTTAAATTATTAACTAACATTCCCGGCTATCGCCGGACAAACAAAAAAACGATGAAACTAAATTTAAACATACAGCCGCTTAACACCTGGATTAAAACAGGTAAGGAACCCTTGGTTATTTCAGGCCCGTGCAGTGCTGAAACAGAGGAACAATTAGTAGCCACAGCTCATTTATTAGCCCAAACAGGTAAAATCTCAGCTTTGCGTGCAGGTATCTGGAAACCACGTACACGCCCGGGTGAGTTTGAAGGTATTGGCAGCATTGGTTTGGAGTGGTTAAAACGCGCCAAAGAAGAAACAGGCTTGCCAACAGCTGTTGAGGTTGCTACTGCAAAACACGTTGAAGAAGCTTTAAAAGCCGGCGTTGATATCCTTTGGGTAGGCGCCCGTTCAACTGCTAACCCTTTTACAGTCCAGGAAATTGCTGATGCTTTAAAAGGTGTTGATGTTCCTGTAATGGTTAAAAACCCGGTAAATCCTGATCTTTCGTTATGGGTTGGCGCTTTAGAGCGTATCAACAACGCAGGTATTACCAAATTAGCTGCAATTCACCGTGGTTTCTCATCTTACGAAAAATCAGCTTTCCGTAACGAACCAATGTGGGATGTTGCTATCGCCTTAAAAACCCTGGCTCCTGAGTTACCTCTTATTAATGACCCAAGCCATATTTCGGGTAACCGCGATCTGATCGGTTATGTTTCACAAAAAGCTTTGGATCTTGATATGCAAGGCTTAATGATCGAATCACATATCGATCCAAGCGTAGCCTGGACAGATGCTAAACAACAGGTTACCCCTGCTGCTCTTGCCGATATCATTGACCACTTAACTTTGCGTAAAGCGGAAGTTAGAAATTCTGAAGTAAATGATAAGCTGGCCGAGCTACGTAACCAAATCGACAAGATTGATGACCTGGTGATCCAGAAAATTGCTGAGCGTATGCAGATTGCTGAGAAAATCGGTCAGTACAAAAAAGATAATAACATTACTATTTTACAAGTTGGCCGTTGGGATGAAATCCTTCAAAAACGTACAACTTACGGTAAAGCATTAAAATTAAGCGCCGAGTTTACTGAAAAATTGCTTGAACTGGTTCACAACGAATCTATTCGCAGGCAAACAGAAGTAATGAACGCCGACGCCGCTCAGGGCCAGGCAGCAGAAAAACTTACACACGCCTAATATTTTAAATGATGCATAACATCATTCTGAAAAGAAACAACAAGTTCATTAACGGCACGGTTAACCTTACCGGTTCAAAAAGTGAGTGTAACCGCGCCCTGATCATCGAAGCGTTAAGCAAAGGTAAAGTAAGGGTTGAAAACGTATCTGACGCCGCTGACGCTGTTTTACTGGCAGGTGTTTTAAGGGAGAACCAGGACTCAAGAACTAAGAGCCAGGAGGTTCCGGCAGGAAACGCTTCTCCCGATAATTACGAAATTGAAAATTGCAGATCCGAAATCGTAGACATCGGTCCGGCGGGTACGGCTATGCGTTTTTTGACGGCTTACTATGCTATACAGGAAGATGAAGTGATCTTAACCGGTAGTAAACGCATGAAGGAACGGCCAATAGGTATACTGGTTGATGCATTACGGGTGCTGGGCGCTAATATTGATTATGAAGAGACTAATGGCTATCCTCCTATCAAATTAAAAGGAGGTTTCAGGCAACAAACCAATAAGATCAGTATAAAGGGGAATATCAGTAGCCAATACATTACCGCATTGTTACTCATTGCAGCTCAGTTGCCTTTGGGCTTGGAATTGCATATTGAAAGCGAATTAACCTCGCGCCCTTATGTTGAAATGACACTGGCCATGCTGGAAACCGCCGGCATCAAGCATGCCTGGCAAGACAATGTCATTGCAATTGCTAACCAGGAATTTACAACAACATCATTACACGTTGAACCTGATTGGAGCGCTGCTTCCTACTGGTACGCTATTGCTGCGCTTGCAGATGAGGCCGAATTGTTTTTAACAGGCCTTACTCCTTACAGTTTACAGGGCGATAGTGTGATCACCGAAATCATGGCTAACTTTGGTATTACTTCGCAGTTCAGGGATGGTGGCGTTCATCTTAAAAAAGAGAACAAACCTATCTCCCGCCGTGAGTTTGACCTGAAAGAATGCCCCGATCTGGCACAAACAGTAATTGTTGTTTGCGCCGCGCTTAATCATGAAGCATCTTTTACCGGCCTTGAAACTTTAAAGATCAAAGAAACCGACCGCATCCTGGCCCTGCAAACAGAGCTTGGCAAAATGGGTGTTAAGCTGATTGAAAAAGATGAAGTTTACACGCTTGATTGCAGCGACAAATTTATCCCTGATAGTATCTTCATCAATACTTATCATGACCACAGAATGGCAATGGCCTTCGCGCCGCTGGCCCTCATTCTTCCGCAAATGGAATTTGAGAACGGTCCGGTGGTTGATAAATCATATCCCGCTTTCTGGAATGACCTGGAAAAGCAAGGGTTTGAAGTGGTAGAGAAGGAAGCTTAAAGCTGAAGGCAAAAAGCCTAAAGCAAAAAACATACAAAAAATGCGTCACTACGGGGTACGAAGTAATCCCAGGCGAGGTTAAGACTTACGAAGTTTTGAAAACTTCGTAAGTCTCGATTTTACAATTACAGTTATAAAACAACCAATTAAAGATATTCAGATAGGATTTTCTCCTGTCTCCTATCTAACATCTCATATCTAAAACTATGGCAGGCAATTCATTCGGGCAATTATTCAGGATAACCACTTTTGGCGAATCACATGGCGAAGCCATAGGCGTAATTATTGACGGATGCCCGGCCGGCTTACAAGTTGATCTTGATTATATCCAGGGCGAACTGGATAAACGTAAGCCTGGCCAGTCAAAGATCACTACCCAACGTAAAGAAAGCGACACGGTAAAAATCCTTTCGGGTGTATTTGAAGATAAAACTACGGGCACCCCTATTGCTATGCTGATCCCCAATGAAGACCAGCGTTCAAAAGATTACAGCCACAACGTGGATGTATATCGTCCGTCGCATGCCGATTATACTTATCAAACTAAATATGGTATCCGTGACCATCGCGGCGGCGGCCGCTCATCTGCCCGCGAAACCGCAGCCCGCGTTGCTGCAGGCGCTTTGGCCAAACTGTTGCTTAAAACACAGGGCATTGAAATTGTTGCCCATGTGAGCAGCGTAGGTAAAATCAATGCACCAAATGTATTTATTAACGATCCGCTTGAGTTTATTGAGGAGCGCGAAAAAAATATTGTACGCTGCGCCGACCCGGCCACTGCGGAAGAGATGATCGAATTTATTGACAGCGTACGTAAGGATGGCGATACCGTTGGCGGCAAGATCAGCTGCTATGTAAAAAACTGCCCGGTTGGCCTTGGCGACCCTGTGTTTGATAAACTGCATGCCGATTTAGGCAAAGCGATGCTAAGCATCAACGCTGTTCATGGCTTTGAGTTTGGCTCGGGCTTTGAAGGCAGCGAAATGCGTGGGTCTGAGCATAACGATATCTTTGTAAAATCGCACCTGGGTGATATACAAACCATTACCAATTTCTCGGGCGGGATCCAGGGAGGCATCAGCAATGGTATGCCTATCGAATTTAAGATAGCCTTTAAACCCGTAGCCACCATCATGAAAAACCAGGCAACCATCGACAGCCAGGGCAATGCTGCTGAAATATCGGGCAAAGGCCGTCACGATCCTTGTGTGGTTCCGCGCGCCGTACCTATTGTTGAAGCCATGGCTGCTCTCGTATTGGCTGATCATTGGCTCAGGAACAGAAACGCTAAGTTAAGCTGAAAGCATTTTTTTAGCTCAAAGCAAAAGGCCGAAAGCTTAAAGCGTTCTACTGAAAAGCTTTGAGTTTTCGGCTTATTATTTATCATATTTTCTTTGCTTTGGGCTTTCTGCTTTAAGCTTTCCGCTCAATAACCTACCTTTATAAAGTCATGCTTATCTCAATTATCCAATTATACAAACAAGCCTATAGCGGACTTTCAAAAAACAGCTGGTACCTGAGCATCGTAATGCTCATTAACCGTAGCGGTACCATGGTTGTACCTTTCATGACCATTTATACCATCAGGCAGCTGCATTTTACCATTGAGCAATCAGGATACATCATGGCCATTTTTGGTGTGGGCGCAGTGTCCGGCGGTTTTATTGGCGGTAAGCTGATTAATAAGATAGGGTTTTATGATTTGCAGGTTGGCGCATTGCTTACGGGCGGTTTGCTATTCCTGGTACTGGGCTATCAAACAAGTTTCATCAGCATGGCTATTTTTACATTGGTTTTGAGCATTTGCAATGAATCATTCCGACCCGCAAACTCAACTGCTATAGCGCACTACAGTACTGGAGAAAACAAAACGCGCTCCTACTCGCTTAACCGGTTAGCTACAAACTTAGGCTGGGCCTTTGGCGGCGGTTTAGGGGGATTATTGGCGTCTATAAATTATCATTTACTTTTTTGGGTAGATGGTTGTACCAATATCGCAGCAGGTATACTATTGCTCACTTTGATGCCCCGTTCAAAAGTGGCAAAAACAATCAAAGAAGCAGTGGCCGGTTTTGATGAAGTGGTTTCATCGGCTTATAAAGATGGTGTTTACCTGCTGTTTATCTTATTGGCAACCCTGTTCGCAACTTGCTTTTTCCAGTTCTTTATTATGCAGCCTGTATTTTATAAAATACAATGGCATTTTAACGAGCGTTTTATCGGTTTCCTGCTGGCGCTAAACGGGATACTTATCGTTTTGATTGAAATGATATTGATTAACTGGCTTGAAGGCAAACGCCATGCGCTAACTTATATTATCTCGGGTATCCTGGTTACCGGGGCTGGTTTTGTTTTGCTTAATCTGATGCCGCATGTGCCTTTGGTAGCCATATTAATTGTCTGCATGATAACTTTGGGTGAAATGCTTTCCATGCCATTTATGAACACGTTTTGGATAAGCCGTTCAAATGTACGCAACCGAGGTGAGTATGCTGCATTATACAGCATGTCATGGGCCGGCGCACAAATCATTGCTCCATTTTTGGGCAGCCAGGTTATCGCCTACGGAGGGTTTGAGCTTTTGTGGTGGCTACTTGGCGGTGTCTGCCTGATTGTGGCCTGCGGCTATTTGATCATGAAACGTTCAATACATACCACTAAACGTGTGCCTGTTTTACCTTAATTTGCTATCATGAAAAAAGCCATCATATTGGATCTTGATAATACCATATACCCTGTAAGTTCCATTGCCGATCATTTGTTTAATGAACTGTTCAACTTTCTTGATCAGCATATTACCGGCGAGGGTATCGAGCATATCAATAAAGCAAAGGAGGATTTAAAGAAGGTTCCCTATCAGAAGGTGGCAGACAAATACCAATTCAGCGATCTCATTAAAAACAAAGGGCTCGAACTATTAAATAATATTGAGTACAACCGGCCGATGCAGCCTTTTGATGATTATAAGCATATCCGCGAAACTAAGATCACCAAGTTTTTGGTTACCACGGGCTTTACCAAACTGCAATGGAGCAAAGTTAAAATGCTGAACATTGAAGCAGATTTTGAAGCCATCCACATTGTTGACCCTGAACTTTCGCCCCTTACCAAGAAAGATATTTTCGCGTTGATCTTGGAGAAATATGATTACAAACCCGAAGATGTACTCGTTATTGGTGACGATCCCGAATCTGAAATAAAAGCAGCAAGCGATTTGGGTATCGATACTTTTCTATACGATCCCGAAAATAAACATCCAAACGCCCGGGTAACCTATCGCTCACAAAATCTTAAGGATGCGGCCGCTATTGTTGCTTAAGCACCTTTACAGTAACCAAAAGCTGCCCAAGATGGCGCATGGTATGTTCGGCAGAATGCGTATACAAGCCGATAACTGTTGATGGTAATTGCCCCCGGCCTACTCCTCGCCATTCGGTTAATATGGTCTCGTCGGTAGCTTTGAGTTTATCGATAGCGTTATCAACCTCGGTATTAAACGCTTTTATTAAATCAACAACGGTAATTTCATATTCACCAGGTTCACCTTCGGCTGCAAGATAATTTAGTTGTGCCGCACTAAGCCCTTCACCTTTTGCATAGGTAAAAAGCCGATTGAGTACCCCGGTGAGGTGTTGCAAATGAAAAGCCGGCGATGCCACGCCGGCAAGCTTTTCCCACAGCAGCTTTTCCGGAAAATCGGCCATCAATTCATTAAGTTCTTCCCTTGCCTGTAAAAGCGCGTGTGCAACAGGTTGAAGCAAGGCCGGCACATCATCCAGCGGGCCGCGGAGCCAAACTTCAGGTAGTTTTTGAGTAGACATTAGTTTTTATTTAGCATTGTTTTCACCTGTTCGTGATTCAACGTTTGGGGTAAGCCATATATGGTTCTTACCCGTTCATGTGTATTATCAGTCCACAGCCAGCTTGTCCATACCATAAACCAGGCCCATTCGGGTTGGGCTGCCAGAATTTCGGGTTTTGGCAGTTCGCCGGTTTCCGTCAGCGCAATGATCTTGCCATTGGCAACCTTAAGCAAATCGCTATAATCCCGTTGTTCATAATCGAAATGATAGATATCAGCACCTAAAATATCCACATAATCAGCACCGGGATAAAAGTCTTTATAGTCATACGCTTCATCTAATGGCAGGTCGCGCAAACCGTTAGGCCCCCATACCCAAATCAGGTTATTTAAATGATGATAATTGGTATAATGATCATACATCATTTTCCAAAGTTTAATGATGCCGTCATTACCTTTTTTGTTTCCCCACCAAAACCATACGCCGTTCATTTCATGGTAAGGCCGCCATAAAACAGGCACATGGGCATCTCTTAGCTGTTTCAGGTAACCGGCTACCACATCAATCTGGGCAAGCCATTTCTTATTTAAATCTGTATTAGGGGTTGTCAGTTCTTTCCATTGCGCATCAGTCAACTTTCCCTGGATACTTTGTTTCCAATCGTAGGGAGGATTATCAATCGGCCGGCCCTGGTGCCACATGAGTGTTACGAGGTAACCATCCTGCCATTTTTGTTTTGCTTCATTAACCAAATCCTGCCCCAGGTCCTTATCGCCCCAAAGCATAAAATCCGAACCCCACACAGCGGGATAATGTCCTGTAATGGCTTTAGCACTGTCTGAAAAAACGTCACGGTCACTGTTATAATTTTGTTGCCCCGACAAAATATGTTTGCCTTTTATACTATAAAGGAAAGCAAGCAATTTATTTACCTCAGGCGACGCTTCTTTATTTACTGGTTTAAAACTTTGTGCTAATGCCATGAAAGGCAATGATATGATTAAAGTAAGCGGGAGTAGTTTTTTCATTTTAATTAAACAGGCTATTCGGCTTAAAGGCGATAACGGGCTTTGTTCAAAAATAAATAAAAAGTACGGCCGTTTATGGTATGGCTATTGCTATTCATAAGCAATATTTAACTATCTTTCGTCTATATGATACCTATTCCCTTTAGGAAACACTTTATCCCGATTATACTTTCCACGTGTTTGGTTTTGCCTGCTGTATTACAAAGCTGCAAGAAAAAGCATGAAATGATTGCTGAAGATATGTTCAGGATCACACAAAATGAAATTTTCAAAAAGGCCGATACTGAAGGATACATCCCCGTTTTTAAAAGAGTATTCACAAAATACCGGTCTAAGACTGCCAATCCGCTGGTTATCGAATCATTTTTCAAAAAGAATGAATACCAGCCACTTTTAGTTATAAACCATTTAAACAATGGCGATCTCGAAGCTTTACCAGAGTATCTTGATAAGATCAATGAACACGGCCTCGATCCAACTGTGTATCCATCGGCAGAGATCAAAGCACTTGTAGCCAAACTCAAAGACAAAAAGGCTATAAAAACAATTGATGAAGCCTATGAAACTGTTGCCAAGCTTGAGGTGTTAACAGCGGGCGCTTTGATAAAATACTCCAATGCGCTGCAGTACGGGGTGATCAATCCTAAAAAGATCTACTCAAGATATTTTATGGCCACCCGCCGACCCGATAGCACAACGATGCTTGCCGCTTTAAACCGGGCAGATTTTAAAGCATTCCTTGACAGTATCCAACCCAAAAGCCCTCAATATTTAGCATTGCAAAAAGCATACAGGGATAGTGCAATTATAGAAGGCCTTTCCCGCGAGGAGAGCAAACGCTACTTATTGGTGAGCCTGGAGCGGCTGCGTTGGAGAAATAAACCTTTCGAACCCAAATATGTGATTGTAAATATCCCCGATTTCAGGCTCGACGTTATCGAAGATGGCAAATCGGTTTTAAATATGAAAGTTTGTGTAGGCCAGGGACGAAACATGAAAAACCAGAACACGCTTGAACATTTTGATGATACAGCGAGGGCTGATAAACCTTTTCCCCGGGAAACGCCGATACTGAACAGCCTCATCCATAGCGTTGAAGTAAACCCTATTTGGAATATTCCTCGCAGTATTGCCACAAAAGAGATCATTGTTGAGGCCGCCGAAGACCGTTACTACCTCTCCAACAAAAACATAGATGTTTTTAAGGACGGCAAAAGGATTGAAGACCCGGAAACTATCGACTGGTCGCAGGTTACGCCCGACAATCTGGAATACGAGTTTAAACAACGCCCCGGAGAAGACAACTCTCTGGGTAAAATAAAGTTTCTGTTTAAAAACCGTAGCAGCGTTTACCTGCACGATACACCTAATAAAGAAGCATTCAGACATGCTATGCGTGCAGTAAGTCACGGCTGTGTACGATTAGGTGATCCGCTTGGTCTGGCACAAAACCTGTTTGGAGAAGGCGCCGCCCTCGACACCATTTCGAAAGATATGGTTGAAGATAAACCGAACCCTACCAATATAGGTTTGCCAAAGAAAACGCCTATTTACATCACGTATGTAACCTGCTGGGCAGATGACGATGGCACCATCCAATACCGCCCGGATGTTTATGGTTTAGATATAGTGCTTTATGCACACCTGCAAAGTTTTTTGGCGAAATAAAAAAGAGCCCGGCGAACTTTTCGGTAAGCCGGGCTTCATGATTTGGTTTATAGTTGGGTTGGATTTAAAACTTTGTAAAATTGAATGACGTATCAGCGCTTGCCATTAAATTAAGCGGCCCCGTTTCATCCAGGTATCTTGAATAGTACGACTCATCGTTTCCGTTAATAAATAAAACGGTTTTGCCGGCAATGGTATTGATAACTTTATTAACCACTTTTGGCGATACCGCGGGGCAGCCAAAGCTTCTGCCGATATATCCCTGCTCATTGATAGCAGCAGGCCCAACATAATTAGCGCCATGTACAACAATGCTGCGCATACGGGCATTGCCGTTAAAGCCTTCATCCATACCGTCAAGGTATAGTGAACGGCCATGTTTACCATTATAAACCTTATCAGTTACATAAAATCCGAGACTGCTTTCATGTGAATCGTTCGCATCCGAAAAATGACTTGCCATTTCCTGTCCGCTGCCTGATCCATGTGCAACCCATGTATTGAGCACCAACTGTTTGTTCAACAAATTTATAATCCACATACGCTTTTCACGGCTTGATTTGCTAAAATCAACCACCGTGAGCACGTCGCTGCTTTGAGGTACTTGATGCGAAAGCTTCAGATTGGTATAGCCTGTTACAGCTTTTTCAAACACATTAAAAGCTAAACCGGCCTCTTTAAGGCGCGCTGCCTCATATAAATTATTAACGTATTGCTCAAATAGTTCTTTAGTTGTAAACGTTGCATTTTCTTTCCTTACGCTCACTGATCTGTTTGCACCATCCGATTTCCAGCTTAAAATTGTTGCTGAAAGAAAAAAAATCGACATAGTGACCCACAAAAAATGTTTCCTCATACGCTTTCCTGAGTTTAATTTAATTTAAAATAATTAGGGTATAGTAACAGGTTTTGGACGGCTTGTTAACCTGGTATTAACAGGTAAACACAAAAATATACTTTAAAACCTAAAATCCAAATTAGTAAATCAATATTTTTTTACTTAAATGAAAATAAGTTTAAAGATAAGCAATATTTTAGACTGTTATACGGAGCAAAAAAAGGAAAGGTTATGGGTTAATTTTACTTAACCCATTTAATTTTATTTTCAAGCGGAATAGTACGTTTACCTTCGGGATACAGGTCGGCATAACCAAGATATAATACGCCCATTACATTATCTTCATCCCGCAAATTCAAAAATTCTTTAAAAGCGGGCTTCAGGATAGCACCGCCGGTACTCCAGAAGGAGGCCATATTTAAGGCGGTTGCACCTAAAAGGATATTCTGAATAGCGCTCGACACAGCTGCAACTTCCTCGAATGGCGGTATTTTAGGCAAATCGCCGCGCTGCATTACCGTAATGATTACATGCGAAACTTTGCTGCCGAGGGTTTTCAGGTTATTGTATGCAGCCTCATTAAATTCTTCGGCAGATACACTCTGTTTATAAACTTCGGCATGTTCGGCACAAAACTGATCGGGATTTTCATAAACAATAAAGCGCCAGGGTTCGGTAAAACCATGGGTTGGTGCCCAATCGGCAAGCTCCAGCAGGGCGGCTATATGACCGTTTGGTGCCTTATGACCATTCATCATGGCTGGTTTTACGGTACGGCGGGTTTTGATATTCTCGGCAACGGTTAAAAAAGTATTGTCCATTTCAGATAAAAAGGGTTGTTGAAATCAGGATTATGAATCACTGATCTCAACAACCTGTAATTATGTTATTAATAAATAGCAGGATATTTCGATGGATTAGCCTCGTTCATCATAGCGTAAACAATTTCAACAACATCATCAACAGAAGGCTTGCTGAAGTAGTCTCCGTCCGAACCATAAGGCGGCCTATGTTCTTTTGCGGTAAGCGTTTTTGGCTGGGCATCAAGCGCATAATAGCCATTTTGGCCTTCCATTATTTTTTGCAGAATATAAGCTGAGCCAGCACCCGGTAAGTCCTCGTCAACAACAAGCAACTTGCTGGTTTTCTTTAACGAAACACCACAAACACCCTCTGTATCAAAAGGGTATAAAGTTTGCGGATCGATAATTTCAATATTGATACCCATTTCTGCGAGCTCTTCCGACGCTTCCTGTACAATGCGTAGCGTTGAACCATAAGATACAACGGTAATATCGCTGCCTTCGCGCAAAACTTCGGCTTTACCAAGCGGTACAGTAAATTCGCCGACATTGGCGGGTAATTTTTCTTTTAAGCGATAGCCGTTCAGGCATTCTATTACCAGCGCAGGTTCGTCGCCCCTTAACAGCGTATTATACATACCTGCTGCCTGGGTCATGTTACGGGGCACACAAATATGAAAGCCGCGCATCGACCCTAAAATAACACTCATTGGCGAACCTGAATGCCAGATCCCTTCTAAACGATGGCCCCGGGTACGGATAATAAGCGGAGCTTTTTGCCCGCCCATAGTACGGTAACTTAAACTTGCTATATCATCACTGATGATGGTTATGGCATAGATCAGGTAGTCAAGGTACTGGATTTCTGCTATTGGCCTTAGGCCGCGCATAGCAAGGCCCATACCCTGCCCTATGATACTTGTTTCGCGAATGCCCGTATCTGTAATGCGGATTTCGCCATATTTTGCCTGTAAACCAGCAAAGCCCTGGTTAACATCGCCTATCGCACCCAAATCTTCACCAAATGCAACGATGCTTTTATCGCGTGCAAAATTGGCGTCGAAAGCTGCATTCAATACTTCCCTTCCATCCATTAACCTGGCATCATCGCTATAAACAGCGGGCACAACAGGCACATACAGAGGCGATTCAGGAGTTCCGGTAAAAAGCTTTGAATTGTAACGTTCGGTATTTTTTGCTTTCTCAGCTTTTAACCATTCTGTTAAAAGCTGGCGTTCAACATTATTTTCGGTGGTAGTTAACCGTAATGTTTTGCGGATGGCCGAAAAAATTTCGCGACGCCCGGCATCAATACTGGAGCGCAAACCAGCTGATAATGCTGATATTACTTCTTTTTTACCCGGCACTGTTTCGGCAAAGGCATCGATCAATGCTGCAGCTTCTTCTATTTCGCTTTTTATTACGACAGCCAATTCATTAGCCGCCTCACGTTGACATTCGCGTACATACCTTTTTGCTTCAGCTTCAAGCTCTTCCAGTTCTATTTCGGTCGAGATTGCCGATGTGATCATCCATTCGCGCATTTTTAACAAACAATCGTGCTCATCTTCCCAGGTAAGGCGTTCCCTGCTTTTATAGCGTTCATGTGAGCCCGAAGTTGAGTGTCCCTGTGGTTGGGTCATTTCGGTAACATGGATCAGCACAGGCACATGTTCCTCACGGCAAATATTAATGGCGCGCTCGTAAGTTTCACAAAGGGCAATATAATCCCAACCACGCACTTTAAAGATCTCGTAACCGTTGCTTCCGTTTTCGCGCTGAAAGCCTTTTAATATTTCAGAAATATCTTCTTTGGTAGTTTGCAGGTTCGCTGGCACAGAAATAGCATACGCGTCATCCCAAATAGAGATGGCCATAGGCACCTGTAGTACCCCCCCGGCATTGAAAGTTTCAAAAAACGAACCTTCGGATGTGGCGCCGTTACCAACGCTGCCAAAAGCAACTTCATTACCATTAACCGAAAATTGTTTCAGATAATCCAGCTCTTTATTTTGGCGATATAGCTTTGACGCGTAAGCTAAACCTAATAAGCGGGGAATTTGTCCGGCGGTGGTTGATATATCCGACGAACTGTTCATCGTTTCAGCCTGGTTAACCCAACTGCCATCAGTATTTACAAAACGTGTAGCGTAGTGGCAGTTCATTTGCCTGCCGCCAGAGGCCGGATCTTTTTCAATATCGGGGTTAGCATATAACTGGGCAAAAAACTCTTTCATATTGCTCATGCCCGTAGCAAACATAAAAGTTTGATCGCGGTAATAGCCCGCGCGCCAGTCGCCGGCGCGGAAAGCCTTGGCCATTGCCAATTGCGCAACCTCTTTACCGTCGCCGAAAATACCGAACTTTGCCTTGCCCGTTAGCACTTCCCTGCGGCCTATTAAACTGGCCTGACGGCTCTCATAACCAATGCGGTAATCATCAATAACAATCTTCTTGAAATCATCAAAACTGAGCTCGGCAGTATTAAATTTACTGGTAGCGCGTGTTGTAGTTTCAGGCATATAAAATTTTGTTTAGACGGTAAAAGTATAAAATTCTATTCTGTATTAGGCAAACTAACAGATAAAACCCGGAGTTTGAGTAATAGTTTTGTAATTACATTAAACCTTTTATATTTGTAATAATCAAATATAACGTATGAAAAAGATATTAATGATTTGCGCGGTAATATTAGGCTTTGCCTTCACCGCATCAGCACAAGATAGCGGAAAAGCTGAGTTTAAATTTAACGAAGAAAAGCATGATTTTGGTAAAATACCACAAGGCACTCCTGTTACTACCGTGTTTGAATTTACCAATATTGGTAAAGAGCCGCTTATTTTAACAGAAGTAAGACCGACCTGCGGCTGTACCATTGCCGACTATACAAAAACCCCTGTAAAAAGCGGCGATAAAGGAACAATCAAGATCACTTACAATGCTGCCGCTGCTGCTCCGTTTAATAAAACTATCGTAGTTAAATCAAACGCAGTAACGCCCGAAAAATATTTGAATATTGTTGGTGAAGTGGTAGCTAAACCCGCGGCGAGCAAATAACTGATTGCATGCTTGATATATCCCCTATATCAACCGGGATATTTAAAAATATATTTAAAAGACCCGGTTTCGGGTCTTTTTTCGTTTACAAAGGTTTTACAAAACAGTATTTTGATTTTTAGTAATTTTGCAGGATGCCAAAAATATCTGAAAAAGGGCAACGGATGCCCGCATCACCGATAAGAAAATTAACACCTTACGCCGATAAAGCTAAGCAGGATGGAAAAAAGGTGTATCATCTCAACATCGGCCAACCCGATATTGCTACACCCGATGGCATGCTGAATGCCGTTAAAAATATTGATTTTAAGGTTTGGGCTTATACCCCGAGCGAAGGCACATTAAGCTATCGCAAAAAGCTTACTGAATATTATAACAAGCTGGATTATAATATTACCCCCGAAGATATTATTGTTACCACTGGAGGTTCGGAAGCGATTACCATTGCTATGATGGCCTGTCTTGATTCGGGCGATGAAGTGATCATCCCTGAGCCTTTTTATGCCAATTATAATGGATTTGCAAGCCAGGGCGATGTTGTGGTTAAGCCTATATTGTCATACATTGATAATGGTTTCGCGCTCCCTCCTATCAGCGAATTTGAAAAACTTATAACGGATAAAACCAGGGCCATCATCATATGCAATCCTAACAATCCTACCGGGTATTTATACTCAAAAGAAGAGATGGAAGCGTTGAAGCAACTTGTTTTAAAGCATAACCTGTACCTTTTTTCGGACGAAGCTTACCGCGAGTTTTGCTATGATGGCCGTTCATTTATATCACCAGCGCATATGAATGGGCTTGAAGAAAACGTTGTAATACTGGATACAGTAAGCAAACGCTATAGCGCGTGCGGTGCCCGGTTAGGGTGCCTGATCACTAAAAATAAAGAGTTGCGTGCCACGGCTTTAAAATTTGCCCAGGCCCGTTTAAGTGCAGGCATGGTTGAACAAATTGCCGGCGAAGCTGCAGTTGATACTCCGGATAGCTATTTTGAAGCCGTAAATAAAGAGTACACCAGCAGGCGCAACACACTTGTTAGTGCATTGAACAAAATAGAGGGCGTTTATTGCCCTAACCCGGGCGGTGCTTTTTATGTGGTTGCCAAATTACCTATTGACGATGCCGACAAGTTTTGCCAATGGATGCTTGAATGCTTCAGCCTCAACAACGAAACTGTGATGATGGCCCCTGCCACCGGCTTTTACAGCACACCAGGCGCGGGACTAAATGAAGTGCGTATGGCATACGTTTTAAATAAAAACGAGCTTAAAAAAGCGATGATTTGTTTGGATGAAGCATTGAAAGTTTATCCGGGCCGCGTGGTAGCTGAAAGCTCAAAGGAAAAGGCCGAAAGCGTTTGAATTTGCCCAGTTTGCTAAAGTTTTATATCTTTGATGGCTTTTTGCTTTATCCTTTCAGCTTTAAGCTCCAATAAATGGGGTCGACCGGAATTGACAGGATGGAGATAAGTAGGTAAGCATGCAGCGCGTTGGGTGAATTAGCGCTTTAATCTGAACACTCAAACTTACAAATGGCGAAAATAACTACGCCTTAGCTGCCTAATTTAGAATTAGCATAGCTTTTGTCCCGCCGGTTTTCCGTTTCATCGGATCGGCAACCGGGGCATCGAAAGATGAAACTGGCCTGCTTAAGGTGTGATAAGCGGGTAAGATAAAGCACCTAAGGAAGACGGTACAGGTAAGCGACTGACCTTCCCCTTCCCTACAATTAAACAGAAGCTAAGCATGTAGAAAGCTTACCTTATACCATGTTTGGACGAGGGTTCGAATCCCTCCGGCTCCACTTGAAGGGATTTTCTCAGGAAAATCCCTTTTTTTATCAATTTCAAGCAATCCTTTCTCCTTCATTATCAATTCATTACATGCCAATACCGGCACTATGGTAGGTGTTCGATAGATGCCATTTTTATAGTATAAATTGCTGTCGAACACCAAAGAAATGAGTTCGCGCTTCGCCAATGTATCAGAACTCACATAAACGTGTTCCATATCAGTTAGCTTGCCAATATGCTGAGCAATTAATTTATATCCTTCAGATGGGTCGCGGCTTAAGCGTTCAACGGATGCTTTCAGGCTGTAGATTTCCGAATTATAATTTGAATACCACCTGCTATAAGTCTCGCGGGTAATTTGGTTACTAATCCATTTCTCTTCAACAGCAAATAGTTTTTCCTGAACCCTTTCGATTTCGGCTTTCTTTTCTGCAACTAATACCTGGTTCTCTTTGAATTTTTCCTTCAACGAGTTTTCGGCTGTTTTTTCAACTTGGTCAATTTGGTTTGAGGATAAGCTCATTAGCTGACAAATCTGTAAAAGCTGATCGTGTGCTTTCAAAGCACTGATATTGTTATGCCTTGAATGCTTGCATTTGTAATAGTAATACCAATTGCCGGCTTTCCCGCGCGAGGGTGCTCCAGACAACGGCTGCCCACAGTGGCATTTTAATATCCCGCGTAAAGGAATTTCATCATCAAGACTTTTCTTGCTTCTGTCTGGCTTTTGGAGTTTGTTTTGGACAATGTTCCAGGTTGTCATATCGATCAAAGGCTCGTGCCTCGCAGGAAAAAGCCCCCCTGGATATTCCTTAAATGGTTTGGCCTTCACCATTCCGGCGTAGGCAGGATTGCTTAGTACCCTTTCCACAGCCATATTACCGCCGCGATCAAACCCCATTGCTCGTACTTCCTCTTTTATCGTTTTGAGGGGCATGTCTTTGAGGTAAGATTCATAGATAAACAGGACAACTTTCGCCTGAATTCCATCAATTACCAATGTGCGTGCCTTTCCTTCGCCAACCTTTTTATAACCAAACGGAGGCAGGTTACTCATAAATCGTCCTTCTTTCGCACGGGCAGTATAGTTACCTCCACGAATTTTGATACTGCGGTTGATGTTGTCCTCTTCCGCAAGCAATAGCTGAAGACCTGTTCGGAAATAGCTCCCCGGCGTATCATAGTCGAACACGATACCTTCGGTGACGCTAACAATTTGAATGCTGTGTTGCCTCTGGAGATTTTTAACTAAGGTCATCGCCTCACCCGCATCCCTGCTGAAACGGTCTAACTGATCGACAATAAGGTAATCTACATCGTTTTGATGTTTTTTTATAAATGCCTGTAATTTCATAAAATCGGGCCGGTCAAAAGTCTTGGCACTGTGCCCCCGATCAATAAAAGTATCTACGAGAGTGATATTATTGTATTGTATATATTGATCAGTGTACATCTCTTGACGCTCTATCGAACCGTTACTTTGCCCGAGATTACTGAATCTTAAATATCTAATTGCCCGTTTCACATAAGTCCTTTAAAACCGCTTTTACTAATATTTCTGCTATTAAATTTAGTAATTTCAACTCTTTTTCCCGTTCAAATTCTTGAATATTTTCAATGATTTTTTCGTCCAGCGATGCCGTGCTGTTAACAACTTCTTTCATGGTTCTTGCCTAAATAGGCTCAAAACTGGCACGATTTTGATCCATTTAGTCATGAGTTTTTCGGTACTACCTGTTTATTAATACCGTTAAATTGCCAGGCATTTACATATAGAAGCTGTATTTTATTGGGGGCGTCTCATCCGAATCGAGGTATTTCAAGATTTCCCCTACTTTACGGGAGCATTCAATTGTTATTGAAAATTTGCGATCAAATTGTGTATTATTCCAATTCATTTTCGATAGCGCTAAAATCTCATCGCAAATAAGTTCAGGAGATTCGTCATGACTGAACAATCTGATTTCTATTGGGTGACGGTATGTAGCTTCCGGGATAAGTGTTATAAAAAGGCACGAACCCTCTTGTATATAGCAGATGTGTTTTATCGTCGAAGCTTGCCATCGTTCCGCGTAGAGGAGGATACATTGTTTCTCTATACAGTCTCAAATCTGACCGCATGATTGTGACCAAATCGACGGCGTGTATGTTATTTTTGTAGGCAGCTTCTTTAAAGCCCTCAATCTCATTTGAGTTGAAATTTGAAGTTTTGTGAAGCACGAGACGTTGCGGATAAACTTTTAAAGCTTCAAAATACTCTTTAAGCGAATGATCCAATAAATCGAACGCCTGAGCCTCTGAACCGACCCGGATCGTGGAAGTCTTACCGGCGATATGCCCGATCAGTAAACTGGTAGCTGAACTGGCCACGCTCACCATATTATGATGCTCGGCAAACCAGTAACGCGTGTAGCCCAGGGCTTCCGCCTGCTGCGCATTCGCTACACTATAGTTAAAACTGTCCGCAATGCTATGTCCCTGGATGACCGTCGCCAGGTCGAGAACCGAATAGTTGATCGCTGCCATGCTGCAAAGTTAGCCGATGCCAAACCGGCTTCTGTCAGCTCAGTTCCATTTTCAGGATGCCGGATCAGGGTAGCCTAGCGATTTACAAATTCACCTTGCTGTTCGGCAACCTGGTTACCCCATTGCAGGATGGCATTAAGCAGTGGAATGCAGGATCTTCCAAATTCGGTTAAGCCATAGATCACTTTGATCGGCGGCTTTTCGCCGTAGACCTTTCGATAGATCAAACCATCTTCTTCCATTTGCTTGAGCTGCAGGCTCAGCGTTCTTTCGGTTACGCCGGGCATTTCCTTGCCGAGCTCGCTGTACCGTTTAGCCGCATCTTTCAAATGGTAAAGGATGACCGCCTTCCATTTCCCGCCGATCAAATCCATCGCCAGGCTTACGGTACAAGGATATTGTTTGTCACGGAGCTGGATAAAATCGCTTTTACATTCTGTCCGCATGTTCGTCAGGCTATCCAAATGGATAGTTATTGCAAATCTATGAAACGATAAATAGTTTTGCAACTATCATTTTTATAGTTTAATTTATGAAATCGGAATTCAATCAAACAGCGCTCAAACCGCTGATCACCATCACAGGAATTTTAGGCAAGCAGGGCTACAGCGCCGCACAAACGCTTTTGCAAAGTGGCCGGTACCGGGTGCGCGGTATTACCCGCCGTACGGATTCACCGAATGCGATCAGCCTGAAAGAACAAGGTGCGGAATTAGTTAACCTGCCACTGGATATCGGTCATCAGAAAGCTTATACCGAAGCATTCCGCGGCTCGCACGGCGTTTTCATGATGACGCCTGGTATCGCGCCGCCGGATACCCACGAATTTGAGTTGGGTAAGCAACTGGCCGATGCGGCGGTGGAAGCCGGGGTACAGCACGTGATCTTCAGCAGCCTGGAAAACGTTGATGAGATCACCCGGGGAAAGAAGTTCGCACCACATTTTACAGATAAAGCCAGGATCGAAGCCTATATCCGGACACTGCCTGTTACCAGTTCCTTTATTTATATGGCTTTCTTCTACACGAACCTATTAGAGTTTTATACGCCGCTGGTCAGGGAGGATGGTACGCTGATCTTTCCCATCTATCTGCCGGAAGACTTCCGCGCGCCTTTTGTTGATCCCTTAACAGCTACCGGGCCCGCTGTACTGGAGCTGTTTTCCGACCCGCAGCAATATGGCGGGCGGTCGTTGCCTGTGATCGGCGACATCATTTCGCCGCGGGAGATGGTAGCTGCTTTTAGCCGGGTAACCGGCAAAGAGGCCGTTTACAGTTCAGCTTATTCACGTGAAGACTTTCTCCGGCATTTCCCGGCATTTGTTTCCAACGAGCTGTTGGTGCAGGAAACTATCGGAATGGTGAAATACGCCGTGGAAGATGGTTATTTCCGCGAAGGCCGCGACCTGGAATGGAGCCGCCGGATCGATCCCGGTACCCTAACCTGGGAACGTTTTTTGCGCAAGACCGGATGGCAGGGCGAAAAGATGAGCTTTTAAACTGATCTGCCTTCCGGCTCGCGACGATGTGCTGCCGGCTTTTTTATGCGGATTAATTTATTACATCGGCGATATCTTATCCCTGGCAAAGGGACACGTTATTCAGAATAACTCCAAATAAAAACAGAGACAATTTTAATGGGTAATATTCTTTCCGGCTGCTGCTATCACAGCAACAGTAGCGGACGCATGGAGTGGGATATGGACTAAAAGAAATCATCAAATTTGTGCGCCGGCAATCTTTTCCCGGCGTTTTTTGTTAATGAACAAACATAACGCATGAAAGCACCGCATTTATTTTTTATCGTTAACCCCTCGGCCGGGAAAGACGAACCTATCGTAGAACAGATCGGCGAAGTATTCCGGGACAGCGGGGCAGTGATCACTGTTCACGTATTGGAGGAAAAAGAAGAACCTGCCGAACTCATCCGCTCGGTGCTGAATGAAACCGATCTGGTAGCCGTTTATGGTGGTGATGGCAGTGTGACGCAGGCCGCTGCGGGTTTGATAGGAACCGGCAAACCCCTGCTCATTATTCCCGGCGGAACGGCCAATGTTTTTGCCAAAGAACTGGGTATCCCGCAAGATACCATGGAAGCTTTAAAGCTGTTCCGCGACCAAAAGTATCGCTTGCAAGCGGTAGATACAGGACTGGTTAACGGCCACCCTTTTCTTTTGCGGGTCAACCTGGGCATCATGGCAGAAATGATCACCGAAACCGACCCGGGTTTGAAGGACAAGATCGGCCAGCTGGCTTATGGTGTCGCCGCGGTGAAAAGCGCTGTAAATACCGAACCGGTTGCTTACCATTTAACGATAGACGGCAAAACGGCCGAAGCAACCGGCGTAGCCCTGACTGTTACCAATTCCGGCAGCATCGGTATCGGCGGCTTGCAAATGCACCCGGGGATCAGTGTCAATGACGGCTTACTGGATATTATACTGCTCAAAGATGCGGGGATGCTATCGCTGCTCAAAGCCGCGGGGTCCAGTCTCCTGGATCAAACAACCGACGCCGTTGATCATTGGGCCGGTAAAGACATTAAGATCAGGTTGCCTGAAAAACAAGTATATCTTTGTGACGACTGTGAAGCAGAAGCTAAAGAACTTACGCTAAAGGTTGTTCCGGGGTCTTTAACGATTGCTGTGCCATGTTAACGAAAATCAAAAGTATCATTACCTTCCTGGTTATTTTCTGGCAGAAGATATGGGATAATATTTACCGTTTCTTTAATGGCGTTCCAACCCTGAAGCGCAGCCAGATCACCGCCAATCTTTTTTTAGGGAGCCAGTACAGCCTGATCGGCCTGCAAAAACTCAAAGCACTGGGCATCACTGCTATTGTCAATATGCGGGAACATCCGGCTTTCGCCGAGTCGAAATACGAAGGATTCCATTACCTGCATTTGCCGACGGTTGACAATACCCCGCCGCCGCTGGAAACATTGATCAAAGGCGCGGAATTTGTCACTCACGAGATCAAAGCCGGCGGCAAGGTTTATATCCACTGCCGTCAGGGCCTGGGGAGGGGACCTACCATGACCATTGCCTACCTGATCAGTACCGGCCTGACCTATGACGCCGCTTTTGCACTGGTCAAAAAGGTGCGCTCTTTTATCAACCCACGGTCATCGCAAATTGCTCAGTTAAAAGCATTGGAACAATACTATCAGGAACATCCCCAACCAGTGAGCGTGACCCCTAAATAATTAAAGCGGTTGGGCCAAACCCACCAGCAGTCCTTCGGCACCTCTGATATAACAAAGCCGGTAAGCATTTTCATATTGTACGATTTCGCCAACCAGCATTGCGCCTTGTTTTTGCAAACGCTCCACCAGTTCATCAATATTCGTCACGGCAAACATCGCCCGCAAATAGCCCAACGCATTGACCGGTGCATTGCGGTGATCCTCGATGACCCCGGGATCAAGAAAACGCGATAGTTCTAAACGGCTGTGTCCATCCGGCGTCACCATCATCGCAATCTCTACCCGCTGGTCAGGGAGGCCTGTGATCCGGCCCGCCCATTCACCTTCAATGACCATCCGCCCCTCCAGTTTCAGGCCGATCTCGGTAAAAAAAGCTATGGCTTTATCCAGGGATTCCACCACGATCCCCATGTTGTCCATTCTCAATAATTCACTTGTTGCCATAAACCTGTTGGAATAAAATTTGTTAACTATTAACTAATTATTCATAACAAATATATCGACCTATGAGTACAAGAGGAAGTAAAGTGGAAAGGAATTCCGTTTCGAATCAGCCCCACGAGATCAAATACGAAGCACAAAAGGAAGGTACCAGTGCCAAAGCCATCAAAGAAGCCAAGAAATCGGTAGGCAACCAGCGCGCCGCCATAGAAAAGAAAGTGAAATGAGCCGGGGATTTGTCAAAGAGGGCGATGCCGATCAACTCAAAGATGTGGCAGCGAATAGGACTTCGCTGCTCTTCTTTTTAAAACGGGAGAATGGCGGCCCGGTATATGAACTGCGTACGCGCTACAGCGAGAAATACCGGAAAGAAGTGCACGAAATGAGCGACGGTTTAGGCTATATGCTCAATGACGGGAACCAATGGCAAATCATATTAGAAGATGAACACACCAGGAAAAAATAAAGTACAAACCGATGAGATCGGTGATGATTTGGAAAGCGGCGATGAAGTAAACCAGGCGATCGAACAACAAGGCGATGACGCTACCGCCGGAATCCCGCGCGATACCGATGCGGCCAAACATGAGCCGAAAAAGCAGGATGATAACCAGGAATTGCAGGGCGCGCCGTAATGAAGATCGCGACGTATAATATCAACGGCATTAATGGCCGCCTGGAGAATTTGCTGCGTTGGCTCCAGGAAGCACAGCCGGATATTGTCTGTCTGCAGGAGCTCAAATGTGAACAGCATAGTTTCCCTGAAAGCGCTTTAAAAGATGCGGGCTACAACGCGATCTGGCAGGGCCAGAAAAGCTGGAACGGCGTAGCCATCCTTGCCAAAAACGAGATACGCGAACTGCATCGCGATCTGCCTGGCGACGATGATGAGTTTACCCATAGCCGTTATATCGAAGCGTTCGTCGATGACATGGTCATCGGCTGTATTTATTTGCCGAATGGCAATCCCTGGCCCGGACCTAAATTTGATTACAAATTACGCTGGTTCAAACGGCTGGCTGATCACGCAAAAGGGTTGGTCAACCGCGAACTGCCGGTATTGCTGATCGGCGATTACAATGTGATGCCTACCGAACTGGATACCTATAAACCCGAAAAATATCTGGAGAACGCGCTGTTCCGCCCTGAAAGCCGCGAAGCTTACCGAAATCTGGTTGATCAGGGCTGGACCGACACCATCCGCCAGCTATATCCCAACGAACGGATCTATACCTTTTGGGATTACCTGCGCAATGCTTACGGTCGGAATGCCGGGCTGCGGCTGGATCACTTTCTGCTCAATAAGCATATCGCACCACGTTTAAGGACCGCACAGGTGGACAAACATGTACGCGGCTGGGAACACAGCAGCGACCACGCGCCGGTGTGGATCGAACTGGCATGATATTTAAACCAATTAGGCTATGAACACCAAGCAGCATTTAAAGCGTTTCCTGGATGCACAAGACAGCGATTACGAAACAGCGCTGGCCGAGATCAAAAGCGGCCGCAAGCGCAGCCACTGGATGTGGTATATCTTCCCGCAAATTGCCGGTTTGGGAAGCACAGCAACGTCCCGGCATTATGCAATAAAAGACATTCAGGAAGCTACGGACTTTTTATTTGACGAAACCCTGGGCCCGCGACTCGTTAATATCTGTAAAGCCCTGCTGGAATTGCCCACCAATGACGCTTTTGAAATTTTCGGGGACCCCGACCATCTCAAGCTCAGATCAAGTATGACCTTATTTGATGCCGTGCCGGCCACTTTCCCGGTATTCGGGCAGGTATTGGATAAATTCTATCGCGGCGAACGTGATCAGCGCACACTGGATATTTTAAAGCAGCAGAAAATATGAAACTCGGCCCGCAGCTTTTAGCCCTGCTCGATAAACAATATACACCGTCTGAACTGACAGAAATGGTCTTTCAACGCTATGACCTGGCCTTTAAAACCGATGAAACGGGCCAGCCTGTTTTGTTATTCATCGGCAAAAAAGACGGTCAGGGTAAGATCAAAGGCGAACGCTTCGCCAGGCAAACTAAGGGCCATTGGGACAACAAGGGCAAAATATGAAAAAGAAAAGCTACAAGATCACCTTCAGTTTGCAGGAAGGTTACGCGCCCGGCGCAAAAATTCACCGAATCAGCACTGCCGAACGCATCATTAAAGATTGGCTCGCTGAACGCCTTAAGAAAAAGAAGCCCGTCGTGACAGGGCTTTTACAACAAGGTACCTTGTTTTTCCCGGCGAACGACGCCATCAGCGCATCGCCGACCGCAATCTTTACCGGTGAGCTTTCTGAACCAAAAGATATGAAGCGCAGCAACAAAGAGGTGAAGAATACGCTCAGGTCGCTGGCAGCTTTGTTGAAGGACCGGTTGAAACAAGAATCGGTCTTTATCGTTTACCGAGAAAAGAACTGGTGTGTATGAACAACGAATTGGAAAAGCAGGAATTACATATAGATGATGATGGGGTGTTTCCCGGAAACAGGCTGCCGGCGCTTTTGTATAAAGGCGCTTTGGACATCCCGTTCTTATTTCCGGCCACTCATGTCAGCAAGCTGTTTGCGGCAAACGGATGGAGCAATAGCTGGGATGCGGGCATTTTTACCTACCACCATTACCACAGCGTCACCCATGAAGTGCTCGGCATTTATTCGGGCAAGGCCCGCGTTCAATTAGGTAATGATGCCGGCCCCGTCATCCTCTTAGAGAAAGGCGATGTACTGATCATCCCGGCGGGTGTAGCCCACAAAAACTTGGACAAAGAAAATGATGTTGGCGTGGTCGGGGCTTACCCGGACGGCAAAGATTATGATATGAATTACGGCAAACGCGATGAAAGGCCCGGAACTGATAAGAATATCGCGGCCGTACCCTTGCCCAAAACAGATCCGCTGACGGGCGAAGTGATCAAACAATGGAAAAATTAAAAAGGAGGAAATATGCCCTGGTATAACGGCGACTACCCGCCCTCTTATAAGAACCAGCCGGTCTATCTGCGGGAAAAAGCGGTAGAGATCGCTAACGAGATCATTAAAGAAAGCGGCGACGAAGGCATCGCTATCGCGACCGGGCTGAAACGGGCACGGCAATATTTCGAAGAGCACCCGGAAGAAATTCCTGAAAACGAAAAGTAGTCATGCCATCTGCTGTCATCAAATCTTACAGCTATGATGCCGCCAGTGAAACGCTGGAAATCGCGTATCACTCCGGCAGGGTCTATCATTACCTCAACGTTCCTGAAAAAGTATTTAAGGAAATGCGCTCCACTATGGTCAAAGGCATCTGGTTCAACCGGCACATCAAAGGCAGATATCCGTTTGAAGAAGTCACACCAGGTTTAAACCAAACGAATCTGTTTGAAGATCAACCGTAAATCCGGCTGTAAGACAGGCTTGTGTTAACGCTGATACCTGCACCGCGGTTGGCTGCCATTATTTGGCGAGCTTTTAAAATTGAAGCCGATACAAACCAATCACGACTATTCAAAGTTCGCGCTTGCCGTCACGAATGAACAGGCTTTGCCGGCTGAACTGTTCAGGGAAATGGTAACGCCCCGGCAAAAAAAATGCCCGGCGGGCCCCGCCGTGGAATGGCCATTTTTACCAACGGGAACAACGGCTTCGCCTTGATCAAGCAGGTCCTGAAAGCGGCGTTTCACTTGAAAGAACTTACGCCTTAAAGTAGAGAACGGCTCCGAAATTAATTGTGGCGGGCGGCAATCAGCGCCTGGGTACTCCTCCTTTGACCATCTTCATTTAGCTTCAGTTATTTAACACTATTTAGCGGTCTGTTGGAAGCCCTTACCCTTTATATTGCGGGTTTGTCTTTGGCATCTATTAACTGAAAGCCCGCCTTGACGGCCTTCGTTTTTTTCATATAACGTACTTCCAGGGAATCCTTATAATTAATGGCCAGTTTAATTTTATCCGGGCTTAAAAAAGTAGCCGTAAAAGGATAGTTTTCTCCTATGGTGATCCTTCCGGTGATGTAATTGGCCTGTTGATCACGGATCTTAAAATAGCCAGTATAACAATGTAGTTTTCTGGTTACGCTTATCTTGCCGCCTGGAAAAAAGGCGATCTGAAAATTTTTTAACGAGTCCGCAACCGGATCTTTCTCCGTCCAATAGCCATAAATGGTATTGGCAGGTTCTATTCGTTTGGTATAGGTTTTGAAACCAAAACCTGAACAAATACCGAGAACAATAAAGCTGCTTAATACGATAGTTTTCATAGCGATTCATTTTTTTTGTCACTCATCTAAAATTAGGTGAGAATGAAAAGATGGTCAACAGATTTAACGTTTTTTAACAACCATATCTTGCCAATCGGCGTTCACCTATGTATAGCAACGCTATACTTTGTATGTTTTTCTCATCTAATAAAACGTTTTACCAAAATCTATAGATACCTGTCTGCACGGACACATAGCTAAAAATCCCGCAATCCCAAGTTGAAAATAATTTTGGAAAAATTTGCTGAACACATCGCTCCCGAAAGGCAGTCGCATTTCGCCTCCCTTTAATAAAATGGCTAACTTAGCGGGTGATGACCGACATTGAACGTTTCAACCTCTATTGGCTTAACCATGCCATGACTGCCCCGGTAGCGTCGGCAGAACGATATTATTACGATGCCCATACCAGAAAATTCTTTACGGAAAGGTCCGGTGTTTTATTTGATATGGTCGACCTCCCGCTGACTGTTCCGGCCTCTGAGCACCTTGGCGAACGGTTAGCAGGCATCGACGCTGAAGCATCTGAAATCGTTGAAATTCCAAGATTGAATGTCCGGGACAAGGTTTCCGTGCAATTGTTATTTCTGTCAAAATTCCCCACATTATCCATGAAGAAAAGCTGAGGCTTGCCGCCGAACAGCAACAGGATGCGCCAGGTCTTGTCCTGGATAAACTCGAAGCTATGGACCCGGTCCTGTTACCTTTCAGGCTACTGGGAAGACTTTAAGTTAAAGACGATCCAATATTACCTGGAAAAATTCACCGGCATCATCGGCATAGCCTCAAAAATGTTTTAAATTAGGCTGCGATCTGAAAACTGAGTTAGATCGTAATTTTTTTAATCAATCATGAGGCTTATACTGCCCATCTTATTTTTGACGATACTCTCGATAAAAGCATTTTCTCAGGAGGTACGATCTGATAGTCTTGAAAATATTGCGCGAAATGCGATGTTCACCGATGCTTACATTCAAATTGAAGGTAAATTACACTCGAAAAAACTAAAAGTGGAGGTTAATTTGGGAGATACCCCGGAACAGATGAAGGCCGGAAAGGAGTATTCCGAAAAGCTGACAGGTAAAAAGTCATATGCTGCTATCTTAAATTTCATGGTTCAAAACGAATTCGAACCCGTTCAGACGCCTGAATACACGGAGGCCTATTCGGGACAGGCGGCACTACGGGTATTTTTTTTATCATGAAGAAAAATACAGCGCCCCGATAGCCATTCGTAATGATCAACTTGCGTAAAAGTAATCCTGAGGTTATTTGTCAATTCTTTCACTTTCTCCTGATGCTCAGCGAAAAGCGAGGCAACACCGTTTTTCACCCTTTGTTTTTCCCCTCACCAGCCTGCTTCTTTCTTGCCTCCCAAAGCATCGCAAATTTTGCCGCTTCTATCTCGTAAGACTTTTATAAAAGGCTACGGCATAATAAAGCATTCTGCTTTACCCTTGGGGACTTAAGCGGCTGAAGCCGTCCCTGCGCCGACCAAAAAAGGGCCATGGCCTGGTTATTTTGCTGCGCTCAATTAGAAAAGATGCATAGCGCTGGTTGAACTGGTGAACACCGATGATTTATTTAAAGAGCTGAACGCTTAAGTAATAGTTCAATCCCAATTGAATTCAGAAGTTGCCGGAATCGAACACAAATCGTCCGTTTTCGTTACAACCTGTTTTTGCTACCTTATCATAAATAATTAATTTTCAATAATATTCACC
>NZ_JABMJI010000011.1:0-54327 GCF_013376065.1 Mucilaginibacter sp. SG538B
CCCGGAGAGTTGGCAGAGTGGTCGATTGCGGCAGTCTTGAAAACTGTTGAACTGTGAAAGGTTCCTGGGGTTCGAATCCCTAACTCTCCGCTGATTTTGATATCAAATTATTTAAAAGCCTGCAAATCAAATGATTGCAGGCTTTTGTTTTTATGTCAAATGCTCAAAATTGCCATCGATTCGCATCAAAAAGGAGAGCGATAAGGTGAGTGATTTTGAGATGTTAGCGACTCACCGAATTAAACATATTGTTTTGATAATCAACATGTTCAATACTTAAACATCTTGATTTCTATTAGCTGCAAGCTTAGTTTTGTTTCACTCTTTAATGTTATTTAACATGAAAACTAATTTCAGCTTGCTCTTCTATTTGAAGAAACCAAAGAACTACATTGATGGCCCTGTACCCGTGTATTTACGTATAACAGTAAACGGAAAACGGGCCGAAACTACCACATCAAGAACCTGTGAACCCACGCAATGGAACAGCAAAGCAGGCCGCTTAAAAGGCACAAAGGAATCTGTCCGAGCATTCAACGCATACATTGACACATTGCAGGCGATGGTTTATGCAGCTCACGAAAGCCTGACAACCCAAAAAGTAGCGATTACTGCTGAGCGCTTAAAAAACGTATTAAATGGTAAGCCAGAAAAGCGCTACACCATTATTGATGTTTTTAACGAGCACAACAACCAGGTCTCCGCGTTGATTGGAACTGATTTCGCTAAAGGTACTTTAGAACGTTATAAAACATCCCTAAAACACACTCAGGATTTCATCAAATGGAAATATAACGTAAATGACATTGATGTTAAGGAAATTGATCATGACTTCATAGTGAGCTATGATTTCTACCTGCGATCAGTAAGAAAATGTGCTAATAATTCAGCGGTAAAATATTTAAAGAATTTCAAGAAGATCATTCGCATCTGCATCGCAAGTGGTTGGATGGTTAATGATCCGTTCGTAAATTATAAAGCCAAGGTAAAAGTGGTTGACAGGTTATTCCTTAATGATGAGGAATTACGGCAAATGGCTGCGAAAGTTTTTGGTACAGAACGCCTGGGACAGATTAGGGATATTTTTCTGTTCAGCTGTTTTACAGGGCTTGCTTATGCCGACGTTCAAAAACTAAAAGCCACGGAGATCATTACCGGTCCTGACGGAGAGAAATGGATAAACACCCAAAGACAGAAAACAGCTACCCCTACGCGTGTGCCGTTACTTCCTCCTGCTGTTTCCATACTTAATAAGTACAGCGATTCTCCGGTATGCGAACATTCCGGTAAAGCCCTGCCTGTATCAACCAATCAAAAGATGAATGCTTATTTAAAAGAGATAGCTGATATCTGTGGCATCCCTAAAAAGCTAACTTACCATATTGCCAGGCATACATTTGCGACTACTGTAACGCTATCCAACGGCGTACCCATTGAAAGCGTGTCGAAGATGCTTGGGCACACTAACATTAAAACAACCCAGCACTACGCAAAGATCCTTGATATGAAAGTGGCGCAGGACATGTCTAAGCTAAGACAGCTTTATTAAAAGCACCTATTCAATAAGCTTGAAGCTGCCTGAGGCTTCAAGCTTATTCATTATATTCTTAACTAACACAAAAGGGGAAACAAGATTAATCATGTTCTCTTGGCCGATAGCTTTTACAGAATTAAACACTTAACGAAAATGAGCAATCACAGCAATGATAGAATTGATACACTGGAGGAAGTTACCGACAGGTCAATCGTACATAGCAAAACATATAATGACCGCATCGCTAACACGGAGAAGAACATTCATAACTATCCAAAAGTTTATTTGCCGGATTACGCTTCACAACTTGAAGAGATCGGTGTGAAACTGGATAGGCTGGTTAACCTTCAACCGGAAAACAAATTAGAATTTGCCATAGACCGTTTGGAGAAAAAAGTTGATAAAGCGATTAAATCCTCTCCGGAAAAAATAAAAATAAAATTGCTGCTTGTTTATTTCGGCCTGGTTATCGCAACAGCAATTTCCTTCGGATTTGCATTAGCTTTAAAATTAGAGGTCAACGCGTTAGTAGGCTTACTCCACGAAGAAGCAGGAAACATAAGTAAACCGGCGCCTATCCAATCTCAATCCAATAATAAAAGGTCCGCCATTAGGCCAATAGGACACAAAAGAGCGCATCAGCATCACACTATTGTAAAACAATAATTTGTAAAATCATGTATAAAATACTAAATTTGAAAGAGTTCGTTAGCCGGGATACATTTAATATTGTTTACGACGAACAAGAGAAAGCAACCGCCGTTCTGATTCCTGTAAGCCAATGGCATCCGGCAAAGGCAACGGAATTACAAAATCTAATGGAGCAACTAACTTACATACCAGTTTTTGAATGTTCTTTAAAAGAGCTTGAAGAACGGCTGCGCCCAGAAATCCAAAGCGTAGAAGCCGAAAACACTCATTTGGGTCTCTATAACGTTTACGAGCCAGCCGGGAACCCAGGGTACAGAAATCACGTTATCCGTGAATATCGCGACCATCGCGAGTTGGTTAAAGTAAACACTTCTACAGGTGAAAGCCAAATAATCAGCAGGAGATTTTAATGGAACAGCTGGAACTGTTTGTTTTTGCCGGACCAAATGGCGCCGGTAAAAGCACGCTATCATCCTCAATGGTACCACCAGGAACCCCTATTTTTGATGGCGATAAAGAATTTATGCTGCTTAAAAAGCAATTTCCAGGCTTAGACAGCGGTAATCTATATGACGCAGTTAACGGGCATGTATTTTCGGACTGGAAAGAGACCATGCAAGCCAAAAATGCAACCTGTGCTTTCGAGACTAACTTTCGGACAGAGGATATCATGAAATCAGTCAATGAATTTAAGATTAAGGGCTACAGTACCCGATTATTTTTCTTTGGCCTGGATGAAATTGCTATTTCTTTTGAGCGCGTACGTTTAAGAGTAGCTAAAGGGGGACACGATGTATCAGCAGATAACATCAAAGCAAATTATGAGCAGTCTTTAGTTAACCTGCAAAAACATTATCGTGCTTTTGACCAGGTTATCTTAATGAAAGCCGCATCTAAGGAAAAAGGGCAAAGTCTTTCAGTATATCTGAAATATGCGGGTGGTAATCTTGTCGAACATGCTCATAATTTACCAGAATGGGTAAACCGCATAGCTCAAGACATGAAAATATCCGTAGAGCAAACGCAAGTGCAACAGCATATAACAAAACCAGAACAGGGTCAAAATCTTGGGCGTTCATTGGGTAGCGGTGGCTTCAAGCTTTAATTCGTACAGGTAATTGGTAACCGTAACAGGCGCCAAGTACCTATATGCACTTGCACACACTCAGTCATATCACTGCTTAAACAACCGGAGTTGTTAGCAGGAAAATTGTCAAGGGCCACGGCGATAGCCGTGGTTTATATACCCTTGACGGTTTTCCTGCGTAGCTATCTTTGTGACTGCGGTGCTGTGACTAACCAATAATCAGCGGGTGGGACAGGCAGGTGTGTATGAGGAACGAGTACACTCCTGCATGCGCGGCGGCGAGGCTGGCGGCGCAATGAAACCCGGAGCGAAGCGCGTGGTGTAATGGAGCCGCCTGCCGTAGCCGCATGGGTCACATGATCTTTACTTAGCGTGATAGCTGTTGTCCCCGATCATAATCCTGTCCTGGTCGTTTTTTCCTTTTGCGCCTCCGGCCATCGTCTACCGTAGACGGACCATAATTTTTGGCAGCATCATCAAGCAAAACATCAATGATCCCTTTTCCATGGCTTTGCTGAAATAGCTTACCGGACTCCTGCACACTTTGTTTTTCCCGGAACTCTACTTTTTGTTCATAGCTTCCATTTTTCATAGCATTCGCATATTCAAACGATTCTTTGACCTCCCTTTCATAACTAAACATCCGGTCAAAGATCTGCTCCGCTGATTGCTTAAACGCTACCCGGTCAAACTGCCCGACAATCTTACTATGTTCAGCATTCGTTCCTTTTGAATTATTCAAAGGGCTTAACTTGATGGTATTACTGGCATCCTTCCTGCTGACGATGACCTGAACATGCATCTGCTCCCCTGGTTTGATATCGCCTCGGCTGGCCTTGCCTTTTCTCACTTCCAGATCCTTATAAGTGTAATACCTGTTGTTTTCCAGCTTGGCATAATAAACCAGGTCCTGGTTACCTTCTACCCGGTCACGCTTGAAGTTTTTAGCATAAGCATCCATTACCTCATTGGCGTAAGCTTTTAAATAATCCTTCGCACCCTCCTTTCCAAACCTCTCTTTCAGGTACAATAACTCTTTTTCACTCGGGCTGATGTTCACCAGGAAAAACTTCGCATCGTCCTTTGAAAGTTTCGCTACGTTGGTATCGATACCCGACCTTACCTCATAGGGCTGGATATTATCCCGTTCGTTGTTGAACCAATACTCCGGCTTGTAATGCTTATCCTGTGCCTCAGCAATACGGTTTTCTTTTTCCAGGTAGGCTACCAGCTGGCTGCTGCTGCCTTTATTGTTCCCGGTTTCACTTGTCGTGATATTGATGTGCATTTTTTTCTTGATTAGTTGTAAATAAAATACCCCAATACGCGCTGGCTAATTAGTGCTGTCAAAGACTTTCCAAGTGTTCCCTTGCAAAACGTACAAGCTCATCCTTATCTGCCTGCTTCGCAAATACATTTAAGTTCTCCCGCTGGGAAACGTAATGCTCCAGGATTGATTTAAAACGTGCTTTCAGGTTTCTTTTTTCCAATTGCAACCGGTCTATGATTTGCAGGTATTTCACGATCTCCTCAATCGCTTTTCTTTGGGCAGCATAAGCTTCCTTCTGCTCTTTGTTATGCGCGATGATATATTGGTTAAAATAATCCACGATCTTCAATTGGGAATTGATCATACGCTCCGAATCTTTCTTTAAAGGCATCAAAAATTCCTGCTCCTGTGTCCTGATAAACGCAACGATGTTGTCCGTCTTCCTGTTGATCGCATTTTTTAATAGCTCATCGTTCAAATCCCTCGGATCTTTCTTAGTCTTATAAAAATAGTCTACCATAAACACGAACAGGTCAAGCTTTGACAGGCCGCATTTATTAGCGATGATGACCAGCTTTTCATCTGTCTTCACCGGGAACCTGATCGTTTTTACATTTTCATCCTTGCTCATAAGTTCTTTCGTATCGCAATATTGAGTATACCGCCAGGTATACTGTTTTCTTTGTCTGTAGCATAAAAGCGGGGGGAAAGTATACCACAGGTATACGCAAAACCGCGTTGGCCCCGCAGGGCGAGCGGAAAAGTCGGGTGTGCCCGACTTCCGCTCGCTCCCCCCGCTTTCGCGAAGCGACCACCGCTTTTCTTCCTGATTTGCGAAGCAAATCTTACCGGTGCAGCCAATGGCTGCACCGGATTTATATAGCTGGATATCCGACTATACCTATATCAGAATAACTGGTTATTTCGATATGCAGTTATCGGTATAGCCCGATATTCAGGTATGCCGATACAAAATACCGGGCTACACTTCCAAACTGGCAGGCCAGTAAACCTGGCTGCCGAGCTTGGGATGGTATGACGGCTGATAACGGATGTAACCATAATCATCGAGTTCTTTGATACACTTGTGATACGTGGCAATGGATGCTATCCGGCTAAAAGCCATCAGCGTTTTCCTTGTGACAGCAAATGGACTTTTGAAACCAGCGCGCTGCCATTGGACGAATAAAGCGCTGAGCAAGCTGACGTGTGTCGTGTTCAGCCGCCCGTCCATGCTCATGCGTTTGAGCAGCTTAGTGTAACCGGCAAGCTCACTGGCCGCAATTTTATGAATACTCATTGCAGCCCTCCTTCCAGTAGCTTGTTGATGTCATCGAGTTTGTAATACATGATGCTGCCGATACGGGTAAAACTCAGTGTACCTTTGATCCGCAGGTTCTGTAAGGTACCTGGTGATATTTTTAGCAGCTTTCGTACTTCGTTACTTTTAAGCCACTTTTTGGACTGCCCCTGGCCATCCAGTTGAACCAGTTTCTTGATTTCTGTTAACAGTTCACTTTTAAATTCATTCAGATCTCCTTTGGTAATCAGTTCACTTGCTTGCATAATCGCCTCCTCATTAAACCATTTAATTAATACTTGTACCGCCGGTAACGGGTACAATGCAAAGGTGTGGGCAAAGCGATATCATTCATTACCATAGGCCAAGCTATGGTAATGGCATACAAAGCATAGTGCTGAAAAAGAGCGTACTGAATAATTTAAAGGCAATTGTTAACGTTTGCCTGCAAAAAGAAAATGAACCTAAAACCCGAACTTAATTTGCCCTGCGTTTTGCCGGAGCGATATTGAAATGCTGGTTTTCGGAGGGAATAGCAGATGACCTGCCACTCGGGTTACCAGCATCGCGCGGGTAGTAGCGCCGCACGCGGTCTAATTTGATGGGTTCACCATCTTCCTGAAAGTACCGGCAAATCAGTTTGGCCCAGGTGATGGGCATCTGCGAAAAAACCAGTTCCTTATCACCAACTTTTAATGCCTCAATCTTCTTGAAAAGGTCAACCACGGTAAGGAAATGACCGCTTGAAATATTGATGGGATAGTCGGTATCCAACTTCTCAGCCTCCCTGCGCTCATCCATCAGGCGTTGCACTTGTTCTTTGAGTATTTTGATCTGGCCTTCCTTTTCTACAATGATCTCAGCATGGGTACGGCCAAGGTTCCACTCATCGATACTTTGAAGATATTCTTTAAATCGGTTAAGGTGAAATTTGTATCGGAAGTTTTGAGCATGACTTGAAGTATACCTGTCTTTTTGCCTTAACTGTGCAATGGCATCCTGTATGACTTCCCACACATACCTGAAGAATTCCTGCTCAGTTGCATCATCATATTTGGATAAAAAGAATTGCAGGTGGTATTTATATAGTTCATTAAATTCCTGTTCACTCTTTCGATAAAGCAGGTTGAGAAAGTGATTGTCCTCAACTTTTTTATTCCAAAAAAAAGGTCGGCCTATATCGTTGGAGTCTTTGTTAAAATCGAATGGAGCCCGGTGTTTAAAATATTGTTCCCGCATAGATTAGATTTTAACTTAAAGTTAATGATTTAAGCAAACATTTGTATTCCGAAAAAGGAAGAATATCGAAGTATCTTAATTGTTAAGTTTCGTTAGTCTTATTTTACCCAACAGGACTACGTTCGAAATGCTTGATGAGTAATTTGAGAACATTTTCGGCTATTTAGCTACTGGTTAGAAGATAGTTTCAGGAGCAAATATTATTGGCATAGTTAATAAATTCGAACCAGCTTTTTGATCAAATACGCGTTTAAGCGAAATAGGGCGTTTGTCATGATCAGCAAGTCGAACATCTGATCCTTTTGTCCCGGCGTTCGGATAAGATATATTATAGGTGAATTTAAATGCCCCTTAGACCAGATGGCTGACCACGGTGATCTGTTGATCGAAAAAACAACAACTCCGACTCAGATAATCTCGGAGCATCACGATGCGTAGGTTGTAGAATTTTGTATTTAAAGATCTATGCAAATGCAGACCTGCATAGTTAAAGATATCTATAAATACAAATAGTTATCACGAAGATCATCACAGTCGCCCACCAAAAAGGGGACGTAGGGAAAGGGTATCATTTGTTAATATTTTGCGATTAATAGTTTTATACTACTTTGCCCGCCTGATGGCTTTTTCCTGCCCCGCGTTACTTTCCACTTTATTAAGCATCGCTGTTATTTTATAAACGTATAATACTCCTGGTTGTACGGTTTTATCTACGTAGGTAACCGCATTTTTAACGTCAGATACCTTGCTAAAGCTTTTCGCAGTAACAGCTTTACGGTAAACTACGTAATCATTACCCTTGTCATTTCCGGGCCAGGTAAGCTGAATGCCATCGGTTTTGTTGATCAGGTAAAAATCCGAAGGCGGGGAGATAAAATCATAGGTTGGCACTGTTAGCTCAGTAAGCGATGACAGCAAACTTTGGTTAGCAAAAGCATCAACGGAGGTAACACCATATTCATAAGTTTTGCCCGGCGTAGCGAGTGTATCCCTGAAAAACGGAAGGCGCTCCACTTTTGAGATCATCTTAAAAAAAGGCTGCCCTTTTTCTCTTCGGAATACGATATAGCCAATCACATTGTCATACACCGCAACAGTGTTTTCCCATTTAAGGCTCACAGCCCTATCGGCCCAGCGGCTTTGCACTCCTGCAGGCGATGCTACATGCTGGGCTTTTAACGGACGGATGCCTACCGGTGCGGATATATCGCTCATGTTTTGCGCCAGGTTCATTACCTGCACAGCATATACGTATTGTGTTGCCCCGTTCAGGTATTTTAACGAGTCGCGGTAAACGGTATCACGGATTGGCGGTGAAATAACCTGCATATCTTTAGCAGACGTACCACGAAGCACATAGTAAGCAAAAAGATCAAGCTCAGGGTTTTTATCCCAGCTAAGTACAATAAACCGGGTGCTATCCTGTTTGGCGGTTAGCCCACCCGGTTTTGACGGCCTCTCATTTTTTACCTGCATTGAGCCATTCGCGGTAGCGGTTGGCAGCATTTTAAAGCCCGGATAAGGTACCAGCAAAGGCCTCACCTGGTAATAATATACCATATTGGGCAGCACTTTGCGGTCGAGGTAATTAACTGCGTTTGGTGCAAGCGTATCTGCAACAACAAAATCCTTTTGCGCCGAGCGCGATTTAAGAATCTGGATCCCCGAGTAAACGGCCTGCCGTGGCAAGGCGTTCCAGCTTAAATACAACGCATTGGTGGTATCTTTAACCTTAAGACCGGTAATGGTTGCGATGCTTTTAAATGATTTGGTAAGATGGCTGCTGGGATCAGAACTTGCACCTTTGTTGCCGGCCATATCATAAGGTTGCATATAATAGGTAAGCAATTCGCCGGGGTTTACCTTTTCTGTAAAATAAACATGCAAACTATCATCGCGGTTATAAACTATCAAACGTTCGGCGGCCACAGTGAAGCGTTTTGAGATTGAAGATTTTTTATATACCGATGCGAAAACGGCAGGGTTTGCAGCCGGTGCCGGAACCGACCAGGTAAACTGAACCACACTATCGGCAACCAAAGCCCTGTTCAATTTAAACTTGGGGAAAGGCACCCGTTTTACCGCCGAAACTGCTTCTGTATAAATAACCTCCGTTTTCCCAGCAGCGTCAATACCCGAAACGCGGTAAACCGTAGCGGCCGAATTGCCTTTAATGTCAGTATCGGTCCACATCATCCCGATACCTTCCAAAAACTCTTTGGAAAGGAAAAAATAACCGATTTTTTGTACATCGCCGCTTTGCAAGGTGGCCCAGGCTTCGGCATCATCCCTGGCTTTTACCTTGATCTTAAATTCATCGGCTACCGATGATCCCGCGCGTTTTTTAAAGTCGGAATAGGAAGCCGGAAAAGTAACCACTACCTGTTTTTTAAAATCGCCTGTTCCGCTCTGGTCTTTGCTTACCTCGTAGCTTTTATACTTTCTGAAAATATTAAGAGATTTGGTACCGGCATCCGGTGCGTTCACCATAATGATCACCTGCTTGTCTGACGGCAGCAGGTGGCCGCCCACTACCCCGGTTTGTATTTGCTGCGCATTTAAACCTGTGGCCGCTATCAGTAGTAATATTATTATATTAATTTTTTTCATACTGTTTTTAAATTAAGGGCATACTGAACGGTCGCCGCCCACGTGGATACCAAAATTAAGTCCTCTGTGCTGCGCATACCCGAGGTCTACATTCGCAGTAGCGCAAACTTTGGCCCCGGCCGGCGGCCAGTCCCAGCACGTATCTATCGAGTTACAGCCCGGGCTACAGCCGCCTATGCTAAAGTCGGCCCGGCCACCGGCAGATCCTGAAATGAACCAGCCATCCGTATCATTACGACCGCCCCGGATATCATAACAAGCCTGGAAACCGGCGCTTACACATAAACCAATAGCGCAAGCTTTGGCTCCGCCGCCATATTTGCCTGATAAGCCAAGCAGGTAACTATTTTCGGCAAAATTGAGCAACAGCGTTGATTTCGATTCAGTGTAGAACCATACACTGGCACTGGCTACGTATACATCAAAACCAATAGCCCTATTTTCGGGGATGCCAAGCGAAGCGGTACTATTAAGGTAGATCCCTGAAAACTCCGTATTGATATACTCCGGCGCTGCATTGGCAAAATAATACGAAAGCCTGTCGGTACGGGTTCGCGGGTTTTTAAGGCCTATAGCCATGGCGTAATCCGCCCGGGCGTTGATCAGGCCTAACAGTGAAAGGTCCATACCGCATCCCAAAAACACATACTTGTCTGTACTTTTACCGCTTACCACCAAATCGCCCTGTATATGCGCTTTTACCAGGCCCTTTATCGGCTCAATATCTGAAATGATACCTACCGTAAAATATTGGTTAGGTATATCTAACACGAGATCGGCATGGGCCAGGTTCAGGTAATCGGCCACTTGTACAGTAGCATAACCTTTTATAACGGGGCCGCTCTCTACCGTTAGGCCTATAGGATCGAGCTTAACCAATGTACTGGTGCCGGTAAATGATAATCCTCCGTTAATATCTATTTTAAATTTCTTTTCGGCACTGTTGTAGTTGAAACCACCACCTACGTGATCAATAGTAATGATACCCACAGGAATTACTGTACCGGCGCTGAAAGCTGCCCCTACATCAATACCTCCGGTTACCTTGTAATAGTGAAAGTTAACCGAGGCATTTATAGGCGTACCAGGTATCGATAATGACCCCGCGCCGTCAAAACCATTATCCTTGATCCCCACCTCGATCTCTGATTTCATTACCGGGATATCGATAGTGGCACCAAGCTTACTTACCGAAGCTTCAATGCCGCCGCCAACTTTAGCTTTAAAGCGGATATCGCCCGCGGTAAATTTAATCATCGGCACATCTACCGTAAACTCGCCCTGTACACCAATAAAAGGGATTTGATCGGTAGTGTTAAACTGGATGCTTTGCACTTTAAATTTAGCAAATGCAAAATCGGCCGAGAAATCGGTTGGCGCGTCTATCAAAAACCGCCCGTCGGTTTGTATTTCAAAAACAGGCAGGTTGATCTCTTTAGTAATAAAAGTATCAAACTTGATCTTGCCCGATCCGGCCAGTTTATAGGCTGATGAGCCCGGTGCTTTACCAAAGCTAAGCGGCGTGCTGCCCGGCATCAGTTTTACTACATTCAGGAGGTTCAAGCCTTCATCGGGGATTTTAAAGCTGCCACCATAAAAAATATCCTTACCAACGCGCAGGTCTGAAAAGCTTACGGTAGATGGTGTGGATTTAGGGATCTGCACCGTAATGCTGCCGCCAAAATTGAAGCCGTCTTCCGTAAACACCAGTGAGGCCAGTGAAGCTTCCCAACTGCCGATGGATAGTTTGGGCAGATCGGTAGCCACTATTTTCAACTTATTGATCTGCAATTGCGGGTTCAGCACAAAATCTTCAATTTTTAAGTTGATAGTTTTTATCACGCCCAGATCAGGTGTGCTTACCGAACCTTGCATGTGAATTCCCTGCTGATCAACATAACTGCCCGCGAAGGCTATTTTAGCTTTAAAACCGTACACTTCGGCCTCCCAATCGGTCATGCCGGTGTCTCCCCCCGTAAACTTCAGCTTGGTAAGCGCCGACGGCACCCCGCCCGAGCTGAAAACAGGGACCTCGGGCGATGAGGTGTTGTCAGGTATTAACTGCGGTATATAACTTTTGGCCAGCAGGTACCCCCGACTGTCGGTTACACCGGTCATATCTAACTGCAGCTTGCCTTTTATCTCTCCTTTACCACCCGTTGTACCTGTAACAACCAGGGTTTCTCCGTCGGGTTTAAGTATCAGCGGTAAAAAGTTAAATAATTTAAGCGAGAGCTGTGTATCGTCGGTCTGTACCTTGTTACCCTCTGGTATCGGATTATTTGATGCATCAAACGTAACTTTTATGTTAGTAAACTTCAACGAAATTTTATCATGGCTGCTCAATACTGAAAATAGTGGGGTAAGATCACTGAATTTACCGGTTACGCGATAAGAATTAAGGCCGTCGGGGGTCATTTGATCGAGCGCCACCGGAAAGCCCAGTAACTTGCTTATGTTTTTACCACCGCCATCGCCAAGGGTAAAATTAACGGAAGCCGGTTCGGAGGTTAGGTTTTCCTCTTGCGTTAAAGATATAAAGCCAGATTTTGATGCTTTAAGGAAGGTTTTTCCTGCCGGAAGACTGATTTGATACCGTCCATCAACCCCTGTAACGGTATTAAGATACGGTTGACCTTCAACCTCAACAACAGCGCCGCCTAAATTGCTCCCGGCAGCGGTAACAACACCGCTAACCAGGGTACCTTTAGCAAGTGTAATGTTTTGGGGACCTTCAATACCGTTTTCCTGAACAATCACTGTATTTTCAACAGCTACCAGTCCGGAACCACCTGGGGGCGTTACGCTTACTTTGGCATTACCTCCAAAGCCTTCGTAATACCATTCGCCGTTTGTAGCCACGTGTGATGTATCAAACAGCGTGATAGTAGCATTATTTACCAGTGCACCATTCGGGTCTAAAATCCTGAACCTTATCCTGCCTGTCCGGCGTACCAGGTTACCGCAATCGCCTAGATCAATAGTACGTACCGCCGACTGCACCAGCGGATTATTATGGAGGTTTTTTGAATAAAGGTCGGCAAACAGAATGGCCGAGGCCCTCATTGCCGGGCTATTGATAAAGGCCTGATCGGTAACAGGGCCGGTTAGTACGGGGTTATTGCCCACCATATTACCTATAGGCGATGCAATTTTAGGCGTACTATTGTCAAGCACTATCGCGTTTGTTATCAGCTTTACATCGCCTATTGCCGGTGACGTAGCACTTGCCACTGTTGGCCCGGCAAAACCAAACATGCGTGTATTATAAACAAAGCCCCTGTTAATTGATGCCTGGATACTATTGGCGGTAAGAATATTAGCATTAAGCTGGTTAAGCTTTGCGATATTATCGCCGGGGTTAATTACCGGATTAATTACCCTGTTGACTGTCGAGATCACATTAGACGGGTTTTGTAACACCAGGCCGTTGCCAGGCGCAGGGTTAGCATTTGCTTTTGGCGGTGCAGGGATCACTACATCAATGGTTTGTGAAATGTATCCCTCCTTTTCAATCATCAGCTTATGGTTACCCTGGTAATAGCTTGTCTGAAAAAGCCCGTCCTCGCCCGAGTTAAAATAAACCGTTGAGTTAACAAAGTGTAAACGCGCGTTTGCAATTGCTTGCTTTGTTGACGATATAGCCCTGCCAACCACACTCACAATATCCGGTTTGATACTGAATATCACTTCCTTGTTTGATCCGTTGGCCAGCGCCTGGAAAGTTTGTACTGTATCGGGTGTTACCTCCAGATCCTGAAATTCACTGCTTACTTTAATCAATTTTACCTTAAAGCTCGCGCGATCTTTTAGCTGCGGCAAGTTCGGGATCGTGAACCTGCCAAGCGAATCGGTCTTCGCGCTATAGGGGCCGTAGTCAGCAGTTAAAACTTTTACAAGGTTCAGTTCATCTATCTTGCTTAAAACACTCTCCGCTAAAATGGTTGATTTATTCGCATTGCTTACAACCGTGTTCGATATAGGCGAGGGTGCAGTAGGTAATCCTGCAATGGCAGGCATTGGGCGGATAGTTGCCGGGCCGTTAAATTGCGCACCGCCAAGTGAAGGCGTGTTTATTATTAACGGCCTTGCGATAACCCCACTGACAACAGGCATCTGGTTATTATTGCCGCCAAGAAGGATAGCTGTTCTTGATGCTTGCCTGTTGAAATAATCAATTATTGAACCCGTGAATGGTGGTGGCCCGGGATTCAATAAATCGCTCGTATTGTATTCAATCTTAACTATGGCGCCCGTAACCGGTACAAAACCCGTTGGCAGCGACATTCTTACCTCTCCAAATACGTATGCCGGCGTGGCCGTTAACCGGTAATCTGCTTTAACATTAAGTACCAGATTAGAAGCAAGGTTGAGGTTATGCGCTTCCAAATCGGTAGTTTTACCGTTGAAACGCTGGTTATGGCTTTCAATAACCACTAAAAAACGCCCGCCATAAAACAGCTTACCATACTTTAGTGTTCCGCCACCGGTGCCCATTTTTACACTATCAACCGAAACTTCAACCACACTACGGCCGTTTATAGTTACAGCATGTTTAGATTCAAAAGGAATATTCCCTTCCTGGTATAAGTAAGGATCGTTTTCAAAATCAATCTTATTCCGGTAAATATGTACAACAGCTATCTTATCTTCCGGGCTGGCATCGGCCACATCATCTAAAGTGAGTTTTGGCGTGTAGCGCAGGGTGCGGGCCAGTAAAAGGATCTGTCCTATATCACGCATCCCCGTTGAATCCAATTTACTTATGGGGATCTCGACGGTTTTCTGCTCAAAATTTTCAGACGTTATACTGATGATCAGTTTGGTGTATTTAGCTAAGCCCATATAGGAGGGATGTGTAAAATCAATAGCGAAATTGCCTCCGCCATCGGTTTTACTGGTAGCTATCAATTCCTCCACCGGCGGTGGATCTAAGTTGTAATGGAAACCAAAACTAAAATCGAACATGGGGTTTACAAAACTGCTTGCCGGAAATGAGTACATGCCCAGGTACGAAAAATCACTCGTGTAATTTGTGGCTTGTGTGCTCGCTGTCGTGGTAGAAAAACCGTTATCCGTTTTCCAGTTTGGGTCGACAACACCTTTAATGACGATATCTGCATTAGGCAGTGCGTACCGCTCTGTTGCACTGTCAACAGCTATCGCGTCTTCGTTGTAAGAGAGGTTGGTGCCGCCCGTTGTAGTCATAACAGCGCCTGCGCCCAACCCGGCGGTGGTTTGTACAGGCACATAAGGTATCAAGGTAGGATCTACCTGCGCAGCTGCGGCTATCCTGGAATCATTTAAAACATTAGGGGCATTAAACACAGAGGTTTTTAAAATGGAAGATATCGGCCTTGAGGCGAGACCTGGTATAGGTGCGCCTGTTAATACAATTGGCGGCGGTGTAGCCTTCACTATCGTATTTATCGGAGCAGGAATATCAGCCGATACCCCGCCAAAACCAGCTGACCCAGTGTACTGCGCTTCGGTTTTCTTAAAAGTCCATACCAGCTTGCCTTTTATAGTATTGGTAGCGTATTGTACCGATTGAGCTTTTTGTTTGGCTTGTTCTTTAACTAAGTTGGTATCTACCTTCACAATTGGCGCCCCGCCATAAATAAACGACCGAACCTCGCTTCTGCCTTTATTGCGGAATGGGGTATTATTGAAAGGATCAAAGGCCTCTACCAAAAGCGCATACCTGCGCCCCGGTGTAAGCTGCGGATCGGCGGCATTATAGACATAGGAGTTGCCGACAACCTCCTTCTCAAAAAAATAAGGCTGCGTTGCCGACATAAGTGCATTACTGGGGTTTCTGTCGCCAAGTACCTCCACCATCCTAAGCTTATACCTTACTGACGACATGATTTGCGGTGATGTGCCCGGAGGCGTTGTCCATTGCATCAAAACAATTTGCCCGCCGGTTGCGGATAGCTGTGCATCCTCGATAGGCGATATAATGGTTGGCGGCTCCAGGCTGCTTATGGTAAACGTGTTACTACAGCCTACCGGTTCATCTGGACTAATGACGGCATTGGTATCATAATCAAACGCCTGTAAACAAAAACGGTAACTGCCTTCGGGCAAGCCATTTTTGTTAATGAATTCACTTTGGGTTATACCGGTGTACTTCACCTGGGTATAATCAAAAAATTTACTGAGGTCATTACCGTTAAGGCTGCGGGTTTGGCCAGGATCAAGCTCAATGGCTACGGGACTTTTGTAATTTGGCTTTACAGCAAGTATCACACCGTTATCGCCGGTAATAGTTCCCCGTAACTGGATACGTTGCCTTTTGGTTGATACGTTGGTGACCGCGATCACCATTAATTGAGGCTGCGATGCATAATCGGTGATCTTACGCGGATAGGGCGGCAAGATCTGTATCGACACGCTTACTTGTGCTTTTAAGGGCAACCAGGCAATACAAATGAGTAAAAAGAGGTACAGTTTTTTCATGTTCTTAAAAGCTTAGTAGATAACTTAATTCCCCGCGGGTTTCTGTAAAATTTGGCTGCAGCTGAGGCCCTGCCGTTTTCACTTTGTTATTGGTAAGGAAAAAATTAAAGGATACCAATTGTTTATTAGTCACCCGGTAACCCAGGTTACCGGTAGCGTTAATGATAAATGTATCCTCTCCGCCTAATGCCTTGCTGCTGGTAAAAGTGCTGCTAAGGCCGGTTTGCAGTTTTTGAAAAAAGACCTTGTTTGCCCCTGCCGTTGCCGACCGGAAGCTGTTACTCATGCCCTGCCCGCTTAGTTTGGTATCAGAAATATTGACGTAAGCGCTCAGCATTCTTTTAGTGAAGTTGATATTATAGCTCAGCATGTACTGGTTTGTTTTTATGCTGCGCGATACGGCATCGGTACTGTAAAAAGTGTTATAATCATTTAAACTATTACGGGTAAATGAGCCGGAGATCATATGGATAACATCGGCGCTGATAATCATGTACCGGGGCATGATGGTGATGGTTTGGGTGGTTTGTACAATCTTAAGCGAATCGGCAAATAAAACGGTTTGGGCCTTTTGATTATCGGAGAAGTTGGTGTAAACCGCATCTACCGACAGTGATTTGGTAATATCAACGCCCGCGTTAAACGCGCCAATAACCCGGTGATTGGTTGCCCGTTTCTGATCTTTTATATTATCGTGCTGAAAGCCCAAGCTACCGTTAAACCTTATTTTTCCTTTGGCAAGATTTGCAGAAGGGCTTACCGTCCAGTTTTCATAATCCGAGCTGAAATAGTACGCACCCATGGTCTGAAAATCTGGGTCGACACGCTTATATTTTAGTTTGAGTCCATAGTTCCGGCTTTTATAACCAAGTCCCGCCGAAAAAGCGGTGTAGTATTCGGATGTACCATTTAGCCCAAAGGTAGTGCGGAGTTTATTCAATAAAGTACTGCTTCCATTATCAAGCGAGATTGGCGAATTGACATCATTGGTATACAAACTTAACGCGCCGTCACTTTCAAACATAAAATACTTAAAAAAGCTAAACCTTGAGGTATAACCCATCACATCATTTCTGGCCGGGCTTATATAGTCTTGCTGTGGGGTAACACTTTTTGGTTTGATGGTATCGTCTTTGGCGCTTAGGTAACTCAATTCAAAAAAGTTACGATCTGTTCCATAACCCAGTTTAACGGCATATCCCTTTCGTGAAAAAGAGAAAGGTACCAGGGCCTGCGTAGTGGTATCGATAGTGGTTGCCCTGTTAAGCCGGCCATACATAAAACCCACCCTCAGCTTGCCGGGGGTTAATTCAAAACCCGCCCCAAGCATGGTATGACCGCCGAGGGTATAAGGCGAAAAAGAGATATCCCGGTAGCCGAGGTGCACGGTAACCCATTTATAAGCAGGACTTATTCCAAACTGGTTAAATGGCTGCCGGAATGATTTATCAGACTGGCTGAAACTGAAAGACAGCGGTACGTTCAAACCGTAAAAACTAACGGTTGGATTACCCGAAAAATAGTAAGTAAAAGGTGCACGGCGATCCTGGATACCCGTTGCATTATAAAAAATACCCTGAGCCTGGATAGTGCCTGATAAGGTTACAGGCTTTTGATGAGCGATATTTTCAAGATCTTGAGCGTGAAGGCTGCAGCATCCACTATAAATAAGTGCCATTAACAGCAGGTATTTTTTCATTGCAGTTAGGTTGATAACCTCAACCCACCAACCGGTAAATGCCGGTTAATGAGTTAAATGAGATATGAGTGACAAGGTGCTTTGTTACGTATGGCTTTTCAGAATGTAGTATCGCCGCTTGGTATATATATTACTGTTTTAGTGAACTGTTTCATAGGTGTTGGTTTTAATAATATTTATAGTGATAGCTTATGGTTTTACAGTCCGCAGTTATGCGAAATCCGTTTTACAAATAAACATGGTGAGACTAAGAATCTCTTTCGAGTTTGTTGCAGATACTTGCGTTTTCGTTACATTTTGAAGCAAGCGGCCCTCTTCAGCACTATGCCGGCCTGGACATTTGGCGAAGCAGGAGGTGCGTGGCTACCGCCTACGTTATTTTTTTTCGAAACACCGGATGACAAATTCACTTGGGATATTGGACGTCAAGCTTATGCTCATAAAATATAAAAGGGGAGAAAAAAATATCTTTATACTAATAGATTATTACACGGTATCACCGGTTTTCTTCGCCCGGAAGACAGTGAATGTAATGTATCGGGCACTGGTCATTTTTCCGCTCCTATATCCCCGGCAGTTACTCAGTCGAACCATTCAATCCCAAATTGGTTAAACATGATATGACGATAATCGCAAATGAATTGCATGTTAATGCAGTGCGTATAGAAGGTGAAGAAACTTCCCATCTCGTTGTGGCAACCGAAGTAGCTTACCGAGCCCGCCCGCATGTTGTTTTTAATCCCTGGAAGATGCGTGGGAGTGCCGATGAACAATTTTGTACATGAATGAAGCGACAATAAAGACAGAGAAGCTTAGAAAAAAGGTATCGATCCCGTCTTTGTAGCGGGGCTGTGAATATACTATTTTCAGCAAAGGAGCCTTCCCGGGAGAAGCCTTTAATGAACGTATTTCATAGATTATTACTAATGAAGGAGCAGCGTCTCATGGTTAGGAAAAAAGCCTGGCGATGCAGGAAGCATCTAAACGGCTGAATATAATACTTGCTAAAATTTGCGACGGTGTGCGTTCTCATTTTAACAGACTGATAACCTGTTCATCAGGAACCTGGGACGATGTAGACTGGAAATTATTTGATATTTAGGTAGATTATCATAAAAGAGGTGAGTCTGCCGAATCATACGTAACTGAATTGGAGAAGTACAAGTCAAAAAAACTTCGGTGGCGATAGAAGTTGTGCTTATGAAGCGGTGCTGAAACCGTGGCCCCAAAAGTCTTGCAATCGGGCACAATGGTGTTTGTTTAGGTTTATCGGTTCGGATTAACGGGATTATTATGTTCCCGGTTATTTTTATCTATAAGTTTTTTCTTTTTTCTGCTGTCCATAATCAGGGTTACTACAGCATATATGAATACGGCCAACATGGCCAGGATTTCCTGTGTGTTTTTTTTGACAATGCCGTCCACAATGCAAATGGGGCCCAGCACTGTCAGGCAAATAAGGGTCGGTTTTCGCGGCAATAAAATGGCCATGGTAAATAATTTAATTGGTTAGCAAATTTTGCGGTGTATAATAATTTACTGTATAACCAGGTCTGCCTCAATATTTAATTCATTATCCGCTTTCACCTTGTCCCAAATGTGTACTTTTACGTGATAGGTCTCCCCTGCTGCCATCGGTCTTGCAATGGTGATATCACCGCGCAGTTCGGTAGCGCTTGCCGGCGGATAGCCTTGAGCACCTGCAAAAAGGTCGGCAGCATTAAGTACCGTAGTTCCCTTTTTATCAGTTACCAAGAGCATCATCCCCGGGAAAACCTTTCCTTCTTTAAGCCCATAATTATTTAGGCCAAGCGCTACAATAGCTATTTGGGTGTTCAATTGTACTTTATTATCAGTCATTCGTTTATTGGCCGGGTCAATCAATAAAACATCGCGCACGATAAAGCCATTGTAGCTGAAAGATAAACCGGTGCGGAAGTCCTTTTTTGCGCCTTTACTATAGTTGCATCCGACAAATATCATACAACTTAATAGCATGAGAAGCGGTATCGCTAAGGTTGTTTTTAGGTTTTTCATTGAAGTTAAGAATGTTGTTTTGAAACCAGCCAATATGATCACTACAGATTGCAAGGCCGGTGCAATTTCTTCACAAAGAAACGTAGCTCATCCAAAAATTACTTTCGTATATGTTACAAATGCTTTTGAATTTGTTGCGTTGTAAAGCTGCCCGTTTCTAAACCTGGCATCTTATTTTGATCTAGCTGCCAGGATGTACAAGCTGATAAGCACATCAGGGTAATGTAAAGTGGTTTTGATGGGTCGTTATAGATGTTCATGCCTCACCCTGGTACGGTCAAGTTTAAACTTCACCTCGGTCTTTAGACTGTCGGCTGTTTGGTAAATCCTTAAGCGATTTATCAATTAGGCCAAGCAGAGCGCTGTGATATTAAAGCTGACAAAGATCGCCACACGCAAAAGCATGGCATTCCGTGATCATGCTCTGTACGGAAGTGCCCTATATCGTCTTACAAATGTCTGGCCCACGCCACATGCAAAACAGCAGGAATGCACATCCAACTAATCGGCGCCGATACCCTCAAAACGAGTAAACGAGTGACGAAATCACATCGTTTATTAGACGATTATGTTAGAAAGGTAATAGGCAAATACAGTGTAAACGTTTTTATTTCTCAAAATTATTTTTAAAGCCAGTTTTATTTATAGTGAGCTATTCATTGAGTAGGAAAAGCGTATCGTCATAAAACATTGATTTTAAAGCTAATAATGCCGGAGTTCAATTCCCGCTCTCTCCTACTCCCTCGCGATATAAGTCTATTTTTAATATATTTTCTTATTAATATCCTAAAGTTTGTTTTCTATAACTGCTTGGTGAGCATTAAGTGAGCAAAGCAAAAGCATACAATATATCCTTATAATTAGCTATTTAAGTTTCGGTTAAACTCCTCCGGACTCCTTAATATTACCTTTCAAAATGGTAAAACTAAAAACGACCTTCGCAATATATTAAAAGTCGTTTTGTGTACCCTACTGTGTGCTTCTCGAACCATTTCATAAGCGATTTGAAGTTATTAGCAGAATTGTAAATGGATTTTTGTAAAGCTTTGATGAAAAATCTTTGCAAGAGTTGAAACGAATGTATTAACAAACTATATTATTTCGTGAGTTTACTTTATGCATCACAGAAATGCTCCGCTTTTGACCAATATGCGCGACCTCGCTGATTTTGTTCAAAAAGAAATCATTGTAGGCTTCGATCGATTCCGTCACGATCTTTAAAATAAATCATAATCGCCCAGATACAAGGCGGCTCTGCTGCATATCCGCCCAAGCAGGCAGGGGCTTGGAACATAGTGGTTCGGTGATACAGACCACAGGTTGAATTTACCTTTGCTTAAATGAAGTAAAATTCATTTTTCCAATCTATCTTTGCAATTGATTTGCGGAATTTTTGTTCTTTTTGTTGCTACTTTAAATTGCTAATTTATTTCGGAATACTTTCCTATAAAAACTGAATAGGCTTAATATCAGAAAATGAATATACAACCATTAATTGAATATTTTAAAAAGTGCCTCCCTCTGAATTCCGATGAAATAATTTTGCTTTCCGAAAGAGTAACACACAGAAAAATAAAACGTAGACAAATGATTTTGCAGGAGGGCTTTGTTTGCAAACACTATACGTTTGTTGAGAAAGGCTGCTTTAAAATGTATGGCATCGATGAAAAAGGGACGGAACATAATCTGAGCTTTGCAGCAGAAAATGATTGGGTTGCTGACCTGGGAAGTTTCTATTCGGGAAAACCAAGCAAACTATTTATAGAAGCCATTGAACCTTCGACCATTTTGCAAATTGAGAAGCAAGACTTGCTTTATCTTTTTGTGAATTCACGAAAGTTTGACAGAAACTTTCGGGTGATCGCGGAAGAAAAATTCATTGAACTTCAAATCCGCTTGTTACAAAATTTCAGTTCAAATGCAGAGCACCGATATTTGGATTTTCTGGAACAATATACTGAACTATCTTCAAGGTTACCCAATACTCAGATAGCTTCCTATTTGGGCATTACACCTGAATTTCTCAGCAAAATCAGAAAAGGTGTATCATTAAAATAATAGTTACCCTTAAACTACATTAAGACTACTTCTTAAGCTTGTTTATTGGCTGGAAAGACATTTGTAAACCATCTTTGCATTGTATAAAACATCAGTTTTACAGGTCAAAAAATATAAAATGGAAGCATCAAAAGAATTCTTTAATCAATTTTTACAATTCATCAATAGTGCTGATGAAAATTTGGCTCAACAGTTAATAAGTCCAGCTGCGAAATTTCATGTGCCTTTTCAGGCTGATCCATTGCAAGGGCCCAAAGGTTATCTAGCGATTATCGGAATAATGCGTAGCGGCTTTCCTGATATTCAGTGGAGTATTGATGATATGATCACTGAGAATGACAAAGTGGCCGTTAGATTTACGATGAAGGGAACCCATAACGGAGCTTTCTTTGGCGTACCAGCAACCGGAAAACCAATCGCAGTTAGCGCAATGAATTTTTATCGTTTGTCTGACGACCAGATTATAGAAGAAACAGGACAACCTGATTTGCTTGGCTTAATGACTCAAATCGGAGCTATGCCGGCAATGTGATTATTACACAGGCAATATTGATTACATTAATGCGAAAGACAAAGAGAAGTATTTCTTTGGCGATATTGACCGTTACGGCAACTAGCTCACAAAATTTGCATGCTGTCATCAAAAATTATTGGCGGTATGCCTGGCACACTTAGTTACTCCAGATGTATTATCATTGGCTAACGCCGATGCTTGATATTACGGGGACGATTGACGTTGCCTTATTCTTTACATGGCTTGGTTCATCTTCAAACGAACGATCTGTTATTTATGTCCTTGATAGCGCAAACTTGCCAGGCAATCTTCAGATTTACAATCACAATTTTTTGATTTGTGGTTTGGATCTATAAGGAGTAACGCATCGCTGCTTAAACGGGACGTTACGGCATTTGTCCCAAAAGCTATCAGGATTTGGAAACGATATTGAGCTTTAAGAAGTGCTTTTTTATAAACACCAGGAATGGGATCTCGTTCTTTTTTGAATAAAACCCAGTTTCCGTTAATCGCCGAACCCGTTTCCAGCTGTCCATTAGTTACTTGGTTAACCGAATAATCAAATGGGTCATAGCAATAGAAATACACATTTCCAAACATTTTGAGACCCCAAGCTGAAATGAAATTTTTCACCCTCACCGTTTCGACTGTTATTGGCCGTAAAAAAATACCATGTTGTTATCGTTCATTGCTTTGGAAGAATGGTTACGATTACTCTTTTATATCGGGTTAGCCGGGGCGTTCCTTTATCGGTAACCTTCAAGATGAAGTGAGTCGTTTGGAGGCTACTTACCTCTGGCGCTTTTAACTCTGTAATAACAGACATGTTTTCTGCCGGAGTGACCGCTATTGTATTATGCAACGTTCCCGCTTCCCTGTATTGAAACCACTGAAAACTCAGGGCATCTCCATCAGGGTCATAGGATGCACTGCCGTCAAGACTAAATGTCTCGCCGGATTCTATAGTGAGCTGTTCAGGCATATTGAGTTTCGCAACCGGTGGGTGATTGGCAGCTTTATAATCCGTATTGCACCAAGCCATTCTTGCCGCAAAATCATTCTGGATTTCTTCTCTCCATCTCCAAATCGTTACATGATTGTCTTTGTATGTACCTGTATCTTTTACAACGGCTCTTCCCCATTTACCCTGCACCCAAGGTGTATATTCGTCTTCGGCATTTGTCCAAAATGGTCTCGTCTCTTCTTCCAGAGGAACAATCCATTTCATCTTGGGGTCAAAGGGTGGTTTATAAAATTCATAACGTCCACCCCAACCTCCCCAGTTTGGATGCTCCGGATTGCTCAGTCCATTTGGAATCAGCGATAGCCAGGACGGGGTATCACCCTCCATTCCAAAAGACACATCCGGATAGATTGCCCCGAGCGGCCCATGTCCCTGCTGGACATTTCGCATAAGCCAATCATTGCTGACAACTTCGTTGTTGGCGCCGGGAAATACGCTTAAGATTGCTGACCATGTAGCCGCATAATAATTTCCCGGGCTTACGATGTAGAACAGGTCGGGGAAATTCTTGCGTATCCATGTCCCCGAATTATCCTGATCTGAAATCGTGTATACTCTGAGCTTGCTTATCAACCTTTTTGCTTCCCCTTCGCTTTTAGTCTCCCTGATTTTCCAAAGTGCTTGCGCCAGTATATTCGGGCCGCCCCAAACAGTCACCCATAAAGAGCGGCTGTCATTCTTTTCAAGCATCTTGATGACCCAATCCGAACCTTCCGAATCTTTGCCTTTTCCTACGCCTTCCATCCCATAAACCGGAAGGCCTTTTTTTACCATACTTAATAATTTTTGCGCTGTCGGAAATCCTGGTTCATGTTTTAGAAGATTAGGTTGCACCTTCTCATAACTACGAATGACTTTTTCAATGAGTTCCGGGCTAACCTTTTTTGATTGGTGAATGGATGTTGAAGCGATGAGTCCTACAATGTCGATTTGATTTGCGTATAGCATTAACCGGACCATCGACATAAAATCATCAGGCTCGTTTCCGATATCTGTAATGACAATCAGGCGATGTTTGGCAATTGTTTGTCCAGAAGCCGCAATGTGTGTTGCAAGTACAATACTTAATACAACTAGCGCAACTGGCATTAGTCTTGTTTTCATTATTTTACTTTTTAATTTGGTAGGTTTCACGTTTTGCTAATTGATTTTGAGTCGTTTTTACTGCAATCTTACTACCACCCGCGTTGCAACAATCAAAGAACCCGGAGTCGCGTTGCCCCAAACAGGAATATTTATGTCCCTTCGCAAAACCATATTATCGCCAAATACCTTTGGCAAGGTTATCTGGGCATAACCGGATGTTTGAAAAAAGTGGAATAGCGTAAAAAAACTAATAATATCCGTTTGTTTATTTTCATTGTTTTATTCGAATAGCGTGAACTCTGATATTGTTGACTTTTAAACTTTTACAATAGCTTTTTTATACTATGCAGCAGGTTGTGGTTAGTTGTAATTTCATCTGCTTCGGCATACCCGATATTATGCATCATGACTGAACTTACAGTGAAATATACCTTGTTACATGCGTTCGCTTTGGAGGCTATACATTTGGGGAAAATTTCGCACAAGGTTCGGGGTGCGTTAAATCTATGCCGTTTTTTGATAGCTTACAGCCCCGGAAATAACCGGGGCTGTAAGCATAATAACATTAAGATATATTTTCCAATTCTCTTATTTTTTGTGTTCGTTAATTAAAAGGCTTTATTTTTCAGACGAAATGGAACCTGTTATATGAAAAAAATCAAAGTCGGCCGCCCCCCCTATATTTTTTGTAGCATAATTAAACAAAGCAAAACGATAGCCCATGAAATGCGGGAAGGTATAGGCCATTTTTAATTGTGTCCCCAATGGTATCCATGTTTTCCCGTCCAGGCTATAAAAAAAATCTGCCACGTCTTTTCTGTCCGTAAAATTGCATTCCGCCTTAAAGTATACAACTTTTTGGTTTAAGGGGATTTTTTGTGCTTCTACAGGTTTTCCGGTGCTCGCATTGATCATTACGACAGCTTTGCTATCCCCTGTTATTTTGACACCAGCCAACCCGTAATTTTTTTGCAAAAGGCCCAAACCCGCAAAATCACCATCTTTCATTTTAGAAACGTCGAGCGAAACTGTCCCGGAGCATACCGGGCCGATAGTGCGTTGTGTCAGTGAATTTCGTGCCATCAAGAAACTGGTATCGATCCTGCCGGTGGCGAGTCGTAAATACCCTTTCCGCTTTGTAACAGACCACAAACTATTATCCGGGTTATGGTTCCATTGCCAAACCAGTGGTAATGCCCGTTCGCCTTTTTTACGGGTAAACTCATCTGAAGCGACGATGCCCGGGATCAAACCTTTACCGGGCGGCAGATCGAGTGTACCGGTTACTTTGCCATTGATGCCCAAAACGGGCCATCCGTCCTCCCACTTTACAGGGACCAAATAGGGAATACGGCCCACCGAGCCATAATCACGGAACAAATAAGAATACCAGGCCCCATTTGGCGCTTCAACCAATCCGCCTTGTGCCACACCCAGGTCCTGAAGGCCAATTCGTCCTTCGTACGGGCCGGTGATTTTATCTGCCCGGTGTATGATAACAGTGCGTACGTGGCCCGGTGGCCATGTAATATTGAAAAGATAATATTTGCTGTTTATCTTAAACAGCTGAGAGCCCTCCGGACCGAGGCCGGTACCGCCCGAAGGCACATTTGCTTTTTTAATGATAACCTGGTCCGTTCCGCCGGGTTTTATACCGGAAAGGTCGTCCTTTAATTCAACTAACCTTAAATCTCCACTCCCGCCAATCATATACACTTTTCCATCATCATCAAAAAACAAGGAATGATCACCCAGGTTGGGGACAAATGACCTGGCTTTCCACGGACCTTTTTCGATATTTTTAGTACTGTAAACGTGCATTTTATTAGTATTTGCAGAAAATGTGCTTACATAGTAAATGCCATTATGGAAACGGATAGAACTTGCCCACGAACCGTCCCCATACATATTTTTGCCATTTGTTAGATTTGTTGCATCAATATTTGCTAAAGTATCATATGCATAACCCACCGTCTTCCAGGTTACCAGGTCGTTCGACTTCATAATCGGTACACCGGGACTCATGTGCATGGTTGTGCTACTCATGTAATAGCTATTGCCTACGCGCTCTATCGATATATCCGGTACATCTGCATAAATAATGGGATTAGTGGCTTTTTGCGCGTATAAACACGGCACTATAAGGGTGACAATTAAAGCCGTCATCCATAGCCTGTAGGTCGTATTTCTCATATCGACATTTGTTTCTTCGTGCTGGTTTTAATTACTTAGTTAATGTGTTTATTTGAAGCACGCTTACTGAATATGGATCGAAAGTCCTTGTAAATTTAGCGCCTGCCACTTTTATTTTGGAGGTAACCGGAACTATTTTGACCGGGTCGCTGATTGTGTTTGTGTCTTGGGGTTTATCGCCTTTTATTACCACAATAATACCCTCCGGAGAAAGCTTTCCAGCCCCCTTTAAAGCAATATCAACCTGCTGCGGCTTTCCTGTTGCATTTACTACTTTAAGAAATAATTTCCCCGTTTTGGTGTCCCGGGTAGCTACATAAAACATGCCGGGAATAGCCTCTGGCGTTTTGTTCGCCGCACTGTCCTGTTTGGTGGCTGGCCTGCTTTGGGTAGGGATATTGGCGCCAGCTACAGACACAACTTTATTGCCAATATAGCTACTAAACGTCTTCTGTACATAATATGACGGAGAACCGAAGCTTTTCAAAGCATCGTAACCTATCAGGTTCGATTGCCATTGCCAGCCCTTTGCCGCAGTTGCTGTGGCTTTATTTACATTTGCTAATAATGGAGCGTAACACGACAAGATAACCAGGTCTGAATTCCGTTCCATGCCCGTCATCCAGGCGGCATCTCCAAGGGCGGCATTTAAGTTGGTGGTTGGTTCACCTTCAGTAGTTGCCCACTCACCTACAAAAACTTTATATCCTTTGCGGTCGTAGTTATCATAATGTGCCGCGTCCTTTTCCATTTCCCAGGCATTGCGGTAATAATGTTCATCTACAATTTCGGGCTTGCGAATTGTTAATTTACCCTTTTGTCCAAGCCAATCCTTACCGCCGATGGTTGCAATACAATGAAGGTTTGGATACCTAGCTTTAATACCATCATAAAACTGGGCAAAACGTCCGTCATAACTGCCAGACCTGTCAAACCCGTCTTCGTTACCAATTTCAACATAACGGAGTTTAAAAGGCGCCGGGTGCCCGTCTGCCGCACGCTTGGCGCCCCAGGACGTGTGTACATCGCCCGTAACATATTCAATTTCATCAAGCGCATCATCTACATATGGCTTTAAAAGCGGGCCTGCGTCCACATGGTCTTCATCGAGCGAATAGCCTGCATAAACGGCAAGCAGCGGTTCCATTTTCAGGTCTTCGCACCATTCTAAAAATTCAAGTAAGCCCATTCCGTCAGTGGGCCGGTAGCCCCATGAGCCGGTATGGCCGGGCCGCCGCTCAAGTGGCCCCAAAGTAGTTTTCCAGGGAAATGCATCGTTCAATTTCGGACCTTCAAGGAAATTACCGCCCGGAAAACGTAAAAAGCGAGGTTTCATATCGGCCAATAACTTCATTATATCTATCCGGTTCCCATTCGGGCGGTTTTGATAAGTTGGCGGAAATAACGAGAGGAGGTTAAAATAATAAACCCCGGTACGGTTTGTTGAAATAACAAAACGGGCGTCGGATGTTGGTTTAACATCAACCCTTGTTGTTAATTTAAGTTCATATTTTTTCCAAAGGGTGCTTTTTACCAAATTAATGGTTCCCGAAGCATATACGGTTTTACCGTCATTGCTTTCTATGCTTACGGTGATAGGCCCGGCAGTGTTATCGGCAATTACCGGAATAGCAATTGTAGGCTTGGGGTCCCAGGGGTGGGTGGGCAATGGCCCGCTTTCTGTACCCTTCATATAAAAAGAAGCGTTATAAGTTGTATTAGGCAAAACAGGTATACCCCAATAACCTTCATTGGCAATGCCGGCCCGGCCGCCGCCGGTATCCACCAATAATCTTAAACAAGTAGTTAACGCGCCATTAATTGCATGGCGTCGCTGATCAATAGGTACATTGTTGGGATTTGGGGCAACTAATTGAATTGTGGCCTTCGCGCTACCTTCCTTGATTATGCTCCAGGCTTCCGGCGTATTTGGATTGTCCTTAAATATCCTGTTTTTGATCAACTCGGCATACACCCCCCCATCGTACGAATGGTTGATCTCTTCGGTCATCAATCCATACAATTGCGGACTTACATTTACGCCGGGTTTAGTTAAATCAAGCGTAAGCTTAGGATTTTGCGCTTTCAGGTTTGTTGCTGCGAACAGGAATAAAACTGAAATAGGTAATAAATTTTTCATCATGAAATTTAATATTATTTATTGTGTTTTTTACACTTATTAACAAGGCCAACAGGGCATTGCCATTGAAAATTATTTCCAAGCTTATCGGTATTCTGGATAGCCTGTGTGTCCAGTTTACAGATTTTCCATAAAATTAAAATGCTTCGGAAATGAGTTTATTTAACTGAGATTTTTACTGTTCTTGAAATATTACGGGATGAATTTCCTAACTCCAGGATATATTCGCCGGCCTCTGTGTTCCAGGCTTTTTTCATCTCGTCATAAAATGCCAGGTCGGTAACTTTCACCTGCATTTCCACTGTCCTGGTTTCACCGGGTTTTAAAAAGATCTTTTTAAAAGCTTTCAGCTCTTTTTCCGGACGCAATACCGAACAAACCGGGTCGCTTACATATAACTGTACCACTTCGGCCCCATACGAGTTCCCTGTATTGGTGATCTTAAACCTGGCGCGGATAGTTTCATCTTTTTTATACCCTGATTTATCCGTCAAAAATTTATTGAGAGAAAAATCGGTATAAGAAAGACCATAGCCAAAAGGAAATTGCGGTGCGATGTTCTTCGTATCATACCAGCGATATCCAACCAGTACACCTTCCTTATAGTCAGCCGTCAAACCTTTACCCGGATAGGTATTCAAACTAAATGCAGGTGAATCCTGTAAAGAAGCCGGGAAGGTAAATGGCAGCTTGCCGGATGGATTGATAGTCCCTTTTAATACGTCGGCCAATGCAGTACCAGCTTCCGACCCGTTAAACCATGACCAAACAACAGTGTGGTTTGATCTTTTAATTTCACCCAGATCGTAAGGTGCGCCGGCCATAACTACTATAATGGTATTGGGGTTAACACTGCTCACGGCATTAACTAAGGCCTGTTCGCCAAAAGGCAACTCAAGGCTTTTACGATCATGACCTTCACTTTCATATTCACGGTTTGAGCCAATACATAAAATGGCCACATCGCTGTTTTTTGCAAGCGCCACAGCCTCATCAATCAGCTTTTGATCGGGTTTATCATAGCCGCGGTTTTGCTCGTCAGTATTACTCGCCAGGTAGTTGGCCCTGTAGCCCTGCGCAAAACGGATTGTAGCCGTTTTTCCAAATCTCGATCTTATTCCTTCCAACGCGGTAACCTCATATTTAGCCTTCACACCGGCACCATAACCTCCTAAAGCGAATGTACGTACAGCATTATCTCCTATAACAGCGATCTTTTTGACCGCACTTGTTTTCAACGGCAATAAATGCTTGTCGTTTTTCAATAAAACGATAGATTCAGAGGCGATATCATAGGCGGATTTGGCATGCTCCGGCGTAACAATTGATCCTTTAGGATGATTGGTACTTAAAGAAGTATGATATATGAGCCATAAGATCCGGCTCACTTTGTCATCAATCGTTTTTTCCGAAACCTGGCCCGCTTTAACAGCGGCAAGCAAAGGCTTCGCAAGGTACCATTGATCATATGGCCCGCTTGATCCCATCTCAATGTCAAGTCCGTTGTTTGCGGCTGCAACTGTATGATGTGTCCCGGCCCAGTCTGACATAACCACGCCTTTAAAACCCCATTCGCTTTTTAGTACTTTATTTAACAGAAAATCATTCTCAGAACACCAATAACCATTCAATTTATTATAGGCAGACATCACTGTATAAGCATTTCCCTCTTGTACGGCTGCTTTAAATGCAGGGAAATAGATTTCGCGTAAGGCCCTTTCACTAACTATGGTGTTTACACTATCCCGATCAAGTTCCTGATTATTGGCGGCGAAATGTTTTATACAGGCTGCTACATGTTGACTTTGGATTCCTTTTACAGATTGAATGGCCAACTGACTGTTCAGATAGGGATCTTCAGAGTAATACTCATAGGTACGGCCGCACAGGGGCATTCTGCAAATATTAAATGCAGGAGCAAGCATTATGTTCTTTTTACGGGCATTTGCTTCCTCCCCTATAACTACGCCATATTTATTGGCCATTATAGGGTTCCATGTAGCCGCTATAGCCGATCCGTTCGGCAAAAATGTAGCAGAATCAGTTGTCCAGTTAGCTGAAGCCCAATCAAACCGTTTTATTTCTTCACGCACGCCCAATGGGCCGTCGTCACATGTTAGTTCAGGAATACCTAAACGGGGTACACCTGCCGAAGAAAACAAAGCGTTACCATGTAGCATGCCTATTTTTTCTTCCAGTGTCATTTTCCTGACAATACTGTTGATCTTCACTTTAAGGGCAGCCTGACTTTTGTTTTGTGCCGAAACTCCGCCGGTCACGAAAAATGCCATAAAACAGGCAATAGTATATTTCATAAAATATTATTTCTTTTACTTTTTGTCGAGGCTATTTATCTGCGGCTGTAATTTTCACTTTATTTCAATTTGTTGTTTGGGACAAGCGAACCATTTTCCATTTTCTTGTTTTAATTTTTCAACCTGTTGCCTGTCTAACTGAACTGGCATGCTCATATCAGCAAAGGCGTAGCTGAAACTTTATTTTGAAAGTTACATTCCATAGTGCTCTAAACATTTTTGAGTGAACTTCTTAATAAGAACCAGGCCCTCGTTACACCTTTTTCTCGATGCAGGCGTTAAGATAGGGTTACTGAAGATAGTGAGGTGCTCCTTAAGCAAAATACCAATCATATCAAAATTCTCTATTAAAGCTTTAATTTCACTTTCATCGAATTCTGGCGTTTTTAGAATAATTCGATCTTCCATATTCTCTTTTTTTAACCAGGCATTATTTGTCGCGGAAATCGTCATGCGTTCAAATAGACCACTGTTGATTTCCGTCATGTTGAAAGCAGAATTGTAATAGTTAAAAAATGCCGGGACCTCTCGGTAAAGGCCCCAGGCATCCACTTATATTCAACTAAAACTCTCTCTTATTTAATTTTCACTACTTCCAATCCATTACCGTAAAACTTAGCGTATTTTTACCCCCACCCTCTTTCTGCGGTGTCGTGCCTGCAGGCATTGTATCATTTTAAATACGATGCCCGCCTTGAAATATTCATTAGCCAAATTGGTTGAAGTAAAATTATTGATCCATAAGGATCACAGAATCTTACAGGCTTAATGGCATCCATCATACGCTGATCAAGCACCTTACCTGCTCCCAAAGAAAGGCTTAACGGTTTCACCGAATCGGCAGCAGTACCCCATTTTCATTGAACATCTACTTATAAATAGCGTCAATAAACCAGCAATCGGAATTAATAAATGAATTTCCATTCATCAAACAAAAAACCCTCTCCGTTAAATACAAAATAGATATTCCCTACTCCTTTAGGTATTTTCAGCTCTATTTGCTTTGAGAGCGTAGTCCATTCCTTCACATCGCATATAAGGGAAACACGAGCGGGGCCTTTAAGATTATTTACATAAACATCAATTTGACCTGTTCCTTTTACCCGAGCTTCGAATTTGGCAGGAATCTGTTTACTAAAATCGGCTCCCCGCACCATGAGGCATTGTCTATCTGTTTTCCCTATGGCAACCATGTTACCCTCATTACCATCAGCTTCGAACTGAACCTGCCCTGAAGTGCCTGCAGTGGTTTCTGCTTGCTGAAGAACGAATGGATTTAACAGGTTAAGTTGTGACGGACCTTTAAACGTTGCGTTGACCATGGGGATATTCACCTCACTCCCTTCATCCACCGGTGCTTCTTCGATACCCACATTGCGAAAACCGCCTTTAGTGTCAAAATAATCCTGTAAATACATGGCATGGTAAGCAAGATAATATTTCTCTTTAAACTTGAACAAATGACTGTGATTGTTTGTCAAAGGCCCCACTTTATCCCCCACGTTTTCGCCTGGATTCCTAAAGTAATTATCACGATACTGCCAGCTATCCGGATTTAAGGGTGTTTTACTCGTCATATAAGATATATTGCATGCGGTTGGTTTGGCAATATTGCTATAAGGCCATACAGTGCGCTCATCCCAATTCGTACAATAGCTATAAACCCAGGTCCCATTGATAAAGTTAAGGTCGCTGGCCTCATTAAAATAAGGGGCGGGTATCTTAGAAATACTGCCGGCCAAACTGATCATATCTGCTCCTAATTTGACGATTCTGGCATTATCCGGCATATATTTTGTTTTAGGCGTTCCGGCTCCAAAAACCAGCCAGCCTGTACCTCCACCGTCGATCACAACTCCGGGATCAAATGGAACATCGACATCCACACCGGGGACAGAACGGTCGACTATGTTCTTTCCTAATGGGTCTTTCCAGGGGCCAATGGGAGAGGTAGAAGTAAGCACGGCCGAGCCAGCACCGCTATTGGAGTAATACAAATAGAAGTGCGTTTTACCATCTGCTTCCAGCCTAGATGTAATTGAAGGCGCCCAGGACGTAAAAGTCCACGGTGCCAGCTCAGCTGTATTTATGAGGCCGTGATAAGTCCAGTTAACCATATCATCGGAAGACATCATGACCATGGTACGGATATACCCGTAACTATTTTTCCCATCCTTTCCTACCTTCTCAAACTGTTGATTATCATTCGTAGCATACACATAAATTCTTCCATTATATTCTATAGCTGTTGGATCGGCCGTAAACATAAAATCTAATAAAGGATTCCCATTATTGGTGAGAAGTTTCGGCGAAACTCTTGCGAATTTTGCTTCCAGATCTTCATTATCTGGCTGTGTAACTTGAATTTGCCTGGCATCACTATTCGAAGCTTTGATAGTCACTATCGCCTCGCGGCCAGCCCCAGTGTTGTTAGCGTTCGCAGTCAATTTAAGAGTAACATTTCCCGGGCCTCCCGATGACTGACTTATCGTTAACCATGGAAGCGAAGTGTTGGATGTCGCTGTCCAATTACTATTACTTATAATAGTAACATCAGAACTACTTCCTCCCGACTCAAAAACAATTTGTAAGGAAGAAACAGTGAATTGCGGCGGCACAATCTCCTTCTTCTTACAGGAAAAAGAAAGCGATGGGACCAGGAATAGTAGGCCTAAAAATATACTATGACCTTTTTTCATATTTATTATATCGTTTATTGTGTTAGCTTAATTTATATTTTCACAATACGGATCACATACTTCAGGCAGAAAGCGGTACTGTCTAATCTGTTCACGGTACCGTTATTCCGGAAAAAGCTTAATCCAACATTAATTTTACTTGTATCCTAACTTAATGGCATTATACATACGCTGGTCTATTACCACATTATTAGCCCTGTCTAACATATTTCCTATCTCCCACCAGAATGGTAGCATACCATTCGCTTTAGCAGTTTTGGTCGTAAAAGTTGCCCAGTGATCCACAGACCTGTTGCTCACCAATGTATCCTTAGGCATAGGCTTGTTGGGGTCAGTTCTCCTCGGGGCCGCATATTCACCCAACACCACAGGGATACCTTTATCAACAAAATTCTGTTTCATCTTTTGGTATTCAGCAGCGATCACGTCCTCTCCTCCATTGGTAGCGTTGCGGTCTGGCTCAATAGTGGAATTATTCCCACTCCCCCAGTAGTAAAACATCTTGCCCCAGCTTGCATCTCCATCCGTTAGTAACGTAAATCCAGCAGGTGTGTAGTCGTGCACCTCGACCATCAACTTGTTAGGTACCGGATCGTGAGGAAGAGTAGTCATCAAAGTGGCGGTTATAGAAGTATTAGTGTGAGGTCCCTGCACAATCAGCACCCGGTAACTGTTCCTGCCTCCGGTAGAGCGAACTGCATTGATGAATGTTTCGTGATAACCATTGAGTATGGCCATCTGCTCGGCGTTATCAGCCTTTGGTTCATTGGTGCCAGCAAATATAAGGTGCTCATCAAAATCACGCAAGGTTGTAGCAATCTGCTCCCAAATCGCCTTTTGCATTGCATTAACGGAATCTTTCTTTACCCCATTGACATTATCTTCCAGCCAGCCAAGATCCGCGTGAGCATTTATTATTACATACACATTATTAGCCACACAATATCCAACCACTTGTTTCACCCGCGCAAGCCATGCAGGGTCAATTGTTGCCTTTTTCCGATCACTTAAATGGGTCCAAACCCAGTTCATGGGAATCCGTACAGCATTGAAACCTATTTTTTTTACAAATTTCACCTGCGCGTCGGTAATTTTACCAGACACCCAGTCACCGTCGTTTGGGGAGTCCATGGTATTGCCAAAATTCATTCCCATTCCCGTTCCCATTTTTGCAGCCAGTTGCACGGCTGTGCTGGTCATACCAGTCATGTCTGGCGCTATAGGCAAGGTATTATAACTTGGGTAAATGGTGGGGGCCTGAGAAACTATCAACCTTCTTGCCTGGCCGTTGGAAGAACTTATGAATAAAATACCAGAGCGGTTTGCTCCTGTACCATTTTGCGATAATGTTGTTAAATGAATAACAGTGCTGCCGCTTTGGCCTGATGTTTTACTTAATTGCAACCACGAATAAACAGGGTTGTCGACGCTCCAATCGGCATTACCTGCAACGGTTATGTCCTGGCTTCCACCATCCCCTGTAAAATTTATTGCGGATGCACTAACTGTTAGTTGCGGGTCCGGGGTTTTCGCCTTTTTGCAGGCGAAAAGTGTAATAATCGCAGTAAGAAATACTACAGATTTAAAAAAATAGTGTTTTTTCATTTTGTTCTATCATCTAACTAAAAAAATGTGCATAAACATCCCCGCACTAAAAATATCAGCATGATATCTTTTTTTGCCTACTATCATAGAGGCTCCATTGTACGCTGATCTTTTTACTGTTAATTTCGTGGCCCAAATCCTGCTCCGTTTAACGAATCCAATGCTTTCGATTGGTAAAAAGCCCCACTGCAACTGCTGCCGTGGGGCTGTAGGCTATTTGATTTTCACACACCTGATATTGTCAATAGCGGCATAAAAACCAGTTTCGATAGACGAAGAACCGAAATTTTTAAGGGTCATATTATAACTATTCGCACCAGTAGGCCCTAATAGATCGCTTATTTGAGTAATGGATACACCATCCCCTAATTCGTTAACTGTTGATTTGAAGGCAGATAAAGGAATAATTACGGTTTCCCAACCTTTCGTTATAAAAGCTTTGGTAACATTTGAATTAGGAATTTTCCATGGCTCATAACGCGCAACATACTTGTCACCTCCCAATTCAGTTCTAATATAAAGAGTACCTCCTTTCCATGGCTGAGCCACACTTATGTCAAATTGAAGGGCCCAGTTTGCAGGAGGATCTGCAATATTTGCCACAGGCACCCAGTGATTACCCGTATTAGAATTACCCAATGGGATGTACACGCTTGCACCTCCGGCTAAAACAGGATTATCTTTAGGACAATCAATAACCATAAACTGACTATGATCTTTTCCCATCGGACCATTAAATTGGGGATATTCCCACTCCCCAGTTAAATGCTCAAATTGGCCCCAGCCAAAACCAAAATTATCCCCCCACTCAAAATCTCCTAAAAGACCTACTTTATCGCTATTTTGAGTATTTACTTTATTAACAGTAGAAACTGTTCCATAACTGGTAACAATGGTCACTGGTCCACTTGAGTAGCTATTTTCATCTGGAGCCGAAAACTTAACATAAGCGCCATGTGGACCTTCGGTGAAATTTGTAATAGCAGTGCCGCCAAAAGAAATTGACCGAACAGTCTTAAGGTAAGTACCGTAAACATAAACCGAATCACCAAGTTTGGGATTAACGTAGGAAATGCCGTAAATGATGGGCTTCGCATTTATGGTATCCAGAGCAATACCAGCTTTAGTGGTTACCGTAACTAGTTTGGTAGGAGTTAATGCTGGCATCAAAAAGCCGAGAGAGTCCCCATGAAGGCTCGAGTTAAATTTGGGGATATTGGTTCCCCCATATATCAGGTGTTGAACCAATACTAAATTTGCACCAAAAAGATAAACCGAATCGCCCGGGTTGGCAAATACATCTGAAATAGCGTAAATAGCAGGTGCTGGCGGACCCAGTTTGAAAGCAAACGAGGTGGCCCCCCCTGTTGTTGTAACCCTTAAGGTATAAAGCTTGCTGGTGTCAATAGTTGAAAACGTTATCTGGGGAATTTGCACAACAGCGCTATTTTCCGCAAGTAATGCAGAATTGAAACTTGCGGACACACCGTCAAATTCTATCCGGGTTGCACTTTTTAAATTCTGCCCGGTTATCACCACCCATTGGCCCTTTGCAACGGCGCTGGTCAAAACAGTGTCATTTGGTGAAGCAACATAACTCCTAACGCTTGTAATTACCGGTGGGTTAGAAGAGCCCTCATTGTTTTTCTTACAAGCCGGCAGTAAGGCCACTGTCATAAAGAGAAGTGACAAAAAATACAAGCTTAAGTATGATTTCTTTTTCATAACAAAATATTTTAAATGTTTTAGTTAATAATAGGGCACCGGCGGCTGCGCCAATTTAGGATCGGTGGTTAACTCCGATGATGGAATTGGCAACGTAAATGAGGCGATAGTTGCCGGAAGCGTAACTGGGGGAGCAATAGTATCCCTTGTAGCTATTTTTGTTTTAGGGTCATAAGTAAACGAGATACGACCGTGAGTGGCATCCTGGTCATTAAGAAATTTCACAGCATTAGTAGGATCGTAATAAGAATACCTAACCAGGTCTATCCAGTATTGTCCTTCAAAAGCAAGTTCAACCCTTCTTTCCGTACGCAGTAAATCCGGGGTTATCGCCTGCACTTTATCCACGCCTGCCCTTGTCCGTACAGCATTGAAATACTTTAGCGCGTTACCATCGCTTGTAGTACCATCGTTACCCAAAATAGCTTCGGCATATACCAAATACACATCGGCCAATCTAAGAATTGCATTATGTTCGGGAGATGACCAGGAATCCATTGTTGGCAAGTTGTTATCTTTTTCCGTGCCAACAATGTGTTTTTTCAGGCCGGTATTTTTTGCCGTATAACCACCACCGGCAACATTCAATTCGGGATAAAAATCTCCGGTAAGCACAATAGTGGCTTTACGCCTTACTGTATCCTTAGCCGAATACATCCGGTATAAATCATAGCTTGGCGCTATGCCCTCCCATCCGCCTTGTTGCTGAGGAGTAACGACTTTATCTGGCGCAAAATATTGTTGCAGGGCATTGCCAATACCATAACCCACACCTCCAGCCCACTGGAGCGCGAACAATGATTCAGGGCTATCGTTGTTTTGCACCTTGAAAAGATCATAATAGCTGGGAAACAAATTTAGCCCGCTATTATTACACACATTGCCCGCGTACTTTTTGGCACTGTCCAACAAGGCCTGGTCGCGGCTGCCACTTTTGCCTAAACCGGCCATCGTTAAATATACTTTGCCCAGCATTCCCTGCGCCGACCAGGTAGTCACCCGGCCTTTTTCATCTGTTTTGGGAAGATATTGCGCTGCGTAAGTCAGGTCTTTAGTAACAAATTTATACACATCCGAAACAATGTTGCGCGGAAGCAGCGGATCTTTTATTAGTTTACTGTTATCTTCAACAATGGGCACAGCCCCCCAATACACCGCCAGATGATAATAAGCAACGGCACGAATAAATTTTGCCTCAGCTATGGCCGCATTTTTGTCTGTTGCCGAAATTGACGAAGACGCCTGTTGCTGTATGGCATTAATAACGCCATTACATTGCGCTATAACATTGTACAACCCAACCCAACCATTTGTTACAAGGCCATTTTGGGCGGTAATAGTGCGTGTAAAAAGCTGTACCAAATCGCCATTATACGGAAAGCTGGCGGAACCAGCCAATACGTCGCCAAGTGGTATGTAGCCCTGAGTGTTCCATTGAAACCACTCTGAACCGGCGTACAGACTTGCCGTAGCCAGCCGTAAATCGGAAGTGGATTTGTAAAAATTATTAGAACTGATCTGCGAGTTGGACGGACGGTCCAAAAAACTCTTTTTACATCCGGCTATTGCGGCAACACATAGCAGGATGGTGATAATCTTTTTAATTGATTTCATAAACAAATATTTTTAATCGGTAATGGTTTTATTATTTCAAGGTTATGTTTGCACCCAAAGTAAATACTCTTGGCTGCGGGTAATAACCGTTGTCCCAACCTGCCTGGAGCGGGTTCCACGAACCTATCTCGGGATCCATGCCTCTATATTTTGTAATTATAAATAAGTTGGATACATTGGCATATACCCTGACAGACCGCACAGATATTTTGGATAAAAGGCTTTCTGATATCCGATAACCTAAAGTGATATTTTTGCACCGCAGGAATGAACCATCCTCAATCATTAAACTATTAGGTCGGTTATTGGTATTGGTATTATCATTTCTCAGTCCTACAACCGTTGTATTGGGGTTGGTAACATATACATTGTTAACATCGGTTGCAGAGCCTTTGGGATCTACCAGTGCCAATTTCGCATAATCTAACATCGATGTGAAAAAAGTGGCCTGCCCTCTCGGATCGGTTTCCTGTATAGCCATTTGATTGAATACTTTGTTGCCATAACTGCCGCTGAAGAAAATATTCAGGTCAAAATTTTTGTAGTTAAATGTATTATTGATACCATACTGAAATTTGGGGATCGGGGAGCCCAAAAAGGTTTGATCTTTTGAGTCGATAACACCGTCGCCATTCAAATCCTTGAACATACGGTCGCCGTACCAGATCCCCCCACCTGCCGAAGAAATCGGATAAGGGTTACCATTGGGGTCGGCAGGCCGGGCATGGTTTTGAAAATCAGATGGCTTTGCAAATATCCCATCAAATACGTAGCCGTAAAATTCGCCAATGGGCTGGCCTACCACCGTTTTTTCGATTATATCATTAATTGTATAAGATTTTTGGCTTAGGTTGGCCTGGTCTCCACCTGCACCTAAACTGGTCACTTTGTTCTTATTTCGCGATATGGTGAAAGTAGTTTTCCAGGTGAAATTTTTAGAAATAATATTGGTAGAGTTGATTTGGAAATCAAACCCTTTGTTGCTTAGCGAGCCGACATTGGCATAAGGCGCTTGCATGGATCCCGGCCCCCAGCCCGATACAGTGCCAGAGTATTCCGGAAGCGGCACCTGTAATAAAAGGCCGTGTGTTTCGCGGTCGTAAACATCTAATGAAAAACCTAACCGCCCATTCCAGAACGATGCATCGATCCCGGCATTGTAATAATCAGTTTTTTCCCACTTCACCGACGGATTTGCCAAATTGTTTTGAAACTGCGCTGTGCCTGACAGGCTGTTAGGCACCGATATAAGTTGGGTTACAAAAGTATTGCCCGGTATGCCTTGATTGTTAGTAAGCCCATAACCAAACCTCAGCTTCAACTCATTTATAGATTTTACGCCTTTTAAAAACGCCTCGTTATTAATTTTCCAGGCAAATCCACCCGAATAGGTAGTAACCCAACGATTGCCAGCCGGAAAATTTGAAGAACCATCATTCCGTATATTACCGGTGAGCAGGTATCTGTCATCCCATGAAAAATTGATACGGCCGAACCAGGATTCCTGCGCATTGCCTCCCGTGGGGGTTGATTGTGAATTATCGCCCGAGTTTGTGGCCGTGCTGGCATCCCCGCCATTAATGGCCTGCACATTGTCTGAAGCAAAATTCCTTCGCGCGCCGTAAAGAGATTCAAAAGTTCTCTCCTGCGATTCATGCCCCGCTAAGGCATCCACATGAAGTTTTTTGAAATTATGGTTATAAGTTAAAAAATTGCGTATTGCTATATAAAAATTTTGGCCGGCATTTGAGGAACCGTAATTACGGCTGACATTACCTTTGCCAAAACTATAAGTTGGTGAATACCTATTTTCCGTATTAAATTCAAAATTACCGGATAGTTCATTTCGCAGCGATAGGTCTTTAGTAAATTGTATTTCGGCGTACACATTGCCGAATATCTGATCATTCTTTCTCAGGTCTTTTACAATTTTGGCCAATGCCACCGGGTTGGCAATAGGGGCTACCCAGCCGGCGGGGTCTGTAACGCCGCCATAGGAACCATCAGGATTTTTTACCGGAATATCGGGGCTAATGCTTAGTGCGGTTCCAATTACATTACCGGAGGTTGAATTTACACTTTCATTAACATGCGCCAATTGAAGGCTGGTACCTATTTTTAGCCAATTAGTAGTTTTGTTATCTAAATTCAGCCTTAACGAGTATCTTTTAAAATTAGATCCAAGGGCTATCCCTTCCTGGTCAAAATACGAGGTCGATAGCAAATATTGGGTCCGGGCATCCCCACCGCTTACCGTAAGTGTGTGATTCATCATCGGAGCCTTCCTGAATAATTCTTTTTGCCAGTCGGTACCGGGGCCTAAATATTGCGGGTTAGCAAATTGGGGCCTCGTATCAAAGCCCCAGATAATGCCCCGGGCATTAATGATAGAAGCAAACTGCTGCAAATTCACCACAGGCATCCGTTTTAGTATTTCCTGGTAACCGGCATAGAAATCATAAGTTATCTGCGGCGCCCCGGCTTTACCCCTTTTTGTAGTAATAACAACTACTCCATTGGTTGCCTGCGAACCGTATATGGCTGTTGCCGAAGCATCTTTCAATACATCTATTGATTCAATTTCGGCAGGATTGATAGCATTTAATGGATTAGAACCATTACCGGGATCACCCACTGGTGGAATAATGATACCATCTATTACGTATAATGGCGAATTGGAGCCGCTTATTGAAGACACGCCACGTATTTGAATAGATACGCCACCACCGGGCTGGCCCGATACCTGTTGAACCACTACACCTGCAACTTTACCCTGCAGGGCCTGGTCAAAGGTTGCCGGTTGGGTTTTGTTCAATTCGTTACCCGATATGGAACTTATTGACCCTGTAAGATCTTTTCTTGCTTTCTTACCATAGCCAACAACAACAACCTCATCTAAGTTGCTGGATGTTGATTTGAGGGTGACATTAATTACGCCAGCTTGCTTAACAGTTACTTCCCTTGGAGCATACCCTAAAAAGGTAAAAACCAGCATCTTGCCAGGTTCTACCGCTATTGAATAACTTCCATCAATACTGGAAATAGACCCGAGACCCGTCCCTTTAACTTTAATGCTTGCTCCAGGTATTGGCCGGCCATCCTCAGAGCTTGTTATTTTGCCCGTGATATTTACGGTTTGTGCATGGGCTGAAAAATAAAGAAACATGCCCGCGATAAATAATGAAATCTGGTATTTCATTCTTCTTTGTAAATTTTTATCCATCTTTTAAAAGGATTTTAAGGTTTGATAATTGGTTCATTGGTGTTTGGTTAGTGTTTAATTGGTTTTTAATCTCATTTTTTCTTCATAATCTAATAGGTGATCTATATGGGTTTGATATTTATCGTTCAGTATTATTTCATGTATCAATCAGGTGTACCGCCTGAAGGCCAGGCGGTCCGATTATCCGCTCATATCAAAAAGGCTTTATATTGAGGTTACCCTAAAAGCGGGGAAACTCTCCAATAAAAAGATCCCCGCAGGGTGAAAAAATCAAAAAAACGATAAACGTTTAAACGGCGGTTTTTAGGCATAATCTGAATAATTGGTTTATAAATCAGGGCTTACATATAATAACTTGGGTTGTATTATATTGGGGCAATATACCCTGTATGCGCAGACCACCGAGTGTGCTAATGTGGCTGATTGGTATGAAAAATGTCAATCTTGCCAAAATTCAAGATATTGACAATGAGATTATTAACTTAATCAATGGGCGAAAAAAATAGTTATACCTGCCTTTTGCAAAAGGCAGTTTCTTTCACAACTATAAATCATTTGAATCGGCGGGATTGAAGTGTGAAGATCAATCTGTACTGTCCAGGTACTCAGAAGGTGTCATCAAAAACTCTTCTTTAAATACTTTAGAAAAATATTTAGCATCATTGAAACCTACCTCATAGGCAGTTTCGGCTATGGTGAATTGTTTGGTGAGTAGGAGTTGTACTGCTCTTTTTAACCTTACCGACCTGATAAACTCAACCGGAGTTTTGCCAGAAAGATTAAATACTTTATTATATAATGTTGCGCGGCTCATATTCATCTTACTGCTTAGCAATTCAACTGAAAAGCCGGCATTTGGAATATTTTCTTCGATGACCGTCAACAACTTTCTCATAAATTTCGTATCGGGAGTTTCGATTTCCAAATCGCCCGGTTTCGCTTCAATTTGCCTTCGATATGTTTCTTTTACTAGTTGTTGATTCTTAAGCAAATTGTGAACCTTGAAACGTAATATGTCAAAATTAAAAGGCTTGGAAAGATAATCGTTCGCCCCTGTTTCCAAACCGGCCAGTTGCTTTTCGTCGCCAGTAAAAGCGGTAATTAATATAAATGGTATATGTTCGGTGCGTTTATCGCTACGGATCTTTTTACAAAAATCGATGCCATCAATTTCGGCCATGTTAATATCGCTTATGATCAGATCGGGATGTAAAGCCAATGCCTTTTGCCAACCGTCTTTACCGTTTACGGCTTCGGCAATAGTATATATGTGCCTGAGATCATCTTTTAGATAAGCCCTGAAATCGGAATTATCCTCCACAATTAAAATGGTGATATTTTTATTGCGTTTTTCCTGACTTGACCTGTCGGGCTTAGGCGCTCCTACTTCTTCGGGGGTATTTTCAATACCGGTAAAGTTACTTTTCTGGGATATCTTTAATGGCAGCCGCACAATAAAACAACTCCCTTTCCCATGTTCACTTTCAACAGAAATGGTGCCACCCATCAGATCAACAAACTCTTTAGTAATTGACAAGCCAATACCACTTCCCTGGTTAATTAATGAAGCGGGCATCTCATTTTGAAAAAAACGCTCAAATATTTTATTGTGTTTTTCAGCCGGAATACCGACACCCGAATCTATTACCTTAATTTGAAGCAGGGTCATTTCCACGCTGTTGGATCCCAACAATTTTGCTTCAACAGCTACACTACCAAAGTCAGGGGTAAACTTAAATGCATTGGAAAGCAGGTTAAAAAGAATTCTTTCAATTTTATCCTGATCAAAAAAAGTAAAGCCCGAATCAGTATCACACTTAAATGAAAAACTGATATGTTTTTTATCCGCCAGATCGGTAAATAGATCGCTAGCTTCTTTAATAACTTTAATGATATCAGCTTCACGCAGATCAAGCTGAAGTTTTTTTACTGCCATTTTACTAAAATCCAATAGCTGGTTAATCATATTAAGCAGCCGCTTAGAATTTTCGTGGATCAACTGAAGCTTTCGCCGGCTATAATTATCATCAGCCTGCTTTAACAACTTTTCAACAGGTGCCATAATCAGGGCGATAGGCGTTCTGAATTCGTGACTAACGTTGGTAAAAAAATCTATTTTCATTATATCCAGCTCATGCTTATCCTGTGCTTCCTTTCGCACGCGCTCGATCTCAAACCGGGTTTCTATTTTTTTAATGCCTTGTTTTCGGATGTAATACAATACCGCTATGATGGAGAAAACATAAATAAAATAGGCGATTGGCGATTTCCAGAACGGGGGCAATACCTTAATTTTTAATTTTATATAGCTGGGTTTCCATTTCCCCTCCCGGCCAATAGCCCGTACTTTAAAAGTATAATCGCCTCCGTCAAGGTTGGTATAGGTAGCTTTCCGGGTAGCATTATTTGCAGTAAGCCACCCTTTATCAAAACCCTCCATCATATACTGATGCGTTATTTTATTGGGATTAAAGAAATTTAAGGCAGAAAATTCAATGGTAAACACATTTTCACTGTGTTTCAGCGTTATCTCCTGTGTAGCCGAAATTGCTTTAGATAATACTACATGGCCATCAACTTCTTCATTAGCTGCTATACTTTTGTTGAATAGCTGAAAGCCGGTGAAAATTAATTTAGGCTCATCTATATTCAGGTGTATACTTAGTGGGTCGAAAATATTGAAGCCATGCGAGCCACCAAATACCAATTCCCCTTTATTGGTTTTTAAAGCTGCATTTACAGTGAACTCTCTGCCCTGCAGGCCGTCTGTTTCATCAAAACTTTCAAATTGGAATTTATAGGTGCCATTGCCGGGTGTCAACGTTATCCGGCCCAGGCCGTTTGATGTACTTAGCCACATGGCCCCGCTGTTATCTTCCAATACATTCAAAACCTGGTTGTCCGGCAACCCGTCCTTTTTTGTAAGCGAGATAAAACGGCCGGTTTCGGGGTTCAATATGTTTAGTCCGTTCCTTGTTGCTATCCACATCAGGCCGCGGCTGTCCTGCGTGATATTATGAATGTCATCATTGATTAAACTGTTAGGGTCGTTTTTCTTTTTATTATAATGTATAACATCACGTCCATTTTTTAATATTTTATCTACCCCCAAATATCCTCCTACCCAGAGATTCCCTTTGGTGTCCTCAATGAGTGCGGATATATAAAGCGACCTGATATCCCTTTGCTTAAAGGGAGAGGAAAATATTTTTTTGTCTCTGTCAAACATTTGCAACCCCGCCGCAAACGTGCCTATCCATAACCGGTTCGATGAATCTTCCAAAATATTCCATACCCGGTCATCGGCAATGCTCGTAGGTACCTTGCCATTATGTTTGTAATGAATAAACTTTCTTCCGTCAAAATGATCCAGTCCGCCAAAATACGTACCTATCCATAGTTGCTGATCATGGTCAATACACAAACTAACAATAATATCACTGGTGAGGCTATTCGGATTTCCCGGATCATGTTTATACTGGGTAAACTTGCCTGTTTTGCGATCAAAATAAACTAAGCCGCCTCCATTGGTCCCGATCCATAAGTTACCGTTTTTATCTTCGACAAATTTATTGACGTCTTCAAACTTAAGGCTGGCGGGGGCTGAAGCAAAGTGCCTGTATAACGGGAACCTGATAATATTTTTATGATAATAACTTACCCCCTCTCTAAGCGTACGGGCCCACATAATACCTTTGTTGTCTTTGTAAAGCGCTACGGTGTTCTGTCCCAACGATTTTGGGTCATCTTCCCTATTTAGTAAATAAGTAATGTCCCCCCTTTTTTTATCCAATAAATTTATTCCGCCATGATCAGTGGATATCCACATGAGGCCGTCGTCGGCTTGAATAATATTAGTGATGTTGTTCGATGTAAGCGGCGTTTCTGCCGATTCTTTTGTGATGTACCGAAACCGTCCCGTACGGCGGCTGTAATAATAGACGCCGGAATCCATGTTGGGGTTAAACACCCAAAGATCGCCTTCACTGTCAATAGTTAGCGAGTAGTTCCTGCCTTTATTGTCAGCAGCCTTTTTAAAAATATCTGTATGGTAAGTAATTACATTGCGTTTTACATCAAATAGCTCTATTACGCCGTCGTCATAAGCAAGCCATACATTGCCGGTTGTATCCTGCACAATGTCTGTAACTAAACTTGAATATAATGACGGGCTTGGACTATGGTGATGATAATAATGTGTGGTAGTTTTGTTCAATTCATTATACCTGTAAATGCCCGAATCGGGATACAGAAACCAAAAGTCGCCTTTGCCGTTGTGAACTATCTTGGAAACGGAAGGATACACCGGAAGTTTAAGAGAATAAAGTACTGACGATACATCATTGTTAAACTGTTCCGTTTCGGGATCATAAAAAGAATATCCAGCCGGGGTTGTTATCCATAATTTTTTGTCAGGTCCTTCCCAAATATTATTTATGTAATCTTCATTAATGGAGTTTTTATTATTTACGTCGTGCTTGAATACTTTAAAAGTATAACCGTCATAACGGTTGAGACCAGAAGAAGTACCAAACCACATGAAGCCCTCAGAATCCTTAAAAATGCAGGTGACTTGGTTGTGTGACAGCCCGTTACTTATATTGAGCCGCGAAAACTGGTATTGACTGTTTTGCGCAAAATTGTTCGTGTAAGCAAAAAACAATGCTGAAACGACAATATAAAGTTTTACACGCATTAAAATTTAGTTGAGATATTGGAAATCAGGAACCTGGCTCTTTAGCAAGCCGGTACACTACCGTACCATAAAAGTAAAATAAATTCGCAATTAACGAGATAAAAGTGGCGATTCCTCTATTTAATCAGCGAAAAATAAACAAGCTACCTCTGAAGCAAACGAGCTGCCGATATTATGGTTACGGGCCATTCTTGAATTTACAATGAAATAACGCTTGTTACAGATTGTTGTCTAGGAGGCTATCCGGATCATTCGGTTAAAAAAGGCGACGACACGGCCTATTCACAGTTTTTGAAATGATAAATACTTACCTCCGATACCGCTTTGTCAATCTATTTCAAATAAAGTGGCTGTTTATACAAACTTTACGGATTCCATGTTTTTTGAGAAATTAACATTTAACGCCCTATTTTCTAACTTTTATCTCCCATCATTAAATTATCTCATCTGTAGTTTTACTACTCAATTAATAAGCCTTGTACAATTCAATTATCGCTAATTAAACATGCCCATTGTTCCAACCGCTGTATTATGTTGACTTTAATTGCATTGTTTTCATTAATTGTCCTTCTGCATCGAAAAACAAGATTTAACCAATTAAACAAATAAACCGTTTCAGGCCCGTTTTATCCTATCGAAAAATGAAACTAATGTTAAACTCCGCCTTATGCGGAATGGCAACTGCATTATTATCAATCTTTGAAATACCCCGTTGGTTAACGGCGGTTATCAACATAACTGCCTGTGCCAATAACTCTGTAAACCTTACAGGTAATGATAAAAACACCCTCGTTTTATCTGACTATCTGACACTTTCACACGCAATTAACCAAATTATTAATACCGGCAGATTTAAACATCGCCGGCCTAACCATTTTTTTATGAAGAAAACTTTAAGTTATTTTTTATGCATTCTTGCAATCCTGGCATTGACAAGGTGCAAGAAGCAACAAATCGCTTCCCCGGACGTTAAATCGCTTGTTAAAACGAGCACTAAAACGCTAACCGCCACCAGTTATCCGAGTTACAATATTTCGCCGCTAGTACCCGATCAAACGGGGATGACCAGTACAGCAACTCAAATCGCTGCAAATATGACGTTGGGTATTAATATTGGCAACACTATGGAAGCCCAATATAACGAAAACGGGTGGGGAAACCCCAATATTACCCAGGCACTCATCGACAGCTATAAACAAAGGGGGTTTAACGCCATAAGGATCCCTTGCAATTGGAATTGGTCACATGTAACAGATTCAACAACTGCAAAAATAGACCCGGCCTGGCTTGCCCGTGTGCAGCAGGTTGTGCAATACTGCGTCAACGATGGGATGTATGCGATATTAAATATACATTGGGACGGCGGATGGTTGGAGCTTAATTGCACTACCACCGCGCAGGCGGCCGTTAATGCCAAACAAAAAGCACTTTGGGAACAAATTGCAACACAAATGCGTGGTTTTGATCAACACCTGCTTTTTGCCAGCGCGAATGAACCTAACGCAACGGATAGCACAGAAATGAGAGTTCTGCTTTCTTATCATCAAACTTTTATCAACGCGGTGAGGTCAACCGGCGGACACAACAGCTACAGGACGCTGGTTATCCAGGGGCCCAAAGGAGGTGATATTGTTTATACGAACAATCTGATGAACACAATGCCAACAGATCCGGCATCCAACCGTTTGATGGTGGAAATCCATAACTATACTCCCTGGAACTTTTGTTTGTTGGACGCCGACCAATCATATGGTAACAGGTTTTTTTATTGGGGTTCGGGATATCACACCACCTTCGATGTTGCGAACAATCCGACTTGGGGTGAGGAATCGACCATTAACGAAAATTTTCAAATGATGAAGACAAAATTTGTTGACCATGGCATACCGGTAGTAATGGGCGAATTTGCAGTAATGGACCGAAACCTTACGGGAGACTCTTTAAACTTCAATCTTGCTTCCAGGGCGTATTGGTATAATTACAATATGCGCCAGGCATTAGCGAATGGTATTCATCCATTTCTTTGGGACACTGGGTCTCTCATTAATAGATCGACTTACGCCGTAAAGGATCAACGGGATTTGGCGGCCATTGTACAAGGGGCACAAACCGGGGCATCCCCGGCATTCCAGGTTGGTAGTGTGTACCAGATTATCAACAGGTATAGTTTTAAGCCCTTGGAGATCGGTGGCTGGGCAACTGCTAATGGGTCGCTGGCAGATCAATGGGAGTATGTAGCCGGAGCAAATCAGCAATTTAAAGTGCAAGCTGCGGCAAATGGCGGCTACATGTTAACGCCTATGCATGTTAGCGGGAAATGTTTAGAGGTATGGGGTTGGTCTGGGGCTAACGGCGGTGCCGTGGATATGTGGGATTATACAGGTACAGGCGGAGCTAATCAAAACTGGTTAATTCAGCCAACATACAACGGGTTCTATAAAATCATCAACGTAAATAGCGGAAAAGCCCTGGAAGTTACTTTAGGGACTGATCCCGCAGTTCCATTCAGAAATGGTAGCGCGGTCGACCAAAATGACTACTATGGGGGCAAAAATCAGCAATGGGGATTTGTGAAAATATAAGTAAAATAAAAGAAATCAATTAGGCTATTTCATAAATTGCCGAAAATCTCTGATGCCTCTGTTTTAAATGAGGCGTTAGAGATTTTTCTTAATGTTAGATGCTGACGGGTTAAGTTGGTTGAAAGATGCTATTCATTTCCATTTCCTAAATCTTTAGGAACTACGGTAAATGGGGTTATCACGGAAAGCAAAAACTTGCCTTTTACAGAAAGTCCTTTTTAAGTTGGCTTTCCCCAGCAAAATAATCCGTGTTGATGTAAGTTATTTTTCGATTGTGAGTCAACCGATACTTAATGTTATAAGTACCGCCTTCTTTTTTTGGTGTTTGAGTACCACTTCTTTAATTGTAGCCATACCGACGAAATCCATAAATCCATCCAGGTTTGTACATGGATGCCTTTTCGTTCTTGGTAACAATGATCGATGATATCTTTTGAAACAGGTTTAGATCAATTTATCTGTATTTCTTTAAGCCTTCAAAAAGAATGACAATCGGGGTGTCAATTCTGTTAATGGTTTGCAGTAATTGATCGTGTAGTTCGCGCTGACCAGCGAATCATTCAGAAAATCGAAAAATGATAATTTCCAGTTGATGCTGTGTTTGAATGGCTTGTTAAACAATTGCCAAAGTTCGGCAGCTTTTTCGGTGGTATCCAAATTGATCGCGAAGGGAAAAACGCGGGACGAAACTCGCTTCGTTATCATGCTCGATAATAATCCGGTAAAACGCTAAACATATATATTCACCTTGAATTTAGCGGGTGATAGCTTATTCTGCCGATAGACCGCCACAAAGCCAGTTCCTCTTTATACCTGTCATAAATTACTTCGCAATTTGTATCAATACGCATAGTCGGCCTATTGTTCAAATTGTAAGCAGGCCATTCTGGAACATCCTTCGCTGCAGGCTTACCCGTCCTGGCAAAAGTCGTCCATAGCTCTGCCATATGATGTGATGCAACAAAGCGCTCAGGCTTGTTCCCGCTCAAAAACCCAGGCTTTGCACCCAGCACTTCGTTATTGAATTTAAACGTAATATCCATGGCATGCGGCGTACCGAAAGGATAATCCGTGTCAGGGATTTTTGCTTCCGATTTATAGCCAAAATTATACAAATATACAGGCGCGCCGTGCTGCTCCGCTTTTCTTTCTGCGATGGCAATCGTCCCCAGCCCCATCATATTAATTGATTTTACAGCCATCCAAATGTCGCTTGCCGACGCGTTCGGCAGGGTTCGCCTGTAGGTCTCAATAATTTTTTTCGTATCAGCGCCAAACTCCGGTTCAAATTTTGTCTGTAATGCGTCAAATGTAAAATCGCTTTTCAGCGGGCCGACATCGTGTGAATACATGGCAAAAAATGCCCATTCATCTTCATTCCAACCGGTCATCAGCGGCTTATCCTTTGATATCTTCGGCGCAAACGGATCAAAAGGATCATGTGGCAGTGCAACACCATCCACCACCGGCGCAAAATTATTAGGAACAAAACCTACAACGCCGTGTTTGCGGATGTAGTCGCTGTTAGCCATAAGGCGGGGAACTTTATTTTGAACATCGATCAGATCCTTAACTGGGACGTCGAGGATTTTTTTCCAGTCTTTCAGATCGATGTTGAGTTCCTTGAATACCAGCTTGGTCATTTCCACTGCCGCTTCTTTTGGCAGCATCCTTAGCCCCGGGCCGCTTTCGATGGAGGCTTTGTTAAAATAGGGTGCAGCCGCCGGCATCGCATATAAACAGCTTGTTTTTGCCCCGCCGCCTGATTCTCCAAATATCATCACGTTCTCAGGGTCGCCCCCAAATGCCGCAATATTCTTTTTCACCCATTTTAAACCATCGACGATATCCAGAAGACCATTGTTGCCAGAACCTGCATATTCCGGGCCTGCAATATCTTCGAGATACAGAAAAGCCATCAGCCCTAACCGGTGGTTTGTTTCCACAACTACTACATCAAAGTATTTTGCCAGGTTTGCACCGTCCTGACCGGGTGCCGCGCCGGAGCCATTTGCAAAACCGCCGCCATGATTATAAACCATTACCGGTCGCTTTTTGCCGTCGTTGGCCGGTGTCCAGATATTAAGAAACAAGCAATCCTCTCTTGACGACGGATTGAAAGTATCGCCCTGAATAGCTGGCGGCCCGAACTCCAGGGCATCCCTGACACCTTGCCACGGTTCCAGTTTGGCGGGCCTTTTAAACCGCCTGTCGCCCGAGAGCCTTCCGGCGTAGGGAACGCCCTTAAATAAGCAAACCCCATCCTTTCTTACACCCCTAAGCTTGCCTTCAGCCGCCTCAACTATTATGAATTCCTCATCGGCCTGAACTGAAGATCTCGCAAACTTAGGAAGGGTAATAGCCGCGGTAATAACTGACAACTGCCCTAAGAATTTCCTTCTGTTTGACACGTACATAATTTTGTATTAAATATTTTGACCAGATGCTTATTCAGTTAATTCTTTGTTTTTTGCGCCCCATCCCAATGTTCCGCCAGTTTGCCGTTTTCAATTCTAAACATGTCGCACCATGTTGTAGTATAGGTTTTCGTGCTGTCGGTTGGTTCGGGCAATTTCGCGGCAAAACTTATTACCACCAGGTCACCCTCGGCTACAATAGCTACAACAGGCGCTTTTATGGTGTCGACAATTGGCCTCGGCTTTGCAAATTTTGAAAATAATTCAACAAATCCTTTTCGTCCTGTGGGAACATTTGGGTTATGCTGTATATAGCTTTCGGCGAGATATTTATCTGCCAATTCAAGATGGCCGGCTTCCAGCACTTCCCGCCAGCAATCATACACAAGTTTTTTATTGGTTGCAAGTTTAGGGTTGCTGCTTTGCAGCAAGGATTTTTGATTTCCAAGCGGTATTACAGGCAACTGAGCATAAGCCTGGCGAGTGACAAAAGTAGTTAATACAATGGCAATGATGAATTTCTTCATTATATTATTGCTTAAGAAAAATACAGGTTTAATCGCGTACAGACTCGAAGCATATCATTTCTTATCAGATTATAGCTTTGATAGGATAATTTGTGTGCATCGGGCTGACAAAGGAAAGTAAATTGCTTGATCGGCATTATCAATTAGCTTTCGCAAACTCGCCGTCAGCTGCAATTTCTACCTCGTCGCTCACAAGTACATTGGGAGTGCCCGAACCAATATCAAAGTCTGAACGCTTTAATGTACCCCTCAATTTAAAACCGGCATCGTTTTTCTTGCTATTTGGGTTTTCTTTTGTGCCACGGTACCAAAGGTCCATTGTTACAGGCTTGGTAACGCCATGCATGGTTAGGTTGCCGGTAAGCTTATACTTGTTCGCTCCATCTGCCTTTATTGATGAGCTTTTGAAAACGATAGCCGGATATTTTGCAGCATCAAAAAAGTTAGCACTTCTTAAATCATTATCCCGCATTTCAACTTCGGTGTTGATTGAAGACACGTCGGCTGATAGCTCAAAAACGGCATCGCTAAAATCGGGTTTGGCCGCTGTTATGGTCACATCAAATTTTTTGAACAAACCATCTACATCCGAAAGCAAATGGTGAGTAACAGTAAACTTAAGTTTGGAATGCATTTTATCATTTTTCCAGGTAGTGTTTTGGGCAAATAACGAGGTTTGTAAAAGCAGCATCACCGCAGATAGTAATAATTTCTTCATGTTTTAATAATTGATTTTTTAGTTAAACGAATGCTTCAGCGCCGACAAACCTGCGTTTTAACGCTTAATTTGACAACAGGAAGCTTCGGCATAAAAGTAGAGTGAAACCCATTCCCTTATCTTGACATGAATCAAGAAATAATATTGATTTCGATCAATTCTTCAGTCTTTTTTTACAAAGATTTTTTTTCTGACACGGCTTAGCGTTTCAGGTGTTGACCCAAGATATGAAGCGATCATGTGTTGTGGTACCCGCTGCGTAATATCCGGATATATGCTTAAAAGTTTGGTGTATCGTTCTTCAATCGACAACATGAACATGTCTGTTAATCTTTTTTGCAGCGACATATAGGCACCGCGATATTGCATGTAATTAAATTTGTAAAATCCGGGGACAGCAGTTTCCAGATATACATGTGCAGTTTTGCTTATCAATATCAATTCAGAATCTTCCACAGCCTCAATATTCAGAGTGGAAATATCTTCTATTATGAAACTATTTAGGTCAGAAATAAACCAACCCTCCGGTGCAAATTGTATAATGTGTTCGTTATTTTTTTTGTCCACCAGGTAAGAGCGGAGCATACCTTTACACACAAAGACCACCGATTTACAAACTTCTCCTTCTTGCAACAGATATTGATGTTTTCTCAGTCTCTTTACACTGATATGCTGCCTGAAAATTGTTTTGTCAGCTTCTGTCAGTGTTATCGCTTTTGAAAGTTTATTAAAAAAATTATCGAGCATGATTAGAGCACTAAATTAGCAATTTTTTGCCTCTTGATTACCAGTATATTGTCCAATATTTCCGGCGCCCGGCTAAAAGAATTTCGCGAAATGGAGTTGATGTGATTTGCCTGGCAACTGTATCAATGCCATTAAATATGGTGCACAAATCAGTGGTCTCTTATATCACCCTAAAATTGGATATGTGTTTATTTCACGATTAAATAAAGTTAATCTTTTAGCGATGAATAAGCAATCCAGGCTGACTTAGTTGGGACATTCCCCGGGATCGGGCTGCCGCTAAATCTTTTTAAAATGGATGCAGTTGCGAAATCTTTCGTACTTGGTTTGCCTCCGACTAGAGGGCTTAAAGTAAATCCATTCGATTCGAACATACGTTTTTATAAATAAAAAGACTTGTTTTTTTCCTTTTTTTGTATATTTGAATATAGCGTTTGCAGCTATATACTTATAAATAAAAAGTGGTGAGTAATTCGGTGAGTACGAATTGAAAACCATTCAAGATATCAAATAAGCGCAGAAAATTAAGGTTAAAACAAATCCCTAACTCTCCGC
>NZ_JABMJI010000012.1:0-28281 GCF_013376065.1 Mucilaginibacter sp. SG538B
ATGTGATTTTGTAAACCTATTTTAGGATTAATTAATATTGTAAACGTATAACAGGATTTAGCAGTTAAACTGTAAACTTTTTTTAGGACGAGACAGGCGCCAGAGAAGAGCATATTATTGCATTTGATTAATCATTCGTCCTTCTATTCTTCAACCAATACCAGCCTAAATTAAAGGCGATAACAAAATGGTTTAAAACAGTCGGGATCAAGCCATAATTCCGCCTCATGATCTCGAAACGCTCCATCAAACTTTGGCGGTGCCTTTTCTTCGACATGCCCCCTACCAGGTATTTGGCCACGTAACGGTTAACGTTCACAATCTTTTTAGCCTTTTTTGCCGCGCGGATTATCCAGTCGATATCCGAACTCAATTGATATCTTGGGTCATAGGGTTCTGCCAGCGACCGCCTGATATAGATAGCCTGGTGACTAATGCTCATGCCATATTTAAAACCACGCCAGGTAAACTTTGCGGGTGCTTTGTGACGGCGCTGCCCTAAACTACTCCCCTCATCGGCTATCATTTCTGTCTCACCATAATAAATGTCGGCATCCTCTGCAGCAGCAAAAACCGCGGCAACGGTTTCGTTATCATAAAACTCATCTCCCGAGTTCATGAAGATCACATAATCGCCGGTAGCTAAAGCAAGCCCTTTATTCATGGCATCATAAATGCCCTCATCTTTTTCGCTGATGAATTTGGTTATTTGACTTTTATACTTGTCAATTACCTGTAGGGTACCATCATTAGATAAACCATCGACAATAATATATTCAATATTAGTATATGTCTGATTAATCACCGAGCGGATAGTACGCTCAATATCTCTAACATTATTATAAACAATGGTGATAACGCTTAGTCTTGGATTAAACATTATTCCCTCCCTTACTCAGTAATTGTCGATAAACTTCGATATGTTTTCTGGCTATTACTTCTTCCGAAAACCTATCCATAATGGTTTGCCGGGCCTGGTGGTTCAACTTGTCCTTTTCAGGATGTTTAATGATCCATTCCATCCCATCAGTAAAACTTTCGGATGAACGATAGGTGGCAAGGAAACCACTATACTGGTGCCGCACCATATCCGGGATGCCACCTGTAGTAAAAGCGATTACGGGTGTACCGCAACTCAGGCTTTCCATTACGGTGTAAGGTAAATTATCCTCAAGCGAAGGGATTAAAAAAGCATCGGCCGCGGCGTAGTGCAGGGCCAGTTTCTCATCGTTATTGATGGTTCCTAAAAAGCTGGTTTTAAAAGGAAAGTCAGGCAGGTTTTCCGTACCCCGGTTGCCGAACACCACCAATTCTATCTGATCGGTTTCTGCACCTAAACGCTGTCTTAGTAATTCCATACTTTCCAACAGATATTGGGTACCTTTATGCAGATCTTTACGCGATGGCATAAAGCCACTTAAAAAGATAAATTTATCCGTCGGCAAGCCTGCTTTGGCTTTCGCCTCCTTTTTGTTTATCGGCTTAAAAACATCCGTTTCCAGCGTATTTGGAATATTGCTTGTGGCTTTGCTCCGCATCAAACTGCTTTTCTTTACAGAATCTTGCATCCATAAACTTGGGGCGATAATGTTGAAGTCGAGTTGCTGATAAGCCTTATTTTTTTGCTGCCAAATGCGGTGCGAAATATCATCATCGGCAGAGTTGATCAGCAGCGGGCAGTTACCGCATTGTTGCTGGTAATGATCGCAGGTATAGCGTACATGGCAACCGCCGGTAAAAGCATTGCTATCGTGAAAGGTCCACACCACAGGCTTGCCCAGCTTTCTAATTTCGGCTATATGTTTAGGGTCCAGAAAACCGTGATTAATCCAATGCAGGTGAATGATATCGGCTTTTTTCACATCGGGATGATTAACTACCGAACGGCCAAACCAGGTGAAAGAAAACGGGGTACGGCTATCGGGTTTTAAAAAGCGTTTGGCCAATATCCGTTCCAGGATAATAGTAGCGGCGGCGTATGATTTTTGAATGATATTACCGTTAAAAGTCTTGATATCAGGATTATTTCCAAATTTATAATGTACTATAATTTTAGAATCGATATTTTGGCTAAGTAATGCCCGGTTAAGGCGCATGCAGGCCCTGCCCGCGCCGCCATTACCGTCATACGTATTGAGGTGCACCACTTTTAACATGGCTCAAAAATACATTTATTCATAAAACTTAAACCATATGAAGAAACTATACATCGTATTGTTTTTGGCAGCACTGTGCCAAACCAGCCTTAAAGCCCAAACAACCGGAAGCTATTTTACATCTAACCCAACCCTAACACCCGATGGCAAAACTGTAATTTTCAGTTACGAAGGCGATCTTTGGAAAGCCGATATCAACAGCACAGCCGCCACGCGATTGACCGCCATGCAGGGTGAAGAAACCAGTCCGCGGGTATCGCCCGACGGGCAATGGCTTGCTTTTTCATCAAACCAGTTTGGCAACAACGATGTATACGTAATGCCCCTCGCCGGCGGCGATATCAAACAGCTTACCTATAACGATGCCGGCGATAACGTAGATTCCTGGACCTGGGATTCGAAATCCATCTACTTCAACTCAAGCCGTTATAATGGCTTCAGCGAATACAAAGTAGCAGCTACCGGCGGCACCCCCGTTAGGCTGTTTGGTCATTATTTTAATACCATACACGGTGTTGTTGAGCATCCGCAAACCGGCGAGCTATTTTTCAGCAATACCTGGGAGAGCATTTATTTCCCCACCCGTAAGCACTATAAAGGCGCTTACAATCCCGATATTCAATCATACAATCCTAAAACCAAAGCCTATAAAAAATATACCGACTGGCAGGGCAAGGATTTCTGGACCACCATTGATCAAAAAGGCAACATCTATTTTGTATCCGACGAGGGCAACGAAGAATATAACCTGTATACCTTTATCGATGGTAAAAAAACCGCGTTAACCCAGTTCCCCACCTCTCTCAAACGCCCGCAGGTAAGTGCCGATGGCAGCAAAGTAGTGTTTGAAAAAGATTACCAGATTTTTGTTTACGATGTGGCATCCAAACAAACGCAGAAGCTAAGCTTAAACCTGTTCCGCAATAATGTACTGCCTAAAGACCAATCGTTTGAAACAGGCGGTAAAATTGAAGGAGCAGCATTATCACCCGATGGCAAAAAGCTGGCTTTTGTATCCCGCGGCGAATTATTTGTAAGCGATGCCGAAGGTAAATTCGGCAAAAAACTGGAGCGTAATACCAGCGAACGCATTACCGAAGTAAGCTGGATGAGCGATAACAAAACCCTCATTTTTGGTCAAACCCTGGGTGGCTATCCTAATTGGTACACCATAACAGCCGACGGCAGTGGCGCCGAAAAACAGCTTACCACAGATAAAGGCAGCAATCGCCTGCTGAGCATGAATAAAGACCGCACACAAGCCATTTATCTGAGCGGCCGTAATGAACTGAAACTTTTGGATCTGAAAACACTCACATCAAAAACTATTGTTACCGATGAGTTTTGGGGATTCTACAACCCTCCTCCGCGCTTTTCGCCAAATGGCGAGTACGTGGTATACAACGCTTACCGCAATTTTGAGATGGACGTTTTTGTTTATGAGATAAAAACCGGGAAAATACTGAACCTTACCAATAGCGGTGTTACAGAATCGGCGCCATTCTGGTCGCCGGATGGTAAGTATATTTATTTTTCATCATCCCGTACACAGCCCGAGTATCCTTACGGCTCAAAAGATGCCCACGTTTACCGGATGCCTTTGCAAAAGTATGATGATCCTTTTAAGATGGATAAGTTTACGGCCCTATTTAAAGAGGAGAAAAAAGACGACGATAAAAACAAAAAGGATAAGGACAAAAAAGCGTCTAACAAAAAGAAACCTTTATCTGAGCAGCCAACGCCTAAACCGCCTGCCGATATTGTTATAGACACCGAAGAACCGATGAAAAGGCTGGAACGCATCAGCCCGGAGTTTGGCCAGGCCCAGGGACCTTATGTGATTCAAAAAGGAGATAAAACATTGGTATACTATGCCTCAAACCATAGCGAAGGCAAAGGGGCGCTTTACCGTACCACCCTTGAAGCTTTTGAAAATCCTAAAACTGAAAAAGTTGGCAGCGGCGACTTCGGCAATTACGACATTTTTGGCAATGGAGATAAATATTTTCTACTGGCCGGAGGCAATATCTACACCCTAAACATCGATGCTAACAAAGTGGATAAGTTAGATATCAATTACAGCTTTACCCGTAACATGGCCGGGGAATTTACACAGATGTTTGATGAAACCTGGGCCGGACTGGATGAAAACTATTACGACGGCAATTTCCACGGGGCCGACTGGAAAAAGGTTCATGACAGCTATAAAACATTTGTCCCTTATATTAATAACCGGGCCGACCTGCGCCTGTTGTTGAATGACATGCTTGGCGAGCTTAACTCATCGCACCAGGGTTTTTACTCAAATGGCAGCGAGGAAAAGAAAACCCTCTCCTACCGTACCATGGAAACCGGAATTATTTTTGACAATGATTCACCATACAAAATTAGCGGTATAGCTACCCGTAGTAATGCCGATAGAGCCGGCATTGATGTAAAACCGGGCGATATCCTGAAAGCAGTGAACGGCGTTACGGTTGATGAAAAACAGGACCGTAATTATTACTTCAGCAAACCGTCGCTTGATAAGGAAATTGAGCTAACCTTTAGCCGCAGCGGCAAAGATATTAAAGTAAAGCTTCACCCAGAGTCAACCGGTGACCTGTCTGGCAATCTTTACGACGATTGGATCAAATCAAATGCTAAAACGGTTGCCGAAAAAAGCAAAAACCGCATTGCTTACTCCTATATGAAAAACATGGGCGATGGCGCCCTGGAAGATTTCCTGGAAGATATGGTTGATGATGCTTATAATAAAGACGCGCTCATCCTCGACCTGAGATATAACACAGGCGGTAACGTGCATGATAATGTGTTGCGGTTCCTGTCGCAAAAGCCGTACCTGCAATGGGCTTACCGCGATGGCAAAAAAACACAGCAATCAAACTTTGCACCGGCGGCCAAACCGATCATCCTGCTCATGAATGAGCAAACCCTGAGCGACGGCGAGATGACCTCACAAGGCTTTAAACAACTGGGCCTGGGCAAAATTATCGGCACCGAAACTTACCGCTGGATCATTTTTACCAGTGGCAAAGGTTTGGTTGACGGATCATTCTACCGTATCCCGGCCTGGGGCTGTTATACGCTTGATGGCAAGGACATTGAGAAAACTGGTGTATCACCGGATATTTATGTGAAGACTGATTTTACCGATAGATTGGAAAATAAAGATCCGCAGTTGGATAGGGCTATTGAGGAGATCTTGAAACAATTACCTCCTGCTTCATCAAAAGCAGAAAAATAACCTGTTCATATTTTATCGAACTATTTTTTAATTTTAAATTGGCTGGTCGTTTATCATGACCGGCCAATTTTTTTCCTAAACAATCGCAAAATGTCTGAAATAACAAACATCGAACTAAATGCAGAAGAGCCTGAAAACATTGCTCTCGCTCCGCAAACAGCCTATCCTAACGTAACATCTGTTGTAAAGTTATTTTTCGTGTATCTTGTTTTTCTGATCATCATTGCAATAATCGCCGCCATCATATTTATGAATACTCCACAAGAATTTCCGGCTGTGAAATCGATATTCAAAGTATTGATGAATGCTGCTCCCATACTAATGGCAATACAGTATACTTTAAAAAGGAGTGAAAAACAACAAGGTTATCCATCAACCATAAATTATAATAAAATCAAGGGGTGGCTTATCCCGGTATTGATCATAGCGGCAGCGGCATTCTCAATCGTCTTAGAACGAATTTCAGTATTGCTACCAATGCCACTGAAAATTCGCGAGATATTTGAGCGGATGTTCACGAGAGATATATTCTCTTTCATGAGTGTTGTTATTATAGCTCCAATCATCGAGGAAATATTGTGCAGGGGCATTATTTTAAAAGGGCTTTTAAAAAATTATTCGCCTAACAAAGCTATATTCATTTCTGCGATCCTTTTTAGCGCACTGCACTTAAATCCCTGGCAGGCCATTCCAGCGTTTTTCGGAGGTTTATTTTTAGGTTGGATTTATAATAAAACGCAATCCGTAATTCCGGGAATGATTTTTCATGCTGCCATAAATACTACAGGATTTGCATTTTTGTTTTTAGGGAACTCCAAACAAGACCTACCTGATATTTTTGGAAAGATGTATTACCCGGTTCTGTTGATGTCCGCATTAGTTTTCACTGTATCATGCATCTTCATCAACAAAAAAGTGAAGGTTGCCGTAACCAACCAATCTTTAATCACTAACCTCCAATCACTTATTTAGAACATATCCAAATAACATTTGTATAAAGCACTAACAGCTTTCAAATGTTATTTTTTGTAAATTCGCCGCTCTAAGGCCGGATAACGGGCTTAACGTCAATTTCTTTTACTTTTCACCTAAAAATCAAATACAAATGGCTTTTGATTTAGATATGATCAAAAAGGTTTACGACCGCTACAGCACCCGCGTTGATGCTGCCCGTAAAGCGACCGGTAAACCCCTAACTTTAACCGAAAAGATTTTATATGCCCACCTTAGCGAAGGCGATGCTCAACAAGCATTCGGTCGCGGGGTAGATTATGTTGACTTTGCACCAGACCGTGTAGCTATGCAGGATGCTACTGCGCAAATGGCCCTTTTGCAGTTTATGCAAGCCGGTCGCCCGCAGGTTGCTGTTCCATCTACCGTACATTGCGATCACTTAATTCAGGCAAAAATCGGCGCTGTTGAAGATTTAAGTACTGCTGTTGACGTTAACCGCGAAGTTTATGACTTCCTGGCTTCAGTATCTGATAAATATGGTATCGGTTTCTGGAAAGCCGGTGCAGGTATCATTCACCAGGTAGTGTTGGAAAACTACGCTTTCCCGGGTGGTATGATGATCGGTACTGACTCACATACACCTAATGCAGGTGGTTTGGGTATGATTGCTATTGGTGTTGGTGGCGCGGATGCCTGCGACGTAATGGCCGGCTTACCATGGGAGCTTAAATTCCCTAAACTGATCGGTGTTAAATTAACCGGTAAACTTTCTGGCTGGACTTCAGCAAAAGACGTGATCCTGCGTGTTGCTGGTATCCTTACTGTAAAAGGTGGTACCGGTGCTATTGTTGAATACTTTGGCGAAGGCGCACGTTCAATGTCTGCAACCGGTAAAGGTACTATCTGTAACATGGGTGCAGAAATTGGTGCTACCACCTCTATCTTTGGTTACGACGAAAAAGCTGCTGCTTACTTAAAAGGTACAAAACGTGCCGATATTGCCGAGCTTGCTGACGCTATCGCAGAGCACTTAACCGGCGACGAAGAAGTTTACGCTAACCCTGAGCAATATTTCGATCAGGTTATCGAAATTAACTTATCAGAGCTTGAGCCACATGTAAACGGTCCGTTCACTCCGGATTTGGCATGGCCTATCTCTAAATTTGCTACCGCTGTTAAAGAAAACGGCTGGCCTACCAAATTAGAGGTCGGTTTGATCGGTTCATGTACCAACTCTTCTTACGAAGACATCACCCGTTCGGCTTCTATCGCTAAACAGGCTATCGATAAAAAATTAAAAACTCAGGCCGAGTTTACCATCACTCCAGGTTCTGAGCAGGTACGTTACACTGTTGACCGTGACGGTTATCTTGATACTTTTGCTCAAATGGGCGGTGTGGTATTGGCTAACGCCTGCGGACCATGTATCGGCCAGTGGGCCCGTCATACTGATGACCCTACCCGTAAAAACTCTATCATCACTTCGTTTAACCGTAACTTCGCTAAACGTCAGGATGGTAACCCTAACACCCACGCTTTCGTAGCTTCTCCTGAAATTGTTACTGCTTTCGCTATCGCAGGTGATTTAACTTTTAACCCGCTTACCGACACTTTAACTAACGAAGCCGGTGAGCAAGTTAAATTTGATGAGCCTCAAGGCATCGAACTACCTGTAAAAGGTTTCGCTGTTGAAGATGCAGGCTACCAGGCACCAGCCGAGGACGGCAGCAAAGTTGAAGTTATCGTTTCTCCAACTTCATCACGTTTACAATTACTTGAGCCATTTAAAGCCTGGGAAGGTACCGATATTACAGGCCTTAAATTGCTGATCAAAGCTAAAGGTAAATGTACTACCGACCATATTTCAATGGCTGGCCCATGGTTGAAATTCCGCGGTCACCTGGATAACATTTCAAACAACATGCTAATCGGTGCTATCAACTACTTTAACCTTACTGCCGATAGCGTTAAAAACGAATTAACCGGCGAGTATGGTCCTGTTCCGGCCACTCAGCGTGCTTACAAAGCAGCAGGTATCGGTTCGATTGTAGTAGGTGACGAAAACTATGGCGAAGGTTCATCACGTGAACACGCGGCTATGGAACCACGTCACTTGGGTGTACGTGCCATATTGGTAAAATCATTTGCCCGGATCCACGAAACCAACCTTAAAAAACAAGGTATGCTTGGTATCACTTTCGCTGATCCTAACGATTACGAAAAGATCCAGGAAGATGATACTATCGATATCACCGGCTTAACTACTTTTGCCCCTGGCCAGCAGTTAACCGTGGTATTACACCATAAAGATGGTTCAAGCGAATCATTCCCTGTAAACCACACTTATAATGCCCAGCAAATTGAGTGGTTTAAAGCAGGCGGTGCGTTGAATATCATCCGCAAGCAAATGGCGTCTTAATTTCGGATATCGGAATTTTGATTTCGGATTTAATATTTGAAAGCCTTCCCAATTGGGGAGGCTTTTTTGTTGGGTAAAAATATAAATAAGCGTCATTGCGAGGTACGAAGCAATCCCCGATTTGCAGAGCGACTATACAAGTGCCTCTGTACGGTTCGCGATTGCTTCGTACCGCGCAATGACGCATGTAAAGTTTTGTCCTCCCCCGTTGGCTGCGGCCAACTATTACAATAAAAAAGCGCTCGTGAGGACACGGGCGCCGGGGAAATGTATCTTAAAATCCATGAACCATCAACCATGATCCATGAACTAATTTTTAAAATTTATACCTAACAAACGCCTCCATAGCCTCATATTCAGCTAAACCAAGACGGTCATAGCGTTGGGCCGTGTCGCGGGTGCGGTCTTCCGCCCTTACCCAAAACTCCCTTGCATCATCACCAGGGAATACCGGAGTATCCTTCTGTGATTGGTGTTTGAAGATCGCGTTACGTTTGCGGATCACTTCCTGTGGCGACAATGGTACTGCCATCTCTATTTCATGAGTTTCAAACTCATGCCATGCACCACGGTACATCCACAGCCAGCAGTCTTCTACCCAGGCTTCTTTACCTTTTAACCTGTCCAGTGCAGCTAAGATGATTTTGAAGCATACCAGGTGGGTTCCGTTAGGATCTGCAAAGTCACCTGCCGCAAAAATTTGTTGTGGTTTTACTTTTTGAAGCAGGTCGATGGTTAATTGAATATCTTCCTCACCTACCGAGTTCTTTTTGGTTTTGCCGGTTTCGTAAAACGGCAGTGCCATAAAGTGGATATGATCATCCTGTAAGCCTGCGTATCTTGCACCTGAAATCGCTTCTGTTTTCCTGATGAAGCCTTTTACATTCCTGATCTCCTGGGTATCAATTTCGTTTGGCTGTTTGGTTGGGAAGAAGGCACGCATGTCTTCATAGGATTTCTGTAGATGCGCAGTGTCTTCGCCGATGCTTTTTGTAAAGTCGATGGCAAATTCCATGTACCTCAGCACATCATCATCCCATACCGCGGTATTGCCCGAAGTTTGGTAAGCTACGTGCACATCATGTCCCTGGTCTACCAAACGGATGAATGTACCGCCCATCGAGATCACGTCATCATCCGGGTGAGGTGAGAAAATGATACTTCTCTTTTTGGCAGGCAGTGCCCTTTCCGGCCTTTGCGAATCATCCGCATCAGGTTTACCGCCCGGCCAGCCGGTAATGGTATGCTGGATCTGGTTAAAGATATCAATGTTAATATTATATACAGGGCCCTGCTCTACTGCAAGTTGGGCCATGCCGTGGTTATTGTAATCTTCTTCCGTTAGTTTCAGTACCGGTTTGTTAACCTCATTCGCCAACCAGATCACAGCCTTTTTCTTTAACTGGTTATCCCACACGCAATCTTTCACCAGCCATGGGGTATCAAACCGGGTCAGTTCTGATGCAGCATCTGCATCCAGTACAAACTCCACATGTTGTGATAGTTGCAGGTAAGTTGCAGGTACTTCGCCCGAGATCTCTCCTTCTACCGCTTTCTTGATGATCGGCGCTTTCTTCTTGTTCCAAGCCATCAGAATGATTTCCCTGGCTTTGAAGATGGTTCCGATCCCCATTGTAATCGCCTTGGTTGGCACATCAGCTTTACCACCAAAATCGCGGGCGGCGTCACGCCTGGTCAGGTCATCCAAAGTCACCATCCTTGTGCCTGAGTTGGGAGCCGAGCCGGGCTCATTGAAACCGATGTGGCCTGTACGACCGATACCCAGGATCTGAAGGTCTAAGCCGCCAAGTTCTTCTATCTGTTTTTCATAGGCTAAACAGAATGCTACGACTTCGTCTTTATCCAAAGTGCCATCCGGGATGTGCACATTGGCTTTATCTATATCAATATGGCTGAAAAGATTTTCGTACATGAAGGTTACATAGCTTTGCGCCGCTGTGGGTTTCATGGGGTAGTACTCATCCAGGTTGAAAGTGATCACATTCTTAAAGCTCAAGCCTGCTTCTTTGTGCTGCCTTACCAATTCGGCATATACCCCTATCGGGGTTACACCGGTGGCAAGCCCTAATACCGCTTTTTCACCTTTGGCTTGTTTCGCGCGGATCAGATCTGCTATCCGGTTCGCTACAGCCACCGAGGCTTCCTGCTGGTTGTTGTAAACGCTTACCGGTAACTTCTCGTAACGTGTCTCTTCCAATAAATTTAATCGTGCCATAATTTTCTCAGAACCTATATGTTATATGTTAAAGTTTAAAAAGTCGCTATACAAAAAACCCCCGCCAAGGGCGAGGATTTTTATCAAACCAATTAACAAAAATGTTTATCCTCACCGACATGAGGGTAAAGTAAAGTGCGTATAATAATATGCTGTGCATTATCAATACAAACTTACTAAAACAAAATTTGAATTAAAAGAACTTTTTAAATTTTTTTAATAAGTATCTTATCCAGGAAAGGATAGGATGGGGTTCATTTTGGCTAAAATTCACCCATATTAGTGAAGCTTATCCTAAGTAATAGTAAGAATCCTCTTTTCTTTCGCATCGTGACTTACGAAAATCATCATTCCCCTGGCTCAATCAAAATCGGGTGTCATGCTAAGCTCGTCGAAGCATGACGGGCAAGGCCTCTGCGCACGACCCTTCGACGGGCTCAGGGTGACAGGCCTTCTTTGATTAATTTATTTTTCCGTTAGAGTCATATAATTTAACATGCCACTTAGACCCTCCCCAAAAAGGCAAAAGAGTTCCTGATGGGCAGGAATACTCTTTTTGCTAACCAATTATAAAACATAAATCATGAGATGAGAAGAGATGCAGGGGTGGAATCGAACCATCCGTTTGCTGCCGGCCAGCACCTGCCATTTAGTTTAAAAATGAACCCCATTTGCAAACTAATCTGTTGCAAATATATAAATATTCTATTAAATCTATATATTTAGTAGAATATATTCATAAAACATTCATTTTCTTTATGAAACGAGCCCATTAAATAGACAAAACGTATTGATAATCAATATATTACAGTTAAGCTTTGGCATTCTGCTTTCAGGCTTTCGTACAAAAAATCCTTCATTACAAGATCATTATCAGCGCGGATCAGACTTATTAGAACAGATCTTTTCGAAAGGGACTGGGTATTCTTCGCCTAATGACTTTTCATATTCAGCGCTAAACTCCTCATAAACTTTCCGGGCATGTTCAATGCCTTTAGTACGCCTCAGGGCTTTGAGCTTAAACTTAATACCGATATCATTAAAAGGATCGATATTCAACACAATGCGGGCTATCTCCAGCGCTTTTTTATAATCAAAAGCATCATAAGCCTTTTTTATTACCGGCAAAATAACCGGCATCAACGCTTCTTCGTACTCCTGCTTAAAATCATCAAGCCAAATTTCAGGAATATGCTGCAATAGCCCGCCACGGGCAACTAAGTCGAGATAATTGAACGCAGATGGTTCACCAACATTAGTTTGTTTAAGTGCTTCCCTCACCACAAAATAATCGCAATAAAAATCTTCGGTGCTGATAAAACTATAGGTATCATTTAAAAAGGCAAGTTCCAGGCCATCTATATCCGAAAGTATGTTACGGAGGTGATTGATGGTTACACCGCGAATATTCTTAGTTTTGACCACATCCTTATCAGGCCATAGCGTAGTAGAGATCTTTTTTGATATCACACCGTTCTTTTCGCGACTGTTCAACAAAATAAGAATAAACAGCTGCTTGATCTTGGGACTGAACAGGTAAGTAATATCCCGTTTATTTTTATCATAAACAGTAAACTCGCCCAGGAGGTAAACAGCGTTGGCTTTGTTACCCATTTCAGTTTCAATTTTTTGTTCGGCAATACGCTCCTCCTTAACAGTAACGGGTTCATCGTTATCCTTTCTCCGCCTTAAGAAAAACATGACAATTCCGCATAACAATACAAATGCAGACGCGCCACCCAATATCCTGTATAAAGTAAAAGATTTGCTTTTGGGCTGGTGGGCAACCACAAATGCCTCCTGGCTCACGGGCGGCGCGGTAAGTGCAAAGATTTTTATGGTTGATCGCGACGGAGTTTCAAACTCCTGTGTAGTACAATAAAATACATCCTGCTTAGCATTGTAAAACAGGTTATGGTCTGTTTCTATCCGTTCGGACACAACCGGGATGGTACCGCTTACTACCTGGTATGAACCATCTTTTATTGAAAATTTGTACAGACGTAAACTCGTTTTGGGCCGTTCGTGCGGATAACATAGCACATAAAAAAACTGCTTATCTTTTGATACAATGAGATTATTGGCCGGTACAAACGCTTCTTCATCCGGCTTGATCTCCCAGAGTTTTTTAATGCTATGCTTATCCAGGTTAATCCGGTAGAGGTCATAATAGTGCATCCCGCCTACTACCTGGTTGCCCGACTGGTTGCCGTAGCCGCCAAAAATGTAAACATCGTTGTTTTGGTTGGCGGTACTTGCAGCCGAAAAGAACCGGGGATTGATCACATCGCCGGTAAAACTTTGTTGCTGCCAGATATCTGCGGCTTTATCGTATTTAAAAAAGTTATTATAGTATTTAAAAGAGCCGTACCCGCCAAAAAGGTAAAAGTTGTTAAAGTCCTTATCGTAAAAAATATTATGATGATGCCTTTGCTCCGTTATGGTCGCCTTACCATAAAAATCCCAGCTAAGGCTGTCCAGGTTAAAAGAAGCGATACTTGGAGAAGGCTGCGGGGCCCTAAGTACTTCATACAAATAGCATTCATTCTCCTTAAGGTTTACAATACTTTTGCCCAGGTGCAAGGGTACTGCCAGTTTATTTTTGAAGGGTTTTGTTTCTACTGCATCCCGCCCGGCATCATAAAACATCAGGGAATCACTTTTGAAGATAAAGAACTGCTCATTTTTTTCATTAAAGTTGATCCCTGCAACCTCGTTAAAAGTGTGCACGAGTTTCTGTTTCCAAAAGTACGATTCGTTGATAAGCCATGCCGGGTTATCAACGTGCCCCAGATTATCTCCGTCAACCGTAAAAACATCATTCCCGGTCCATTCGCTAAGCAGGAAGGTATAGGATTTATCATCGTTGCTGACAACCAGATTTTTAATGGCCATATTCGGCACATCCGAATAATGTTCGTTTTTGCCAAAGGTGATCTTCGCGGTTATTTTACCGTTAAAACCTAATCCTGCTGCCCGGTACCATTTTCCGTTTATGGATATGCCTACTTTATCGCCTTTGAGATCAAGATCAACAATCACCTTAAACCATTTACGCCGTTTCAGCATAGTATCGGCAAGGGGGATGCTGAGTTTATTACTCCGGCTATCAATATTGAAATTGAGGAACGAACCATGATTATAAATCGCACTCAGACTGTAGGAGTTACCCTTATCATCAGTTAAGTTTAAAATATAGCCAAGGTGCTGGTTGTCCCACAATGAAAGGTCGAAACCAATGGCCAGGTGATCATGAAAAGTTGGCAGATCATCCTTAAAAACCTGATAAGAGGTGCGCTTGCTCATCAGGCTGTCATTTGAACCAAACTGCAACCCCTGTCCCCTGCTCTCCATTGCAGACAGCAGTATAATAAAAAGCAATACAAGCTTACATGCCCTTTTTGAAAGCATTAAAACCTTACTTTTTTCCACCATTTATAATACATGTTTAAACTTGCTGATCAGGACAGCATTCAGGTTAGAATAATATGCTAAATTATACATTTTTTGGGTACCGCAGGTGGCGGATTTTCATCATTTCGGCCGTCTGTTTGCCGATGAATGTGCAATTAGATCGAACCCGCAATAATTTTATTGGAGGCCATCCCGATTAGTATTACCGGCGTCATTATTGGCCCGGTTAGTCCACGCCCAGACACAGCCTCCCATATTTAACCCATCCAGCCACGACCAAATGTTAAATTTTGGCGATGAAATGTTAAATCTACAGTATAAAATGTTAAATCGCTTGCACAACTAACTATTTAGTTATATTTTGGCTTTCATAATCGACCTTATGAAAATCACAATTATTGGAGTACTGCTATTTCTTGTGGGCACAGTAAGCTTGTCAGCCCAAACCAATTACAGCATTAAAGGAATTATAGCCGATACCGTTTCTAATTCTAAATTAGCAAACGCCAGCATCAGCGTTATAACCGCTAAAGATTCCATCCTTCAAAAATTTACCCGTGTTAAAGAGGATGGTACATTTGCCATTAACAATTTAAGTAAGGGCAAGTTCATTGTACTGGCCACTTACCCCGGTTATGCTGATTTTGTAGAACGTTTTACGTTGGATTCGGCGCATACCACACACAACTTCGGCCGAATCAGCATGCTGCTTAAAGAGCGTCTTTTACAGGAAGTGATTGTAAAAGGAAAAGCGGCTGCCATCAAAATTAAGGGCGATACCACCGAGTTTAATCCTGCAGCCTACAATATCCAGCCCAACTCAAAAGTTGAAGACCTGCTGAAACAACTGCCTGGCATTGAAGTAGATAAAGACGGCAAAATCACGGCGCAAGGCCAAACCGTAAAAAAAGTATTGGTTGACGGTGAGGAATTTTTTGGAGATGACCCTACCCTGGTTACCAAAAATCTTCGTGCCGATATGGTGGATAAGGTACAGCTTTACGACAAGAAGAGCGATCAGGCTGCGTTTACAGGTATTGATGATGGCGTGAAAGACAAAACCATCAATATTAAACTTAAGGAAGATAAAAAGAACGGCTACTTCGGCAAGCTTGATGGTGGCATAGGCACCGATGGCTATTACCAGGGGCAGGCTTTATTTAACCGCTTTAAGGGAAAGCAGAAGTTTTCAGTTTATGGTACGCTGGGCAATAACGGTAAAACAGGTTTAGGCTGGGAAGATAATAATAAATATGGCGGCGGTAGCGGCATGGAAATGAGCGACGATGGTGGTTTTTACTTCTATAGCGGCGGAGGTGATGATCTTGATAGTTTTAGTGGCCGATATGATGGCGAAGGTAAACCGATAGCGCGTACTGGTGGCGTACATTACGATACCAAATGGAACGGCGATAAGGAATCTCTAAATACCAATTATAAAATAGGGTCACTTACGGTTGATGGGACAAAGAACACCCAAACACTAAATAACTTTCCTGGTAATATTACAACTGTTAACACCGATCAAACAAATCACAATTACCTGTTTCGCCAAAAACTCGACCTGAATTACCAGTTAAAGATCGATTCGATGCAGAACCTAAAAGTTACGGCCGACGGAACTTTAAGACACAGCGATACCAAAAGCTCATTCCAAACACAAAACCGTCTTCTAAATGGTAACCTTACCAACACCAACGATCAGGATAATAGCGCCAATGTTGACGGCAAGGTATTTAATGCCAGTGCCTTCTATACCAAAAAATTCAAAAAGAAAAGCCGCACGTTATCAGTAAACTTCAGAACAAGCCTTAATGAAAGTGATTCGAAAGGCTTCCTGAAATCAACTCTTGGTTACTACAATCCGGCAAACGGCGAACATTTAAGGGATACAGTTACCGATCAGTATAAAGCTAATAAAACTCAAAGCACAAATATCAGCACTAACATAACTTATACCGAACCCCTCGCTAAAGATTTTACGCTGGCTTTGAGTTATATGATAGCAGTAAATAATGCTAACAACGATAGGCGCAGCTTCAATAAACCATCTGCCACAGCTGGTGTTTATTCGGTTTTAGATAGCATTTATAGCAGCGATTATAAACTAAACCAATTATCAAACCAGGGAGGCGCGGTATTTAACATTCAGAAACAAAAATTCACATTTAACTTTGGCACCAAAATAGCCGGAGTTAAGTTTAAGCAGGTTGATGAATTTGGTCGTACACCTGATTTAACACGTAATTTCACCAACTGGTACCCGCAAGCCAGCTTCCAGTACAAATTTACCAAGCAATCAAGCATTCGTTTAAGCTACAATGGCAATACTTCGCAACCCAGCATTGATCAGATCCAACCGGTTAGGATAAATAACGACCAATTGAACATACAAACAGGTAACGCAGACCTGAAACCGTCATTCACCAACCGTTACAACATCAGCTATAACTCGTATAAAGTTATCAGCAATCAATATATCTGGATCAGCGGTTCGTACTCAACAACCAGTAACCCCATTGTAACCAATGCTGTACGCGATACCTCTGGTGTTATTACCTATAAGCCATCAAATTTAAAAAACCACTCAACCAGCACTTTTTGGGCAAATAGCTATTTTGAAAGAAAAATACCGGGAATAGGTATTAACGCTGGTTTCGAGTTATCAGCTAACGGTAGTGGCTACTATAATTTCCAGAATGATACGCTAAACAAAACCAAATCATATAACTATTCGGGAAGTATCCGGCTTTCTAAATATAAAGAGAAAAAGTACGATGCCTGGATTTCGGCGGGCCCTACCTACACGATCAACTCATCGTCGTTAAATTCCGCACTAAATAATAACGGACGCGGATTTAACGCCAACGGAGGCTTCAACATTTACCTTCCGGGAAAATTCCAGATCGGATCGGATGGAAACTACACCTATAACGCTCCGACAAAATCTTTCCCTGATCAGGATTTCAGGCGCTTCCTGTTAAATGCCAATATAGCGCGCACATTTTTTAAAGACGCGCTGAAAGCAACCATTTCGGGCAATGATTTGTTAAATCAAAATATCGGTTATAACCGTACCGGCGCATCAAACATCATTACGCAAGAACGTTACACCACTATAAGGAGGTACTTCATGTTCACCCTCACCTGGGATTTTAACAAAGTTGGAGGCGGTGCACCTAAAAAATAACCTATCATGAAAAAGATTTTAACCTTAACAACCATATTGCTATTAAGTGCGAACCTTTTGCTTGCGCAGGGCAATAAGCATTTTACTTTTCACGGTACCATTGAGTATAACAAAACATCAAATATGTGGGCCATGCTGCAAAAACTGATCAACAAGGATAATGAAAGCTGGTACCAGCCGATGTATGATCAGTACAAGAAAAATAAGCCACAGTTTAAGGTTTTGAAAAGCTCATTAAAATTTGGCAATAATCAAACCTTGTTTACTCCTATTGAACCGGAATACACCCCCAACAATTTTGGCGACGAACTGCCGATGGCTGTACAGAATAATACCATTTACACCGATTATAATACGGGTTTAAGCACCAGCCAAAAGAAGATATTTGAAGAAACCTTCCTGGTAAAGGATACCACAAGGCACATTAAATGGAAACTAACCGGCGAAAGCAGGGAGATTGCCGGTTATAACTGCCGCAGAGCAAACGGCCTCATACTTGATTCTATCTATGTAGTAGCTTTTTATACCGATGAGATCCCTGTTTCCGGTGGCCCCGAATCATTTAATGGTTTGCCGGGTATGATATTAGGAGTTGCATTGCCCCATGAAAACATAACCTGGTTTGCCACCAAGGTCACCGAACAACCGGTAGATGAAAAATCCCTCTCAGCACCTAAAAAAGGGAAAGCAGGTAATAACAAAAGCTTCCTTACTGTACTGCAAAACGCCATGAAAGATTGGGGCGAAACTTATGCAAAGCAGTATTTAAAAGGATTTTCGTTGTAGGAGGAGAACGTTAGTGCGAAAACCAGACTTACGAAGTTTTTGAAACTTCGTAAGTCTTCTAAAGGCAAGCCTTCTCAGATCATATCCAAGCGCCAGTGTCTTCACGGGCGCTTTTTTCTTGTATACCTTTACGCGTTAGCCAGCGCCCTGTCCAGATGCACATAACCGCCATCAACATAAATTAATTGTCCGGTGGTATGGCTTGATACCGGCGACAATAAAAACGCAACAGTATTGGCAATTTCTTCGGCCGTAGTCATACGGTTACCTAACGGAATTTTCGATTCAATTTCTTTCAGTTTTGCCTGTGGATCGGGCAGGGTCTTGATCCAGTTAGCGTAAAGCGGTGTCCAGCATTCGGCTACTACAAGTGCGTTTACACGGATGCCATATTTTAACAGTTCTACAGCCCACTCGCGGGTAAGCGCGTTACGGCCGCCATTTGACGCGGCATAACCTGAAGTATTGCCCTGCCCGGTGTCGGCAGTTTTTGAAGTAATATTGAGGATAGCCCCTTTTGACTTTTTTAACTCGGGCAAGGCATGATGCGCCATCAGGTAGTAATGCACCACGTTTTTATGTAACGATGCCATAAATCCTTCATAGTCGCCGCTTTCCAGGCCAACTCCATCATTTACCCCGGCATTGTTTACCAATCCGTCAATACGGCCAAATTTAGCGACAACTTCATTCACTGCGTTTTCGCATGCTTTGGGGTCAGTAAGTTCGGCTACTACCTGGTATGCCTTATGCCCCGCTGTTTCTACAGCTTCAACCGTTTTCAGGTTATCAGCCTCACCGCGGCCTATTATAACCGGGATAGCACCCTCGGCAGCTAACACTTTCACTATGCCTTCGCCTATGCCCTTGGCGCCGCCGGTAACTATAATTACCTTATCTGTAAGTTGTAAATTCATTTTTTTATAATAGATAGATCAAATATTAATGCGAACCTGATAAGGTTAGCTTTTTAACTTTATGGTTGTTGATAGCAAAGATCAGGATGCCAAAAAAGCAAATACCGGGCACAACATAAGCCCATTGGATGCTATGAGTGGCATCAGATACCCTACCCATGATTACCGGGAATATAGCACCACCCACAATCCCCATGATCACCAATGATGAACCAAGTTTGGTTTTAGCGCCCAGTCCACGGATACTTAACGAGAAAATAGTTGGGAACATGATCGACATAAAGAACCAGGTACACATTAATGCGTAAACTGCGACTTCGCCTTTTAGCGTTACAGCCATAGCTATCAGGAAAATGTTAATAATCGCATAAGTGATGAGCAGTTTAACCGGGTTAAAATAACGCATGAGCAATGTACCAATAAACCTGCCTGCCATGAAACCTGCAGAAGCGATAGTGAGATAAAAAGAAGCTGGTTTTTCGGCAAATCCGGCTACTTTTTCTGAATAGCGGATAAAAAAACTGCTTATGCCAGCCTGTGCCCCTACATATAAAAACTCAGCAAAGATACCGGCCCTTAAACTTTTCACGTGCAGCAGCTCGCTTATCCTTACACCAAGCGAACGGTTGTCGTTAACTGCCTCTTCACTGGTTTCTTCAACAATTGGCGGGAAGTGCGTGCGATAAATTAAGAATGCAACTACAAGCACCACTGCGCCAATTACCACAAAAGGAATTTGTACAGACGATGCTTCATGATTAAGATATTCATTCAGCTGCTCGGGCGACATTTTGCTTGATTCCGCATCTGTTAACACTTTGCCCGATAAAATATAATTGCCACCAACAAGCGGAGCCAAGGTAGCAGCCAATCCGTTAAATGATTGTGAAAAGTTGATCCTTCTTTCAGCACCAGCCGGATCACCTAACACCGTTATATAAGGATTAGCTGCCGTTTCCAAAAAGGCCGCTCCCGAAAACACAATGAATAACGCTGCTAAAAAGAACGCGTAGTTGCGTACCGCAGCAGCAGGGAAAAACAGGAATGCTCCTGTTGAAAAAAGTATCAAACCTAAGATGATCCCACCCTTGTAGCCATATTTTTTCATGAACTGCGCGGCCGGAATGGGTAATATAAAATAGGCAATATAGGATGCCGAATCGATCAGTGAGGATTGCAGGTCATTAAGCTGACAGGCTTTTTTTAAGTGTGGAATTAAGATTGGATTAAGATTGAGCGCGAATCCCCAGATAAAGAACAGGGAAGTAATTAATGCTACTGCGAACAGGGCGTTGTTTTTTGACATTAGTGTTTATGGTTGTTATATATTGATCTGTTATTTAAATGCTGCTGAAATATCATCCAGTGAAATCCCCAGTGTTTTTAATGCTATTTTGTTTAATGCGGCTTTATTACCGGTGAAATGGAATACACTATGTTTATGTGTAAGCTTTTCGCCCGGCTTCAGGAACGCGGCGGGTGATACGCTTTCTATCTCATAAAAAGGCCCCATTTGCTTACCATCGGCCAGTGGGCCATCGTTATAAGCATTCACCGCGTCGCCGCTGTAAGGCGCGGTATCTGTTTTCCATTCCTGGTTTAGGTAGGATGCTGTACTATCCACATCAAACATGGTTATGGTTAAAACATCGTTCTCGGCATCGTAACTGCCAGCCATATTTTTTGCCCGGTTTGGCGGGATGCCCAGTTTACCGCGACTTTTGCCATCGGCCTTAAACAGCAGAATGCCGTTTTTATAAGTGATCCTATCCTTCGGAATCTCGCCGAAATAATTGGTAGTGGCTACTTTCCCTTTCGCATTTTCATTATAGGGAACTACAATCACCACTTTTGGCGACGGGGTAAACATATCTAAATTCCACAAACAAGGTGCGCCTGTAGCTTTATCCCAAGCTTTATCTCCTACATTAATGAGGGAATTTACAGTATTAAAACCAACTGTTTTTACAGCTGTATCCGCATCAATACTTAATACTTGCTGAATTGCTTTTGGCTCCATGATCTCCACATCACGCTCCAGCTTTATGGATAATTCGGTGCCGGCATAATTTTGCAGATGGGTGCTTTTGCTCATCGATACCTTTTTATCCGAAGCTGAAATGAGTTCCCAACTTTCATTATCAACAGCAGCCGGCGTATGCCAATTGGCAAACTCCATTTTGGTGCCCGGCTTAAAGAAAAGCGAGAATTGCCCGCCTTCCGGCCCAAGCCACAGGCGATCTTCACCGCCAAAGGCATTCATATGCGGGTCTGGCTGTTTCAAATCGAATGTTTCATACTTGATCCATCCGAAACTTTTACCATTTAAACCATCAGCGGTAGATGTAAAAACCTTTGCCTGATATTTGGGCGATACGATCACCTGCCCTAAACCGCTGCCATCTTTTAAAACGATAACACTATCCTTTGCTTTTAAAAAATCAAGATCAGATCCAAAAGTTCCTTTCATGGGTAGTTGAGGGTTGCGCATGGTACACGACACCGAAGCGGCAAACAGCAAAACTAATGATGACTTTTTTAAAAGCTGCACCATACCGCTTATTTATGTTTATGATTTAAGCCAATCACATTCACCATTGTGCCGATATGGTCAATACTGATCTCCACAACGTCGCCGGCTTGCAAAGTAAAACTTGGCGGCGGCACCAGGCAGGTGCCCGTCATTAAAAAGCATCCGTAAGGAAAATCACATTCGCTGTATAAATAACCGGTAAGTTCTGTAAAGGAGCGTTTAATACGTGATACCGTAGTTTCATCTTCAAAAACCAGCTCTTTTTTACGCTTAATGTTCATGCTAATCACGGTATCGCCAGGAATTGGCTCGGAAGTTACATATAAGCAAGGCCCAAGTGCGGCACTTTTTTCATAAACTTTAGCCTGCGGAAGGTACAACGCATTTTCTCCCTCAATACTCCGCGAGCTCATATCATTGCCAATGGTATATCCCTGGATATTACCATCGCTATTCACAAATAGTGTAAGTTCAGGCTCTGGCACATCCCACTCCGAATCTTTGCGGATGTAAACCTCACCGTTATGCCCGGATACCCGGTGAGCAAGGGCTTTGAAAAAAAGCTCAGGCCGGGGTGCGTCATAAACCTTATCATACAAACTCGCGCCGGTTTCTGATTCCTCCATGCGGGCATCACGGCTACGTAAATAAGTCACCCCGGCGGCCCATACTTCCTGGGTACCTATAGGTGGCAATATGTTGCCGGTTAAATGTTCGTCTTCTACTTCAGGACTTAAAGCCGTGGTATCTGTAGTTACCGATTCAAGATAGGCTGCCAAACCATCACGATTGATCAGTTTATCCCATTCATCATCAATAATATATGATGAGCCGTTATGTTGCAATAGGCTGCCCTTGGCAAGTTTATATAGTTTCATTAGTTTACTTCCAGTTCGTCTTTTGAGGGAAATTTAGGGAAAGGGCCATGTTCGCCGGTTTGATACCAGAACACGGTTGAAGCGATATCATCCTGCAGGGGCATGTACCGGCCATCGTGCCGCCAACCCAAGGCCTGTATGGTAACCTTCAGGCTTTTTTCAAAGCGGATTGGATCAACGATATGCCAGCGGTACATGCCAAAACGCTGTGCAATTTCATAGTGCCCATCGCCGCGGATTACCTGCGGCAAGCCGCTGTAGGGGCTGCAAAATTCGGTGTACTCCGTTCCCGGTTTTTCTTTCCCGTTGGCATCTTTATGGCGGGTATCAAAATCATACGATCCGCAAAAATAATCTTCTGTCCCTGTTCCATTTATAGTAGGAAACTTGGTATCGCCATCCATAAAAAATTTGATCTCCCCTTCGCCCCACCAGCCATTTTTGTTTGAGCCATAAGCTATGTAAGTACCAACATATTGTCCTTTGCCTTTAATACTATCCACCAAAACAAAATCCTTTTTGTATGGCAACGGATTTACCCTGCGAAACTGCGCGTGAAAATAGCCCGCATCTTCGGGTACATCTGTCAACGTATAATCAACCTGGTAGTACAGCACCATATCGGCGTCGTCGATATTTTCCATAGTGATGCGGCATTTTTTACGGAACGGCATTGGCCAGTAGCAGTTAAAAGCGCTACCCGGGTTTACTGCCACAGCCAGCGAAGATACCGGAGCATATTTGCCCCAACCCATGCAAAAAAAGTCGCCCACGGGCACTTCTACCGAAGGGGTGGTTTCATCATCCCAATAAAAACGGATTATGGAATAGCGCCAGTTACCGGTAGGGGTCATCCAGATATGCTGAATAGCGCCCGATCCGTTAATTTCGGCAACGGTAAAAGTTGTATGCTTTTTAATAACAACGCTCGGGCTTACTTTCCAGGTCTGGCCCAGATCGCGCGAAGCGTTGGCGCCGGTGCCGTTTGTGGCCATGCCACCTTTACCTTTCTCGCCCGTAAAATTTTCCGGGCTGATAGATCTTGTTTTGGCATCAGATGTACGATAAAGGTTGCCGAGCCCAACATCAAGACCGTTAAATTTTTGCTGCGCATCAACAAACGAAGCAACAATAACACACAGGCAGATCGTTAAAAAATAATTTTTCACCATAAAACTTATCTTTAAAATCATTTAACGCAGTAATTGGTAATGCGTTCCAGGTTTATTTGTTTATGCTTCAGGCCTTGGTTAAAAAAGCCATTCACAATCATATTGATAATTTTTTGCTATCCATACCGCTTTATAAGCATAACATGCGCATATTTTGGCATGGCTTACCTGCGGTTGATAAAGCTAATTTAAAATTTATTAAATAAATGCCTGCGCCTGTAAAAAACAGGATAGATTAATTGTCCATTCTTCGATAAATAAGCTAAATAAACCACATTTTTGCATATGCCGTTTGATCTGATACTTAACAATCTCGAAAAACACATCCACTTAACCCGCGAAGAACAGGAAATTTTCACGGCTTATTTACAGCCTAAAAAAATAAAACGAAAACAGTTTTTGCTTACTTATGGTGAGATATGCAAGTATTCGGCTTTTGTAACGGCCGGTTGTTTGCGAGGTTATACCGTAGATAAAAGTGGTATCGAACATGTGTTAAACTTTGCCCCTGCCGACTGGTGGATTGCCGATATGTATAGTCTAATTTCGCAAAAAACCGGTATCCAGAATATCGAAGCATTGGAAGATACCGATGTGCTGCTGCTATCAAAAGCCAACCAGGAAAAATTATATATACAGATACCTAAGTTTGAGCACTTTTTCAGGATCCTGACCGAAAACTCACTGGTAGCCAGTCAGCAGCGTCTTATCGATAGTCTGAGCCTTACCGCCGAAGACCGTTATTATAATTTTTGCAAACGCTACCCTACACTGATAGATCATCTCCCACAAAAACAAATAGCCTCCTATATAGGTGTAACCCCCGAGTTTTTTAGCCGGATGAAAAGCGAAATGGTGAGGAAAAGATAGATGAATGGTTGATTGGGTTGATTAGAGAGTGGTTTTATACGCAATAAACAACTACTCTCCACCCACCTAATCAACTACTCTCCAATTTTCTTAACCTACATCAAGTGCCGCCAACCAATGTCCCTTTAAATTTGTATTACAATTTAAAGGAAACACACCATGGCACAGACCATTTTACATAAAGCCAACACCCGCGGACATGCAGACCACGGATGGTTACACAGCTACCAATCATTTAGTTTTGCTGGTTATTACAATCCTCAACGGATGAACTTTGGCGCGTTGAGGGTGTTGAACGATGATACCGTTGATCCGGGTATGGGTTTCGGCAAACACCCGCATGATAATATGGAGATCATTTCAATTCCGCTGGAAGGCGACCTCGAGCATAAGGACAGCATGAACAATGTAGCTGTTATCAAAAACGGAGATATCCAGGCGATGAGTGCCGGTACCGGAATTTTTCACAGCGAATATAATTTTGACCGTACCAGCGAAGTGAAATTTTTGCAGATCTGGATCTACCCTAATAAAAGAAATGTAGAACCTCGTTACGATCAGATTTCATTAAATCTTGAAGACCGTCATAACAAACTGCAACAGGTATTATCCCCCAGTCCCGACGATGCAGGTGTGTGGATCCATCAGGACGCATGGTTTCATTTAGGCAAGTTTGACAAAGGAGTAAGCACCGAATACAGCATCAAGAAAGAGGGCAACGGCGTTTATACGTTTGTGTTAAGCGGCGAAGTGATTATTAATGGCGAAACTTTAAATAGTCGCGATGCTTTGGGTATTTGGGATACCGACAAATTTACCGTTGAAGCAGGTACAGATTCAGAGTTTTTGTTAATTGATGTACCAATGAAATTTTAAGATCATGGAAAAGACGCAGATACTGGTAGTTGGCCGTCACCCCGAAATACTGGCTACCGTGGTACGGCTGGTAAACAATAATCCTAATTGGAACGCAACAGGCTGCCTCAGCGATGAGGAGGCCATTGCGGCATTCAGTACGCGGGATTTTAAACTCGTGCTATTAGGTGGTGGTGTTGATGAGATATCGGAATATAAATTGAATGAATATTTTTGTGCCGAAAAACCCAGCATTAAAATAGTTCAGCATTTTGGCGGAGGGAGTGGACTGCTCTCGGCTGAGATTTTTGAGGCATTAGGTAGCTGATTAACTTAATGGCTGCTGCAACCACTACATCCTGAAGCAGAGCACCCTGAGCAACCGCTTCCACATCCACTGCCCCCGCCGCTATGACACCCATGACCAGAATGTCCGTGATGGCCCGAATCGAAACTACTATCAGCTCCGCAGCCGACGGTACTACAACCAGTCCCACCACCATTACCGTCACGGTCCCGTTTATCATCATTGCGCCCTTCACTATGATAACTTAATATGGTAACACCAACAAACAGTACCAGGAAAATTAATATAAAAATATCATTATCTGAGGCCTGTATGCATATCCATGAAACAAGGATCAACATCCCCATCAACAACAATACTTTAATTCGTCGAGGTTTACGGATAAGCCAGTATTTATCCAGGTTCACTCGTTGAAAATTAATCTCTTTAAAGCGGACTTCGTTTCCAGGCCAGATATCAGCAGGCGACGGTTCGTTAAAACAGTTAAAATATAATTGGCCGGTATCAGTATAAAACGTGTCATACTTTACTGCTTCGCTATTTCCACCTTTAGTAGGATTATGATGGATCTCCCTTCCGAGTGTGTCACGGCAAAGATCTATCCAATATGACCGGGTAAAAGTTAAATGCAGGTGCCAGGCCTGATCAATAGCATCGGAAGGTGTTACACCATGTTCGGAGATACAACAAAGAAAAATAAAACGTTTGTATTCAGCAATCACTCTACGGGTATAAACTAAGTCCCACCCATTCTCGCGCGCCAGGCGTTCGGAAAATTTGAAAGCAGCTTCAGGATCATCCAATTGAAAATCCAGGATCTTTTGCCAAAGCGCGGCTTGTTCTGCTGTAAGCATATGTTTAGGTATATACTTTAAAAATAGCAAAATAATATGGTAATGAAATGTTTATTGGTGATGGTGTTCGTTATCTTGCTATCGATCGGACTTTGTTCATTTTGTTAAGAAAAAGAACAAAGCCAACCCGCGGCAACTAAGCGGGCCAACGTAAAGTTAAATACAACAATGATTTCTTTGGGCGTTGCCTGTGGCCGGGCTATGCGCTCATACTGCACGGGCATTAGCCACAGGCCGGTATCCGCTCCTATCCCTAACGTGGTTTGAGGGTCAGTGGAAAGCAGAGATTGGCTACAGTTGGCATGGCTTGGGATAGGAGAATCCCCAAAGTCTAATAACGCAAAAAAGCCTTAGTAATTAGCTAAGGCTTTTGCGATGTAGCACTATTGAAAGTGATAAAGGGTGGCACCGACCTACTCTCCCACGTTTTACCGCAGTACCATCGGCTCTGGCGGGCTTGACTTCTCTGTTCGGAATGGGAAGAGGTAGACACCGCCGATATAGGCACCTGAATTTCTTTTTATTAAGGTGAAAGCTTAAAGGTAAAAGGTTAAAGGTTTCTTACCTTTCGCCTTTATCCTTTGGCCTTTCAGCCTCATAAATGACATATTATTGAAAGAAGGAATTGAATTTAAGAGAAAACAACAGCTTTGTTGTTCATTATCTGTTTGTCTCGGATTAGAGGTAGCGACTAATCTCTTAATCTCTAACCTCTAATCTCTGCTTTGAAGAAAGCTTCGGGCAATTAGTATTACTCGGCTATGATGTCACCACCTTTATACCTGTAACCTATCAACGTAGTAGTCTCCTACGACCCTCAATGGAAGTCTCATCTTGTGGCTAGTTTCGCACTTAGATGCTTTCAGCGCTTATCTATTCCCAACGTAGCTACTCTGCAGTACACCTGGCGGCATAACAGATTCACCAGAGGTTAGTCCAACCCGGTCCTCTCGTACTAAGGTCAGCCCCACTCAAACTTCCTGCGCCCACAACAGATAGGGACCGAACTGTCTCGCGACGTTCTGAACCCAGCTCGCGTGCCACTTTAATGAGCGAACAGCTCAACCCTTGGGACCTTCTCCAGCCCCAGGATGTGACGAGCCGACATCGAGGTGCCAAACCTCCCCGTCGATATGAGCTCTTGGGGGAGATCAGCCTGTTATCCCCAGCGTACCTTTTATCCTTTGAGCGATGGCCCTTCCATGCAGAACCACCGGATCACTATATCCGTCTTTCGACCCAGCTCGACTTGTCTGTCTCACTGTCAAGCAAGCTTATGCTATTGCACTCCGCGTACGGTTACCAAGCGTACTGAGCTTACCTTTGAAAGCCTCCGTTACCTTTTTGGAGGCGACCACCCCAGTCAAACTACCCGCCAAACAATGTTCTCCACATTGTAGAGTTAGACACCAAATACAGAAAGGGTGGTATTTCAACGTTGACTAACCAACTCCTAGCGAAGCTGGATCACAGTCTCCCACCTATCCTACACA
>NZ_JABMJI010000013.1:0-11658 GCF_013376065.1 Mucilaginibacter sp. SG538B
GCCCTCTTTTACGTGTCGCAATATACCAGTTAGCTGACGATCGCTGGTTATTTACCTATGTAATGCACCATATCATCAGCGATGGCTGGTCGATGAATATCTTTATTAGTGAACTTACGCAAGTTTACAATACAAATTTTGTTGGAACGCCAAACAAATTTCCCGACTTACCTATTCAGTACAAGGACTATTCCGTTTGGCAACAGGCTGAACTGAATAAAGGCATACTCCAGGCACAAAGAGATTATTGGTTAAGTCAATTCGATCATCTGATACCTGTACTAGACCTTCCAACAGATAGAAAAAGGCCTCCGGTAAAAACATTTAAAGGCGGAACCATCACCAAAAGAATACCCTCGCAGATTACAGAACCGTTTAAAAGCCTCACCCAGGAGCTTGGCGGCACTTTATTTATGGGATTGCTGTCTGTGGTAAATGCCTTGCTCTACAAATATACAAACAAGGAAGATATCATTATTGGCACCCCGATTTCCGGTCGCGAGCACGCAGACCTTGAGCAGCAAATTGGACTTTTCATTAACACTGTTGCCCTTAGGACGAGGTTTCAGGCGAAGAAAAGTTTTACAGAATTATTTGCTCAAGCAAAACGCACCAGCCTGAAGGCCTATGAAAATCAGCTGTACCCTTTTGACGAACTGGTTGATGATCTTAACCTCAAGAGAGATTTAAGCAAAAACCTGTTGTTTGATGTCATGATCGTCATGCAACATTCAGCACTGAAGGACCCGCTAAAAATCCTGGAACAATCCAAGCACGTTCGGATCACGAAATATGAAGGTTATAAACGAAATGTCAGTAAATATGACCTGACTTTTTATTTTCAGGAAGATCCGGAGGGGCTATTGACAACTCTTGAGTTCAATACAGATATTTTTGATAGTGATACGGCTATCAAGATTTCGGATGACCTGGCAGAACTGATGGGTGCTATAACAGTTTCAGCTGATTCATCAGTGGAACGTTTGATCAAAAAGCTCGAGCATGATAAAGGTCAATTAAAGGTAACGCTCGAGCCAGTGACCATTGAAATGATGGAATGCACCGAGCATCAAAAAAGATTATGGTTCATTGATGAATTTGAGAAAAATAATCTCTATGAAAACAGCCCTGTATATCACAATTTATCTTTAGCTGTAAAATTCGATACAGCATTAAATGCAGCAAAGCTGGAAGTTGCAATAACAAAGGTCGTACAAAACAACAGCGCGCTCAGAACGAGGATAAAAAACGATTCCGGATTTCCTTATCAGCAAATTTGTGACTGCGGGATCATTAATCTCAAAACACATTCGGACTGTTCGCCGGAAAAAATAGGGGAATACATTTTAAGCCTGATACAAGTTCCTTTTGAGTTAAGCTCCGATTCGCTGATTCGCTTTGATAATGTATATTGTGACGGTGGAACTATATTTCTGATAACAGCCCATCACATCATTCTGGACAGAGCGTCACTTCGAATTGTCTTCGAGGAGATTCTCGCGAATTATTACAAACCCGAAACAGCCACAGACAAACAAGCAATTGGCAGTTATCGTGACTTCTCAAAATGGCAAAATAATCTAAACAAAATCGATCTATCTCCACTCACATCATACTGGAGGAGAAAATTGAAAAACGCACCTATCCTAGTCCTGGAAACGGACAAACAACGTGCCCCGATCCACGTTTACAAGTACGGGCTAAAAGAGCGCCGCGTCGACGCTGATTTGTCAAACGCAATTAGGGCATTTTGCAAGTTTTCAAATAAAACGGAACTATCCATTTTCCTTGCAGCTTTTAACGTGTTGCTTTATCGCCTAACGGGTAGCGAGGAAATTGTGATTGGAACAGTAGCAGATAGAAGAGAAAATCCGGCTTTAAGGAATATTGTCGGACCGATTGTAAATCTGATCACTTTAAAGAATTCCGTAAAGGTTGATTTACCTTTCGTATCCCTCGCCGAACACATCCGATCAGAATATGAAGAGTCCCGTGATTTTAGCGGAATTCCCTTTGAAAGTGTGGTACTGGAGGTGAATCCTGAAAAAGATATGAGCCGCACAGCTCTTTTCGATATTTTGTTTAGCTATGAAGAGGATGCACTAAGGGATTTTGAAATTATAGAGTTAAACCACGGATTGGGAAAATATGATATTAATTTATTGATAAAGAAAACGGATGAGTACGGAATTTACCTTACTTATAATAGCATTTATTTTGAAGAAGACACCATCGATCGTTTTTTAGACCATTATTTTAATCTTATCACTGATTGTATCTCATCCCGAGAAAAGAAGGTGAGCGAGCTCGACATATTTAACCCTTCTCAGAAATCAGCATTGTTGCACTATCTGGATAATACCGAATCTAACTATCCGTTTCAAAAGACCATCACTAGTTTATTTGAAGAACAGGCAAGAATGACTCCCGATGCTGATTGCGTCGTATATGAGGGTACGAGGTTGACATATAACGAATTAAATGAGCTATCCAATCAGTTGGCTTTCTATTTGCGAAACACCTATGATATACAAAATGATGACCTCATTGGCATCAAGTTAAACAGGAGTGAATGGCTTGTCATTGCAATTTTGGCGGTACTCAAAGCCGGTGCCGCTTACGTGCCGGTGGATCCACATTACCCGCAGGAGAGAATTGATCATATTCTGACTGCATCTTCATGCAAATGTGTCATTGATGATTACGAATTGCGGAAATTTAAAACTCAACAAATGCATCAGCCGGTAATTAACCCTGGCGTTTCAAATGATCCAGCTAGCCTGGCCTATGTCATTTTCACCTCAGGTACTACCGGTAAACCCAAGGGAACACTTGTAGAACATGGAAACGTTGTTCGATTATTGAAAAACGACAAACAGCTATTCGACTTCAGCGAAAAAGATGTATGGACTATGTTCCACTCATTCTGTTTTGACTTTTCCGTCTGGGAACTATTTGGTGCCCTGCTAAACGGGGGCAAATTAATTGTTGTACCTGACGAATTAACGCGGGACCCGGCCTTATTTTTTGATCTTTTGCTCCGGGAAAAAGCCACCATCCTAAATCAGACCCCTTCAGCATTTTATAACTTACTCGATGAATTATCCGGCCGGGACACTATTGACTTAAGTTTAAGGTACGTCATTTTCGGAGGGGAAGCTCTCAGCCCGGTCAAACTGAAACCATGGGCAGAAAAATACCCAAAAACAAAACTGGTCAATATGTATGGAATCACCGAAACAACCGTGCATGTGACCTATAAGGACATTAACATTGAGGATATCCTTTCCAACTCCAGTAGCATTGGAAAGCCAATTCCCACCCTATCAGCGTATATACTTGATAATCAATTAAACCCGGTCCCTCAAGGTGTATTCGGCGAGTTGTATGTTGGCGGAGCAGGTGTAGCCCGAGGATATTTGAATGCACCCGCCTTGACAGCGGAAAAGTTTATCCCAAACCCTTTCAAAGCAGGAAGACTTTACCGGACTGGAGATAAAGTGAAACTTTCAAGCACGGGAGAACTACTTTATGGTGGACGAATGGATGACCAGGTTAAAATCAGGGGGTACAGAATTGAATTAAAAGAGATCGAGCTTGCGCTTGAGTCCCATAAAAATATCGTTTCTGCTATCGTGGTTCTCCGTGTTGGAAGAAATACGGAAAACGAGCTTGTGGCGTACGTAGTGGGTAGAAAAAACTTAAACACCAAAGAAATCAAAAATTATTTAGGAAAGAGCCTGCCGTCCTATATGATACCTGGTTATTTTGTTCAGTTAGAAAAACTCCCCCTTACATCAAATGGAAAAATCGATAAGGCCAAGCTACCAAATCCGGAATCCCACGCCATGGTAACAGGCGTAAAGTACGCCGCGCCGGAGAACGACACAGAACGTTTGCTGGTGGAGATATGGAAAGAGCTCTTACTGATTGAGCAAATTGGTATAAATGACAACTTCTTTGATTTGGGTGGTCATAGCCTAAAAGCTACAAAACTTGTCAGTGAAATACATAAGGTATTCAATATAAAATTAAAACTGGAGGATATTTTCAGTAATACAACTCTGCATGACCTGAGTACGGAAATATTGAACAAACAGTGGTTAAATGCTGAAGATCAAATACAGGGCAGCGAAAGTCATATAATCATTATTTAAAGTGATATGGAAGAAATCAAATCTTTATTGAACCGTTTACGTGAAAAGGAAATCAGAGTAAGGCTTAAGGGGAATGACCTCGAAGTGACGGCTTTCGGTCAGGCGCCCGGTCAGGATATATTAGCCGAGTTGAAGCTTCAGAAGCCTACATTAATTGAATATCTCCGTAATAATACAAAAGAAACATTTGTGAGAATCCACAAAGCTTCGGAGGCTCAAAATTACCCGCTATCGTCCTCTCAACATCGTACATGGGTAACAATACAAACCGAAGGTACCAGCGTTGCCTATAATATGCCGGGAGTTGTGCAACTGTCGGGCCCTTTGAAAAAAGATATCTTTTTCAAAGCAGTAAATAACGTATTGGAAAGACACGAAAGCCTCAGGACAGTTTTTAAAGAGGATGGCAACGAAATACGCCAATTTGTAATGCCTTCTTCTGAATACCCTTTCGAACCTGAATATATTGACCTCCGCGAACGCTACGGCAAGGAGGTTCTCGTAGACAACTATATTGAAAACGTCATTCAAAAACATTTCGACCTGGAGAACGGCCCCCTATTGCACATAGGGTTGCTCCGGGTAGAAGAATCGCGTTATATTTTAACTTATAATATTCATCATTTAATCGGTGATGGTTGGTCTATCGAAGTATTGACCCGCGACCTCTTCGCCTTTTATGACGCGCTGACACGGAATAAACAAGTTCAGTTGCCGCCCCTTGAAATTCAATACAAGGATTACGCGACCTGGCAACGTCAACAAATTGAGGGCGAAATTATGGAAGCTCATAAGAATTATTGGAAGGAAAAACTTTCTGGGGAAATTCCAATTATAGACCTGCCATCCGAAAAAGTAAGACCTGCAAAAAAGACCTACCATGGAGACACCATACAATTTGAACTGCCGCCATCTGCCCTGATGAGTTTAAGAAGGTACTGTCTTGAGAAAGAAGGTTCGGTATTTATGGGCTTGCTAGCCTCGGTCAAGGCCATTTTATATATCTATAGTAATCAGTCTGACATCATTGTAGGTACGCCTGTTTCAGGACGGGAGCACGCGGATTTAAAGAACCAAATTGGGTATTTTATAAACACCCTGCCATTACGTACAAAAATAGATGATTCACGCTCCTTCGACTATTTATTTGAATCAGTCAAAACTACTATGTTCGAGGCGTTCCAGCATCAGGCGTTTCCACTCGATATGGTCGTGGGCGAATTGGAAATAAAAAGAGACATTAGCAGATCTACTTTATTCGATATCCTTGTCGGGTACCAGCATGAAGAAGATATGGTTATTGCCGAGCTGGCTAAAAGTTCTGAGATCTTGTTTGAACCATTCGCTTTTAAACAGGGTCAAACTAAATTTGATTTAGCGATAAAGTTCACTGAGTCTTCCAATTCTTTAAAGTTTAAAATCGATTATAATACAGACATCTATTCTGAGCTTTTAATCATCCAACTTGGTGAGCATCTCAATTTTTTTATGGAATCGGCTCTGTCACACCCGCAGTACCCACTCCATCAAATCGAAATACTCCCAGCTTCGGACAAAACAAAGGCTATTGTTGATTTCAATAATAACATAGGGGTAATTCCGGAAAACGAAACTATCATTTCGCTATTTGAACGCCAGGTCGCCCTTCATCCCAACCATCTTGCTCTTAAGTATAATTCCGTAGAATTGAGTTATGAGCAAGTAAATGTTGCAGCAAACCAGATCTGCAACTTTCTAAAAGGGAAAATTGTTGCGGGGGCTTGCATTGGAATTTTGCTGGAGAGGAGTGAATGGATGATTATATCGATGCTTGCGATCCTTAAAGCAGGCTGCGTTTTCGTTCCTCTGGATGTAGATCACCCTGAAGAACGGACAAGATTCATACAGGAGGACAGCGCCTGCCGGTTTACGATTGATAAATCAGTAATCGATGAGTTTAAAGAGGATAAATCGCGATATAGTACGAGCTGGACAACAGTAATAGGAAACCCTTTGGGTGGAGCTTATCTGATTTACACATCGGGATCAACCGGTGCTCCAAAAGGAGCGATAACGACGAACAGGTCTATTGTGAATTACAATCAGTGGTTTACTGATAAATTTCGGATAACTTCAAATGACAGCTCGGTACTGCTTTCAAGTTTTGTATTCAGCGGTGTTTATACATCCGTCTTCTGTACACTATTAAATGGAGCAGCGCTACACGTCGTTCCAAAAATCATTTTGAGTAACGCGGATTTTTTAGCGGATTATATAAACGATCAACAGATAAGGTTTCTAAAAATAACCCCCTCTCAACTCCAGTTACTTGTCCGTTATGGTAAATTAATAGAAAACACCGGTGACTACCTAAGATTGGTTGTAATCGGAGGTGACAAGGTTAAGGTGAATGATATAAGCTACTTCATCGATAAAGATATTCAGGTTCTTTACCACTATGGAGCCTCTGAAACTACTATGGGGGCATTGACTTACGAGATAACAAAAGATAATCTTTCGGGGTTTATTAGGCGCCCACGTGTTGGTAAGCCTATTTTAAACTGCAAGGTTTTTATTCTTGACAAATATGGAAAATTGACTCCACGAGGAGTGGCCGGTGAGATATGTGTTGGGGGAAAAGGAATTTCTCCGGGTTACATTCACAATGCGCAATTAAACTCGCGGTATTTTATTGAAAGCCCATTTGATGAAGGGGAACGCCTGTTTAAAACCGGCGATATTGGGCGTATGTTGGAAGATAACACGATAGAATTACTGGGAAGGGTCGATAACCAGGTAAAAATCAGGGGATATCGTATCGAAGTTTCGGAAATTGAAAGAACCATGACTGGCCATTCGGGCATAAAAGAAGCCGTAGTAACTGCAAAGGTCAACCAAGCAGGAGAAAATGAACTAATAGGCTATTTTTCCGGGGAAGCGGATTTGGATGTTAAAGGATTAAGGAGCTTCATCAAAGATAAACTGCCCGACTACATGATCCCTACCTTCTTTATCAGGCTGGATAAAATACCTGTTAATTTCAACGGAAAAGTAGACCGGGGGATGTTACCTGAACCGACCGATTCTAATATACTGACAGGTGCTGACTTTGTGGAATACAGTACCGAACAGGAAAAAACCATAACCATGATATGGGTGGAAATACTGGGCGTAAAAAAAATAAGCGTAAACGATTCATTTTTTGATCTTGGCGGTAACAGTCTAAAAATAACTATTTTGGTTAACCGCCTATATAAACAGTTCGGAGTCAAATGTACATTACAGGAAATATTTAACCATTTGACCATTCGCCAGCAGGTTGAACTCATTGATCGGAAAGCTCCTCAAGAATTTAATTTGATTGAAAAGCAAACAGATAAAGATGATTACCCGTTATCAAATGCTCAACAGCGACTATGGGCAGTTTGTCTTATCCGTGAAGCAAATGTCGCGTTGAATATTCCGTCAGCTTACGTCATCAAGGGAAACTTAAATTATGTGTTTTTGCAGAAGAGCTTGGAAATTCTGATTAAAAGGCACGAAATTTTACGAACTATATTTACCGTAGCTTCCAATGGTGAACCAAGACAGCGCGTCATTCATGAGTCGAAGACAAATGTTAAAATTAATTACCTCGATTTTTTAGAACAAACAGACGGCGAGGCGCGCGCCAGGGCGGATATTGCCTATCAATCTGTGCAGCCTTTTGAGTTGACCAAGGGCCCGCTGATTCGGATTTCGCTATACCACCTAACAAATGACACTTACGTTTTGTCTGCAATTCTTCATCACATCATAAGTGATGGCTGGTCGATGTTTGTACTGATGAGAGAGTTGGTTGAAGCTTATAATGCAATGTTATCAGATGGAACGCCCCAACTACAGCAATTAAGAATTCAATATAAGGACTATGCGGCCTGGCAGCGGCAACAAATTGCCGACCGTAGAATAGATAATTCCCGAAAGTATTGGATCAAACTTCTTGCCGGTGATATACCGCAAATTAATTTGCCAAGCCGCATTCAGCGCCCCTCCTTCCGTACTTATAAGGGAGACACCCTAAGTATTATGATTACCGGAGAGCAATTAAGCCTCTTACGTAAAATACTTGTTGAACTCGAAGGGACCATGTTTATGGCCCTGGTCACCGTTGTGAATTCTTTACTCTACAAATATACCGGTCAATCTGATATTGTCCTCGGATCCCCGTTTGCCGGACGCGAGCATGCAGACCTTGAAAGTCAGATTGGGTTTTACGTCAACTTATTGCCATTAAGAACACAAGTGGATGAATACGGGACCTTCATAACTGAATTCAAGAAAACAAAAGGAAATTTATTAGCCGCGATAGCCCATCAAATGTATCCGTTCGATGAACTGGTGAACGAGCTAATAACAGAGCACCATTACAGATTTGATAGAACGAGGCACCCGGTTTTTGATGTCGTTGTCGCGTTACTAAACGATCATCTACATGATCAAAATGCGTTGAACATGAAGGAGGTGAATATCACGCCATTTCAGACGAACGCGCACAGCTCAAGCAGATTCGACCTTTTATTCAATTTCTATGAGGGAGCTGACAACCTGTTTCTAAGCATCAACTTCAACACAAGCGTTTATGAAAGATCAATGATTGAGAGAGTCAGCAACGATTTTATAAATATTTTGGATATACACCTTAAACATCCTGAGTTACCGATCAACCAGGCCATTTATTCGAGTGCATTTGAAAATGGAAACCCCGCGCCGATAGTTACAGTGTCGGATAGCAATGAACAGGAATTGACGCCATCGACAACAACAGATGATCAAGAAGGCTTCAAGTTTTAACCGACTTAAAATATTATTATGACTATGGACAATCACAAAACCTTATTGGAACCTGCGAAAAGAGTTTTATTAATCCTACTGCCATTTTGGGACCCGCTGGTTCCTCCGCTTGGCATCGTGTCGCTAAAAACATTTCTGGAGTTTCACGGCAACTACGAAGTAAGGGCTTATGATGCGAATATCGAATACGCGTTCAGGGATATTTATGACCGGTATTTCGGCGCGTTAGAATTGATGATTCCGGCAAATAAAAGAAAGTTATTGTATAATATGGGGCATGAGGTTCTTAGAAACCATTCTATGGCGGCGGTACAAGCTGAAAACAATTATGACGATTTTTTTCTCGACCTCATTATCGAAGTCGTTGATAAAACTTTTTACACGATTATTTCGCGAGCTAACGCGGAAACGTTAAACATAATCATAAAAGATTTCTTGAGTGACCTCGAAAACTACATCCATCAAAAGGTTGAAGAATTTATGCCAGATGTATTTGGGCTGTCAGTTTACAGTGGATCCTTACCTGCTTCAATATTTGCTTTTAAGCAGGTTAAACGAGATTATCCACATATCATGACAGTAATGGGCGGGCCAATTTTCAGCAATGAGCTGAAACCCAATTCCCCGAATTACTTTACAATTATGACTGAAACTCCATATATTGACAAGATCATCGAAGGAGAAGGAGAGATTTTGTTTCTAAAGCTCCTTAATGGTGAGTTGGCAGTCAATAAAAAGTTTTATTCAAAGAAAGACATTGACGGAAACAGTGTAGATTTAAATACAACCCCTGTTCCGGATTTTTCTGACTTGGACCTTACATCTTATTTAACAGTTTCCAGCTCAACCGGTCGGAGTTGTCCCTTTGAATGCAGCTTCTGCTCGGAAACGATATTCTGGGGTCGGTATACAAAAAAAAATCCCGCATATACCGCAAAGGAAATGCAGAGATTGCACCGGGTGCACAAGAAGCAACTCATATTTATGTGCGACTCTATCCTTAACCCCGTATTAGATGATCTCACCAGGGAGCTTCAGCAAATCGACGACCCTATTTATTTTGACGGTTATTTTCGGATTGACAGGAAATCACAAGATTTTGAAAAGGCAATGAACTGGCGCAAAGGCGGCTACTATCGTGCACGGATCGGCGTAGAAAGCGGATCGGAAGAAATGTTAAACCTGATGCATAAAAACCTCACAACCGCGCAAATAAAGGAGACGATCATTAACCTGGCAACAGCTGGCATCAAGACAACCGCAATGTTCCTGGTAGGCCATCCCGGAGAAACGGAAGAGCATTTTCAGGAGACACTGGATATGATCGAAGAGATACAGGACTATATATATGAGGCCGATTGCAACCCATTTCAGTTTTTCTATTCAGGTCAGGTAGATTCAAATTTATGGGAAGCTCAATTTATAAAGATGCCGCTTTACAGCGAAAAATACGATCCTCTGATATTCAGCCGTACATGGACACTTGACGTGTACCCCAAAAGAGAAATCGCGTATGAGCGTGCCAACCGCTTTGTTGAGTTTGTCGAAAAACTGGGCATTCAAAATCCTTACAAACTTGAAGACATCAGGAAAGCGGATGAGCGTTGGGCAAGATTACATAAAAATGCAGTTCCTTCGATGTTGGAACTACAGGAGGGAAAAATCAATAAGGATGAGCGAAAAAATGTCAAAGAATACAGCATGAATGCGACAAGTTTCGACTTGGATCTGGACGATTGGAATTTGTAATTAAACCCTGTTTTTCCCCAATATAAACCCTCATCAACATGAGCAAACAAAGTTTCGAGAGGATCCTCCAGGCGAAAGAATACTGGAAGAACAAATTGTCCGGTGAGTTTAATCAGATTTCGATAGCGCCGGACCAAATATTGACAGATGTTAATGAAAAAAGGGACTACCAGTTCTCGCTTTCTGAAAAAGTCAGTCAACAAATTATTAAAATAAGTGATAATTCTGATTACAGAATTCATGTATGCCTTTTATCTGCGGTTTCGGCCTTAATGTTTAAATACAATTTAGGCGCTGATATTTTTTTAGGCACCCCCATTTACGGCGAAGTCAAAGAGAATAGAATCAATTCTTTCATAGTTACCAAATGCGAATTTAACACTTCTAAAACTTTTAAACAGTTAATTATCGAGTTAAGCAAGGATGTCAAAAAGGCTGTAGAGTTTCAAAACTTCGACTTACCTGCATACTTAATGCAACATGGCATTATTGACCGGAAGACTGGTAGATCTTTAGTCGACGTTTTCGTTAGTCTTGACAGTTTACATTCGAGGGGCACGTTGGCTGGAATTGATCCGGGTGTATTATTCAGGTTCGCTAAAAATGGAAACCATATTTCCGGTATAATTGAATATCACTCTTCGCTATATAGCGAGGAAAGAATAATGAGTGTAGCAGCGCAATTGAATTTGTTGCTGGAGGCCTGTATGGACGACCTCAATTTGGAACTGACCGCAATTAGTTTGCGATCAGAAGATGAAATTGACTTTTCTCATGGATTGCAACAGCCCTACCCTGAAAATGAAACCATCGTAACCCTGTTCGCCGAACAGGTCCGGCTCGCCCCCGAAAAAATCGCCGTCGTCTTCGGCGACCAGCAGATGACCTATCACCAGCTCGATCAACTCTCCAGCCAGCTCGCGCATTTCCTCACAAGTCA
>NZ_JABMJI010000014.1:0-9755 GCF_013376065.1 Mucilaginibacter sp. SG538B
TTTATATATTATAACTTTATATAATCTATTACCACGCTTTTTAGGACTTTTTGCCTTTCTGTAGCAGATTTTCATCATAGGAGATTTCTCCTCACCCCCCTACACTTTTCCCAAGAGGTTCGTCGAAATGACATTTTTATAGTACGCTCGTTTACAAACGAGCGCAGGTTTTTAGTTTAATATTACGAAGCCTTAAACGCCGCAACTTCATCTTTCAATATTGCCAGCACTTCCGGCCTTACATTACCGAAGAAAGACACGCCCATCGCGCCATTTTTAAGCGCCACCTGTATACCGGTGCGAATTTCATCATCACTTTTAAAATCAGACAAATACAGACCTGCATACAGCGGGAACCTGCCTGCCAGGAAATGCACACCTTCAGCTACGGCGTTGCCTATCCAGCTTACGCCCTCCTTGTAAAAGCCGTGATATATCATGGGGCAAATGCCATCCATGTTCCAGTTTGTCCAGTCCTGCCTTACGTTGCGGCGGGCTACTTCGGGTGTTGGAAATACGGCTGCAGTTATTTGTTTTTTATGCTGATGGGCAACAGTCGAAATACCATTAACCACCCGGGTTATGTTATTATACCTGAACAAGCGCCATGAAAGGCTGGCTTCGGGGTATTGGATCTGATCGAGGTCCTGGTTATATTCTTCCTTGAATTTGGCTTTGCAAACATCGCAGTAGCAAAAATCATATTCGGGCAGCTCTTTGGTTTGCTCAATTTTATATTTATCCCAAAGGTTTACCGGTAACACCACATCGCAGTAACGCACGTAATCCAGGTGGATACCATCGATATAATCTTTAGCTAAAATATCATCGACAGTTTTGGTTAAATACTCCTGTACTTCGGGACGCGACGGGCACAGCCAGCGGTAATACTGCACATAAGGCGGATGATCGGCACATGATTCGCCTTTGCGGTTTTTGCTGTACCATTCGGGCTTTTCGTTTACCAGTTCGGCACGGTTAAAAGTCCAGATCCAGCGGTGGGCCTCCAGTCCTTTAGCTTTAGCGGCACGAAAATGGCGTTCGCTGTCGTTCTCGAAGAATATACCCGTTATCCCCGATGCTTTGTAGGAAGCATAGCGGGTGGCCAGATCATCATCTGTATCTTTGGGGTTAGGGTTGATCCATACCCAGTTCTTCATGGCTTTTTTCTTGCTGCTCTTGGCAGCTTCAACAGCGGCATTGCTTACTAAGGGCAACTGGGCAGCCACGCCGGCCAGTAAACCAGCCTTTAAAAATTCGCGCTTATTCATGGAGTTTTAGGGATTATCTGCTGCTGCACCAGGCCGTCCTGGTCAATTTTATAGGTTGCTTTGGTTTTAATATCAGCAATATAAGCTATAAACTGATGGGTAGTTGCTTCCAGCTTAAGCTCGTTGGCATGGCTCGCTACTGTCAGCTTATTTTCAACACCCAGGTTGTTTAACGAGGTGCAGTATTCATGATGATCTTTAAACCACCGCTTTTGCTTGTAATAAACCAGCCATAGGTATTTTTTTTGCTCTTCGGCATAAGGCATTTTAAACGTCGCGTCATCAGCCTCATGATCGCTGAAGAGGAGGTAGCCCCAGCGTTCGGGATAATGCATATTGATAAGCCCCTGGTTGCTCCAAACCCAGTTATGCTCGGGCAAGTTATGCCCGGTATTATCCTGTAGTTTCACATATTCGCCGTTCTGCACCTTCGTATCATACTGCACCCGCGAAAAATTGATACGCCACAAAGTACCATCCTTTATCACAGCGTGGTTAAAGCCACCGGCTATGGCTTTAAATGGGATAGCCATTTCAACCGTCCAGCCTTTATCCGTATCCGTAGGATCATTCAGTGTGCCCTCAACTTTTACCGCCGACCGTAAGCCGTGCGCATCCCAACCGGTTACCGCGGCGCCGTTGTTACGGTAGGGTTTGGTCAAAAACAAATCGAAAATGGTATTGAGGGCATTCACCTCAATTTCAAAATAACTATGCGTGCTGTTGGCAGGATCGATAAACAGCTCAAAATCATTGTCTTTGTAAACAATATCATCATGATGGCTAAGCGTAGCCCAAACATGCGGATCTCTGATGCGGGCTGCTACATACAGGCAGCTATCGTCCCAAAGCATTTTAACGTTGGTTTGCAGTGGTGGCTGCGGTTTGAGGCGGCCTTCAATATCCTGGAAATCCCGGGTCCATTTGGCCTGCTGCCATACAGCATCTTCCAGATCGCCATCAATTACCGGCGCTTGCTTTACATGTTTCGCAACATAGCCGTAAGGGGTGGAAAACAGATCGGGAAAGGCGCTGAAAGCATCCTGCGCTTTTGCAAGTCCCGGCAATACCAATAAAACGGCGACAAGGCCCGACTTAACAAAACAACCCGTTAAGATGCTTCCACATTTCATTTACTGCCTAGCGCTAAGATGTAATCAAACTCTTCGCGCTTTACCCCCATTACCGATAAACGCCCCTGCCTTACCAGGCCAATATCCTGTAATTTAGGGTCGGCTTTGATCTGCTCAAGGGTTACCGGGGTTTTCAGGGCTTCAACCGGGGCCAGGTCAACCACCACCCAATCGGTATCATCGGTTGTGGGGTCCTGGTAAGCTTCCTTAACAACTTTGGCTATGCCTACAATCTCTTTACCCTCGTTACTGTGATAAAATAACACCAGGTCGCCCTCCTTCATTTCCCTCAGGTTATTGCGTGCCTGGTAATTGCGCACACCATCCCAAAAGGTACGACCATCCTTATTGAATTTTTCCCAGCTGTATTTAAAGGGCTCACTCTTAACTAACCAATGTTGCATTTGTACGGTATAAATTTTTGTAACGTAAAAATGTAAAAAAGGGAGCGTAAACTAAAATGCGCTACAGGCAATACAGGGTATTGTTACAATGAAATTACGGGGTGGAGTGGTGAAGTAGGGGTTAATAAAGTCTTCACTTATTCATTACTGGTTAACAACTGGGTTAGCCTTTTAGCATTTTGTGCGTTGATAGTGTTTGTTAAAGGAACAGAAGTGTAAACAGCAATTCCCTGGTCATCATCGGGGTGATAGCTCAACAATAGTTTTACCGTGCGCGAATCCCACAGATAAACGTCCTGGTAATCATTTGGCTTTGCAGTGAAGGTACCGTACCAGTGCAAAAATTTACTGAGCATTTTATAGCCCTGGTTACGGTTAAAGAAAACATAAATATTTACTATTTTATTTTGCCATGTACGTACACAAATATGAGTTGCGGTTAGCCCGTCTTCCAGTTCCAGCTGCTTATCCGGATGATATTCATAGGTAACACAGCTATCCGCATCGGGCTTGCTGCCTTCTCCATCAATGTAAGTTAAAGCCTGTTCCTGCTCGCCGGTTAACAAGCCGCCCAGGTTAAACCCGCCAATTCCGTTGCGCGCCCTTAAATATGCCAGCGACCCGATTTTCGCCGCCTGCGAAAAACCCGGCGAATGTAAACACATGATGATCAAAAGCCCCGTAACTACTCTGTAGGGCAAGTAGCAAAAAAACTTAGCTTTCATATCCTTTTCCTTCGTTTCACAACGGCTAAGTTCAGCACCGTAACAAGGGGTACTTAAGCCATTGAGTAAAACGAATTTGGAGAAATAATCAGCTGATTATCAAACCGTAATAACGATTGTATCACAAATTGAGCTACCTTTACACTTTATTGCACAGATACTTGTTTACTTCTTTCGCAACAATGTATAATAAACCGCAAAAAACTTTTGATACTAATCAGTCAGCATATATTCTTTAAGCTTGGCCTGTAGTTTTATGGCCTGCGTAATGAGGGTTTTATCGTTGATATATTGTTCAAAAGCGACATCGGAGCCGATAAGGTTTTCCTTAAAAATGTCCTTAAATCTGGAGTATTTTAATGCCAGGTTCCACTTGTCTTTCAGATACTCAAAAACCTGTTCATCCTCGTCTTTCAGCATCGAATAATTAACAACTACAAATGCATCCCGGGGCAGTGTTTCAATACATTTTAAAATATCCTGGTTATAGGCTATCCAAACTTTCAGGTATTCGGTGGCATGATCATTATAAAACTGCACCATGCGGCGGCCGCGGCGAAATTTTGTCCATACCAGCCTTGAAAAATATTTACGCGCCATGTACCTGTTTTCCATCCACTTAAATTCACGCCGCAAAAGTGAACTAACTACCGACTGATAATCACGCATGATAACCAGGTAACAGGCATCGGGCAGCAGTTCTTTATATACATCCAGAAACAGGCAGGTCCGCGGGTCTTTCCAGCCCCATTGGTCGTATAACTGTTGTTTAACTTTAATAATGCTTTTAAGCTTTTCCCTTTCGTACAAGGTAAACTGGGCCACATGCTCAACCGTAAGCCCGGTTTTGGGCAGGTTATGGCCGGCCAGGATCTCTTCGTGCATTTTTAAAAATTCAATATCTTCAAAATGCCCTTCCACATTGCCATGGCCGCCGGGTACCAGTTTTTCGCCTGTTTGCAGGCCGCATTTGCTCAACCACTGGGTAATAAGCGAGGTTCCGGAGCGGTGCATCCCGGTAATAATCAGTACTCTTTTTTGCATAAAATCTTATAAGCGTCCTTTTTTGTCAGGTATAGCTTGGTATCTTAATAGTCTGCTTAACAGGATGCAGATTGTTTATAATATAATAAAGCAGTGAAGAGGTACTTTGTTGTATGGTATAATTGCAGGTATCAATGTATAGGTCGGGCTTAACGGGTACATCAAACCTATCGTTAATACCTGTCAGGTTGGGTAGTTTATCAGGATGCCCATCCGGCAGCAACGCCCTTTTGTACAGGCCTTTAGTATCGCGGCTTATCAACTTGTTTACGGGGCAATCAATGTGAACAATGCTTACATGATCATATTTTTCGGCAAGCTCCTGCCTGATATCATCATATGGATTTATAGCGCTCACTATGGTAACAATACCCTGAGCGCTGAAACGACTGGCTACAAAGCCCAGGCGGCGGATGTTCTCGTTCCGGTCTTCCTTACTAAAGCCCAGATCACGGCACAGTGCCGCACGGTATTCATCACCATCAATAATTTCAATTTTAATACCCAGGCTTGTTAATTCGGCGGCCACACTTTTTGCCAAAGTAGTTTTTCCCGCACCTGATAATCCGCAAAATAAAAGTATCATGCCTTAATTTTTTTATTTAGTATGCCTTATTGATCAGCTTAACATATTGCTTAGGATAAGTGAACTTAGGAAATTAATTGGCTGATGAATTTTGTTACATTGTAAATAATCAATTACATGCAACACTGAACAACGGAAAGTCAGGAGAAAAAAGTAACCAATACCGGCTAAAAATGAAGATTTAATGAATAAATGGATGTATACGGTCAAACACTAACCAACGCTACACTTAACAAAAATGTTACGTTATTTAATTTATCAGAAATGATTTTGGAGATTATTTGAGGACTCGTTTTTATGATATATTTACTGTGGGCTAAAGAACCTATCACAATAAACATGAACGAATTTTTACTTAACGGGGGTGCCTATGTTGGCAATACCAAAGTCTCCAAACCTTTTGCAGCTTTGAAAGCTGATACTTCTGTACTCAAGATTAACCTTGGTTTGTTAGGTCAGTTATTTTTCAACGCTGATGATATTGTTCAAATCGAATATGCATCCTCAATTGCCGGCAGCGGCATCAAGATAATACACAACGTATCGTCATACCCTAAAAAAGTTATGTTTACAGCAAACATGCCTTACAATGACATAATTGAAAACATAAAAGCAACAGGATTCTTTAATAAAACCGCCAATAACCAGGTACAATATTACCAGGTTAAGAAAATGCAGGGGCAGGGCAGAATACCATTTAAAACTGCAGCATTAATTGTGTTTTTAGCGGGCTGGAATATCCCTCTTATTGCCGGTTCTATAAAAGAAGGGTTTGGCCGTGCTGCAAATTATTCGCTCGTTTCACTCCTGTTCGTTTTTTTTATGATCGCACTGACACTTTTTTCACCGGCTTTCAGGGCATTAGTATTGAAAGAGGATAGAGAAATAAATGACCTGAAAAAGTCTTTATATTTCTTATGGTTTATTGTTACAATTGGCGGCCTCATGTATGCTATCATAAGCCGGGTACCTTTTAACAAATAATCATTAAAAAACTATTCAGCATCCTCGGCAACCGGCTCTTCTTTATCCGGCATAAAAAGTAAAACAAGCGCCCCTATTTGTAACAGGTCAATTATAACAGCGATGCAGCCTGCATAAAAGTTTGCCTTAAAAGTTGCGGGCAGATTTATAGCGTCAGGCGTTATAGTTAAGATTAATAAGCCTAATAGCAGCCATTTTGCCCATTTATAATCCCGCCTGATAAAGAAAGCCAGTAAAAGTAAAATGCCCAGCGCTATGCACGTTGCTAAAGCGATTTGAAAAGAAGCCGACCTTCCGCCGTTCAAATAATAATAAACCAGGTACAAAACCGCCGATACGCGGATCATGCCGGATGCTATATTGACTTTTGATTGCGAGGATAGGGTCATTTTAATCAGAATAAATCTTGCCAAAGATCATCATTAACTGCCGATACAGTATATAATTATTTTGTATTTTTGATAGATAACTTAAATCTGTCATGCAACGTATCCTGCTGTTTTTGTCTTTATTAGCATTCATTTGTTCTTGTAAAAAACAAGAAGCCTTACCGAATACTATTAAACCAACCGACACAAGTAAACATCCAGATAATGGGAACACCCCCGGTGGTAGTACACTGACCGATGTAAATAAAAAATATCAGGTATTGTTTACGGTGGCCGGTTTTACTAAAGAAGCAACTCCTATCATATCAGCTTTACAAACCAATGCGATAATACCAAACGTGGTTGTCTTACCATCGGATGATAAATATTATGCTAAGATCATGTATATTGTTTATGACAGCACAGGTACGCAGGTAAGCCGCCTGGAAGAAAACTTATCGCCAGAAGATAATGGTAAATTATTCAGGATTAATAAAAACTTCAGAAGAGAAATAAACAACTCAACACCTTTCGGAACCATAAAAGATTCGCTAAAAGCTGGCGATTACACTTTAATTATCACCGCCGGCACCCAAAAAGGTAGCTTAAATAAGCTGGGAGAATTTTGGCAAATACCTTCGCCCAACGGTTTATTTCCCGAGACTCCACTTTCCGATGCGAAATTTTTTCCCTCCGATGATCATAACGTTAATTACAACCTTATGGAAGATGCTTTCTTTTATAAATCTGTATTAAAAGTATCAAAAAACAATATAGAACAAACTATAGTTCCTGAACGCATAATTGGACAATTGTCAATAAACATTGAAGACCATACCCCACAAAAGGCAAGCTACTACCGAATCTATATCGATAATGAACTGTACGACTTTAGTATGGATAAAGCCCATGCCGAAGGAACAAGAAATAATTTGACCTCATACGTTACGAAAAACTACTCGGGTGAATCAAACTACAGTCTTTCATGTAAAGTACTAAACACCCAAACTCCTGTCACACTAAAAATAGAGGGTTATTCGGGCTTACAGTTATCCGTACGCAAAACAATCCCAAACATACGGATAAATAAAGGGGAAACCACTTCCATATCCACAAAACTATTCAGCAACAATTAGTTGTGAACTAATGCAGTATCTTAAACATCAGCTCCTTCATCAACTCACCGTGCGGCGCGTTTGATTCAACGCCTTTACTTTTCAAATCATATTCGCGCAGATAGCTGATCACCTGGAAAATTTTACCAAGCGGGTAGTTACGGGCGGCCTGCTCATAATCTTTAATAAAGTATGGGTTAACGCCCATTTCGCGGGCAAGGTTTTGCGGGGTTTTATCTTTTACGTAATGGTACACCAGCACCTTGCTGAAAAAGTTATTCAGGTTGCCGAGCACCAAAACAATGGGATTTGATTTGGGATTGGCTTCAAAGTAATTGATGATCTGGTTTACCTTGTAAGCATCTTTTTTGGTGAGGGCTGTTTGCAGCTCAAATACATTGTACTCCTTACTGATACCAATATTATCCTGGATATGCTTCAGGGTAATCTCCTGCCCGGCGCTAACATTCAGCATCAGTTTTTCGAGCTCGTTGGCAATTTTAGCCAGGTCGTTGCCCAGGTACTCGGCAATCATGGCCGATCCCTGCTGGTTCATTTTGTAGCCCTTCTCGCTTACATAACCTTCAACCCAGGCCGGCACCTTATTATCATATAAAGTAGCCGATTCAAAAATAAGCCCGTTCTTTTCTATGGCTTTGTATGTTTTCTTGCGCTTATCAAACTTGCCGTATTTGTAACAAAAAACAAGAATAGTACTTGGCAGCGGATTTTCAAGATAGCTCAATACAGGGTCGATGCTTTTCTTGTTATCATCGTCCTTCCCCCATTTCATGTCCTGTGCCTCTTTTACCAGTACCACCTGGTAATCGGCCATCATGGGGTAACGCTTGGCGGCATTGAGCACGGTCATGATGTCGGTATCCTTGCCGTAAACCACGGTTTGATTGAAGCCACGCTCATGCTCGGGCAACAAGTGATGCTCAATGTAATTGCTTACCAGGTCGATAAAATAAGGTTCTTCCCCATGCAGCAGGTACAGCGGTTTAAACTTACGGTTCTTAAGGTCCTTTAATATCTCGGCAGCAGTCATATTTCGCAGTCAAAAGTACTAAGTCGAAAGTCAAAAGTGGAATGTATTTTTAATTAGGGCGATGCAATGATATAAACAGGAAAATTGCTTTTAAAATCTATGTTGACATGAGGCGAATGGATAAGAAATTTTTACACTATTTTTTTCAAATTAATCGAATTACACGAATTTTAAATTTATGTAATTGAAAAATTGGTGTAATTCGATTAATTGTGGTAAGAATGAAGATAATTCGTGTGGAAATTTTATTGCTATTTTTTCAATGCATCGAATTACCTCAAAGGCGATTTCCCTGATAATATATTTATTAATTTTGAAGCCCGACTCAAGACTCATAACTTTCGACTTAAGACTTCGCAAAAATGCTCCAACCGCTTAACCTGCCACCCTACCCTTTTAAAATAAGCGACGATAACGGCATACTGACCCTTTTTGACGAGATCCGTAAGAAAACCATCATCATTACACCTGAAGAATGGGTACGCCAGCATTTTGTACAATACCTCATCAAACAAAAAAACTATCCCCGCTCGCTGATTAAACTGGAAGGCGGCCTTAAACTTAACACCCTGCAAAAGCGCACCGACATAGTGGTGTTTAATCCCGACGGGCAACGCATTTTAATGGTTGAATGTAAAGCCCCATCTGTAACTATCGATCAAAAAACATTCGATCAGATTGCCCGGTATAATATGGTTCATAAAGTATCCCTGCTGGCGGTGAGCAATGGCCTGCAACACTATTATTGTACTATAGATCATGAAAAATGTACTTACCGGTTTATTGAAGAGTTGCCGGGGTATGTGAAGGGCTGAAGCTGTCTGAACTCGAATTAAACGAATTTGAAGAATTTATGGAATGTGTATAGCATTTTCTGCCCTCACTGGCGCAAGTCTTGAGTGTAGGGTAGCGCTATGGCTGACTTGTAACTTCTCCAATTACCAATCAATCATTCCTCCTAAACAAATACTGCGGGTTGATTTGTCTTGTCCTGAAATAGGTTTACACATCAGTAAACAAAAATGGAAAGATATTCAAAAGTGTATGGGAGTAAATGGCAGAGCCAGTACAGTG
>NZ_JABMJI010000015.1:0-6738 GCF_013376065.1 Mucilaginibacter sp. SG538B
CCTGGAGCTGGTACCCCCGTTGCCTCAGCCGGGAGACCACCTGGATCGATTTGATGGAATCCCCGCCCAGGGCGAAAAAGTCATCCTGAAGGCCTATGCGTTCATTTCTCAGGACTTCCCCCAAGACCTCTATCAATTCAGATTCCACTTTGTTACGTGGTGCTAAATAGCCCGAAAATGTGCCAAGAACCCGACCTGGCAGCGCTAGCAATCGTTCTTGATCGGTCTTACCATTGATGTTTACCGGAATACTTTCAACTAAAACAAACTTGTTAGGAACCATAAAATCCGGGAGCAGCATGCTCATATCAGTACGTATACGCTCCAACGCCGGGATTTCAAAACTGCAGATGAATGCGGTAAGTTCTTTTACGTCCTCGTCAACAAGATTTACAAGCACGACTGCATTTTCGATATAATCCAATTGCATTAGAACAGACTCAATCTCACCTAATTCAATACGATAACCCCTGATTTTAACTTGAAAATCCGACCTGCCTTTAAAAACGATTTTTCCGTCATTAGTCCAAAATCCGAAATCACCTGTCCTGTATAACCTACCTTTCTCTTTAAACGGATTATTTAGGAATTTTTCCTGATTAAGTTCCCGCCGGTTCCAATAGCCCCGTGCGACACCTCTTCCACCGATGTACAATTCACCAGTAACACCCACCGGTAACAAGTTTCTGTTTTTGTCTAAAATATAGATTTCGCAATTGTCATAGGGTGATCCGATCACCGGCAACCTGGAAAATTCAGCTAAGTTCTCGATCCCTATGATTTGTGTGGTAGCGCCTATTGTAGCTTCTGTAGGGCCATAATGATTCGCAAATAAAGTAGTTGGGTACTTTGTAAGGTATTTTTTTAAATGCGAGATGTTGATGGGTTCTCCTCCCAGCACTATTAGCCTGAGAGACCAAGAGCTAATCGCATTTCTGAAAATATCGGAAGCTATGAGCGCCGAAAAGAATGATGGCACCAGTTTTAAATAAGTTACGCTATACCTACTTATATAATCTAGCAGGAAAGAAGTGTCAACGATTTGATCGTTCGGCAAAATATGCAGCTTGCCACCGTTGACCAGACAAGACCAGATAATGGAATAGTTTCCGTCCCAACTGTAGGAGCTTACCAATATTGAACTATCGGTATCTTTAACTGCAAAACAACGCGAAAACCAGTTCACATGATTTGTGAGCCCTGTATGTTCTACTAAAACCCCTTTGGGGAGTCCAGTAGATCCTGACGTATATATCATGTATGCTAAACCATGACTAACTGCTTTGTTAACCTTTGCCGGATTAGGATTCAATGGGGCTTCAAGGATATCTAAAGCAGTAAACCCTTCAAGCAGGGGAAGATATTTTGATTCGGAAATTATTAGCGGACTTTCGCTGTCTCCAATCAAAAACCGTATCCGGTTAACCGGATAATCAGGGTCTATAGGCAGAAATGCGAACCCTGCCTTTAAGATACCAAGTATAGATACGATAATCCATTCGCTCCGATCTACCATTACTCCAACCACTGTCTCTGGAGCCAACTCATATTTAGCAAGAAGGTAATCCGCCAAGGCATCAGTAAGGGAATTTAGCTCTTTATAGGTTAAACTTACATCCGGCGTTTGTATTGCAACGTGATGCGGATAGGCTGAACAGGCCGCTTCAAACAAATGAACGACTGTTGCTTCTTCATTGATCGAAACGAAAGTATTATTAAAAGTTTGCAAGAGTTCCTTCTGCTGGCCTTGTTCTGGCAGAAATAAAGATGCAATGCGGGTGTCGCGGGCAAACAAAATTGCTCTGATCACATTTAAAAAGTGCTTGCCATATCGCCCAATTAATTCTGCTTCGAACTTCGAAGCGTCATAATTGATCGATAGGATGGAATCCTCCATTTGATAATGAAACTGGATTTCGCTAACATTATAATCCGGATCAGCCGAAGTTAAGCCAGGAATTCTTAATCCAACTTGCCCGAGAGCCTGCATGTCAAAAGAGTCAGCTGCACGGTCGCGAAACGTATCGTAATTATAATTACGATATTCAAATGCCAGCTGAAATTCCTTTTTCATAACTTCTATCACTTCAGCCGGCGAAAGATCAGGAGATATTTTTAAACGGTAAAAAAGTGGACTTTTACGGGCATTTTCTACGCCGCCGATAACAAGGTTCGGGCTATTGATAATAATATCTTCGTCCTGACAATAAAACGAATGATTGATAGCAAGTGCTGAGCAAATTAAAACAAAGTAGTTTTTTGAATCCCCTTTCGTTACTGCGTATAACTTTTCTTTTATATCTTCAGGAACTTCAAGTATGTGTTCCCGAAACTCAATAGCTCTTTCCGATCTTAAAGTATACAACTGAGAATAAACGCCTCCTTTTAATTTTTTAACCCAAAAATCTTCGGATATTTTCTCTTTTATGTTGTTTCCTTTTTTATGATGCAAGTTTTCGGTCATAGGTTTTCAGCGTGCGTCAAGCTAAATGTTGACTGGGTTTTGGAATTATATATTTAGGTCGAGATCAAAAGTCAGGGTAGCACTATCAGGTAAGTCCCAAACGCTCAGCTTATGTTTAAGATCTCTTAAACTACTATATGGATTTTGCCGTATTTCTGTCCAGAGCACTTCTATTTTTTCGACTAAAATCAAAATAGTTTCCTCTCTGAACAAAGCAGTGGAATAACTTATATTTAATCGCAATTGATCTTCGTTTAAATAGAAGTATAACGAAAGATCGCTTTTTATCATCGAATCAACTTCAAATCCGGTATCAAATGCAAATTCCGCAGGTACCGACTCTTTTACCACTGTAGTATTATGGGTTGAATCCACTTCAAGCATGTTAACAACGACATTGAAAAGATTGCGATCGACCGGACTCTGAATAGATTCTATGATTTTGAAGTATGGAATTTCTTGATGATCAATGCTTTCTCTTAGCTCTTTTGCCACGAATTGTACCCAAGAAGGGAAATCGAGATTTTCATCAATTGGAAAGGACAAGGGAAGCATATTTACAAAAAAACCGATCTGGTTAATAAGTTCTTCTTTAAATCTCCCGGCTATTGTGGTGCCTATACAGACGTCATTATTGCCAGTCCATTCACTTAAAATTAAACTGATGGAGGATAAAATAATTGTGAAAATACTTACATCTTCGTTTTTCCTGGTCGCATTGATGATATCCAGGGTGCTCTTTCCAAATAATTTGTTGATTTGTGCGCCCTGGTAGTCCATTCTTTTGGTTATATTATAGTCTGCGGGCAAACTTGCCAGGTTGGATTTTCCTTTGAATTTGTTGGTCCAGTAATTTAAGCTTTCCGAACATTCTCGGGACAATAGGAATAGGTTTTGCCAGGTACTGAAATCCTTATAATCAACTCCGATTTCGGGAAGTATGGGTTGTTGGCTTTCAAGCAGGCTTCGGTAAACTTTGTTTAGTTCTTTCAAAAATATCTGTGCGGACCAGCCATCGAATATGGCATGATGAAAACAGCTTACCAGTTTATACCTGTTTGTCTCAAACTTAAAAAGCGCGAATTTGAACAATGGTGCCGTCGCCACATTGAACTTCAGTATAGATATTTCTTTTAGTGTGTTGTCCATAGTCGCCAAGGGCGCAGATTCCCTCGTGAGATCAAAGACATCTATCCGGACTGGAATCTCAGGATGAACCTTCTGCCTGAACTCTTCGTCGCTTACAATAAAAGAAGTCCTTAAAATGTCGTGCCTGTCTACTAAAAATGCCAAAGACTGACGCAGTAGGGCAATATCAATTTCCATTACTATATCGATTGGCATGACAAGAGAATAAGCGGTGTCGTTTTGAGGATTGAAATGCTCATATAACAGCAACATTTCCTGTCCTTTAGAAACCGGATAATCGTGCGCCGTCTGCAGCTTTGGGATTTTTTCTGAAACGAGCCTCTCTGCCGATTCAATAACCCTGGAAATTCGCTGAATTGTATTTTCTTTGAAGAGCATACTTAGTTTTAAATTTGTTTTTAGGCACTTATTCAGCTTGGAGATTGCGAACATGGCTTTCATACTATTGCCGCCGATCTCGAAAAAATTATCATTTATTCCTACCTTTTCAAGGCTCAAAACGTCTCTCCATATATCCTGGATCTGTTTTTGGATAAAATTTTCCGGATTATAGATAGAATCAGTGTTGCCGAGGTAGCTAATCTCAGATTGAAGCAGCTGTTTTTTGTCAACTTTTCCATTTGCATTTAATGGGAAATCTTCCATAATAACAAAATGGGCCGGTATCATGTACTCAGGCAAATCGATAGCGAGTCGGTTTCTTAATTCCGGTCGGTTTATGCTGACCTTGCTTACTAGAAAAGCAATCAGGTCATTTTCCCCGCTTTCTGTTGGCTTCGCTATGATTATGGCATCTATAATATCAGGAATGTTTCGTAGAATGATTTCAATTTCTTCAGGTTCAATTCTATATCCACGGATTTTGATTTGGTTATCGCGTCTTCCCAGATATTCTATTTCACCATTTTCTAGCCATTTTCCCCAATCTCCGCTTTTGTATACCTTCGAGTTTGCAGACAATTTATCATCAATAAATTTGGTCCTGGTGAGTTCCGGATCTTGATCGTAGCCACAAGCTAGATTCCATCCACCGATGTAGATTTCGCCCTTTATTCCTAATGGTACAGGTTTCATCAAGTCATCAAGTATATACATGATGGAATTATTTATTGGCTTTCCAATGCTAACCTTTTCGGGAATGGGCCCATCGATTGAACGATAGGAACGTGCGGAGACGACGTGCGTTTCTGATGGACCGTAAAGGTTCGATATTCTCACAGTTGGATTTTTATCTAAAAAAATCCTTAACTCTCCGCTTACGTAAAGCTGCTCACCGGTCGAAATAATTTCTTTAAGTTGATGCCCCTCAAGGTCTGCATGAGAAATGTGAGTAAACATGTTTTTTAAAGCGGCATAAGGCATCGCCAATGTTTCGATATGTTTTTCTATAATGTAGTTCCTTAATTCCCACATGTCAGTGCGCAGAACCTCTTCGGCCAAATGAAGTTCCCCTCCTCTTCCTAAAGTATGGAAAACATCATGTAGCGACATGTCGAAACCGAACGAGCAAAATTGAAGATGCCTCTTCCAGCGGTACTTCGTTGATGTTTCCATGTGCCACCGGGCGAGGTTATAAAGCGTCCTATAGGTTTGAATCACTCCTTTTGGCACCCCGGTTGAACCAGAAGTGTACACAATAAAAGCAGGTTCCTCTGCAAAATATATATCAGGTATAGCGAGAACCGGATTTTTGGTTGATTCTATCTCAGCAGGCTGAACAACTGCTATCTTCAAATCATCTGGAAACTGGTCAGGTTCATCGGTTATAACCACAACTGATCGGCTTTCTTTCAAAATATGCGTCAGTCGGGAAACTGGCTGCTTTTTATCGCAGGGTACATAAGTGCCCCCTAACTTCATAACGCCAATCATCGCAATAACGGACCAGGGACAACGGTCCAGGTGCACGCTTACTCTATGCCCGGGTTTTACATATAGGTTGTTTACTAAATACGATGCGAGCTGGCTGGAGAGTTGATCGAGCTGGTGATAGGTCATCTGCTGGTCGCCGAAGACGACGGCGATTTTTTCGGGTGCGAGCCGGACCTGTTCGGCGAACAGGGTTACGATGGTTTCATTTTCAGGGTAGGGCTGTTGCAATCCATGAGAAAGTGTTTTAAGTTGGGATTTCTCTTCAGTGCCCAGATAATCAAGTTCCCTGATCGTGGTTGAGGGATTAATTGCTATAGCCTGCAGCAAGCCCACATAATGGTCAAAAAACCTTGCTATTGTATTTTCAAAATACAGATCGCTATTGTATTCAATGGATAAATGCAAGCCATCTTCTGAAGGCGTAAAATCAAAAAGCAGGTCAAACTTGCTGGTTTCCTGGAGTTCTCCCTGGTACCTGCTTACTTTTAGACCCCTCAGTTCATTAACCGGAATTTGGGTATCCTGGAGCACGATCATGATATCGAACAACGGGTTCCTGCTCATGTCCCGCTGTAACTGCAGGTCTTCTACCAATACATCAAAAGGGTAGTTCTGGTGTTCATATCCCTTAAGTGTTATCTCTCGGACATTGTTCAATAGTTGTATATAGTTGTCTTCCCCTTTGAATTTGGTACGTAATGCCAGTGTATTTACATATAACCCTAATTGTCCTTCCAGGTCAATGTGATCACGTCCAGCTATCGGACTGCCGATTATGATATCTTCCTGCCCGCTGTATCGGTATAACAGGATATTCACTACGGCGAGTAAACCCATAAATAGTGTACTTTGCTGTTGCTGACCAACAGCTTCTATTTTTTTAATGAGTTCACTATTAATTAAACGGGTCAGCCTTTTCCCTTTGTTCATTTTCAAAACCGGTCGTAACTTATCCGTCGGAAGCTCCAATACAGGTAACGGTCCTTCGAACTGATTTGCCCAATAAGCCTTTTGTGACTCCAGGCCCCCGCTGATAAGTTCGGCTTGTTGCCAGGCCGCATAGTCTTTATACTGAATGGACAGCGGAAAGCTGTTCTGGTCGCTTGCTTCTCCGGTGAACACATTATAAAGCCCCCGAAGTTCGTTGACCAAAAGCCCCATCGACCAGCCATCGCTGATGATATGGTGCATTACATAGGTAAATAACCAGCGATCGTCAGCTAACTGGTATATTGCGACACGTAAAAGAGGGC
>NZ_JABMJI010000016.1:0-3845 GCF_013376065.1 Mucilaginibacter sp. SG538B
AATAGAATGCTCCCCTACCAGTCACATTACTGTGAATCCATAGCTTCGGTATACTGCTTGATGCCCGTTTATTATCCATGCCCGATCGCTCGACTAGTGAGCTGTTACGCACTCTTTAAATGAATGGCTGCTTCCAAGCCAACATCCTAGCTGTCTGTGCAATCGGACCTCGTTAGTTCAACTTAGCAATAATTTAGGGACCTTAGCTGATGGTCTGGGTTCTTTCCCTCTCGGCCATGGACCTTAGCACCCATAGCCTCACTCCAGCGTATATTATAAAGCATTCGGAGTTTATCTGGATTTGGTAGGATTTGACTCCCCCGCACCCAATTAGTAGCTCTACCTCTTTATAACTCAACCGCCAGGCTGTTCCTAAAAACATTTCGGGGAGTACGAGCTATTTCCCAGTTTGATTAGCCTTTCACCCCTACCCACAAGTCATCCGGAAACTTTTCAACGTTTATCGGTTCGGTCCTCCAGTACCTGTTACGGCACCTTCAACCTGCCCATGGGTAGATCACAAGGTTTCGCGTCTACCTCCCCTGACTATACGCCCTTTTCAGACTCGCTTTCGCTTCGGATCCGTGTCTTAAACACTTAACCTTGCCAGGGAAGAGTAACTCGTAGGCTCATTATGCAAAAGGCACGCCGTCACCCGTTACCAGGCTCCGACCGCTTGTAAGTACACGGTTTCAGGTTCTATTTCACTCCCCTGTTCGGGGTTCTTTTCACCTTTCCCTCACGGTACTGGTTCACTATCGGTCTCTCAGGAGTATTTAGCCTTACCGGATGGTGCCGGCAAATTCCCACAAGGCGTCTCCGACCTCGCGGTACTCAGGATACCACTATCCTATTATCTATTACCCGTACGCAGCTCTCATGCTCTATGGCAGGGTTTCCCACCCCCTTCCGGTTCTATTTAATATTCATGTTGTGGTCCTACAACCCCTGCTATGCCGTAACATAACAGGTTTGGGCTTCTTCCATTTCGCTCGCCACTACTCTGGAAATCACTATTGTTTTCTCTTCCTCTGCTTACTTAGATGTTTCAGTTCGGCAGGTTAGCGCATTTATGCAGTTATTCTTCAAATAACTAGGTTTCCCCATTCGGAAATCTGCGGATCAATTCATATTTGCTAATCCCCGCAGCTTATCGCAGCTTATCACGTCCTTCTTCGCCTCTGAGAGCCAAGGCATCCCCCGTGTACCCTTTCTTACTTTCTTCTACTCTTGCGCCTTTTGCGCCGCAAGGTATGTCTTTATTTTAGTCCGCTGTTCGACAGAGTCAAGAGTTCAGGAGTCAGGAAGCAAGATTACTCTTGTTTCTTTATTCTTGTAATCTTGGTTCTCAATCAAACAACTTCCTATCTGTTGTTTTCTCTTGTTTTCAATTACTTCTTCCAATATGTCAAAGAACGTTAGTTTTCATCTGTAGCGTAACCTATATTATAGTTACTGTAGAATACTTGGTGGAGAATAACGGATTCGAACCGTTGACCCCCTGCGTGCAAGGCAGGTGCTCTAGCCAGCTGAGCTAATCCCCCTTTCAGATGAGTGGGCAGTGGTTAGTTTACAGTGGCAGTTAATTACTGCTGCTGCTACTTCTTACTGCTACTTCCCCTTGTGTAGTCCCGAGCAGATTTGAACTGCTGACCCCTACATTATCAGTGTAGTGCTCTAACCAAGCTGAGCTACAGGACTATTTGTTTTTAGTTGCAGTTATCAGTTGCAGTTTGCAGGACTTTTCTGCCTACTGCTGCTGCCACTGCTTACTGCCACTTGTCCTGTGCTTACTTTCGTTTACACATTCCACAGATGGCTTCATCTTCTGGGTTTCCTTTTGTCTTTTTTTTGTGTTTTAAGAAATATCATGTAGGTAACAGTTCCGAATTACTCAGAGATACTGCTCCAGAAAGGAGGTATTCCAGCCACACCTTCCGGTACGGCTACCTTGTTACGACTTAGCCCCAGTTACCGACTTTACCCTAGGACGCTCCTTGCGGTTACGCACTTCAGGCACTTCCAGCTTCCATGGCTTGACGGGCGGTGTGTACAAGGCCCGGGAACGTATTCACCGCGTCATTGCTGATACGCGATTACTAGCGAATCCAACTTCACGGGGTCGAGTTGCAGACCCCGATCCGAACTGTGAATGGCTTTAAGAGATTGGCATCCTGTTGCCAGGTAGCTGCCCTCTGTACCATCCATTGTAGCACGTGTGTAGCCCCGGACGTAAGGGCCATGATGACTTGACGTCGTCCCCTCCTTCCTCTCTATTTGCATAGGCAGTCTGTTTAGAGTCCCCACCTTAAATGCTGGCAACTAAACATAGGGGTTGCGCTCGTTGCGGGACTTAACCCAACACCTCACGGCACGAGCTGACGACAGCCATGCAGCACCTAGTTTCGTGTTCCGAAGAACTGTGACGTCTCTGTCACATTCACTAACTTTCAAGCCCGGGTAAGGTTCCTCGCGTATCATCGAATTAAACCACATGCTCCTCCGCTTGTGCGGGCCCCCGTCAATTCCTTTGAGTTTCACCCTTGCGGGCGTACTCCCCAGGTGGAACACTTAACGCTTTCGCTTAGACGCTGACCGTATATCGCCAACATCGAGTGTTCATCGTTTAGGGCGTGGACTACCAGGGTATCTAATCCTGTTTGATCCCCACGCTTTCGTGCCTCAGCGTCAATCATACTTTAGTAAGCTGCCTTCGCAATTGGTGTTCTGTGACATATCTATGCATTTCACCGCTACTTGTCACATTCCGCCTACCTCAAGTACATTCAAGCTCTTCAGTATCAAGGGCACTGCGATAGTTGAGCTACCGTCTTTCACCCCTGACTTAAAAAGCCGCCTACGCACCCTTTAAACCCAATAAATCCGGATAACGCTTGGATCCTCCGTATTACCGCGGCTGCTGGCACGGAGTTAGCCGATCCTTATTCTCAAGGTACATTCAACCCGGTTCACGAACCGGGGTTTATTCCCCTGCAAAAGCAGTTTACAACCCGTAGGGCCGTCTTCCTGCACGCGGCATGGCTGGTTCAGACTTCCGTCCATTGACCAATATTCCTTACTGCTGCCTCCCGTAGGAGTCTGGTCCGTGTCTCAGTACCAGTGTGGGGGGTCATCCTCTCAGATCCCCTAAACATCGTCGCCTTGGTATGCCGTTACCACACCAACTAGCTAATGTTGCGCATGCCCATCTTGATCCTATAAATATTTGATTATAATACGATGCCATATCATAATGTTATGCGGTCTTAATCTCTCTTTCGAGAGGCTATCCCCCTGATCAAGGTAGGTTACATACGTGTTACGCACCCGTGCGCCACTCTCATTAGGAGCAAGCTCCCAAATCCCGTCCGACTTGCATGTATTAGGCCTGCCGCTAGCGTTCATCCTGAGCCAGGATCAAACTCTCCATTGTAAAATGTTTTGTTTAACCACTGACCCTATTATTAATTAATAGAATCTGTATTATATATCTTTATACAGTCTCTCTTCTTTTTGTAACTCTTCAGCTTTGTTTAACCTTGGTTAGACTTCGCCTCCCGTTACGCTACATGATTTCCATTTCTTAAAAGAACTTGCTCGCTTCATCATCCGAATCAGCTATTATGTCGTCGCAATTCGCATTGCTTAACTTGTCAGTTTGTTTCCCCGAAAATCGCTTCCGGCTCTTTTGTTTTACTCATTAACCACCGTTAACTTTCTTCCTTCTTTTATTGACTGAACTCGCTCAGCCTCAACTTCTTTCGCTCTCTCAAGCACCCTTCCGTTTGGGTCTGCAAAGGTAGAAAACCTTTTCTTATTTCCAAAACTTTTTTATTTTTTATTTT
>NZ_JABMJI010000017.1:0-3095 GCF_013376065.1 Mucilaginibacter sp. SG538B
GACGACCAGGTTAAGATCAGGGGCTACAGGATCGAGCTCGGCGAGATCGAAGCCGCTGTACTCGCATTTGAGGGTATCCGCGAAGCCCTCGTTATGGTGATCAAAGAAAATACTGATGATCAACAACTTGTTGCCTTTATAATCTCAGGCAATGAAGTAGACAGTACGGAACTAAGAGCGTTTTTAACGGAAAGGATCCCAGATTATATGGTTCCTAATTTCTTCCTATTCGTTGATGAGTTTCCATTGACCTCTAACGGAAAAGTCAATAGGAATGCGTTAGTGCTCTTGAGCGAAAAGTTAAAGGCAAAACGGAGGGAATATATTGCCCCAAGAAATGAGCTTGAAACTAAATTGGCGGTCATCTGGCAAACGATACTTGGACAGGAGAAAGTCGGGGTTTACGATGACTTTTTTGATCTTGGGGGACATAGTCTAAAGGCGACCCGTATGTTAAGTAGTTACCGTGCGGAATTTCATGTCATATTAACACTTAAGGATATTTTCCTCAACGTAACTATTGCCTCACACGCAAAAATTATTACTGACTCAGCTAATTCAAAACTAAACCATATAAACATCGTCGGGGAAGGTGCAGATTACGCTTTATCCAATGCACAAATGAGGTTGTGGTTATCTGATCAATATGGGACGGGGTCAGGTTCGTATAATATACCCATGTTTTATCGGATTACCGGCAATCTGGACATTCCCAGTTTTTTGAATGCAATTACCAGTGTTGTCAACAGGCATGAAAGTTTACGGACATATTTTAAGGAAAATGAATTTGGCGAACCAAGACAAATCGTTGTTTCCGATATCGAACATACTATCAGGCCTGAATATACAGACATAAGAGCAGCTGTCAATAAAGATGAACTGGTAATGGCACACCTGGATATTTACCGGAAGAAAGTATTTGATTTGGCTCGTCTCCCGCTCCTTCATATCGGGTTATTGCATATAGCTGACGAGTCTTTCATTTTATGCATTAATATTCATCATATTATTAGCGATGGCTGGTCCGTTGAGATCCTTAACAGAGACCTTCTTAAAATGTATCTGGCCTTTAAAAATGAAAAGCCTGATCCCCTTACGCCCCTAAAAATCCAATATAAGGATTTTGCATTTTGGCATAAAACGCTTATGAAAGGAAAGTTTTATGATGAAGCAAAAGAATTTTGGCTCAACAAACTCCAGGGTGATTTTAGCCCTATCGACCTGGGGGCTTATGACGTTTACAAAGACGACCTTTCTATTACTGCAACGGAAACTGTTGTTTATAAATTTAATGACGACACCATTTCCCAGTTAAGACAAATCACCAGAACTAATGGGGCAACTTTATTCAGCGGATTATTGGCTTTATTGAAGATACTTTTATTTCGCTATACGGGTCAGGGTGATATCGTGGTAATTGTCCCAAGCGCGGGAAGGGATCACCCGGACCTAGAAGATCAGGTGGGTTTTTACGTCAATACCTTACCTGTGCGGTCTGTCATTGAAGAAAGCCACACGCTGCTTGAAGTTCTCGACACGGTCAGAGATGCGTTAACTGAAGCTTTTAATTACCAATTATACCCTTTTGAGGTTTTGTTACACGACCTTGGCATAAAAAGGGATCAGAATAGGTTACCATTATCCAACATCATCGTTGACATCAGGGAAACAGTATTTGAGCGCGTTGTTTTGCCTGATACCGAAGACCTGCAGTTTTCTTATATTGATTCAGGAACCAATCAATCAAAATTTGATTTAGATCTGACGTTTGTTAATGACAATGGTTCGGTAGACGTCGTTATCAAATATAATAATAACCTTTATTCGAAGGAGTTCATCAGGCAATTTGGAAGGCACCTTGTTGACTTCGCTGATAATGCGGTATGTAATTCAGTTTCTAGGATCACTGAAATCGAGCTCGTCGGGCATGCAACGTCGCCGATTTCCGATTACCCGGTGAGAGCTTCTATAATTGATTTATTTGATGATCAGGTGGAAAATTATCCGGATCGGGTTGCAGTGACGGACAATGAAGTAAGAATCAGTTATCAGCGGCTTGATCTGTTATCCAACCAATTTGCTCATTACTTATTAAACGATTTTAAAGTTCAAAAAAACGATATTATCTGTGTTAGGCTTGATAAGACGAACTGGTTGCTGGTTGCCATTTTAGGTATTCTGAAGGCCGGGGCTGCATTTTGCCCGATCGATGTTGATTATCCCGACGAAAGGGCGTCTTATATTAAAAAAGATAGCGGAGCAAAATTACTTCTTGATAATGCAGTAATTGATAATTTCAGGCAAGAACTGGATGTTTATCCTTCCTCTCCATGTGCCATTAAAATTGCTCCGGAGGACCTCGCCTACGTCATATACACCTCCGGCTCAACAGGTAAACCCAAAGGCGTACTCGTCGAACATCGAAATGTCGTGAGTATCACCAAAGCATGGTCGAATGCCTATCGCCTGGATACTTTTCAGGTCAGGTTACTGCAACTTGCCAGTATATCTTTTGATGTATTTGCCGGGGATATCTGCAGAACACTTTTATCGGGCGGAGAGATGATTTTATGCCCGAACGAAGTTAAGTATGACTTACATGCTTTATATGAACTGATCAACAGCCATCAAGTCAATATCCTGGAAAGCACCCCTGGCCTGCTGTTACCCCTGATGGAGTACATAGAAGTATCAGACCTGAATATTGACTACATGCGTGTTTTGATACTTGGATCAGACACATTGAATCGCCAGGCCTATGAAAACTTATATCGACGCTATGGATCCAAGTTCAGAATAATAAATAGTTATGGAACTACCGAAACGACCATTGACTCGCTCTATTTCGAAGGAGAGATTACAGATCATCAACTTCCGGGAGGCTTCGTTCCGATCGGAAAGCCATATTCAAATACGAACTGTTATATTTTAAGCAAAACGGGCCAACCGCAGCCCGTAGGCGTACCGGGAGAACTTTTTATCGGGGGTGCAGGTGTCAGCCGGGGCTATTTGAACCGGGAAGAGCTGACCGCGGAGCGTTTTGTAAACAACCCGTTCGGTGAAGGCCGGCTTTACCGAACCGGCGACCTTGGCCG
>NZ_JABMJI010000018.1:0-2994 GCF_013376065.1 Mucilaginibacter sp. SG538B
AGCCGGACCTGTTCGGCGAACAGGGTTACGATGGTTTCCCCGCGGGGGTAGTCAACGTCAGCTCCCTGGAAGCGGGTTAATAGCTCATCCTGTTCCTGCGGGGTGATATAGCTGAGGGCTGATACGGTCTGGAGCTGATCTTCGAGGGCGAGGTTTAACAGCTGCCGGAAGTGGGCGCCGAGGGCGCTCATGAAACGGTCATGGTAGAGGCCGTTATCATAGCTAAGGACGATCTCCATGCCATCTGATCCGGGTATGACAACGAGGTTCAGGGGGTAATTGGTCTGTTCGAAGACCTGTGATGATAAGAGCTCAAGGCCGCCAATTTCAGAAGAGAGGCTTTCACTCAGCATCTCCTGTACGGGGTAGTTCTCAAACACGAGGATGTGGTCAATGAGCCGGTTCCCGAGTTCATGTGCAGCCTGTATCTCGGCGAGCTGCACATAATGATGTGGGAGGCCTTCAATGTTGTGTCGCTGGAGTTCCCGGATGAGGCTTTGCACGGATTGCCCTTCCTTGTAGCAGACCCTGACGGGGACGGTATTGATGAACAGGCCGATCATTGATTCGACACCTTCAAGTTCTCCGGGCCTGCCGGAAACAACGGCACCGAAAACGACATCGTGTGTGTCATTGTATTTAGCCAGGAGCATTCCCCATATAGCCTGAATGAATGTATTTTCTGTTACGCCCTGTGCGGCGCAGAACCGTCTGATGAGCTGAAGCTGCTCTGCGTTTATGCGGAAACGCACCTGCGCGTGTTTTCCGGATGCATCACCGGGTGCGGCCTGCCGGGGTATGGCCGAAACCGATTCATATCCGGAAAGATATTGCTTCCAGTATTCCGCAGAGCCGGCCTGGTTGACAGTGCCGAGCCAGGATATATAATTGACATAAGGGTATACATTGGGGAGTTCGGGCTGTAATCCGCGGATGAAGGTGCCGTATATCCTGTAAAAGTCCTGTATCAACAGTCCCACGCACCATCCGTCCATCAGGATATGATGATGGCTCCAGACAAAGCTGTACCTGTTTTCATCCGTACGCAGTACAGCCAGCCTCATCTGGGACCCGCTGCCAAGGTCAAAGCCTTTTTCGCGGTCGGCCAGGCAGTATGCATCCACGGTTCCTGTTTCCCTGTAATCAGCATAGAAGAAAGTGTCCTTAGCGCAGCTTTCCACGACCTGCAGGGCAGGGCCGAAGTCCAGTGTGAAATAGGTCCGGAGTATGGGGTGCCTGTTGAGGAGGAACATGTAGCTTTTATGTAAAGCACCGATATTGAGGGCTTCGTCCCTGATATCATAGACCATCTGCTCGAAATACTCTGTAGACTCAGGTGCGGCCAGCCAGTGGTAGTATAACCCTTCCTGTAAAGGGGCCAGCGGGTAAACATCGGCAACCTCACCGTTCCGGTTAAGTAAGGCGAGCTGCTGTATGCTCAGGTCTTTATAGGTCAGGTCCACCGGCGTAAGGTACCTGCGGTTTTCCCTGGTCAATTCGGATAAAAGCAGGTCGATGGCATGGGCGACCGCGTCGCACAGATCCTGCATAGTTTGCTTGTAGTACTGTTGGCGGCTGTATGTCAGGGAGCATGTCATGCGTCCTTCAACGACGATACCGGTGATGGTTAACAGCTCGTCCCTGGACTGCTCATCGCTGCCTGCATTGCCGTGATAGCCTCCTGCAAAGCTGAACACCTCTTCCCCCGCTTCGCTTTGTATCCCCGATCCGAAGTCCCCAAGGTAATTGAATGTGATCTGCGGTTCACAGGAATAAACCCTTCCCCCTCGGTATTCCTCCGGGCTGAGATAGCGGAGGGTCCCGTACCCGATACCTTTATTTGGTACGCGGTGCAAATGCTCCTTGATGCGCACGAGCGCCTCCTGCGCGCCGGCTGTCCCGCTTACATCCAGCACCACGGGGTACTTGGTTGTAAACCATCCTATCGTTCTGGTGACATCGGCATCGGATCCGATATCCTCACGTCCATGTCCCTCCAGGCTGACCAGTACCTTCTGTGTACCGAATACGGTTCTGAGGCCGATTGCCGCAGCGGTGAGCAAGAGGTCATTGATCTCGGTGCCGTACACCGCGTTGCATCGGGTGAGGAGTTCTGTAGTGCGTTCAGGGTCTAATGTAAATGATACGGTTTGCGTATCCGCCTGGAGGTTTGTCCCGGCAGGCATGTCCAATGGTATGCTGTCATAAGCACCAAGTTCAATGTTATTCCAGTAATCGAGTTCTTTAGCTAACACGGGGCCGGCACTGAACAGGGCCTGTTGCTGCTGCCAGTACATGAATGAATCGGTCTTTAAGGGGAGCTTAAAAGGCTTTCCTGCGATGTATTGGTTATATAAGCTGGAAAGGTCCTCGAATAAGATCCGCCATGACACCCCGTCGACGACCAGGTGATGTATCACCAGGAGCAAGCGGTCCCCGTCGCCGGTATGGAAAAGCCCGGCCCTCATTAACGGGCCCGAAGCCAGTTCAATACCTGCTTGGAGCTCGTCATACCTGGTGTGCAGCCATTCCTGTTCATTACTGCCTGACTGAGGTTCATACCAGTCCTCGATCAGGTCATATCCCTGCTCAGGGCCAAGGTTCTCCTGTAGCCATGCACCAGTGCTGTCCTGGTAATAAACGATCCTTAAGGCGTCATGGTGCCGGACGATTTGATCGAGCAGGGGCGCGAGTATCTCCGCGGTCATGCCGTTGCGGCAGTCCAGTAAAACGGACTGGTTATAATGATGTTTGGATGGGAGAGGGCTCTCCAGGAAGCTTTTCTGGATGGGGCTGAGCCCGATCATTCCGGTTACGGTTCCCTGTCCGATCTGGCGGCTCACGGAACTGATCAGTTTGCTCAGATCGCTGAGCACCGGATGGCGCAGGACATCGCGTACCTGGAGCTGGTACCCCCGTTGCCTCAGCCGGGAGACCACCTGGATCGATTTGATGGAATCCCCGCCCAGGGCGAAAAAGTCATCCTGAAGGCCT
>NZ_JABMJI010000019.1:0-1941 GCF_013376065.1 Mucilaginibacter sp. SG538B
AATTCAACAGAGGCGCAGTTAGCCGGGATCTGGAAAAAAGTATTGGATATACACACCGTGGGGGTTCATGATAATTTCTTTGAACTGGGCGGACATTCTATTGCATTGATGCGAATTATTCCGCTGATTTACCTGGAGTTCAATATTAAGGTATCTGTGAGGACCTTATTTGAATTAAACACGATTGAAGCAATTGCCAGATTTATTACAATTAATCAAAATTACGAACCAGCTGAATTAGCAGATTTTGAGGAAATAAAACTCTGATCAGTTAATCACTAAGTAGGGAAAAATGTCTTATAACAACTTAATTGAAATTATAGATCTAATTCAGAGAGCCGAAGCGGCGGGGTGGAAAATAACATACCGCAATCATGAACTGGCCGTCCAGGTACCTAAAAATAAAAAGGCCGAACCTGAGTTGTTACATAAATTAAAACAGGAAAAGGAAAGGCTTATTCAATACTTTGAAGAACATGTTTCATTTGAAGAAAAGCACGCAAATGTCCCGCCTATCAAGAGAAGAGAATCAGATGAAGATCTCCCACTATCTTATAGTCAAGAAAGGCTTTGGTTCATAGATCAATTTGAAGGTAGCGTTCAATACCACATCCCTGCGGTATTCCGGATAAAGGGGGAAGTTAATAGAGCATTGATTGAGAATGCACTAAGGAATATTATTGACAGACATGAAATATTACGTACAATTATAGCAGAAAAAAATGGGACAGGTTTTCAAAAAATATTAGAAAAAGGGCATTGGAACTTACTTTATACCAAACTTGAGCAGGCGCAGCCAAATATAGATTTGTCTTCCTATGTACAAGACCGGATAAATTCCCCATTTGATCTCTCTGCCGATCACATGATGCGGGCTGAACTACTCGCGATTGCCCCGGATAATCATATATTAATTATAACTTTTCATCATATCGCGGTGGACGGATGGTCGGTCTCCCTGATTGTTGAAGAATTCCGCAAGTACTGGGAAGCATTCATCACTGGTCAACCGACTAACATCAAACCACCGGAAATTCAATATGCCGATTATGCAGTCTGGCAGCGTAACTATTTCACCGGAGAGGTATTGGATCGGAAACTTTCCTATTGGAAAGAGAAATTACGGGAGGTAGAAATTTTAAATTTACCTTTTGATTTCCCCCGAACTGACAATTACAAAATCAGAGGCACTTCTTTCCGTCACAGACTACCGGAGGCTTTAAGGAACGAACTTCATTCACTTTCGGTAAAGCATGGGGCAACCTTATTTATGACTCTTCTTGCCGCATTTAAAGTATTACTTTTCAGGTACAACAATCAGGAAGACATAAGTATCGGTACTCCGGTAGCAAACCGAACCCAGCCGGAGACGGAACATCTTATAGGCTTCTTTGTCAATATGATAGTATTAAGAAGCTTTCTCAAACCGGATGTTACATTCTCCGATTTTCTCCAGCAGGTAAAGAAAACTGTCCTTGAAGGTTATGAGCATCAAGATGTGCCTTACGAAAAGGTAGTCGCATCTTTGAACAGCGGCCAGGGAGCAGGTCGTTCGCCTTTGATTCAGACGATATTTGGTCTGCAAAATAGTTCTCAGCAGCCGGAACTTACCCTGCCAGATTTAGATCTTTATCCGGAAGATTATTTAAGTACAGTCGCACAGTTCGATCTCGATATTTCTATAACGGAACATGGCAATGAGTTAGTAATGCATGTTCAATTCAATAGAGACTTGTTTTCATCGGCAAAAATAGCAGCCTTATGTGGTCATTATGAGACGATATTAGGAGCCCTTACTAAGGATGCATCCCAGAATATCGGCGATATCAATTTATTGAATGAAAGAGAACAGGATGAGCTATTAACCCGCTTCCAGGGAGCTGACGTTGACTACCCCCGCGGGGAAACCATCGTAACCCTGTTCGCCGAACAGGTCCGGCT
>NZ_JABMJI010000020.1:0-1450 GCF_013376065.1 Mucilaginibacter sp. SG538B
AAAACCTTCACCGATTTTCAATTACGTTAATGCACCGATAAATACCAATCAATCTCCTATAAGCAGACACCATTACGGGCCGCAGCATCGCGTTTAAATTATTTGATAAAATGATAACCGTAGTCTTATACAAAGCAGACACCTCAAAAGGGGCTGCGGATTTCTCATTCCGGTTTATCATCTGATAACAAAACAGATTGTTTTATCCTGCACTTTTGTTGTTTATTATTTCACAACCGCTATTACATACGGGCATTCGTTTTTCATTACATACCGAATCCGGTTAAGCATTTTTTTAGCTATCCTGATGATGGCATTGTTCTTTTTCATCCTTTTACAGTAATTATTATAAGGCATCGTCAAGGCGGGATCTGTACGTACGGCTGTCCAACTGGCTTCAATGAGTTTTTCCCTGAGCTGATGATTGGCCCGCCTGGTCAGACCTGATACTTTTTCTTTATCACCAGTGCTGTGAGTATTGGGCACAAGGCCAACGTAATCGCATAAAGCATCGAACGATTTAAACCTGTTCACATCGCCCACTTCTGTTACAAATAACAAAGCGGTAATCTCGCCCACGCCGGGAATTGTCCTGATCAGGGCTATTCTTTCCTTATAACGCGCCTGCCTGGACAAAATACGCACCTGCCTGGTGGCGGCCAATACCATGCTCCTGGCCTGTAGGTAACCCTGAAGTTTAAGGTCAAGGGCTGTCCTTGCCGAAGGACTCAATGACAGATTTTTAAGCCAGTTGGTAAAATTATTTGACCAATAACGGCCCTCTGATTCACCGAACGTTATCCCCTGGAAGTGAAGCCAACCCTGGATCCTGTTTTTATATCTCGTCTGATCTTTTACCGTTTGATTGTATGTGCGAATAATATCCCGGTCATCCTGTTGTTCAATACAGGGAATAAAAATACCGGTAAGGTCTCCTTTACTTAGTGACTGACTTAATTTCCGGCAATCAACGGTGTCTGATTTACGCTGTTTTTCCTTACCTGTCGTGGGTACATCGGCCGGGTTTACAACGATGCAGTTAATCCCTGCATTACTAAATTCCCGCTGATGACTGAAACCGCAAAATCCGGCTTCATAAACTACGTGGTAGTCCGCTGATGGGTAATTACGCTTAAGATAAGTACTTAATTCTCCCGCCGATGGGTTCTGCGAAAACGTCCTGAGTTCCATTTGTTCACTACGGATGCTTACCTTCCAGGATTTCTTATGGACATCTATCCCCGCAAAAATCTTTTGCCCGCTAAAATCTAATTGTGTAACTTGTTGCATGAGTTCTTGATTTAAAGTGTTTGTTCTTAGTTGTTTACTTTAATCTACAACCTTTTTTTCAAGAACTCTTCTTTAACTGTTTCATGCATACGATCTTATACACCTTGCTGTGAGATATATGGCGCATAAGATTTCTCTTTCGCTCGGGCGCTCATTCCTT
>NZ_JABMJI010000021.1:0-1410 GCF_013376065.1 Mucilaginibacter sp. SG538B
TGTCTCGTCCTAAAAAAAGTTTACAGTTTAACTGCTAAATCCTGTTATACGTTTACAATATTAATTAATCCTAAAATAGGTTTACAAAATCACATTTTGAGGTTTATAATAACTTTTCCATGTTCGCTCCACTTCTATGTTATTTTGATGCACAAACTCAGGGGTGAGCATATTACAGCTCATGTGTGGCCTTTGGTTATTATAGCTTTTTACAGACTTGGTTAATAGTTCCATTACCTCTTCTTTGGTACTCGGGCTCTGATGTTCCAGGTATTCCTGTTTCATAATTCCATTAATCCTTTCGGCAATAGCATTTTCTAAAGGATCACCATTCTCGGTCATGCTAATGATTATGTTGTTGTCCTGTAATAGCTTTACATAATCATAACTGCAATATTGAACACCTCTGTCTGAATGATGTATTAAGCCGGTTATTGGTTGCCTATTTTCTTTGAGGGCCATTTGTAAAGCGCTTAATGTATGAACACCTTCTAATGTATCTGCAGCATGATAACCAACAATTTTCCTGCTATATGCATCTGTGATAAAGCTTATATATACAAAGCCCTGAGTTGTTCTGTAATAGGTTATATCTGATACCCATATCTCATTTACTTTATTAGGGATTATTTCTTTTATACAGTTGGGATACTTTTTTAACCAGTGAAAAGATTGGGTGGTATAAACCCTTCGCCTTTTCTTCCGTACCAATAACTGATGTGCAGCAAGAAGATCAAAAAGAGCATCCCTGCCCATCTTTATTTGATGCTCAAGCAAAAACGCCTGTAATAAGACATAGAGCTTCCTGCCTCCCATAGCGGGATGTATAGCCCTTAAATACCTTACCTCATTTAATATAATCTCCTGTTCGAAACTAATTGCTTCTGCCTGCCAAAAGTGTTGATAATAAGCTTGTCGGGTAATACCAAGTAAACAACAGCACTTTCCAAGGCTTACCCTGGGATAGCTGTTTTTAGTCTCACGGATTACTTGGTAACGGACTTTTTTCGGATATTGATCTTCAGGTCTCTTTCAGCAACCTCTATCATTTTACGATAAAGCTCCTTTTCCAGAAGTGCATCTTCCAGTTGCTTTTTCAGCAACTTAACTGATGCACTATCTTCAGGCTGGATATCCGGATCTCTCTTTGCTGGCATGATACACGAAGATACATAAACCGGCCTTTTTTTCTCCAGGCCAAACGATTTTAACCAGGCTGAAATCCGGCTATTCCCTAAATTATATTTCCGCTCAAGAAAGCTCAGGCCTTCATCTCCCGTTAAATATTCCTGGCAAATTTTTCGCTTAAACTCCTCACTGTACTGGCTCTGCCATTTACTCCCATACACTTTTGAATATCTTTCCATTTTTGTTTACTGATGTGTAAACCTATTTCAGGACAAGACAAAT
>NZ_JABMJI010000022.1:0-1337 GCF_013376065.1 Mucilaginibacter sp. SG538B
GCTTCGCGGATACCCTCAAATGCGAGTACAGCGGCTTCGATCTCGCCGAGCTCGATCCTGTAGCCCCTGATCTTAACCTGGTCGTCCATCCTGCCGAGGTATTCGATATTGCCGTCGGCAAGCCAGCGGCCAAGGTCGCCGGTTCGGTAAAGCCGGCCTTCACCGAACGGGTTGTTTACAAAACGCTCCGCGGTCAGCTCTTCCCGGTTCAAATAGCCCCGGCTGACACCTGCACCCCCGATAAAAAGTTCTCCCGGTACGCCTATGGGCTGCGGTTGGCCGGAGCGGTTTAAGATATAACAACATAATGTCGGTATTGGTTTACCGATATTGCTTATTTTTCTAGATATTGCTTCATTATCTATTTCTTTATAGGTAACATGAACAGTCGTTTCTGTGATGCCGTACATATTGATAAGTAGACAATCCGGATATTGTTTTTTCCAGGAGTATAGCTTAGACGGAGATAACGCCTCACCGCCAAAAATCACGTAACGGAGAGCTAAGGTATTGTAATTCGATAAGATCTCCTCCTGTAGAACATAGAATGCTCCCGGGGTTTGATTGAGAACGGTTACTCCTTCGGCTGATATTAGGTTCGCGAATGCTATAACATCCTTTGTCATTTCTTTACTGACGATCACCAAACGCCCACCGTGAAATAGCGCCCCGAAAATCTCCCATACCGAGAAGTCAAAGCAAAAAGAATGAAAAAGAGTCCATATATCTGATGAGGAAAATGAATATAAAGGTGCGTCAGACATGAATAGCCTCACGACATTTCGATGTTCGACGAGTACGCCTTTGGGTTTACCTGTAGAGCCGGAGGTGTATATGACGTAGGCGAGGTTGGCCGGGCCGGCGGCTGTGTCAGGAGGGAAGGATGCTTCGTTGCTGACGGTTTGCCAGTCACCATCGATACTGAGGAGGGTGCCTTTATACTCCCGGAGGATGTGCTTGCTCTGCTCATCGGTCAGGACGATGGTAGCCGCGGTATCCCGGATCATATAGTTTATCCTTTCCTGCGGGTAGTCGGGATCGACGGGGACATAAGCGCCCCCCGCCTTTAGTATTCCCAGCAGGCCGGTCAGCAGGGACATGCTGCGTTCCAGGCAGATGGGAACGAGGGTGTCGGGGCCCACCCCGGCTTTGATGAGGAAATGCGCGAGCTGGCTGGAGAGTTGATCGAGCTGGCGGTAGGTCATCTGCTGGTCGCCGAAGACGACGGCGATTTTTTCGGGCGCGAGCCGGACCTGTTCGGCGAACAGGGTTACGATGGTTTCCCCGCGGGGGTAGTCAACGTCAGCTCCCTGGAAGCGGGTTAATAGCTCATCCTG
>NZ_JABMJI010000023.1:0-1023 GCF_013376065.1 Mucilaginibacter sp. SG538B
GACGACCAGGTTAAGATCAGGGGCTACAGGATCGAGCTCGGCGAGATCGAAGCCGCTGTACTCGCATTTGAGGGTATCCGCGAAGCCCTCGTTATCGCAAGGGAAGACGCCTCAGGGGACAAGCAGCTCTGCTGTTATTATCTCACCCACGAACAGAACGACATCGACAGGGCAAACCTGCGCGCATTCCTCTTATCACGCCTGCCCGGCTATATGGTCCCAAACGCTTACCTCATGCTCGGCGCTTTCCCTTTGACCGCCAATGGCAAGGTCGATAAAAAAGCCCTGCCCCTGCCCGATACCGGCGCGGCCAGGGAACATACCCCGCCGCGTAATTCAACAGAGGCGCAGTTAGCCGGGATCTGGAAAAAAGTATTGGATATACACACCGTGGGGGTTCATGATAATTTCTTTGAACTGGGCGGACAAAGCTTAAAGATAACCCGGTTAGCCAGCCAGATACACCACGTCTTCGATGTTATGGTTCCTTTGCGGGAGCTGTTTTCTGCACCTTCGCTGGAAGACCAGGCCAAATATATTGACCAGGCCCGCCGTTCTGCATTCAGTGCTATTCCGGTAGCACCCCCTTCGGACTCGTATATATTGTCGTCCTCACAGCGGAGGATGTGGATCCTGAGTCAATTTGAGGAAGGAAATATAGCATACAATATGCCCGGCGCATATTTGTTTGAGGGACAACTCGACTATACAGCCCTGAATGCTGCTTTCGAACAGCTGTTACAAAGGCATGAGATCCTAAGGACTGTTTTCAGAGAGAATGCCGATGGCGAAATCAGGCAATATATCATCCCCCTGGCAGACCTCAATTTTAAAATAGATTATCAGGACCTAAGGCCAAGCACAGGTCTGATCGAGTTAGACAGCATCATAAAAGAAAGTTTCCTGCTGGCATTTGATCTGGCAGAAGGCCCTCTTTTACGTGTCGCAATATACCAGTTAGCTGACGATCGCTGGTTATTTACCTATGTAATGCACCATATCATCAGCGATGGCTGGTCGATG